>CANGLW010000001.1 GCA_947454955.1 Comamonadaceae bacterium
CACACCCGAGCAATGGCCCCATCCTGTGGTGGGCGTGATCGCCAAGCCCTTTGACCGCGGACAATTGCTCAGGCATGTTGAGCATGTGCTGGACCGACAGCCTGTTCATCAACAGCCTGTGCAAACCGAAGAGCCATCTGAAATTTCGAAGCTCACTGGCAACCAGGATGCAGCGACGCTGACCCGCCAGTTGCGGGTGTTGATGGCCGAGGACAACCCCATCAACCGGATGACCGCGAGCGGCATGACCGAAGGTCTGTTGCAAGAACTGGTGATGGTGGAGGACGGTCAGCAAGCACTTGACGCCTTGGCCAAGCAACACTTTGACATGGTGCTGATGGACATCCAAATGCCCAACATGTCGGGCCTGGAAGCAGTGGCCATGATTCGCGAGCAAGCTTCTAACTACCGCGACATCCCGGTGGTGGCCCTCACCGCCAACGCCATGGTGACGGATCGTGACCGCTTTTTGTCTGCCGGGTTTTCTGACTATCTCTCCAAGCCCTTCAGACGCGCGGACTTGCTGGCCCTGCTGCACAAATGGGCGTTGCGCCGCACAACATCAGGCCAAGCTGCTGGACCTCGGGACGCGATGAGCGGCAAGACAAGCAACAACCTCATCAACACAACAGAGTTGCCGCTGTTTGATGAAGCGATGTTCCAAGAAAACTTCTCAGTGTTTTCAGTAGAAGAACAAGCCGACATCTTGGTCCAGGCACGCGAACAACTCTTGCAAGAATCAGAACACATCCGTCGCTACAGCGCCTCAACAGAGTTTGCGCTGGCCGAACGTGCCGCACACAAACTCTCAGGTGGCATGGGCGCGGCCAGCTTGATGGCTTTGAGCCTTGCCGCCAAAGAACTCATGCACGCCTTGGCCTCTGCTCCACACAATTTTGAATACCAACTGCAATCTTTCGAGGCCATCGCGCAAGACACCCTGGGTTTGCTCCACGACCCACAGGCCATGCTCCGCAGCGCGCAGCCTCATTGAACCCTCGACACGTTAATTTTTATGCCAACCTTTCTCACCCCCCAATGTCTGGCTGTCGACGACGACCCCATTTGTTTGAAACTGGCGGAAGCTGCTTGTAAAAAAATTGAGATTGAGTTGCACAAAGTCTCTGATGTGCACCAAATGATCGACATGCTCAAGGTGCGCCGCTTTGATTTGATCTTGCTCGACAACGACATTGCAGGTGTGCGCGGCCACGATGTGCTGGACTACACCGACGCGCAAATACCACCGAGCACGCAAATCATTGTGTACTCCAGCAGCGTGACCGAAGAAGACCGCAGCAAGTACGCCCGCTTCAATGTGCGGGAGTACCTGGTCAAGCCCTTGTCGGTCGATGTGATCAGCTTTGCGATGCGCAAAGCGCTCAAGCTGTGAAGTTCTGCTCTTAATTTCGAAGCATCAAAGGCTTAAATTGCCTGACTCAGGACCTTGCTATCATTGACTGCATACGCAGACTTGGAGATAGCGCATGGCCTTGCAGCTTCCACATCATCTCCTTGTCAGGATCGGAATCGCCGCGCTCGCGGGTGTTTTGATCAGCTGCGGCGGAGGCGGCGGCAGTTCTGGCTCAAGCGACACAAACACAAATACCAACACTGGCTCATTGAGCTTGTCCAGTTCCCTGGGCAGCACCATGACCGCCACCTACACCTGTGACGGCAAAGGCTCTTCGCCCGACTTGAGCTGGTCGAATACACCCGCAAACACCACTGAATTTGCCTTGCTGATGAGCACGGTAGCACCCGACCAAACCAAGTACAACTGGGTGCTCTACAACATTCCTGCAGCCACCACCCGACTCAACACCGACTCATTTGGCATTGGCCTGAACGGCGTGGGTGACGACGGCGCTTACGCGGGCTACCAAGCACCTTGCTCCAGCGGCGCTGGGGATAAAACCTACACCTTCACGCTTTATGCGCTGTCGTCGGCACCGAATGTCACAACGCCTGTCTCTGGTGCGGCCCTCAAAACAGCCTTGAACACCATCACCTTGGGTAGCGCCAGTTTGAGCATGACGTACAACGCGCCTGGCGATAGCGGCAATGGGCACAGCCCTGCCTGTGTTTACCTGCAAAACTCGGCCCGTTCATCGAAGTTTGGCACGGCCTCGGTGAGCTGCGACGGCACGTATGGCTATGTCAGCTCGAATGGCTTGGCCACCCACACCATGATGAACGGCATCACAGGCACCAATTTGCAAGTGCCTGTGGCGCAAAATTTTCTTGGTGCGAACGGCTGGAAAATTCCGCTTGCGCCCGCGATTGCTGCCAGCACAACCAGCGTGACAGACGGTCCCATTGGGGTGGCTGTCAATGGCGTACCCATTTTCAACCCCTGTAAGCAAGGGGGCTGCATCACTGGAGGAGACACCAAAGTCTTGGGTGAGCTTGACATCTGCAACGGCCACGCAGGTCGTGCGGATGACTACCACTACCACGCCGCACCCACCTGCTTGATGGCAGGTCAATCAGCGAGTTATTGGAACACCCACCCGATCGGCTGGGCCTTGGATGGTTTTGCCATCTTTGGCTACAACGACCCCAATGGCACCATCGCCAGCAGGGACGATATTTGCGGGGGCAACACCACAGCCAACACCAACGCACCGACTGGCTACGCTTACCATGTCACCGACACCTCGCCCTACATCGCGTCCTGCTTGTACGGCACACCCAGCCCTGATCTGGCTGGACAAGCGGCCAAATACACCACCCTGCGCAGACCACCCGTGGATCCGCTGCCCACGGTGTCGAACATGACGCTGAGCACCCCGAATGATTATTCGGTCCTGGAGTTCACGACTGAATCGATCTTCAAGACAACATATGACAATTCGGTAACCTACACCGAAAATAAAGCTGGCACTTACAAAATTTTGTACAAAACCATGACCGGCTCAGCGCTGACCACGGAATTGGCCAAATCAGGCAACAGTGGCAAAACCGCCTGTTGGGAATTCATCTTTCAAAACAATGCAGGCAACACCTCACAGCCTGCGATGAACTTCTGCAAGTGAGTTCATGATGCGTAAGTTCACCAGCACCTTGGCACTGTTGTTCGGCGCTTTCAGCGTCATCAACGCTGCAGCGCATGAGTTGCAAGAAAACAAAGTCAACCTCACCCTGCGTGCACAGGGGCATGTGGATGCTGTTTTTTACATGAACCTGATCGACGCTCTTCAAAAACCCACCACCAAGCCCGCGTCGAAGTTTGTGTTGTTGGCCAGCCTGGCTTCGCAAAATGACGAGGAATTTACGAAGACGTGGAAGAGCACGACGGCGAGTTTGCAGTCGGAGATTCAATTCAGATCAGCCAGCGGCAAAGCACTGAGCACCAGCCCTTGGACATGGACCGATGCCCGTCAGGTGCACAAATACCTGCGCGAAGTGACCATGAGCGCCATTGCCACACCCGATCAACATGTGCATGACATGACCATCGAGGCCAGGGTGCAAATCAAAACGCAGGAGACCACGCTGAACGTGGTGCTGCCTGAGCATTTGAAACCCATGACGCTGGTGGCCACGCAACCCAAGCAATACCGCATCGAGCGCGGTTCACCCCAGATCAGCCTTGGCTTTTAGGCTTGAGGCTCAGCCCCAAGCCCAAGCTCTTGCGCCATCAACCCTGCCGGTTCACGTAGCCGTAAGCCATGTTGGTGCGGCCTTCGCCGTGCTTGTCGTAGATGGTCTTGTGGTAGGCCAGCTTATCGGTGGCCAGCTCGGCGCGTTGCTCGGGCTTGTAGTTGTAAATGCGTGCGTTGTTGCCACCGAAAATCGCGTTCTTCACCGGGCCATCGGCCGCACCTAAGGGCGCGTAACCGTAGCGGCGCTGAAGCTCTTCGGGGATTTCAATGCGGCGCAAGGCCTCAATTTGCCACTGGGGCGCACCGGTCCAAATCGCATCAGTTCCCCAAACGACTTTGTCCACGCCCAGGCCTTTGATGAGCTGACCCAGCATCACCGCCGACAGGCGTGGCTCCACCACCGTGGTCTGCGCAAACAGCTGGCCCAGGTCGGCGTAGATGTTGTTCACACCGTACTTGGCGGGCATCTCAGCCAGATCGGTGATCCAGTCGATGCGTCCGGTGCGCTCAAACTGGCCCCACGCGTCTTCGGCCTTACCGCCACCGGCGTAACGGTAACCGCCATGGTAGATGATGAAGTTGAGTTGCGGCCAGTCTTTGGCGGCCTTGGCCACATCGTCAACGCGTGAGTGGCGCAGCAGGTGCGGGAATTGTTTTTCCACCGATGGCGGGAACAAGCCCTTGTGCACACACACATTGCGCAATCCCGCTTTGACAAACTTCTCGTAAGCTGGGTACACCAGCTTCTCATCGTCCATCAACCACGGGTGCTTGGAGAGGTGTTTGTTGGTGTTGTCACCAATTGTGTAGCCCTTCATCGAGTCGGGCTTGAGCACCTCGATCGTGCGGTCGATATCGTCCATCCAACCCGGGTAACCCGGCGTGAAAATGCCGTGCGCAAAAGCGCGTTTGCTGCCCGAAATACCGTTGATGACGCTGCGGTATTTGGCCTTCATCTCATTGGTCAAAAACCAGTCGCCCGGGATTTCTGAAGGCGCTCCGCTGATGCAAGCCACCTTGGTGTCGCTGTCCAAGTAAATTTCTTTGAGGTAGTTGGCAAACTTCAGGTCGTCGATGGTTTGTTCTTCGACCTTGATGGCCGGGTTCCAACCCGCCTTGCCCACCGCTTGCCGCTGCAACAAAAACGACTGGATGCGGGTGTCGTCACGCAAGAAGTGCGTGTGCATGTCCATGATGAACTGGCCTGAGAGTTTCTTGGCGCGTTCATTGGCCATCTCAGGCGTGGCGGCTTCCGCTTGTGACACACCGAAGATCGGGCCGTAGGTGTCGTTCATGGCCAAGAAGGCTGCAGCCATGCCCGACGCACCTTGGAAAAACCGCCGTCGGCTCGTCCCTAAGCGTTTGGACATTTTCTCGCCGATGTCTTTGACACGCGCTTCAAACTCTTTTTGCTTGGCGGTTTGTGGTGCGGGCATGAACTCGTCCGACGACACGCTTTGCACCGGAATTGGCGAGGGGAACAAAACTGATTCAGCAGGATCTAACTTCGCGATTTCGTCATCACTCAAAAAGCCCATGGTGTTGTCTCCTTTGGTGGATTGAAAAATTAAGCGCCGCGGTACAGAGGCTCGGGCTGCGAGAAGCAACGCTCGAGCAGGTGGTAAACCACTTTGTAATTTTTTGACCGCGTGCTGGAGTGCGCGATGCCCGGCATGATCACGACCTGCTTGTCGGGGCTGGGCAGCTTCTCAAAAAACGAGAGCACATCTCTCTCAGTGGCAATGCCATCAAACTGACCACGCAAAATCATCACCGGCACGTTGATTTGGGCGGGGTCGCAGACCGGCAACTTCGAGGACATGTCGATGTACGTGCCAGTGGGCATGGAATCGTCAAGGGCCAGCACCGCATCGGCAAAGGCTTCCACCACCGAGAGGTCGCTGGTGCCCGGGTGGTCGCGGGTGAAGATGCTGCGAATCATGTTGCGGTCAATCGGGCGGCGGTTGCTGGCCAGGTAGTTGGGCAAGCGTTTGCGGCGCTCTGCCAGGGTGGGGCTGCCCTCCCCGGTCCAGACCATGGCATCGAGCACCAGGCGGGCCACCCGCGTGGGTTGGCGCTGCGCAAACAAAGCTGCACGCAAAGCACCAGACGATGAGCCGTAAACCATGAGCGGTCGCCCGCCATTGAGCTTCATGATGGCCTCGCTCACCACCTCCAGGTCATCGGCGCCGCAAGCCACATCGGCATTGACAGGCCGAGTCTTGTCCGAGCGGCCATAGCCCTCGCAGTCAAAACACCAGGTGTCGTAACCCAGTCGGGCAAACCAATCCATCAAAGACGCGTCATCGCGGCCGGGGACTTGCAAGTCATACACCGGGGTGGATGACACCGATGAGCCATGCACAAACAACAAGGTGCCGCGTGATGGTGCGGTCGGTTGTGCCAAACGTTTGTGCCACATGAACAAACGCACATCTTTGCCATCGGCTCGCTTGACCACCCAGTGCTCGGTGCCTTTGACTGGCGCAAGTGCCGTTGGCTTTGTTTGCGCCGACGAACCCAAGGGTGCAGCCATGGCACCTAAGCCAATGGCAGCACCTAAAAAACCACGGCGTGGCAGGTCGGCTTGCTCGGCTGATGGTTCGGCTGAAGGCTCGTTGGTTTGAGCGATAGGCTGGTGTGTCATCGACGTCCTTTGGTACTTATGCGTCATGCTTGCACCAAGCGCCGCCCCTGTGTCCTAGGGTTTTCCCGTTTCATGCGGGGCGCACGCTTCAAGTAAGGTTGAGCGCTATAAAGAAGCGAGCAAACAGGAGTGACTGTGCAAGACCAAGACCTGAGCCGTCGGCAATTGATGCGATGGCTGGCCGCCAGCCCACTGCTGAGTACCTTGAGCGCTCAGGCCGAGATCGGCAGCCTCAACCGCCAAGTACTCAAACGACCTGACCCGATGGTCTGGGCACCCAATACCCCGCTGGACCTCATCAGTGACCCCTCCCAGGCCATCAATGTGTTTGACTTTGAACCGGTGGCCTTCAACAAAGTGCCTACCGCACACTTTGCGTACATGGCCTCAGGCATTGATGACGAGGTAACCCTGCGCGCCAACCGCAGTGCATTTTTGAATTACGCCTTGCGCCCTCGCCGCCTGCGGGATGTGAGCAAGATCGACATGTCCCTCTCCCTTTTTGGCAAGCGTTGGGACACGCCCATCATCATCGCGCCCACAGGTGGCAATCGGGCCTACCACCCCGAGGGTGAGATTGCCGTGGCCAAGGCAGCGCGTGCTGGTGGCTACCTCAATGTCTTGTCCAGTGCAGCAGGTTCAACCATTGAAGATGTGATCGCTGCGCGCCAAGGCGAGGTGTGGTTTCAGCTCTACGCCACCTCCAGCTTTGAAGTGTCGAAACAAATTGCCAAACGACTAGACCGTGCGGGCGTGCCGGTGATGGAAATCACGGTGGACCGAAATGGCGGACGCAACCAAGAAACCTTTGCGCGCCTCAAGCGGCTCGACACCCGTGACTGTGCGAGTTGCCACACCCATGGCTTTGGCAGCCGGTATGAACGGCCAATTTACGATGGCATCGACTTCACCGATGTCAAAAGCATGTCCTCCTCCAACATGACCTGGGAGTTCATCCGCCGCATGCGTGATGTGACGCGCATGAAGCTGATCGTCAAGGGGATTCAAACCGAAGAGGATGCCGAGTTGTGCCTCAAATACGGGGTAGACGGTATCCATGTGTCTAACCACGGCGGGCGCAGTGAAGACGGTGGGCGTGGCTCGATTGACTGTCTGCCCGAAGTGGCGCGAGTAGCCAAAGGCAAAGTGCCCATTTTGTTTGACAGTGGCATTCGCCGCGGCTCGGACATCTTCAAAGCCCTGGCCCTGGGCGCGACTGCGGTGTGTGTAGGTCGACCTTACCTGTGGGGTTTGGGCGCGTTTGGTCAGCCTGGTGTTGAAAAAGTGATGAGCCTCTTGCGCACGGAACTCATGGGCACCATGCAGCAAATGGGCACCCCCAATTTATCAGCCATCGAACCGGCCATGGTGGCCAGAACTTAAGGAGATTTCATGCGTTTCATTCCCATCGCAGCCTCATTAACTGTGGCGCTTGCCGGCCTGAGCACTGGCTTCGTCGCTCATGCTCAAGCTAACTTTGCTGCCCCGCCACCCACGCCGTATGGCGTATCCATTGGCATTGATGCTGCGAAAAAAGTAGCAGCTGCTTCGGTGGTTGAAGCCACGAAAAACCGGTGGCGCATGGCCATTGCGGTGGTGGACACCGGTGGCCACCTGGTTTATTTTGAAAAAATGCAAGACACCCAAACCGGCAGCGTGGACCTGGCGATTGAAAAAGCCAAGACCTCTGCCTTGTTTCGCCGACCCAGCAAATTGTTTGAAGACGCAGTGGCCGGCGGTGGTGCAGGTCTGCGCCTGCTGCGTTTGACCGGCGCGATTCCAATTGATGGCGGCGTGCCCATCATTCAAGACGGCAAGGTGGTGGGTGCTGTGGGTATTTCAGGCGGCAGTGGCGAGCAAGACGGTCAAACCGCCATGGCAGGTGCTGCTGCTGTCAAGTAATCAACGGCGCAACAGCTCAGTCATTCAAGCTGCGCTGCGGCGAGGTCTATCAAGCTGCGCTGCGGCGCAGCCTCTCCCGTACCTGAGCGGCCGTGGCAATCACAGCACCGGCCGCTTCCATTTGCGCGCGCGCTGCTTTGACCATCGCCACATTGCTGCCGGTGTTGCCCATGGGCGCGTCTTCCAGGCCCACACGCACATGGCCACCGAGTTCCACCGCACGGGTGATGAGGTCGCCCAGGTCCACGCCCAGGCCGGCCACCATCCAAGGGGCGCCCGGTTGCTCCAACGCCAGCAGCTTGAGGTAAGCCTCCAAAGCCCAGACTTCAGGCGGGAACCCAAAGGCGATGTGCTGTGAAAACATCATGCGGTAAATCGGCGTGGGCGCGCCCGGGTAGGCGCGGTGCAGGGCCGCACCCAAGCGCATGAAGCCGGGTTCGTAAATCGCGTAAGACGGGGTGATGTGGTGTTGCTGCGCCAGCATGAGGCCATGGCGCACATGGTTCTCAGGGTTGGCGTACACAAAGCCTTCTTTGCCACTGACCATGTCGCTGTAGTGGCTGATGTTGGTCGAGCCCGGGTCCACCACCGACCATTCAATCAACCCCGCTTTGACCAACTGGTCCACCGCGCTGTAACGCTGCGCCGGGTTCAAGGGCGATGGCGCATCCACACTGCCTGCAAACGGCAAGGTGCCGTAGCAAATCACATCGGCTTTGGCGCGAATGCGTTCGATGATGGGCGCGTAAATCTCGTAATCGTCACGCTGGCGGCCTGTGGTTTCGTCGTAAGCATGAAAGTGAATGATGGAGGCGCCCTCGGCCGCACAGGCCAGGGCTTCGTTCACGATTTCATCAGCGGTGAGTGGGATGTTGGGTTGGCGGCTGCGCGACCAAGGGCCGTTCACAGCCACCTCCAACCAGGTGGGGTCTTGCATGGTCGGCCTCACTGCGCCTGATTACTTGGGCTTGTTAGCGCGGAATTTTTCCAGCTCATTCATGGTTTGGTTCACCACGTCTTCGCCCAAATTTTTCGCGTACTTTTGGTAGACCGGCTTGAGCGCATCACGGATACGCTGACGCTCGGCGGGTGCCACTTCGGTGTAAATCATGCCCTTGTTTTTCAGCTCTTGGAGCAGCTTGGGGTCGTTGTCGCGGCTGTATTTGCGCTCGTGGTCACGCGCAGGTGCGCAGGAGTCGCGCATCACTTTTTGCTCATCAGCGGTGAGCTGGTCCCAAAACTTTTTGCTCACCATGATCACCGCACCACCGTAAATGTGCGCGGTGTTGCTGAGGTACTTTTGAACTTCGTAAAACTTGTTGCCGTAGATGTTGCTGTAAGGCGTTTCCTGGCCGTCAATGGCTTTGGACTCCAGCGCGTTGAACACCTCGGTGAAGGCCAGGGGTGTGGCATTCGCACCCAGGGTGTTGAACACATCAATGAACACCGAGCTTTGGATGGTGCGGATCTTCAAGCCCTTGAAGTCCTCCAGCTTGGCCACCGAGCGGCGGCTGTTGGTGAGGTGACGAAAACCGGTCTCGAAAAAGCACAGGCCAATCAAGCCTTTGTCGGTGAGCTTGTCGAGTTGCGCTTGGCCAATGGGGCCATCCAAGATGTGGTCCACCTCGCGCGCGTCGTTGAACATCATGGGCAGGTCAAACACCCCGAACTCTTTGACCACCGAGGCGGTGGCTGCGGTCGACACCAAAGCCATTTCCAACACACCCGCTTGTGCGGAGGTGATGGAGGCCAGCTCTGCACCCAACTGCCCATCAGGGTAGCCACGCATCTTCATCTTGCCGTCGGTTTTGGCCGCCAGAATTTCGGCGTACTTCTCAATGCCGATTTGGAAGGGGTGGTCTTTGGGCACCACATGGCTGACCTTGATCGTGCGGTCTTTGTAGTCGGCCGCGGTGGCTGATTGCAGCGCCCCCAGGGATACGGTGGCGATCATGGCCATGGATAGGGCCAGTTGATTGAGTTTCATGGGTGGGTCTCCTCGTTATGGGCCTTGTGGGCGGTGTGTTGAACAACCCAGCATACAAAGATCGAGGAAAACTGTCTGTAGGGGTTGTAGCCTAGGCGACTTGGCCTAGGGAGAAACCCGAGAGCGCATCAAGCAACAGGGAACACGGAGGTCGTCTTAGGCGCGTTAGACGCCGACAGATGCCTGCTGCCACCAAGACGCCGCGATGCTTTGGGTGCTGTGATGGCTTGATCGTTAAGACTTCGTGCGCGTTCGGTCAGCCTTGATAAGAGGCTGTCCAGGGTTTGCATTTCAGCAACCGTTAAATCGCTGAGTATCGATTGGTGGATGCCCACTGAAATCGGGAACAGCTCGTCGTAAACACTGCGCCCCTTGGCGGTGAGTTCAACCAAAGCGCGGCGGCGGTCTTGCATGTCTGACACCCGTTCAACCAGCTGCTTGTCTTTGAGGGAGCTGAACAGTCTTGAGATGCGATCGGGCTCCAAACTGGCGCGTTCGGAGAGCCTGCCCATCGAGATGGGGCCATCCACCGCCAGCAAGGCGATGATGCGCCATTCCCGACGCGTGATGCCAAAGCGGCCTTCGCACCAACGGGTGGTCAAGGCACCACTTTGCGACAGCAACACATTGAGTCTGTAGTTGAGGAGCTCATCAACAGCCGCGGGTAAAGCGATGGACATGCAAGACCTCCTGTTGCACATGGACCTGGCAGAAGGTAACACGATACTTGTATTTTTCAAGTATTTATCTCAGCCCTAGACTGCGGCCATGACCGACCCTGTCCACACACAACTTGAGCCGGGTGCACGCATCGGCGGCTCGCTGGTTTTCGACCTGCGCCTGTCTTGGCGTGGCCTGCGCATCAACACCATGTGCAACGCCCTGTCAAAGCCGCATGAGCGTGAAGCCTACAAAGCTGATGAAGAAGCTTTCATGGAACACTTTGCCTTGACGCAAGACGAGCGCGCCATGGTTCGCGCGCGCGACTTTTCAGGTCTCCTGGAGGCCGGCGGCAATATTTACTACCTGATGAAGCTCGGCGCCGTCACAGGCCACGGCCTGTACCGCATGGGGGCAGGCATGCGTGGCGAGACCTACGAGGAATTTTTGGCAACCCGCAATGTCCCGGAGAGTGTCTGATGGCTCGCATCGTCGCCGGCATCGGCACCTCGCATGTTCCTTCCATCGGCGGTGCCTATGACCGTGGCAAAACTGAAACCCCAGCGTGGAAGCCGCTGTTCGATGCCTATGTGCCGGTGCGTGAATGGCTGGGAGCATTGAAGCCGGATGTTTGCATCATGGTCTACAACGACCACGGCGCTGACTTTTTCTTCGACCGCTACCCCACCTTCGCTGTGGGTTGCGCAGACCATTACGCGATTGCCGACGAGGGTTTTGGCACACGTGCACTGCCCACCATCCGTGGCGATTTGGCGTTCTCGCAGCACCTGTGCGAGTCGCTGGTGTATGACGAGTTCGATCTGACCATCTGCCAGCAAATGGCGGTGGAGCATGGATTTTTGGTGCCCATGCATTTGTGCTTTGACCCGTCAGATACGGGCTGGCCCGTGGCTTCGGTGCCCATCGCCGTCAATGTGCTGCAACACCCCTTGCCCACCGCGCGTCGCTGCTGGCGGCTTGGGCAAGCCATTCGGCGTGCTGTTGAGAGCTACCCGGCTGACATCAAAGTCGCCATTGTTGGCACAGGTGGCATGTCGCATCAACTCACCGGCGCGCACTTTGGTCAGATGCAAGCGGACAACGACCAAGACTTTTTAGACCGCATGGAACACGACCCCGAGAGCCTGACCAACATCACCCATCAGGAATTGATGAACCGCTTTGGTGTGGAGGGGATCGAGCTCATCATGTGGCTGGTCATGCGAGGGGCCATGTCGCCTAAGGCTCGAAAAATTCATCGGAATTACTACGCACCCATGACGACCGGCATGGGCATGATCACCCTGGAGGAAACACCATGATGCGCACACAAGTGGGCATCATTGGCGCTGGCCCCGCGGGTTTGATGCTGTCCCATCTGCTGCATTTGGAGGGCATCGAGTCGGTCATCATTGAACGCTCTGAACAAGACCATGTGCGCTCCCGTCTTCGCGCTGGGGTGCTTGAGCAAGGCACGATAGAGATGATGCGCGAGGTCGGCCTGGCTGAACGCATTGACCGATTGGCCCTGGAGCAGCACGCGCTGGATTTTCGCTTCAACAACCGATCTCACCGACTGGACTTTCACGAAGCATCCGGAGGCCGAAGTGCCTGGGCCTATCCCCAGCATGAAGTGGTGGCTGATTTGATGCGCGTGCGCGAAGAGGCAGGTGCACAAATTCTCTATGACTCGCCCGTGAGTCGTATCGAGGGTCTTGAGGGTGACCGCCCCGTCATCCATTTCGAATCTGAAGGCAAGCAACACGCATTGTCATGCGACTTCGTGGCGGGTTGTGATGGCTTTCGGGGCATCAGCCGCACCGCCATACCAAGCCACAAGCTCGCGCTTTATGACCGTGTGTACCCCTTTGGTTGGCTAGGCATTTTGGCTGACGCACCGCCAGCCATACAAGACATCACCTGGGGTTGCCATGCGGACGGGTTCGCGATGATGAGCATCCGCACGCCCGAAGTCACCCGCTTGTATTTGCAGTGCGAGCCTGACGACAGCCCTGACAACTGGTCGGACGATCGCATCTGGGCTGAATTGCACAAGCGGCTTGATGTCGATGGGCAGCCGCCCATCAATGAAGGTCGCATCACGCAAAAAGGCGTGACGGCCATGCGCAGCTTCATTTGTGAACCCATGCGCTTTGGGCGCATGTTTCTTGCCGGCGATGCGGCCCATATCGTGCCCCCCACAGGCGCCAAGGGTTTGAACTCGGCGATGGCCGACATCAAGGTGCTGGGGCGTTCGCTGGTGGAGCACTACAAGCGCAACGATCAGCGCTGGCTGGACAACTACTCAGACACTTGCCTCGAGCGCATGTGGCTGGTCCAGCGGTTCTCGGCAGGCCTTTGCACCATGGTCCACCAATTTCCTGGCGACAGTGATTTCCAGCGCCGCATGCAACTTGCCGAGTTGAACTACATGACGGGCACACACGAAGGGCGTGCGGCCTTTGCGCACAACTTCACCGGCCTGCCTGTTCACGCCTGATTCATGTCAACACCACACAGGGGCCCCATCATGTCGCGAACCAAGCCTTCACAACTCAGCCGCCGTGACATGCTGGGCGCCGTCGCGGGCGCCTTCACATCGTTGGCAACGCCTTGGAGCATGGCGCAGTCCGACCATGTGTTCACGCGCCCTATCCGGCTGGTTGTGAATTTTCCAGCAGGTAGTTCGCCAGATGTGTTGGCACGGGCCATCACACAACCTTTGCAACAGGCTTTGTCTCAAACCGTCATCATCGAGAACCGCCCAGGCGCCAACGGCCTGATTGGTGCGGAAGCGGTGGTCAAAGCCAATGATGGGCATACGTTTTTGGTCACCGCTGGCAGCACGATTTCCACCAACCCCTTCCTCTACGCCAAGATGCCGTTCGATGTGTCGCGCGACTTGGTGCCGGTTGCTGCGCTGGCACGCATCACCCTCTTTTTGGTGGTGCGCCCTGAACTGGAGGTTCGTACGCTGACAGAGCTCACCGCCCTCATCAGAAGCAGACCGGGCAAACTGTCCTATGGCTCAGCGGGCAACGGCAGCGGCATGCACCTGGCTGGAGAACTTTACAAAAGCCAAGCGGGTGTGTTCGCGGTGCATGTGCCCTACCGCGGTGCTGCACCGGCCTTGCAAGATCTGTTGGGTGGCCAGATCGATTTTCTGTTCGACCCAGGCATCTCATTGCCACACGTTCGCTCTGGGCGGCTTCGCTTGCTGGCTGTGGCCACACGCAAACGTTCACCTGCATTTCCCGATGTACCCACCATGGAAGAAGGCAACTTGCCTGACTTTGATGCGGGCACCACACACGGGATTTATGCGCCCACCGGAACACGACCGGAGGTGGTGAACTTGCTCAACACCACAGTCAATCGCGCGCTGGAGATGGCAAGCGTTCGCACGCCCATCCAATCGATAGGCGCTGAGCCAACACCTCTGAGCACAGAGCAGTTCCAGCTACAAATGGAATCGGACAGTCGCCGGTACGCGCGCATCATCAAAGAGCGCCACATTCGTGGTGATTGAAGTGCATCTGAACTGACGTGGCTCACTGGATGCAAGCGAAACCCGATCTACTGATGCGTTCACGAAGCCTTTAGAAACCCACATCCATGTCGCCAAGTTTCAACGCCCTGCTTTGCGATTTGCCGCGAAACGAGTACGAGCTTTTAACGGCCAAGATGGAGCTGGTGTACTTGAGCGCGGGGCAAACCTTGTTTACGGTGGATGAAGCACCTACCCATCTTTACTTTCCGGTGGGTGCGACGGTTTCCATGATGATTGATTTGGCAGGAAGTCCTGGCCTTGAAATCAATATTTTTGCTTGTGAGTGTTTGGTTGGTTTCATATCGGCAGAACACCCGAGCTTTTATCGTGCAAGCGTCAGAACTTCGGGACTTGCCTACCAATTGGAGATGGCAGATTTTTTGAACATCAAAAACGAGTGCCCCACTTTCCTAGAACGAATCCATCTGATGACCGATCGACACATCAACCATGTATCAATTAGCACACTGTGTCATCAACATCACCAGGTCACACATCAACTCGTTCATTAGTTGTTGCGCATCGATCACCCAGCAAAGTAACGGGCTTCTCGATGTCAACTCTGACCCAGAAAAAAGACCCGTATCAAAGCTGACCACCCAGCTTGTTAAAAATACGGGTGCTGACGATCACAGCTTAGGCACTAACGCGGCACGACTTTGAGGTTGTTGTGAACAGAACTGATGCGGGTGAATCCACGCACCAGCACCGTGTTGTGGTTAAAGTGACTTTGCTTTGTCTGTGATGTCGGCTTTCACATCACCAAACGACGCCTGAACTGCACCGGCGTTTTTTTGGATGTGGCCCTTCAATTCAAGGCTCTTATCGCCTACGACCTTGCCAACGACCTCTTTGACCTTGCCTTTGGCTTCCTCGACGCGTCCTTTGACCTGATCTTTGTTAAAGCTCATGATGGATTCCTTTGGTTGTTCGTCGACCCGATGTCGACACGTGCTGATTGCACGTCACCAACGTATGCCTCGGTGGTCCAGGCATGTTTACCCAATATCAAAGGAATCTGTGAAGCATCAGATCGATGTCAGTCACTGAGGGGTTAAGACGGTTTCTAAATGAAGGCCAGCCAGATGCCAAGCGGCAAAAACGCCAAGCCCAAGAGGTGTCCAACGATCACGGTAGACGCCACCTTGTTAGGCTCAACCTGGAATCGGTCAGCCAGCAAGAAATTGAAAACAGCCGGTGGCAAGCAGGCGAACAGAATCAACGCCCCGCGCTCTAAGCCTTGCAAGGGGATGAGCCAAAGTGCCAGATAGACAGCCAGCAACCTGACGATAAGAATCAGCACCCCCGACATCACGCCCACCCAAGCGTCTGCGATTTGACTGCCCGCAAGTCTTGAGCCCAGTGACATCAGCATCATCGGCACCAAAACGCCACCAATCATGGTGCAAGAGGTTTGAACCCAAGCAGGCAGATCTACCTGTGATTGAGAGCTGGCCACGCCCAGCACCGTTGCCCATACCAAGGGGTTGGCATAGACCGTACGCCAGTCCACTTTGCCGCTCATCACGCCAGCACCCAGGGTGAAATGCAAGACATTGGAGATCACCAACAACACCACCGCAGGTGCCATGCCTTCTGGCCCATACGACAGTGCAATGAGGGGCAGCCCCACTGGACCGATGTTGGCGAACATGGCACAGGGCACAAAAGCGCGCAGCGTTGCGCCTGAAAATTTCGCCAAAGGCCAAGCGATCAATCCACTCAGAACAATCAACACGATGGAAGCCGCTGTGAATGACAGGGCAGCGATAGGGTCGAACGATTTAGCAGACAGCGAAATGAAGATCAGGACAGGTAAGGCAATGTCCACGGCCAGTTTGTTGGCGCCTGACAGGTCTGGTTTAACTCGCCGGCTGTAAAAAAATCCAACCAGCACCAGGGTGAAGATGGGAAGGGTGATGGTTGCAATTTTTGAAAACATGAAGCCTGACTTGGTTTGAAGCACACGATGCACACTGCATGAGATGGGGAAGGTCAGAAAAATCAATCTCTGAAGTTCTCCCCTTTTTCAAAAACAGGCAAAAAAAAGCCCCATTGCTGGGGCATCTTTTTACTTACAAACCACTCGTTAAACGACGATTCGCAAGAGTTTGGCGGAAACGGAGGGATTCGAACCCTCGATGAGGCTCTACACCCCATACTCCCTTAGCAGGGGAGCACCTTCGGCCACTCGGTCACGTTTCCTTGGGAAGAATTATCGCACAAACAGTGGCGCGATCAGGCCTTGCCTTGGTCCAGGTCGAAGGCCTTGTGCAGCGCGCGCACCGCGAGTTCCATGTACTTCTCGTCAATCACCACCGAGGTTTTGATCTCAGAAGTGGAAATCATCTGGATGTTGATGCCCTCTTCGCTCAGCGAGCGGAACATCTTGCTGGCCACGCCCACATGGCTGCGCATGCCGATGCCCACGATGCTCACCTTGGCAATGCGGGTGTCGCCCTGCACTTCTTGTGCGCCCAGTGCGGGCAGCACTTTGTCTTTGAGCAGGTCGATGGTCTTGGCGTGGTCAGCGCGGTTGACGGTGAAGCTGAAGTCGGTCTTGCCGTCTTTGGAAATGTTCTGAATGATCATGTCCACTTCAATGTTGGCATCGGCCACGGCACCCAAGATTTGGTAGGCAATGCCGGGTTTGTCGGGCACGCCCAACACAGAAATTTTGGCTTCATCGCGGTTGAAAGCGATACCAGACACAATGGCTTGTTCCATTTGCTCGTCTTCCTCAAAGGTGATCAGGGTGCCCGATTGGGCTTCTTCGTTCAGGTCGATGTCCCAGGGCGTGAAGCTCGAGAGCACACGCAGGGGCACTTTGTATTTGCCAGCAAATTCCACCGAGCGGATCTGCAGCACTTTGGAGCCCATGGAGGCCATCTCCAGCATCTCTTCAAAGCTCACGGTGTGCAGGCGGCGCGCTTCGGGCACCACGCGCGGGTCGGTGGTGTACACGCCATCCACGTCGGTGTAAATCAAGCACTCGGCCGCCTTCATGGCCGCAGCCACGGCCACAGCCGAGGTGTCGCTGCCGCCACGGCCCAGGGTGGTGATGTTGCCGTTGTCGTCCATGCCTTGAAAGCCGGTGACGATCACGACCTTGCCTGCGGCCAAATCAGCGCGCACTTTCACATCGTCGATCGACTCGATGCGGGCCTTGGTGTAGGCGTCGTTGGTGCGGATGGGCACTTGCCAACCCGCGTAGCTTACTGACTGCATGCCTTCGGCTTGCAAGGCGATGGCCAGCAAGGCGCTCGAGGCTTGCTCGCCAGTGGCGGCCAGCATGTCGAGTTCGCGGCTGTAGGCCGAGTCGGTTTTGGCGGGGGCCAGTTCTTTGGCCAGGCCCAGCAAGCGGTTGGTCTCGCCGCTCATGGCGCTGGGCACCACCACCATTTGGTGACCGGCACGCGCCCACTTGGCCACGCGTTTGGCCACGTTGCGGATGCGCTCGGTCGAGCCCATCGACGTGCCGCCGTA
Organism: Comamonadaceae bacterium; assembly: GCA_947454955.1. Taxonomy (GTDB): domain Bacteria; phylum Pseudomonadota; class Gammaproteobacteria; order Burkholderiales; family Burkholderiaceae_C; genus Hylemonella. Next base: position 17,841 of record CANGLW010000001.1, read on the forward strand.
TTTATGAACAATCAATGCCATGTTGGTAAAAAATTCAGAGCAAAACCTAGGGATTGTACCAAGCCAAACTGTCTTTGTTGCGCTGCACAAACCCCTCTCCCACTTTGAGGTGGATCTGGTGCCCGCGGGTGCGGCAAGCCTCGATTTGCTTCATGAGGGCTTCGAGCTGCGCGGCACTGGGGGTGCAGGCATGGTCAAGCTTGAGCCAGTGGCGCAGCACATGGGCTTGCCTGGCGGTGCTGAGCGTTTGAAGGCCGCTTAATGACACCCCAGCATCTGCGCGCAAGGTGTTCAAGTCTTGGGCGGCTACTTCTTCGAGCAAGGCTTGTGCTTGCGCGGCATGCGCCGCACTGCGGGCAATGGTGTCACGAAACGCAGGGAAAGCGCCCTCCCACGCCGGCAGCAAACGCGCGCGGATGCGGTTGCGGGTGTAGTGCTCGTCCGCGTTGGTCGGGTCGGTCACAAAACTTTGGCCGATGCTTTGCAAGTAGCTGCGCAAATCTGCACCAGGCACTTGCAGCAAAGGCCGGTGGTAGTGCAAGCCATCTCGTTGCCAATGTGCGGGCATACCACTCAACCCGGCCAGCCCCGCACCGCGGCTCAAAGCCAGCATGACGGTTTCCACCTGGTCATCGGCGTGCTGGGCAATAGCTATGGATTCAATAGCAACACCTTGATGATTTTCAAGGCTTAGCGCCTTCAAAGCTTTGTAACGCGCACGGCGTGCAGCGTCTTCCGGGCTTTGACCTGGGCTGGGCCGCGCATCTACCCGGGCCACACGCAAAGGCACTTTCAGTTGCGCGCATAAGGCTTGGCAATGCGCTTCAAAGTCTGTCGCAGCGGCTTGCAAACCGTGGTTCACATGCAAGGCTAGCACCTGGCCAGGCCAGCGTTGTGCGCACAGGCACAAAAGCGCAGTGGAGTCTGCGCCGCCGCTCAAGGCCACGGCCAAGGGCAGCTTGGGCGCGAAGGCCTCAAAGGCCAGTGAAAGAGCGGGGGTCATCGTGGGCGTGATGGCAGGCCATGGATTGAGCGTCAGGGTGTGAGGGCCGCCCTGCCCCTCACCTTATTTGCTGCTGGCGCGGGTGTCGTTGAAGCGCCCGTAGCTTTGCAAACGCTCGTAACGGCGCTCCAGCAGCTCTTTGGTTTTGAGGTCGGCCACCTGACGGTGCGCCTCGGTCAAAGCGCGCTTCAAGAACACCGCCATTTGTTTGGGGTCGCGGTGTGCGCCACCCACCGGCTCGTTGACGATCTTGTCGACCAAGCCCAGGGCCTTGAGGCGATGCGCGGTGATGCCCAGGGCTTCGGCAGCGTCCTGCGCTTTATCGGCGGTTTTCCACAAAATGCTGGCGCAACCTTCTGGGCTGATGACCGAGTAAATGGAGTACTGCAACATCAAGAGCTGGTCGCCCACAGAAATTGCCAGCGCACCACCCGAACCACCCTCACCAATGATGGTGGTGATGATGGGCACCTCAAGTTGGGCCATCTCGAAAATATTGCGGCCAATGGCCTCGGACTGGCCGCGCTCTTCAGCGTCAATGCCGGGGTAAGCACCAGGTGTGTCCACAAAGGTGAACACCGGCAGCTTGAATTTCTCGGCGGTCTTCATCAAGCGCAGGGCTTTGCGGTAGCCCTCGGGCTTGCTCATGCCGAAGTTACGCGCGCTGCGCTCTTTGGTGTCACGGCCTTTTTGCTGGCCAATGACCATGCAAGCCGCGCCATTGAAGCGGGCCAGGCCGCCCACAATGCTCAGGTCGTCGGCAAAGTGGCGGTCGCCGTGCATCTCCACAAAGTCGGTGAAGATCTCCTCGATGTAGTCCATGGTGTACGGACGCTCGGGGTGACGCGCGATCTTGGTGATTTGCCAAGGGGTGAGGTCGCTGTAAACGTCTTTGGTGAGTTGCAAGCTCTTTTTGCTGAGCTGCTCAATCTCGGCCGAGATGTCCACCGCCGATTCGTTGTGCACGTAGCGCAGCTCTTCGATTTTGCTTTCCAGCTCGGCAATCGGTTGCTCGAAATCGAGGAATGTTTTCTTGGCCACCCGTGCTCTCCTAAATAATCTGCCGCATCAAGCGGCGGGCTCCTCAGTACTCAACCGGTACTGGGTCCAAACTGCGCCAAATATACCAAGTTGCCACGCTGCAATAAGGCGCCCAAGCTTGGGCCACTTCGCGTGCATCGCTGCGGCTGACCGCATCACCTGAAAAATAGTTGTGGCTGATGCCGTTGATCAGGCCCACATCGTCCAGCGGCAACACATTGGGCCGCATGAGGTGGAAGATGAGGAACATCTCGGCCGTCCAACGCCCAATGCCGCGGATAGCCACCAGCTCGGCAATGATGGCCTCGTCGTCCATCACGCTCCAATCGGTCACATGCAATTGCCCGTTGTCAAAGTGCAGCGAGAGGTCCACCAGGTATTCCACCTTGCGCGCGCTCAAACCAGCTTCGCGCATCGCATCCACCCGCAGCTTGAGCACTTGGGCTGGCTTGATGGTGCCTTTGGCCGCGCCGCGTGGCTTGGGCAGCAGGTCAATGAAACGCTCCCACACGGTTTGTGCGGCCTTGACCGAAATTTGTTGGCCCACGATGCTGCGCGCCAGCGTGGTGAAAGCGTCGCCCCGGGTTTGCAGGCACACATCGCCATGCTGCGGGATGAGGCGCTTCATCACCCGATCTTTTTTCATCAGGTGCGCGCAAGCCTCTTCCCAATACGCGGGCACGGCCACGGTGTCGCTCATACAGTCGCCTTGCGTGTCATGCCACGGCTTCCCAGGTGGTGCCGGCCGCGCTGTCTTTGAGCACAATGCCCTGAGCCAACAAGTCCTGGCGAATCTGGTCGGCCAAGGCAAAGTTTTTCGCGGCTTTGGCAGCTGCACGTTCAGCAATTTTTTGCGCGATGGCGGATTCATCCAAACCTGCACCGGCTTGCAAAAAGTCTTGCGGTTTGCCCTGCAACAAACCCAGGCAGCCACCGAGCTGCTGCAAGAGCGCAGCCAATTCGCCACTGCGGGTTTTGTTGACCTCACCAGCCAAGTCGAACAACACCGCCACGGCTTCGGGCGTGCCGAAATCTTCGTCCATCGCCGCTTTGAAACGCTGTGCAAAGGGTGATGCCCAGTTCAGGGGCTGCGCCAACACTGCAGCATCAGGCGCTACCAAATTCAGAGCAGTGTAGAGCCGTTTCAAGGCGTTGCGCGCGTCATCCAGGTGCGCATCGCTGTAGTTGAGCGGGCTGCGGTAGTGAGCGCGCAAAATAAAGAAGCGAACTGTTTCCGCATCGAACTTGGTCAAGATTTCGCGGATGGTGAAGAAGTTGCCCAAAGACTTGGACATCTTCTCGTTGTCCACCCGCACAAAGCCGTTGTGCATCCACACATTGGCCAACGGCTGGCCGTTCGCGCCTTCGCTTTGCGCAATTTCATTCTCGTGGTGAGGGAACTGCAAATCAGCCCCGCCGCCGTGAATATCAAAATGCTCACCCAGCAACGCACAGCTCATGGCTGAGCACTCGATGTGCCAACCCGGGCGGCCGCTGCCGTAAGGGCTGGCCCACTTGGCTTCGTCGGGCTCGGTGGCTTTGGCAGATTTCCACAGCACAAAGTCCAGCGGGTCTTGCTTGTCGCCCAGCACCGCCACGCGTTCACCGGCACGCAGTTCATCCAAAGACTTGCCCGACAACTTGCCATAGCCCGGGAATTTACGCACCGCGTAGTTCACATCGCCACCGTCGGCACGGTAGGCCAAGCCTTTGGCTTCTAACTTACCAATCACGTCGAGCATTTGCGGCACATAGTCCATGGCGCGCGGCTCGTGGGTGGGCCGCTCGATGCCCAAAGCATCGGCGTCTTCATGCAAGGCATCCACCATGCGGTCGGTGAGGCTGCGGATGGTCTCACCGTTTTCAAGCGCGCGCTTGATGATCTTGTCATCGATGTCGGTCACGTTGCGCACATAGGTCACACGCAGGCCACTGGCCTTGAGCCAACGCTGCACGACATCGAACGACACCATGGCACGCGCGTGGCCCAGGTGGCAGTAGTCATACACCGTCATGCCGCACACATACATGCGCGCATGGCCAGGCTCGAGCGGGACAAAAGGCTCCGACACACGCGTTAACGTGTTAAATATTCGCAAACTCATGGGCTTATCTGAAGACTGAGACATCACAAAAGCTATCGGAAATAGTTCATGATGGCACTAGAATGAAAATGAGTATAAGCCTTGGGTTGCCCAGCGCTTAAAACTCTTCTCTATCAAGATTCTTTCGGCGACAAACATTCAGGCGACACCACCACGTTATGGCTCTCCTTCGCGCATTCACACTTCTGGCTTTGTTTTGGACCGGCCTGGCTTTGGCTGACGACTACGCCGCAGTCACCCAACTGATGCGTGCCGGCAAACTGACCGAAGCGCAAACCCTGGCCGACCAGTACCTGGCCAACAAGCCGCGCGACCCGCAAATGCGCTTTTTGAAGGGCGTGATTCAACGTGACAGCGGCAAAACCAATGATGCCATTGGCACCTTCACCAAGCTCACAGAAGACTACCCTGAGCTGCCAGAGCCCTACAACAACCTGGCCGTGCTTTACGCCAGCCAAAACCAGTACGACAAAGCCCGCGTCGCCCTGGAAATGGCCATCCGCACCAACCCGAGCTACGCCACCGCCCATGAAAACTTGGGCGATGTGTACGCCAAGCTGGCCGGTCAGGCCTACAACAAAGCCTTGCAGCTCGACAGCAACAACACTGCCGTCACACCTAAGTTCGCGCTGATTCGTGAGTTGTTCAACCCCACAGGCCGCCGTGCTGACACCACTGATACACAGCCCATCACCCCGCTGAGCACCACGCCACAGCCGGTGCGGCCAGCCGCTGTTGCGCCTGTGTCGAGTGCGCCCGCCTACAACCCACCCAGCGTGAGTGCGACCCCCATGCCCGCGCCCGTGGCCACACCCAGCACGCGCAAGGGTGTGACGGAAATGGCTTCGGCTTCCAGCCCCATGATCACCGAGACAGCGCCGCGTGCGGCCAAGCCTGCCGTGGCTGAACGCAGCACAGAACGCGCAGCAGAGCGCGATGTGGGCAACAGCGATGTGGAAGCCGCGGTCAAAGCCTGGGCTGCAGCCTGGGCAGACAAAGATGTGCGTGGCTACCTGGCCGCTTACGGTCGCGACTTTGTGCCCCCCAATGGCATGACACGCGGCGAGTGGGAGGCCAAGCGCGAGGCCCTGATCTCGGGCAAACGCAGCATCAGCATCAAGCTCTCCAAGGTCAAAGTCACCATGACGGGCAACAAAGCGCAAGTGAATTTTGTGCAGGACTACAAGGCCGACAGCATTGACTCGGTCAAGCCCAAAACCCTGTGGATGGCCAAGGCTGGCGGTAAGTGGCTGATTGTGAAAGAATCCTGACCTAGATTCACAACTGCCCGGCGCAGTGGGGCCAAGTTGGCCCCATGCGCCCAAGACAATGCCAGGCTTGAAAGCGGCCCTGATTTGCTTCGTTGGTTTTCTTGGTCTCCTGCCCACGGTTCACGGGCAAACCCCTTCCACCCCCAAAAATCCCCCATCCACCCAGCGCGAGGCGGCTAAACCTGGCGCGTCCAGCAACGCCCTGAACGACAGCGAAGCGCGGCTGCTGGAGATTTACCGCCTCACCAGTGCGGGCCAGACCGACCTGGCCTTGGATCAAGCCGCCAAATTGGCGCGCGACTACCCCAACTTTCAACTCGCCCAACTGGTCTACGGCGACTTGCTGATGGCTCGTGCGCGGCCCCTCAAACAGTTCGGGGATGTGCCTGACCCTGTGGCGGGCAACAAGTCTGAAGCCTTGGACGCGCTGCGTGAAGAATCGCGCCGGCGCGTCAAAGCCTTCACCGAGCGCCCGCCTGAAGGCACCATCCCATCGGCCTTTTTGGCCCTGGCCAAAGCCAACAAACACGCGATCGCGGTGGACGCGGCCAAGTCACGTCTGTACCTGTTTGAACACCAAAACCAACAACTCAAACTGGTGGCGGACTTTTATGTGTCGGTGGGCAAACTGGGCACCGACAAATCAAGCCGTGGCGACTTGCGCACGCCTGTGGGGGTGTACTTCATCACCGGTGCGGTGGATGCCAAACAGCTGCCTGATTTTTATGGCTCGGGGGCGCTGCCCATCAACTACCCCAACATGCTCGATGCTCGGCGCGGCAAAACCGGCAGCGGCATTTGGCTGCATGGCACGCCGTCGAACCAATACTCACGCCCGCCCCTGGCCACCGATGGTTGCCTGGTGCTGGCCAACAACGATCTGAACTTCCTGCTCAAAACCGTGGAGCCCAAAACCACGCCGGTGCTCATTGCCCAGCAGCTGGAGTGGCTCAAGACCGACTATGTGGCAGGCAGCCATAGCCACTTCGAGCATGCTTTTTTGGCCTGGCGCACCGCCAAGTCGCGCGGGGAGCTGTCTAAAACCCTGAGCTTTTACACCCCCGACTTCAACAGTTTTGGCAAAGACCTCAAGCAGTGGAAGGTCGCTTTACAAAAAGATATGAGCAACAAAGCCAGCAAGCGCCTGGCATACGACAATGTGTCCTTGTTGCGCTGGGCCGACCATGAAGAGGTGATGATGGTCACCTTTGATGAAAGCCCCCACCAGGGCGCAACCGTGACCAAACGACAATACTGGATACGACAAGCCAGCCACTGGAAAATTTTCTTTGAAGGAATCGTTGGATGAACTCTAGGCTCTTCTCTCTTGCGCGCCGACATGTCTTGGGCGTCGTTGGCGCTTTCGCCGCGCTGATCGCCACGGGTGCGATGGCGCAAACCCCTGCCCTGCCCCAGGTCAAGCTCAGCACCAACCTGGGCGACATCGTCTTGGAACTTGACCCTGGCAAGGCCCCGAAAACTGTGGCCAACTTTCTGGGCTATGTGAAAGACAAGCACTACGACGGCACCGTGTTTCACCGCGTGATTGACGGCTTCATGATCCAGGGCGGCGGCTTCACCCCCGACCTGCAGCAAAAGCCTACCAAGGCCCCGATTGAACTCGAGGCTCGCAACGGCTTGAAGAACGACCGCGGCACGATTGCCATGGCGCGCACCGGCAACCCCAACTCGGCCACGGCACAGTTTTTCATCAATGTGGTGAACAACGACATGCTCAATGCCCCCAACCCCGACGGCTTTGGCTACGCGGTGTTTGGTAAAGTGGTGGCAGGTATGGACGTGGTTGATAAGATCCGCGCTGTAGCCACCGGCAACAAAAGCATGTTCCAAAACGTGCCCCTGACCAGCGTTAACATCCTTTCTGCAACTCAAGTGAGATAAGACCATGAACCCCAAAGTCGAACTGCACATCCTGGACCACGGCGTCATCACCCTTGAGCTAGACGCTGACAAAGCGCCCAAATGCACGGCCAACTTCCTGTCGTACGTGAGCAAGGGCCACTACGACGGCACGATTTTTCACCGCGTTATCCCCGGCTTCATGGTGCAAGGCGGCGGCTTCGAGCCCGGCATGACCCAAAAGCCCACCGACGCGCCGATTGAAAACGAAGCCAACAACGGCTTGAAGAACAACCACTACACCATCGCCATGGCTCGCACCAGCGACCCGCACTCGGCCACGGCGCAGTTCTTCATCAACGTGGCTGACAACGACTTCCTCAACCACACCGCACCTTCGGCACAAGGCTGGGGCTATGCGGTGTTTGGCAAGGTGGTGGCAGGCAACGACGTGGTGGACAAAATCGCCAAGGTCAAAACCGGCCAGCGCGGCTACCACGGCGACGTGCCCAAAGACGATGTGGTTATCAGCAAAGCCACGGCTTTGGCTTGATTGACCTGTTGAGTTTTTCTTGAGCTTGGGCAGTTCTGCCAGCGCCAGCAGCATGGCACTGCCCCAAGCAGCCTTCACAGAACTCGCAGCCCCTGCGCATTGGCGCAGCGTCTCGCTGCTCTCCGACGTTCATGTGCAAGTCAGTGAGCCGGCCACCTTGGCTGCTTGGGAACAGGCTTTGCACCATTGCACGGCTGATGCTCTTTTCATCCTGGGTGATTTGTTCGAGGTTTGGGTGGGGGACGATGCGGCACTGGAAGCTGCTTCGTTCGAAGCCCATTGCCTGCAAGTGCTGCGTGCCTGCAGCGCGCAGCGGCCAACCTTCTTCATGCACGGCAACCGCGACTTTTTGTTCGGCCCGCAAGCCGCTGCCCAGAGTGGCCTGCAAATCTTGAGTGACCCCACCGTGCTGGTGTGGGGCCACACCCGCACCTTGCTGACCCACGGCGATACACTGTGTGTGGACGACCTGCCCTACCAAGCCTTTCGCCAGCAAGTGCGGCACAGCGATTGGCAAGAAAAATTTTTGGCTCAACCCTTGCAAGAACGACGCGCCCAAGCAGCCGCCATGCGCGCGCGCAGCGAAGCCAACAAACAAGTGGCTGGTTATGTGGATGTGGACAAACCCACTGCCGAGCAATGGCTGAAAGATGCCAAGGCACCACTGCTGATCCATGGCCACACCCACAAGCCCACGCATGACAAGTTAGGCGCCTTGGAACGCATAGTGCTCAGCGATTGGGAAGCCAACGCCCAGCCTGCGCGTTTGGAGATGGTGGACTTGCGTTTGAATGAGGACCAAGCCTCACTGCAGATCACGCGACGCAGCTTGGTTTGAACGTACCGGCCATCAGGCCAGAGTTTTATCGCAGCGAGCCGTACAGCACCAGCAGCAACGTGCCGGTGAGCAAGCCAGGCACCAAGCGGCGCTTGGGGCTGGAGACCATCACCCCCACACTCAAAGCACTCACCAACACACGCACCCACAAAGGCACGGTGGACAGCGGCCCCAAGGGCAAGATGATCATGCGCACCACCAGGGCAGCCACCATGGCGTAAGTGACGGCCGAGAGCCAGCGAAAAATTTCGCTTTCCTGGTCAATGCGACCTGACAACGCCACCCCCACCGCGCGGCAGATGTAGGTGCCCAAAGTGGCGGCCATCAAGGCCCCCCAGGTGCCCCAGCTGTCCATCATGCGGATACCCCGCGCACACGGCGGATGAAGCGTTTGTCCACCCAATACGCAAACGACCCCGCCACCAAACCGGTGGTGAGCAAGCTGGTGTCACGGTCCAAGGTGTAAAACATGGGACCTAGCAAACAGCCCACCAGAATGGCCAAGCGGTTGGCCCAGGGCTTGACCTCGGTGAAAGTCAGCAAAAAAAACAGCGGGTTGATGAACAGCAACCCCAAAGTGACCGGTGCCGACACCTGCCCCGCAATCACATACCCCAGCGCGGTGCCAGGCACCGAGATGAGCCAACAAGGAAAGGCCAAGCCTAGGAAGTAGCTCAAGCGGTACTGCGGCGCCATGTGGGCAAACTCGCGCATGGACACCGCCCAGGCGGTCATGGCCATCATATGCACCGAGGCAAACAACTTGGGGTTGCGGTCTTTCTCATGCAGCTGCGGAAACAGCGTGACCGCCATGGTGATGAAGCGCGTGGAGGTGAGCGAAACCGCCAACCCAATAGCCAAGAGCGATGAGCCGGTGATGATCATCTCCAGCATGACCACTTGGCCGGGCAAGGCAAACATCAGAAAGCTCGTGGCTGTGGCAAACCAAACGTCCAGGTTGTTGGCGCGGCACATGGCGCCAAAACCAATCATGCCGGTGAACAGCACCAGCACGGGCGCGCCCATCGCATCGCGCACACCCTGACGCAAAGCCGCTTGGCGACTTTCAAAACGGTGTTCTGACATCAACGACGCAAGAGTTGTTTGAGCACGTTTTGCAAACGACGCGCCTCGGCCTCACCCCAAGCACCGGACAGTACCCGCGCCACATCCTGCCCCCAAGTCTGCGCGGGTGGCGCGTCGTTGCGGCGGGTGAGCAACTGCAATTGCAAGGCGCGGCGCGCGTCCAACTGCTCGGCGGGGGTTGGCACCTCTGCGGCGAGTTCCAAGCGCAGCAAGGCTTCATCCGCCGCTTTGGCAGGGCTGCTCAAAGCTTGCGTCCACAAGCCGCGCACGCCGGCGCTCACACGGGGTCCCAAGGCTTGCGCGGCAGGCAATTGCGCGGGGTCGCGTTGCTCCCAGGCTTGTAGCAAATGGGTGAGCACCTCGCCGTGCGCCTGGGCAGCCAGTTTTTTCAAAGCCAGTTGCGCTTGCTCCATGGCGTTGCGTTGGGCGCGGAAAGCTGCATCGCCCAAACGCGGTGTATCGAAGGCGGGACGTGCACGCTCGCCACGGCCATCGCGTTCTGCCCAGCGGTCGCCGGGGCGGCCACGTTGCTCAGCACCACGCGGGTCGGGGCCACCGCGTTGGTCGCGACCATCACGTTCGGGCCGACCGGATCGTGCGCCACGACCAGCAGGGGCAGGCTCGGTGCGCTTTTGGCCAGGACGGTCGTCGCCGCGCACTGCCACCACCGGTTTGCGGGGTGCGGGTGCGGGTGCGACCACAGGAGGCTGAGTCACTTCGGTGGCATCCCTTGTGTCTGCACTGGCTTGACTGGGTGCGTCAGAGGGAGCTTCAGCGGGTGCATCAGAGGTGGCTTCAGCGGCTGCATCAGGCGTACCAGCAGCTTCTTGGCTGGCTTGTGTCGATGCTTCGCCTGAGGGTGCTGACGGCTCGGTAGATTCAACAGACTGAGTAGCAGGCGCTACAACTTCAGGAGCAGCTGCAGCTTTCTGGATGGGTTCTGCAGCCTGTTTGGCTTCATCCACATGTCGGGCGTGCAAAGCATCATCGAGGGCCTGCATGGCCGCGCGGATGGTTTGCGCATCGCCACTGGCATTGGCTTGCTCCAAGGCTTTGGCGGCTTCCATCACGCGTTTGTCAAAAGCGCTGGCAGAACCCGCAGCTTTTTCGCGCTCGGCGGTTTTGCGGTTGAAAGCGTCGTCGATGGGCTGGCGAAAAGCATCCCACAACTTTTGTTCTTGGCGGCGATCCAGCGGCACGCGGTGGGCCTCGGCCTGCCAACTTTGCTGCAAGGCTTTGATGGCATCGACCCGCAGCACAGGCGCGGCACCCAGCACCTTGGCCTGCTCAATCAAAGCCTGGCGCTGTGCCAGGCTGGCCTGCTGCAAAGTCACCAAGGGGGCCTGAGCTTGGGTCATGGCGTCTTTCCACTGGCCTTGCATCTCGGCAAAGGCTTTCTCGCCCAAGTGACCCGCATTGCGCCAGCGTTCATTGAACTGCTGCAGCACGCGGGCAAAACCTTTCCAGTCGTCGTCTTTGGCGGTGGTGTTGTCTGCGGCCCAGGCTTGCAGCTCGGCCAAGAGCGCCACACGCTGGGCTTTGTGCTCCGCTGCTTCGGTTTTGATTTTGTCGATCCAGGCTTGCACCTGTTTGTAGGCTTCGTTGCAAGCCTCGTCAAAACGCTTCCACAAGCTGTGGTTGGGCACCCCACCTTGGTCGGTTTGTTTCCATTGCTCGCGCAGTTGGCGCAAGGTCTCTTGCAGCTTGCGACCGCCCAGGGCTTGACCCGCAGGACGCTTGAGCAAGCCTTCGGCTTTTTGAATCAACTCCTGACGCAGTTGGTCGGCGCGCCAGCGTTGCCAGCTCTCCAACTCGCCCTCAGCTGCCAGCGCAGTTTGGGCTTGATGCTCCAGCGCATCGTCAATCACCCGGGCATGGGTTTTGAGCACTTGGCGCAAAGCCGCTGCGGCACTGGCGCTGGCTTTGCCATGGCCTTGGGCCATCTCTTGCTCTAGTTTTGAGAGCACCTCTTGCACAGCAGCTGTGGCCTGCGCTTTGGTTTCAGGGTCTACCGCTGCTTTGGGCTCTTTCGGTGCTTTGGCCGGTTTGGGCGCATCAGCCGCTGGCAAACCGCGCAAGGCACGAATTTCATCGGCCCACACGGGCACGCTGGGCAAAGGGGCTTGGGCATCGTCAGCCGCGGTGCTGGTGGCGGCCAAGGCGCTGCTGAAAGCGTCCCACACCAATTGCAATTGGCTGAGCGACGCTTGCAGTTGCGGCGCAAAGCGCACATCCACACTGGCCCAGTTGGCGTCTTGCTGCAAGGTGGTGGCTTGGGCTTGCCAATGCGATACGTCTTGCTGCAGTTGTTCGGCCGCGGCCTGGGCTTCGCGCCAGGGTTTGGTAGAAAGTGTTTCGATGCGCTGCGCCAAAAGCACCGCTGCTTCTCGCTGCACCTGCACATGATGCTGCAGGTCTTCAATGACTTTGACGCGCTCAATCAACTGGTTTTTCAAGCCGGCCAAGGGTTCGCGGCTCAGGGGCGCACCGGCTTTGGCGGCATCGCGTTGCCAGGCCATGGCATCGGCCACGTTCAAACGGCCCAGGTCCAACAAGGCCTGGGCTTTGGCAGCCCACTCCGCGCCGATGGTGTCTTGGCTGCGGGTGCGTTTGATCTCGTCGAGTTTTTCGCGCAAAGGCTTCACGGCGCCTTTGTCTTTCACGCTGAGTTCACGGAAAACCTCTTGCATCAACTCCAGCGTGGGTTCGGTGGCCAACCATTCGCGGACGCGCGAGGCCCGCTCCCCGGAGGTGGCAGCAGAAAATGCCCCGCCGGTTAAATCGTCGAGCATTTGGGGCGTGTGGCGGGCATCGGTCATGGGGGTCACATCTGACATGTAAAACGTGTATTTTCGCTGGGTTTGACAAGCCACCCCGAAATTTCGGTCGTCACAAGAAAAAACCCGGCGTCGGGCCTGAAGCCTTGACGCCGGGTTGGACGGTCAGACCAAGCTGAAGCCGTCGGGCTTGGGCTCAGGAGAGTTTGATGTCCACCTGGCCCGGGAGCAAGGGATTGCTCCCTGGTTTTGACAACCTCGCCGCGGGGGCTTCATCACAAGCCTGGCGGTTCGGTCATCGGTCTGCTGCACAGACAAGCCCACTGTAGCCAAGGCTCGAAAGTTTGGCTTGGCCATGTTTCTATGCCGCTGATTTTTGTCATTGGATAAACGTTCTCAAGTCTTGGCTGGGGATGCCGTAGCACCAATTATTTGAATAACGATCAAATTTGTTATTCTTGACAGATCTATTCAATCCAACTAAAATCCGCATCAATACATCAGCCCACAGCGGCAACCTCGACAACAGGCCCAAGCCTGAATCTGGCTTAAGCGGTCAGACGTCACACCCCACACCAAGCCATCAACGCCCAGGCGTCGCAGCAAGGAAGGATCAACATGACAGCATTGAGCACCGTCAGGAACGGTCTGGCCACGTTTGCCAAAGACATCGCCCAAGGATTTTTTGAAATCACCCACAACGGCTTTGCCCTGTTGGGCTTGGGCGTGATGTTCGCGGGCATTGCCCTGAGCACCCAGCCCGAGTTGCGCCAGGCCGGCGAGATCCAGCTCATGAGCTGGCTGCAAATGCGCCAAATTGAGGCCAATGGCATCGAGTTCCAGCCTGACGCGATCGAGCGCGCCACGGCCACCAACCCGGCCAAGCTGCCCAAAGAACAAGCCGCGCTGGCCAATTGGCTCAGCCGCAAATACCGCGTGGCCCCCGAGCCGGTGAGCGCTCTGGTGAAAGAAGCGTTTGCGTTGCAGAAAAAAACCAAGCTCGACCCCACCCTGGTGTTGGCAGTGATGGCGGTGGAATCTGGCTTCAACCCCTTTGCCCAAAGCCCGGTGGGTGCCCAAGGCCTGATGCAGGTCATGACCCAGGTGCATGCCGACAAGTTTGAGGGCTTTGGAGGCAAACTCGCCACCTTTGACCCGGTGAGCAACATGCGCGTGGGCGCCAAAGTGCTGCGCGACGCGGTGGACCGCAACGGCTCGGTCGAGGGTGGTTTGCGTGCTTATGTGGGCGCCAGTACCCTGGAAGACGACGGCGGCTACGTGCAAAAAGTGCTGATTGAGCAAGCCCGTCTGCAAGACGTGTTGGCTGGCAAAGCCGTGCCCATGACCAGCGTGTCCCTCAAAGCCGCACCGGCTTCAACGCCAAAGCTGCTGAGCTCCTGACTCAGCTAAACTAGAGCGGTACGCAACTGGCGATAAGCGTGCGGGCCTAGCCCGGCGTCAGGTGGGACACCACCATGAAGCGTACCGTCGGGTCGCAAGCCTGATGTTCAGCCGTGCGCCTGGGCACCCTCACCTGTGTGAGGTCCCCTGTTTCATCCGACCGCCATGTACAACCGCAACATCCTCGTCGAACAAACCGATCCCGAACTCTGGGCAGCCATTCAGGCCGAGAACGCCCGCCAGGAACACCACATTGAGCTGATTGCCAGCGAGAACTACGCCTCGCCTGCGGTCATGGCCGCACAAGGCTCGCAGCTCACCAACAAATACGCTGAGGGCTACCCCGGCAAGCGCTACTACGGTGGTTGCGAGCACGTGGACGTGGCCGAGCAGCTCGCCATTGACCGCGTGAAGAAAATTTTCGGTGCCGATGCGGCCAACGTGCAACCGCACTGCGGCGCCTCGGCCAATGAGGCTGTTTTCCTGGCCTTCTTGAAGCCCGGTGACACCATCATGGGCATGAGCCTGGCCGAAGGCGGTCACCTCACCCACGGCATGCCACTGAACATGTCGGGCAAGTGGTTCAACGTGGTGTCGTATGGCTTGGATGCGAACGAAGCCATCGACTACGAAGCCATGGAGCGCAAAGCCCACGAAACCAAGCCCAAGCTCATCATTGCCGGTGCCTCGGCGTACAGCTTGCACATTGACTTTGAGCGTTTTGCCAAGGTGGCCAAAGACGTGGGTGCTATCTTTTTGGTAGACATGGCCCACTACGCCGGCTTGATTGCCGCAGGCGTCTACCCCAACCCGGTGCCCCATGCTGACGTGGTGACATCGACCACCCACAAGAGCTTGCGCGGTCCACGCGGCGGCATCATCTTGATGAAGGCCGAGCACGAAAAAGCCATCAACAGCGCCATCTTCCCCGGCCTGCAAGGCGGCCCGCTGATGCACGTGATTGCGGCCAAAGCGGTGGCCTTCAAAGAAGCGATGGATCCCGGCTTCAAGGCTTACCAGCAACAGGTCATCACCAACGCGCGCATCGTGGCCGAAACGCTCACGCAACGCGGTCTGCGCATCGTCAGCGGCGGCACCCAAAGCCATGTGATGTTGGTGGACCTGCGCGCCAAAGGCATCACCGGCAAAGAAGCCGAAGCGGTGCTGGGCGCAGCGCACATGACGATCAACAAGAACGCCATTCCCAACGACCCCGAAAAGCCCATGGTCACCAGCGGCGTGCGGATTGGCACCCCCGCCATGACCACCCGCGGCTTCAAGGACGAGGAAGCCCGCGCCACCGCCCACCTGATTGCCGATGTGTTGGACAACCCGCGTGATGCGGCCAACATCGAGGCGGTGCGCGCCAAGGTGCACGCCTTGACCAGCCGCTTCCCGGTTTACAAATAAGGCGCACAGCGGCTCATGCGTTGCCCCTTTTGTCAAAACGCTGAGACGCAGGTGGTGGAGACCCGCATTTCCGAAGAAGGCGATTTCATACGCCGTCGCCGGCAGTGCGGGGCTTGCGACAAACGCTTCACCACCTACGAGCGGCCTGAGGTCAATTTCCCGGTCATCGTTAAAAAAGATGGCCGCCGCATTGAGTTCGAGCGCGTTAAATTACTGGCCAGCATGAACCTGGCGCTTCGCAAGCGCCCGGTGAGCACCGAGCAGGTGGATGGCGCGATCGAGCGCATCGAAGAAAAACTCCTCAACATGGGGGTGCGCGAAATTGCCTCCAACCGCATCGGCGAGTTGGTCATGCGCGAACTCAAAAAGCTCGACAAAGTGGCCTATGTGCGCTTTGCCAGCGTCTACCGCAGTTTTGAAGACATCGACGAATTCAAAACCCTGGTGGATGAGGTGCGCCGCTGACATGAGCGCCCTGCCCGGCACCTTGCAACACGGCCAAGAGCCGCCTTCAGCCTGGGTTCAGCGTTGGGCCCATTTGCTTGAGCCCGGCAGCACGGTGCTGGATGTGGCCTGCGGTCACGGCCGTCACATGGCTTACTTGGCTGACTTAGGCCATCAGCTCACCGGCATTGACCGCAACGCAGAGGCACTGGCTTCAGCGGCTGCGCACGGCCGCGTGGTGCAAGCCGACATCGAAAACGGCCCTTGGCCACTGAGCGAGACCTTTGATGGCCTGGTGGTCACCAACTACCTGTGGCGCGCCTTGTTTCCGCAGTTGTTGAGCGCTGTCAAACCCGGTGGCGTGGTGATTTACGAAACCTTTGCCCAAGGCAACGAGAGCGTGGGCAAGCCCTCGCGCCCTGATTTTTTGCTGGCCCCGGGCGAGCTCCTTCAGGTTTTTTGTGATTGGCGTGTGGTGGCTTATGAACACGGTTTTTTGGCCAGCCCCGATCGCTATGTGCAACGCATCGTGGCCGTCAACGCGCACGAGCCACTGGCACGTTATGCCTTGTGAATCCCGCTGGCGCCTGAAGCCCGGCGCACTGGCTAGAATCTATTTTTGATCTTTTATTCCCGGACACCACCATGAGCCCCATCACCGGCAGCATCGTCGCCCTGGTCACGCCCTTGCATGAAGACGGCAGCGTGGACTACCCCACCCTGCGCAAACTCATCGACTGGCATGTCACCGAAGGCACCGACTGCATTGGCGTGGTGGGCACCACCGGCGAATCGCCCACGGTGAATGTGGAAGAGCACTGCGAGATCATCCGCGTCACGGTTGAGCAAACCCGCAAGCACGCCAAGCGTGTGCCGGTCATGGCCGGTTGTGGCGCCAACTCCACCGCCGAAGCCATTGAGCTGGCCAAGTTCGCCAAACAGGTGGGCGCTGATTGCCAACTGCAGGTGGTGCCCTACTACAACAAGCCCACCCAAGAGGGCCAGTACCTGCACTTCAAAGCCATCGCCGAAGCGGTGGACTTGCCCACCGTGCTCTACAACGTGCCGGGCCGCACCGTGGCCGATATGGCGCACGACACCGTGATGCGCTTGGCGCAGGTGGACGGCATCATCGGCATCAAAGAGGCCACCGGCAACATCGAGCGTGCGCAGTGGCTGATCCGCGAAGCACCGAAAGGCTTTGCGGTGTATTCGGGCGACGACCCGACCGCCGTGGCCTTGATGCTGTGCGGCGGCCAAGGCAATGTGAGCGTGACGGCCAATGTGGCCCCGCGCCTCATGCACGAGCTGTGCGTGGCCGCGATGGCTGGCGATGTGAAAACCGCCATGGCCATCCAATTCAAGCTCATGCCCGTGCACAAAAACTTGTTCATCGAACCCAACCCCATCCCGGTGAAATGGGCCATGAAGCGCATGGGTTTGTGCGGCGGCACCTTGCGCCTGCCCATGACCCCCATGACTGCGACCAACGAACCTGTGGTGGAAGCCGCGCTGCGTGCGGCTGGCCTGCTCTGATTTTTACAGTGAACACCTCCATGCAATTCCTCAAACTCACAGCGATCGGGCTGTGCGCAGCCCTGGCCGCTTGCTCGGCGCTGGAAAGCGACAAGGTCAACTACAAGAGCGCGGCCACCACCAAGGCCCCGACCTTGATCGTGCCGCCTGACCTCACCCAGCTTGCACGCGACAACCGCTACGCCACACCAGGCAATGGCCCAGTCTCAGCCGCTGCCAGTGGCCCGGCTGCGCGTGCTGGCGCGGCACCAGCGTCGACCACCGCCACCTCGGCGCTGGCTGACATCCGCATTGAGCGTGATGGCAACCAACGTTGGTTGGTCATCAACCGCCCGGCTGAACAGCTGTGGGAGCCGCTCAAAGAGTTCTGGACCGAGAACGGCTTTAACCTCAACATCGACCAAGCCAACTTAGGCATCATGGAAACTGAGTGGGCAGAGAACCGCGCCAAGCTGCCGCAAGACTTCATTCGCAAGGCCTTGGGTAAAGTTCTTGATGGCCTCTACTCCACCGGCGAGCGCGACAAGTTTCGCACACGCTTGGAGCGCACCACCACCGGCACCGAGGTGTTCATCACCCACCGCGGCATGATTGAGGTGTACGAGGGCAACCGCTCTGAGCGGACCGTGTGGCAACCCCGCCCTGTTGATCCTGAGCTGGAAACCGAATTTCTGCGCCGCCTGATGGTCAAGCTTGGCGCACCTGCTGAGCAAGCCAAAGCTGCACAAGCCACGGTGGTGAAAGCCGCCACCCTGCAACTGGGAACCCAAAACGGTCAGCCCGTCTTGACGCTGGAAGACAGCTTTGAGCGCGCTTGGCGCCGTGTGGGCCTCTCGCTGGACCGCACAGGCTTTACCGTGGAGGACCGCGACCGTGCCCAAGGTTTGTACTTTGTGCGCTATGTGGCCCCAGTGATGGACAAAACCGAGCCCGGCTTTTTCAGCAAGCTCTTCAGCAGCAAGCCCAAAGACCGCGGCCCGCAAAAGTACCGCATTGTGGTGAAGGCCGCTGCTGGCAAAACCACCTTGAATGTGTTGGGTGGTGATGGCAACGCCGAACTGACCGAAGACGCGCAACGCATCTTGCAGGTGCTGGCTGACGATTTGAAATAAGCCTCGGGGGACCTGATCTCCTTGGCTTGGTGCAGGACGACGAGTCCCTCCACAAAAGCCCGGACGAAAAAAAGCCACCTTGCGGTGGCTTTTTGCTGGGCTGAAGAATTACTTCTTAGCGTCGGCAGCAGGAGCGGCTGCAGGTGCAGGAGCAGCAGCGTCAGCAGGCTTGGCATCAGCAGCGGGGGCAGCAGCAGGCGCCTCAGCAGCAGGTGCGGGGGCGGCGGCGGGTGCGGGAGCGGGGGCAGGAGCCGGCTCTTCTTTTTTACCGCAAGCAGCCAGGGCAGCAGCAGCGATGATGGCTGCCAAAACGAGGGTTTTGTTCATTTGATGTACCTGTTGAATGAAAAAATTTCCGGAAATTGCCACCACGGGTTTCACCCCAAGATGACCAAGCAGTCACCAACGGTCTCTGCTTAGCTCACCATTATAGTGCGCAATCTCAGGGTTTTCCATGACACCCCCTCTGAAAATCACCTCGGGGACACCGCAGTTTGTCTTAAGTCAGGGCTGAGCGCGCACACGCAACCAACCGCTCATGCACCAGTCCAGCATCAACTCGCGCGCACCCTCACTGGCGGCTCGCCAATCTTTGTCGCTGATGGCACGGTCATTGGCAAGCTGGCGCATCAAACGGGCATCACGCCCGGCGGCCAAGTAACTCTCGCCGTTGATGAAAATGTGCCGGTCGTCAAACATCATGCGGCTGCGGCGGTCGAGTTCAACGCCACCCATTTCCGCGATTTGTACAAGACCGTGGTCATCGTCTAACTCGTCAAACCACACCTGGGCTTTGGGCTCGGTGAGGTACTCGCCCAGGCTGCGCGCCAAGGCCAGCGGGTCTTTGAGGGCCGCTTGCAAAGCCTGCTTGGCAAATGCCGTCAGCCCCTCGGGCAAGCGCGCAGGCTCACTCACCGCGCTTTGCCCTCGGTCTTTGTAAAGCAACTCGGGTGCGTCACTCAGGTCCTCGGCCAATCTCTGCAAAATTTCTTGGCCCAGCTCGGCCTGCTTGGGCGCGCGAAAGCCCACCGAATAAGTCATGCAATCGGCACTCACGGCCACACCGTCATGCGCATAACGCGGTGGCAGGTAAAGCATGTCGCCAGGCTCAAGCACCCAGGTTTGCTCAGGCTCAAAGCTCGCCAGAATTTTCAGGGGCGCACCTTCTTGCAGGCTCAGGTCTTTTTGCGCACCAATTTGCCAACGCCGCTGGCCATGGGCTTGCAGCAAAAACACGTCGTAACTGTCAAAGTGCGGCCCCACCCCACCGCCTTCGCTGGCGTAGCTGATCATCACATCGTCCAGCCGCGCATCGGGCACAAAACGGAACTGCTGCATCAGCGCGTCCACCGCATCCACATGCAGGTTCACACCCTGCACCAGGAGCGTCCAGCCGGGTTGCTTCAAGGCAGGCAAAGCACGGCGCTCAAAGGGGCCGTGGCGCATGCGCCAAGCTGAGCCTTTGGGTTTTTTAGATGCTGATTTAGCCTTGGCCCCAGGCGTAGCCTTTTGCTCAATCAAACGCGATTCCACCTCTTCGCTGGCAGCCAAATCAAACAGCGCAGCGCGGTCCAGCAAAGGCTGCTTCTGGGGGATGGCCTGGCGGATGAGCAGCGGCTTTTTCTGCCAGTACTGCTTCATGAAACGCTCGGGGGAGATGCCGCCGAGCAGGGGCAGCGCTTGGGTGATGTCCATCAAGATCTTTCCAGGCCGGCAACAGGACGGCCACAAACTGCGACAATTCTCCTATGGAAATCAATGAACAATGCGTGGTGGCCCTCACTTGGGTCATGGAAGACACCCTGGGCGAGACACTTGATGTGCTCGACGAGCCGGTGGAGTTTCTGATTGGCGGGGACGACCTGTTTCAAAAAATCGAGCAGGTCTTGCAAGGCCACACCGTGGGCGCCAAGGTGCAGTTGCAAATTGAACCTGAAGAAGCCTTTGGCGACTTCAACGAACAACTCTTGTTTTTAGAGGCCAAAACCCTCTTCCCGCAAGAGCTCGAAGAAGGCATGAGCATCGAGGGCTCGGCCCTGCCTTCGGGTTGCAACCCCGATGCGCCCAAGGACCTGCTCTACACCGTGGCCGAGATTTACCCCGACCATGTGGTGCTCGACGGCAACCACCCGCTGGCAGGCATTGCCTTGCGTTTGACCATGAAGGTCGAAGCCGTGCGCGAAGCCACCGAAGAAGAGGTGGGCCGCGGCTCAGCGGGCACCGGCTTTTTCAAAATTCAGCCGGTGCACACCCAAGCACCTGGCAACGACCAACTGCACTGAAGGCGCTTGGCTTGGTTCAAGCCATAGTTCAAGCTTTACCCGTGCTGCCGTAACCCCCCTCGCCGCGTTCGCTGGCGGGGAATTCACTCACCAGGTTGAACTCGGCCTGCACCACCGGCACGATCATCAGCTGCGCGATGCGCTCCATCGGCTCGATGGTGAAAGCGGTGCTGGAGCGGTTCCAGGCGCTGACCATCAGCTGCCCCTGGTAATCGCTGTCGATCAAACCCACCAAATTGCCCAACACAATACCGTGCTTGTGCCCCAGCCCCGAGCGCGGCAGGATGAGTGCGGCGTAGTTCGGGTCTTTGAGGTACATGGCCATGCCGGTAGGAATGAGCTGCCAGGCATTGGGCTGCAAGGTCAGCGGCTCGTTCAAGCAAGCGCGCAAGTCCAGGCCTGCACTGCCCGGTGTGGCGTAAGTGGGCAGTTGCGACTGCAACCGGGGGTCGAGAATTTTGACGTCGATTTTCATGGTCTTGCTTTCAAACGCTGCGCCACTTCAGCCACCAGTTGCTGGGCCAACGCACGTTTGCTGTTGCGGGGTAATTCTTGGGTGCCACTTGCTTCCACCAGCAGCAAGGCGTTGTCGTCTTGCCCAAAGGTGGCCGGTCCGATGTTGCCTACCAAGAGCGGCACACCCTTGCGTTCGCGCTTGGCTTTGGCATGGGCCAGCAGGTCGTGGCTCTCAGCGGCAAAGCCCACGCAGTACAAGGCACCGCTTTGGGCACGCGCACTTTGGGCCACGCCCGCCAAAATATCGGGATTCTCCACAAAGCTCAAGGCTGGCACCTGGCCTGAGCCGTCTTTTTTGAGTTTTTGCTCCGCAGCCGTGGCAGGCCGCCAATCGGCCACCGCGGCTGTTGCTACAAAAACAGTAGCTGCATCGCTAGCATTCATAACGGCTTGGTGCATGTTTTGTGCGGAGACCACATCCACACGCTGCACGCCGCGCGGGGTAGGCAGATGCACAGGCCCAGCCACCAGCGTGACTTGCGCACCGGCTTCAGCCGCAGCGCGGGCGATGGCAAAGCCCATCTTGCCGCTGGACAAATTGGTGATGCCACGCACCGGGTCGATCGCTTCAAAGGTGGGGCCAGCGGTGATGAGCCAGTGCTGACCCTGCAAGGTTTTCGGGGTGAAAAAGGCGATCAAGTCTTGCAAAATCTCCTCGGGCTCGAGCATGCGGCCGTCACCCGTTTCGCCACAAGCCTGGTCGCCAGTGCCCACCGCCAGCACATGGGTGCCATCGGCTTTGAGCTGGGCCACATTGCGCTGGGTGGCCGGGTGTTGCCACATCTCGCGGTTCATGGCCGGGGCCACGATCAAGGGCACCGTGTCCATCGGGCGGGCCAGGCACATGAGGCTGAGCAAATCGTCAGCTCGGCCGTGCAGCAGCTTGGCCATGAAATCTGCGCTGGCCGGGGCCACCAGAATCGCATCGGCCTCGCGGCTTAAATTGATGTGGGCCATGTTGTTGGGCTCGCGCGCGTCCCACTGCGACATGACCACCGGCCGGTTGCTCAGGGCCTGCAGGGTGACCGGGGTCATGAATTGGGTGGCCGCCTCGGTCATCACCACTTGCACGCTGGCCCCTTCTTTGACCAGGGCGCGGCACAACTCAGCGGCTTTGTAAGCCGCAATGCCCCCGCTCAAACCCAAAACAATGTGTTTTCCGGCAAGTTCTGTCATGGGCGCAATGTATCAGACCTTTATAATTCGGGATTCCCACCTCCCAGAGCCTCGAGCTCTCCTGACATGACCAAATTTGTCTTCGTCACAGGCGGTGTGGTGTCTTCCCTGGGCAAGGGAATCGCCTCAGCCTCCTTAGCTGCGATCCTCGAGTCGCGGGGCCTCAAAGTCACCCTCATCAAGCTAGACCCCTACCTCAACGTTGACCCCGGCACCATGTCGCCCTTCCAGCACGGCGAGGTGTTTGTGACCGACGACGGCGCTGAGACCGACCTGGACCTGGGCCACTACGAGCGTTTCATTGAAACGCGCATGCGCAAGGCCAACAACTTCACCACCGGTCAAATTTACAAAAGCGTGCTCGAGAAAGAGCGCCGTGGTGACTACCTGGGCAAGACCGTGCAGGTCATCCCACACGTGACCAATGAAATCCAGGAGTTCATCAAACGCGGCGCCGGATTTGACACCCCGCAAGCGGTGGATGTGGCGATTGTGGAAATTGGTGGCACGGTGGGTGACATCGAATCCCTGCCTTTCCTCGAGGCGGTGCGTCAGCTGAGCTTGAAGCTGGGCCCCAACAACTCGGCCTTTGTGCACCTGAGCTATGTGCCCTGGATTGCTGCGGCCGGCGAACTCAAAACCAAGCCTACCCAGCACACCGCGCAAAAGCTGCGCGAAATCGGTATTCAGGCCGATGCCCTGCTTTGCCGCGCGGACCGCCCGATTCCTGATGACGAGCGCGCGAAAATTTCGCTGTTCTCCAACGTGCCTGAGTGGGGTGTGATCTCCATGTGGGACGTGGACACCATCTACAAAGTGCCACGCATGCTGCATGAGCAAGGGCTCGACGGCCTGATCTGCGACAAGCTGCGCTTGAACACCCCACCGGCCAGCCTCAAGCGCTGGGATGATTTGGTGTTTGAAACCGAGCACCCGCAAGGCGAAGTCACCATTGCCATGGTGGGCAAGTATGTGGACCTGAGCGACAGCTACAAATCGGTCAACGAAGCACTGCGCCACGCTGGCATGAAAAACCATGTGCGGGTGAAGATCGAGCACGTGGACTCGGAAACCATCCAGGGCGACGCCCTGCCCCGCCTGGCCAAGTACGACGCGATTTTGGTGCCCGGTGGCTTTGGCAAGCGCGGCATAGAAGGCAAGATTGCCACCGCCAAATTCGCCCGCGAAAACAAAGTGCCTTACCTGGGCATTTGCCTGGGCATGCAAGTGGCCACGATTGAATTTGCGCGCCATGTGGCGGGCCTGAAAGACGCCAACTCCACCGAGTTCGAGCCCGAGTCGCCACACCCGGTGATTGCGCTGATCACCGAGTGGAAAGACGCGGACGGCACCATCAAAACCCGCAACGAAAACTCCGACCTGGGCGGCACCATGCGCTTGGGCGCACAAAGCTCAGACGTGCAGCCTGGCACCTTGGCGCACAAAATTTACGGCAATGTGGTCACCGAGCGTCACCGCCACCGTTTTGAAGCCAATGTGAACTACCTTGACCAGCTGCGCAAAGCCGGCCTGGTGATTTCTGCGTTGACGCAGCGTGAACAGCTCACCGAAATTGTGGAGTTACCCGCTGACGTGCACCCTTGGTTCATTGGTGTGCAGTTCCACCCCGAGTTCAAGTCCACCCCCTGGAACGGCCACCCGCTGTTCAATGCCTTCATCAAGGCCGCACTGGACCACCAGGCCCAAGGCAAATCACTGAAAGTTGTGGCATGAAACTCTGCGGTTTTGATGTCGGTCTGCAGCACCGGTTTTTCCTGATTGCCGGTCCTTGCGTGATCGAGTCTGAGCAACTGCAGATGGATGTGGCCGGGCAACTCCAAGAGATCACCTCGGCCCTGGGCATCCCCTTCATTTTCAAGAGCAGCTTTGACAAAGCCAACCGGTCATCCGGCACGAGCTTTCGTGGTCCAGGCTTGGACAAGGGCTTGGATATTCTGGCGAAAGTTCGTCACCAGCTGGGTGTACCGGTGCTCACCGATGTGCACAGCGAAGCGCAAATTGCCGATGTGGCCAGCGTGGTCGATGTGCTGCAAACCCCCGCGTTTTTGTGCCGCCAGACCGACTTCATCCGCGCGGTTGCGCAAAGCGGCAAGCCGGTGAACATCAAAAAGGGCCAGTTCTTGGCGCCGGGCGACATGAAAAACGTGATCGACAAAGCCCGTGCTGCCGCGCGCGAAGCGGGCTTGAACGACGACAACTTCATGGCTTGCGAACGCGGTGTGAGCTTTGGCTACAACAACCTGGTGAGCGACATGCGCTCGCTGGCCATCATGCGCGAGACCGCTGCGCCGGTGGTGTTTGATGCCACCCACTCGGTGCAACTGCCCGGCGGGCAAGGCACGAGCAGCGGCGGCCAACGTGAATTTGTGCCGGTGCTGGCGCGTGCAGCGGTGGCGGTAGGTGTGAGTGGACTCTTCATGGAAACCCACCCCGACCCAGCCAAGGCGCTGAGCGATGGCCCGAACGCTGTGCCCCTCAAACACATGAAGGCTTTGCTGGAAACTTTGGTGGCGCTGGACACCGTGACCAAGCAGCAGCCTTTGCTGGAAAACCAATTCAATCTTTAACAAATTCTTGAAATTTTGAAACTTAAGGAAATTTGATGAGCGCTATTGTTGATATCGTCGGTCGTGAAGTGCTGGACTCCCGTGGCAACCCCACGGTGGAATGCGATGTGTTGTTGGAATCGGGCGTGATGGGCCGTGCGGCCGTGCCCTCGGGTGCTTCCACCGGTTCACGCGAAGCCATTGAACTGCGCGACGGCGACAAGAGCCGTTACTTGGGCAAAGGCGTGCTCAAAGCGGTGGAAAACATCAACACCGAAATCTCCGAGGCTGTGTTGGGCCTGGACGCCTCCGAGCAAGCCTTCTTGGACAAAACCATGATTGACCTGGACGGCACCGAGAACAAGAGCCGCCTGGGTGCGAACGCCATGTTGGCGGTGTCCATGGCTGTGGCACGTGCCGCTGCTGAAGAAGCTGGCCTGCCCCTGTACCGTTATTTTGGTGGCATGGGTGGCATGCAAATGCCTGTGCCCATGATGAACGTGATCAACGGCGGCGCCCACGCCAACAATAGCCTGGACTTGCAAGAGTTCATGATTCTGCCGATTGGCGCGCCCAACTTCCGCGAAGCCCTGCGCTACGGCGCTGAGGTGTTCCATGCGCTGAAGAAAATCATCGATGCCAAAGGCATGAGCACCACCGTGGGCGACGAAGGCGGCTTTGCCCCCAGCCTGCCCAGCCATGAAGCCGCTATTCAGCTGATTCTGGAAGCCATTGACCAAGCGGGCTACACCGCCGGTGAGCAAATTGCCATTGGCCTGGACTGCGCGGCCAGCGAGTTTTACAAAGACGGCAAGTACCACTTGGAAGGCGAAGGCCTGGTGCTCTCGGCCACCGAGTGGACGGACATGCTGGCGAGCTGGTGCGACAAGTACCCCATCATCAGCATCGAAGACGGCATGCACGAAGGCGACTGGGAAGGCTGGAAAATTCTGACCGAGCGCCTGGGCAAAAAAGTGCAATTGGTGGGTGACGATTTGTTCGTGACCAACACCAAGATTTTGAAAGAAGGCATTGAGAAAAACATTGCCAACTCCATCCTCATCAAGATCAACCAGATCGGCACCTTGACCGAGACCTTCGCCGCCATTGAGATGGCCAAGCGCGCGGGCTATACCGCGGTGATCTCGCACCGCTCGGGCGAAACGGAAGACTCGACCATTGCGGACATTGCGGTGGGCACCAACGCTGGTCAAATCAAGACCGGCTCCATGAGCCGCTCGGACCGCATGGCCAAGTACAACCAGCTCATCCGCATCGAGGAAGACCTGGGCGATGTGGCCACCTACCCCGGCCGCTCTGCTTTCTACAACTTGAAGTAAGCTCTGCGCATGGGTAAACGCCTGGTCCCGACCATCCTGATCGCACTGCTGGTGATCCTTCACCTGCAGTTGTGGTTAGGTCGGGGCAGCGTTCCCAGCGTGGCGCGCATGGCCTCGGACCTCGAGGAACAACGCGCGCAAAACGCCAAATCTCAACTGGAAAATGACCGTATGGCCGCCGAGATCCGCGATCTCAAAGAAGGCCTGGAGATGGTCGAAGAGCGCGCCCGTGTGGAACTGAGCATGGTACGGCCCAACGAGATTTTGGTGCAAGTCACCCGCAAGTAAGCGCTTCATGCGCGTCATCATCACTGGCGCCCACACGCCTGACCTGATCTGGTTGGCGCAACACCTTCCTGCCTTGCTGCCTGATGTGGATGTCACTTCGCAGGATGCTCAAGCATTCAAGAACAGTCTGCCGTCCATTGATGTGAACGACACCCGCGTGTTGCTCAGCGGCTTAGACCGGGCAACACCAGGGGCAAATCAAGTCCACTTGCAAGACATCGATGCCAAGCTGCGCGCAGCGTTAGCGCAAGCCCAGGTGTCGTTTGGGGTGGTGTACGGCCAGGGCGTGCAGCGCCTGCAAAATGCACAGCGTCTGGTGCAGCCGCACGACCTGCCTCAACGCGCGGCCTGGGTATGCGATGCGTGCTCAGACCCCGAGTGCGAGTTCAAACTCTTCACTGGATTGAAGGGCTTGAAGGCGGCAAATCCCCCGGCTCCATGAAGATTTGCGAGGCTTGCACGCTATCAAACACATAGCGTGAGCCACAAAAATCACAGTCCACCGTGATCGCGCCTTGCTCCGCGATGATGTCTTGGGCTTCGTCTTCACCCAGGCTTTCAATCATCTGGCTCACACGCTCGCGGCTGCAGGTGCAATGGAAACGCGGCACCAACTCAGGCTCAAAGCGCTGTAGTTTTTCTTCCCAGAACAAGCGGCGCAATATCGTGTCCACATCCAGGCTCAGCAGCTCCTCGGTTTTCAAGCTCGCAGCCAAGGTGGCAATGCGGTTGTAGTCTTCTTCGAGCTGCTCAATTTCAGCGCGCTTGGAAGGCGGCAAACCCTCGAGGTTGCCCGCACCTTGAATCGGCAAGCGCTGAATCAGCAAGCCCGCGGCCAAGTGCTCGTTACAGGCCAGCACCAGCTTGGTCTCGAGCTGTTCGCTTTGGCGCATGTAAAGCTCCAGCACCTCGCTGAGCTTGTGCAGCGGCTGCTCGTGGTCATCGGTCAGTGGCACCACACCTTGGTAAGGCTGTTGGCCAGGCTGACGGCCTAGCGGGTCGAGGGTAATGGCACAGCGCCCTTGCCCTTGGCGGTTGACCAACTCGGCCAGTCCAGCCCCCTCGGTCACCTCGCCACGCAGGGTGACGGTGGCGCGCAAACGCAAGTCGCTTTGTATCTCAGCCACCGCCAACTTCACGGGCCCATCGCCTTGGATCTGCATGATCAAAGCCCCATTGAACTGGATGTTGCCCTGCATGAGCGCACCTGCCGCGGTCATCTCGCCCAACATCTGCTGAACAGCTGGCGGGTAAGGCCCGGTGCTGCTGACTGCGCGGCGTTTGAGGACCTCGACCCAGGCATCGTCCAGGCGCACGATCATGCCGCGCACCGGCATGCCTTCAAAAATGAATTTGTGAAACTCTGACACGCTCAGCCGATCTTTTTCAAACCGTTGCGGTAAATCTGTCCACGGTCCACATACACCTGCCACATGCGTCCCAGGCCAGCAATTTGCTCGGGGCTGAGTTGTTTGACCACCTTGGCCGGGCTGCCAATGATCATCGAACCATCGGGAAATTCTTTGCCCTCGGTCACCAAAGCGCCTGCACCCACAATGCAGTTCTTGCCGATCTTGGCGTGGTTGAGTACCACCGCGCCAATGCCAATCAAGCTGCCATCGCCCACCGTGCAGCCATGCAGCATGGCCTGGTGGCCCACGGTCACATGGTCGCCAATGGTCAAGGGGGCGCCGGGGTCGGCATGCAACACGGCCGTGTCTTGCACATTGCTGTTTTTGCCCACGCGGATCGGGTCAGAGTCGCCACGGATGACCGCGCCAAACCACACACTGGCGTTCTCTTCCAGGATGACGTTGCCAATCACCTGGGCGCTGTCAGCCACATAAGCCGAGGCAGCGATGTCGGGCTGACGCCCTTGAAGTTCATAAATGGCCATGTTGAAGTCTCAATGCGCCGCTACAGCGGCAGAGTTCATGGAAGGCACGTGGGTGAGCTCTTGCAACTGGCGCAGTTCCAGTTCTGTGAAGCCCGCTTGCGCACGTGCCGCGATGTTGAAAGGCGCTTTGAGGCGTGGTGCCTCATAACGCTGAGTGAGTTCAGGGTAAGTGGTCACTGGGTCCAAGCCACGTTGCGCGCACAACCAACCATACCAGCGGTTGCCCACCGCCACATGACCAATTTCATCGCGCAAGATGATGTCCAAAATCTCACCGGCGCGGTGGTCGCCAATGCTCACCAGTTTGGTTTTGACAGCCGGCGAAGCATCCAGCCCCCGCGCTTCTAGCGTGCGCGGCACCAAGGCCACGCGGGCCAGCACATCGTGGCGGGTGCGCTCAGCCATGTCCCACAAACCGGTGTGCGCGGGGAAGTCGCCATAGTCAAAACCCAGGCTGCGCAGGTGGTCACGCAGCAGCGTGTAATGCAAGGCTTCTTCTTGGGCCACACGCCACCAGTCGCGGTAAAAATCGTCGGGCATGCCCGCAAAACGCCAGATGACATCCAAGGCGAGATCAACAGCGTTTTTCTCAATATGGCAGACCGAGTGCAACAAGGCTGCATGGCCTTCTGGCGTGTTCAAGCGCGCGGGCTTGATGGCCGTGTGCGGCAACAACACAGGGCGTGCGGGACGCCCGGGCAAGCCCTCGGGCTCAGGCCACACCGCCTGCACGTCCAGCGCCCAGCCGGGTGCTAGGTTTTGCACCTGCAAGGCTTTCTCGTTGGGGTCGGCCAGGCTCAAGAAGGCCAGGCATGTGTGTCGCAGCTCAGACATCCCGCAATTATCCCCGAGGCGGGCCTGCGCTTAAGCCAGGATCAACTCAGCCCCTGGGGTGGTGCTGCGCGTGCAAAGACTTGAGCCGCTCACGCGCCACATGGGTGTAGATGGTGGTGGTGGAAATATCGGCATGCCCCAGCAACATTTGCACCGCGCGCAAATCAGCACCATGGTTGAGCAAATGGGTGGCAAACGCATGCCTGAGTGTGTGGGGCGACAAAGGCGCGGTGATGCCCGCTTGCACCGCGTATTTTTTGATCAGCATCCAAAACATCACCCGGCTCATGGCCTGGCCGGCTTTCGGGCCGCGGAAGGTCACAAACAAATCATCGGTGGTACGCCCCGCCAACAAGGCTGGTCTGCTCTCATTCATGTAGCGTTGCAGCCAGCTGGCAGCCACTTCGCCAAAGGGCAGCATGCGCTCTTTGTTGCCCTTGCCGGTCACGCGCAGCACATGGTCACTCAAACTCACATGGAAAGTTTTGAGCCCCACCAACTCGCTCACCCGCAAGCCACTGGCGTACATCAACTCGAGCATGGTGCGGTCGCGCAGCGCCAAGGGTGAAGCCTCGCCCGGAGCTTGCAGCAAGTCATCCACCTGCGACTCGGTGAGGGTTTTGGGCACCCGCAAAGCCTGCTTGGCCGAGTCCAGCCGCAGGGTCGGGTCAGCGGTGATACGCCGCTCACGCAGTGCCCAGCGGTAGTAGCGTTTGAACACCGTCAAACGACGGTTGGCGGTGGTGGCTTTGGTGCTGGCGTGGGCCGCTGCAAAGTAAGCGTGCAGGTCAGCCTCTTGGGCCGCAGGCAGCGCCACACGCGTGGTTGCCAGCCACTGGGCCAGCTGCGTGAGGTCGCGCCGGTAGGCCTTCAGGGTGTTGTCTGAGAGGCCTTCTTCGAGCCACAAGGCTTCGATGAAATCATCGACCTCTTGCAGCTCGGCGTTCAATGGCGCCCCGCTCAATCCAGGGTGAGCTTGGCGCTGTCCACCACCTGCTTGTACACCGTGAACTCTGCCTTGATTTGCTCGGCAAATTGCTCGGGCGTGTTGGCCACAATCAGCGAGCCGGTTTCCTCGATGCGCTTGCGCACCGCCGGGTCTTCCAGGGCTTTACGCACCCCGGCATTGACCTTGTCGATCACCTCTTTGGGCAAGCCCTTGGGGCCAAGAATGCCGTAGTAAGCCATGCGGTTCACCGGTTCCAAACCCACTTCTTTGAACGTGGGCACATTGGGCAAAACCGCCAAACGCGTGGGTGCAGCCACCACGATGGGCACCAGGCGGCCACCTTGAATGAAGGGCAAGGCCGAAGGCAGGTTGTCAAAAATGATGGGCACCTGGCCAGCCACCGTGTCGTTCAAAGCTGGGCCACCACCACGGTAAGGAATGTGGGTGATGAAGGTGCTGGTTTTGTTTTTGTACAACTCCATTTGCAGGTGACCAATGCCACCGGTGCCTGAGGTTGCAAACGAATGGCGACCTGGTGAGCGCTTGAGCTCAGCAATGAAGCTGGCGTAATCTTTGGCGGGGAAGCTGGGGTGCACCGCAATCACATTGGGCGTGGCCGCGATGTTGATGATGGGCGTGAAATCGGTCAGCGGGTTGTAGGCAATCTTGGGGTTGATGGCCGGGTTGGCTGCGGTGGTGGACACCGTGGCAATGCCCAGCGAATAACCATCGGGCACGGCCTTGGCTGTTTCAGTCGCGCCCAACACACCGCCGCCACCGGCTTTGTTTTCAACCACCACAGGCTGACCCAGGGCTTTGCCCAGAGGGTCGGCGATGGTGCGGGCAATGATGTCGGTGGTGCCCCCCGGTGCAAACGGCACTTGCAGGCGTATGACCTTGTTGGGGTAGCTCTGTGCCCAAGCACCGCTTGTGGCAGCAGCGGCCAGGGCCAGCAATGACAAGTTCAGAAATCGGCGTTGCATGATGTACTCCTCGTTACAGGCCCAAGAGGCCTTTTTTCAGCCGGGTGTCGACCGGGCTGTTACCAATGAAAATTTCCAGCACAGCGGCGTAAAAATCTGCCCCGGGCACAGGTGCGCCTTTCGGCACATTGTTGATGAGCACCACCATACCACTGGCTGGCAGGTAATCCAGCGCAATCGTATCGCCTGGCTTGCTCTGCCCGATGCTGTCGATGGTTTTACCCAGCGCCTGAGCACGGTCTTGCAGGCCTGCCCATTGCGCATCGCTGGCGTTTTTGCGCATGCCGTCAATCAGGGCTTTTTTGATGTCGCCGGCCGAGAGCTCCATGAGCGGGCGCAACTGCAAACGCTTGGGGCCGTTGCCATGCAAAATGTCTGCCGCTGCGCTGGACTTCTCAGGCAGGTACAAGCCCGCCACATAGGCCTTGATGATGAACACACTGCGCAAGCCCAGGCCATTGAGTTTGAGCGCTTGGCCCGCCAGCGTGGTCTGGTCATCAAACCGCTGATTCTCGAGTTCTGCGCTCTGCACCATGCCCGTCATAGCGCACAACGCCAATGCGGCCAGCCAGTGGATGGGGTTGATCTTCATGCCTGTTATTCTCGCCTAGTGACTTACCTGCAATTGCTTCTGCCCGATTTTGCGCTGATTTTGTGCGGCTTTATGTTGTGCCGTTACACCGCCTTGAACGAGGGGGTGTGGAAGGCCGTGGAATCGTTGGTTTATTTTTTCCTGTTTCCGGTTTTGTTGCTGCAAAACATCCTCAAAACCCCGCTGGATCTTGGGGCTACCTCCAGCCTGGTGGCCGCTGCAGTGGGTATGGGCCTGGTTGGTATTGCCCTGGCTTATGCCCTGCCTCGCATGCCGGGTTTGCGGGGCCTGGATGCGCGTGAACACGCGGCCAGTGCGCAAATTGCGTTTCGCTTCAATGGCCTGATCGGCCTGGCTTTGGTGGACCGACTCAGCGGCGCACCAGGCGTCTTGCTGATGTCGGTGATCATTGGTTTTTGCGTGCCCCTCTTCAACGTGGCAGCGGTGTGGCCGATGGCGCGCACCAACGAACATCATCTGGGCACAGCGCTTTTGAAAAACCCCTTGATCGTTGCCACCATCAGCGGCTTGCTGCTCAACATGGCGGGCTTTCACCTGCCAGATTGGGCTGCGCCCAGCGTGCAACGGGTGGGCACAGCGGCCATTCCCCTGGGGCTGATGGCCACCGGTGCCGGCCTGAAGTTTGGGGCCATGCGCAAGAACCAAGTGCTCAGCGTTTACCTGTTGGGCACCAAGCATGTGGTGCTGCCCCTCACCGCGTGGGCCTTGGCCTGGGCGATGGGTTTGTCCACCCTGCAAACCACGGTGTTGTTGGCCTTCTCGGCCCTGCCCACCTCGTCGAGTGCCTATGTGCTGGCCAGCCGCATGGGTTTTGATGGCGCGTATGTGGCGGGCCTCATCACGCTTTCTACCCTGCTGGGTGTGGTCAGCCTGACCTTCGCCCTGGGCACCCTGCTTTAATTCTTCCGCTCTCGTTTTGATAGCTGTTGAGGCTTATGGGGCCTCTAGCGCCCAATGGATATGCGCTTGAACCAGGGGTGTGGCTTTGGGTAACGCCTCATGCAAGGAGGCACGAATCGCATGCGCTTCTTGGGCAGGTAAAGACGCGCGCAGCGCATTGCCCATGGCCACCGCGATGTTGCGTTGCCAGCGCTCATGGCCTATGCGACGGATGGCCGAGCCTTCGGTGTGGGTCAAAAACTCCGCTTCACTCCAACGCAGCAAGGTACTCAATTTGGGGTGCACCAAGTCTGGCCGCGCATCGAAGTCTTTCAAGGGGCTGCGCTGCGCGTACTTGTTCCAGGGGCAAGCGGTTTGGCAATCATCGCAACCGTAAATGCGGTTGCCCATGAGGGGTCGAAACTCAAGGGGAATCGGCCCGGCATGCTCAATCGTCAGGTAAGAAATACAACGCCGCGCATCCAGCTGGTATGGCGCGGTGATAGCCTGGGTGGGGCACACCGTCATGCAGCTGGTGCAGGTGCCGCAATGCGCGCTTTGCGGTGCGGTGGCAGGCAAGGCCACATCCACAAAAATCTCGCCCAAGAAAAACATGGAGCCCGCTTCGCGGTTGAGCACCAGCGTGTGCTTGCCACGCCATCCCAGGCCGCTGCGTGTGGCGAGTTCAGCTTCAAGCACCGGGGCAGAGTCGGTGAACACGCGGTAACCGAAGGGCCCGAGCGATTCACTCAAGCGGTCGCAGAGTTTTTGCAAACGGCTGCGCAAAACCTTGTGGTAATCACGCCCTCGGGCATAGACCGAGACCACCCCGGTGCCAGGTTCTTGCAAGGCCGCCTCTTCTCGCGCCACCCAATCAGCCGGCGTATCAGCGGGCAAGTAATCCATGCGCGCGGTGATCACGCTCAAGGTGCCTGGCACCAGCTCTGCGGGGCGTGCACGCTTGAGGCCGTGGGAGGCCATGTAAGACATCTCACCGTGGTGACCTTGGGCCAGCCAAGCCAATAAACCCGGCTCGGCATCGGACAAATCCACACCGGCCACGCCAATTTGGGAGAATCCAAGTTCACGGGCCCACAGCTGTAGGTCTGCAACCAAACGAGTGCTGTTGAATTGATGGCTGATGTTCGTCACCTGCCGATTGTAAAAAACCTGGTCTGCACAGACGAGGAGGCCACGGCAATGCTGGCCCAAACACTGGCGCGCGCCTCTGGCATTGCCGATGCTTTCATCGCTTTGCATGGCGATTTGGGTGCGGGCAAAACCACGCTGGTGCGCCACCTGCTGCGTGCCCTGGGGGTGGAGGGGCGCATCAAAAGCCCAACCTATGCGGTGGTGGAGCCGCATGAAGCGGTGCAGCTGGACGGCTCGCGCTTGAACATGTTTCACTTCGACTTCTACCGCTTCAGCGACCCGCGCGAGTGGGAAGACGCAGGCTTTCGCGACATCTTTGCCGGGCCTGGTTTGAAGTTGGCCGAGTGGCCCGAACAGGCCGCGGCCTACCTGCCCACCGCTGATTTGGATGTGACGCTGCACGTGCAAGAAGAGCGACGGCTGGTGACCCTGCGCGCCAACACCGAACGGGGTGCTGACTTGCTGCAAGGGCTGAGCGCATGAAGCGGCGTAGCCTCCTGCAAAGTGGTGGCGTGGTGCTGCTGCTGGGGCCACAGGCATGGGTGTATGGCGCAGGCATAGTGGCGGTGCGGGTTTGGCCCGCGGCGGATTACACCCGCTTGACCATCGAGTCTGACCGGGCCTTGAGCACCCGCACCCAGTTCATTCCCACACCCCCGCGCTTGGCGGTGGACATCGAGGGCTTGCAGCTCAACCCCGAGTTGCGGGAGTTGGTGGCCAAGGTGCGGGCCGACGACCCCAACATTGCCGGCATCCGCGTGGGCCAGCACGCGCCGGATGTGGTGCGTTTGGTGATTGACCTCAAACAAGCCATCGCGCCCCAGGTGTTCACCTTGGCACCGGTGGCGGCTTACCAACACCGCTTGGTGCTGGACCTCTACCCCACCCAAGCGCCCGACCCGCTGGCCCAACTCATTGCGCAGTTGCCGGCGCAAGCTCCCCCCCAACCATCCACTCAAACATCCGCCCAACAGTCTGCGCAACGCACACCGCTCAAAGAGGCGCCGCATGACCCTTTGGGCGAACTCATTGCGCAGAAAAATCAAACCAAGCCTGCTGCCACCACATCGACGCCTGCAATTTCATCTGCGCCAGCTACTGTTTCTATAGCACCCTCTGCGTCTTTAGCCCCACCCTCACCGGTGGCGACCAGTGCGGTCAGGCCTTTGGAATCCCCCGCCAAAACAGACCGGCTCATCATCGTGGCACTGGATGCAGGCCACGGCGGTGAAGACCCCGGCGCGATTGGCCCGGGCGGCACACTGGAAAAAGATGTGGTCTTGCAACTCGCGCACCGCTTGCGCGACCGGATCAACGCCACCAGTGTGGGCGGTAACCTGATGCGGGCTTACCTCACGCGCGATGCTGATTTTTTTGTGCCCTTGCATGTGCGGGTGAACAAAGCGCGCCAGGTGCAGGCCGACCTGTTTGTGAGCCTGCATGCCGATGCGTTTTACGACCCCCGCCCTCAAGGGGCCAGCGTGTTTGCTTTGAGCCATGGCGGCGCGTCAAGCAGTGCCGCGCGTTGGATGGCGGCCAAAGAAAACAAGGCTGACTTGATTGGCGGTGTCAATGTGAAGTCGCAAGATGCACAGGTGCAGCACGCCTTGCTCGACATGAGCACAAGTGCACAAATCAAGGACTCGCTGAAATTAGGTGGGGCCATGCTGCAAGAGATTGGCCGGGTGGGTAAGCTGCACAAACCCCGGGTGGAACAGGCGGGCTTTGCGGTGCTCAAAGCACCTGACATTCCCAGCGTGTTGGTGGAAGCGGCCTTCATCAGCAACCCCGATGAAGAGACCAAGCTCAAAGACGAGACCTACCAGGTGCAACTGACCGAGGCCATCATGCGCGGCATTGAACGCTACTTTGCCAACAACCCGCCCTTGGCACGCAACCGCAGCATCTGAACCTCAGGTCTTGCGGCTGCGCCACGCGCCCAACATCACCAACAAGCCCGGCACGATGATGAGTGCCCAAATGATCTTCTCCAGGTTGGCCTTGACCCACGGTAAGCTGCCCAAGAAGTAACCCGCGGTGCAAATGCCCAGCACCCAGATGAGCGCACCCACCACGTTGTAAGCGGTGAACTTGGCACGGCTCATGGCCGCCACACCACCCACAAAAGGCGCGAAGGTGCGGATGAACGGCATGAATCGCGCAATGATGATGGTGATGCCACCATAGGTTTCGTAAAAGGCGTGGGCCTTGTCAAACGCGGCCTTGTTGAAAAACCGCGACTGCTCCCAGCCAAACACCTTGGGGCCAAAGTAGCGGCCTATCGTGTAGTTGGTCTGGTCACCCAATATGGCTGCGGC
Organism: Comamonadaceae bacterium; assembly: GCA_947454955.1. Lineage (GTDB taxonomy): Bacteria > Pseudomonadota > Gammaproteobacteria > Burkholderiales > Burkholderiaceae_C > Hylemonella. Next base: position 54,072 of record CANGLW010000001.1, read on the forward strand.
CAACAGCACCGCACAGGCCAACGGGTAGCTCAGCAACCCCGCACCGGCCATGGCACCCACCACGAACAAAAGCGAATCCCCCGGCAGAAAGGGCATGACCACCAGCCCAGTTTCCACAAACACAATCAGAAACAACAAGGCATACACCCACACCCCGTAGTTCTGCACGAACATCTCCAGGTGGCGGTCGACATGCAGAATGAAATCAATGAGAAAGGTGATGGTTTCCATGGGTGAGAATTATCCTTGAGTCAGATGACGCAAACTCAAAGCTTGGGTCTGGCTTGGGTTCGACAATTGACTTTCATCCACCCATGTAATAACATTGTTACCACAAGGAGATTGCCATGGAAGTCACCATCAGAAACATTGGCAACAGCAAGGGCGTGGTGCTGCCCAAGTTGTTGCTGGCCCAGGCAGGCTTGAGTAACGCTGACAGCGCCGACATCAGCATTGAAAACAACGCCATTGTGCTGCGTAAGCCCAAACACTTACGCGATGGTTGGGCGCAAGCTGCGCAAAGTCTGGCCGTGCAAGGCGAAGACGCACTGCTGATGGGGGAGTTTGGCAATGCGGATGACGAGGACTTGGCGTGGTGAAGCGTGGCGACATCTGGCTGGTGAACCTCGACCCCACCGTGGGCAGCGAGATCAAAAAGTCACGGCCTTGCGTGGTCATCTCGCCCCCAGAGCTCAACGAACACCTGCGCACCGTCATCGTCGCCCCCATGACATCCAAAGGCTTTGCCGCCCCCTTTCGCATCCCCGTGACCCACGCAGGCACCAAAGGCCTGGTGGTGCTGGACCAACTCCGCACGGTCGATAAAACCCGAATGGTGAAAAAAATGGGCAGCGTCTCCAGCAAAACCCTCAACGCCACCCTGACCACGCTACAAGAATTGTTCACGGCTTGAAATAGACAAGCCCCTCACACCGCGCAGTACTTCTCCTGAATCTCAGCGTCTGCCAAGAGCGCGGCGGCTGAGCCTTCGTGGACGATTTGGCCTTGGTCGAGGATGTAGGCGCGGTCGGAAATGCTCAGGGCGCGCTCCACGTTTTGTTCCACCAACAAAATCGTGGTGCCTTGCTGCTTCATGCGGGCGAAGAGCTCGAACATCTCGTCCACCAAAATCGGCATGATGCCTTCGCTGGGTTCGTCCAGCAAAATCATGCGCGGCTTGGCCATCATGGCACGGGCAATCGCCAGCATCTGCTGTTCACCGCCAGACAGCGATGTGCCTTCTTGCGGCAAACGCTCTTTGAGGCGCGGGAAGGTCTGCGCGATCTCGTCAATCATCGCGTCCATCTCACCACGCTGCGCACTGGCCAGCAAACCCAGTTGCAGGTTTTCCAAGACGGTCAGACCCGGCACAATGCGGCGCTCTTCAGGCACATAGGCCAGCCCGCGGTGGTAACGCTGGTGTGGTGGCAGGGGCAACAGGTCTTCCGCGTCAAACACCACCTGGCCGCGTGCCTTGGCCAAGAGGCCCATGATGGTGCGCAGGGTGGTGGTTTTGCCCGCCCCGTTGCGGCCCATCAAGGTGACGATTTCGCCGCGCTCCACATGGAAGCTCAGGCCCTGAATCACATGGCTCTGGTCGTACCAGGCGTTGAGTTGTTCGACTTTCAGCATGGCGCGTCCTCAGTGCTGGCCCAAATACACACGCTTGACTTCCGCGTTGTTGCGGATGTCGTCGGGGCTGCCCTCGGCCAGCAATTCGCCGTGATGCAGCACGATGAGGCGCTTGCACAAACCCATCACCATTTTCATTTTGTGTTCCACCAAAATCACGGTGCGCTCTTGCGCCAGTTGGGTGATGAGGTCCATCATCACCGTGGTTTCCTCGGGCGACATGCCGGCGGTGGGCTCGTCCATCAAGAGCAGCTTGGGGTGGCAGGCCAAGGCCATGGCCACCTCCAGGCTGCGTTGCTGGCCGTGGGCCAAGTCAGCGGCCAATTTGTAGCGCACATCAGCCAAGCCCACACGCTCTAGCAAAGCATCTGCCTCGTCAATCAGCGCTTGGTAGCTGGCACGTGCGCGGAACAACTCGAAACGCGTGACTTGCATTTGCAAGGCCACACGCACGTTCTCATGCGCACTCAAATGCTTGAACACGTTGGTGATTTGAAAGCTCTTGGCAATGCCCATGCGCGCAAACGCGTGTTGGGGCACATGGCTGATGTCGCTGCCCTCAAACAGCACCTGCCCTGAACTGGGGGGCACACCGCCGCTGATCACATTGAAAAACGTGCTTTTACCTGCGCCGTTCGGGCCAATGATGGCGGTGAGTTCGCCAGGTTGAAAACTCACGCTCACATTGTTGAGCGCACGGAACTTACCGTAGTCGCGCGTGGCGTTACGCACTTCCAAAATCGGGGTGGTGCTCATACGCCCTCCTCTTTCTCAAGCTGGCGTTGCTGCCAACGTTCCACTTGCTCTAGCAGCGTGCCCCAAATGCCTTTGGGGAAGAACAGCACAAACACCATGAAGACCAGCCCCACTGCGCCCATCCAGTAACGGGTGAGGTTGGTGACCACATCCTCCAAATACAAAAACACCGCAGCACCGACAAACGGACCAAAGAAGGTCCCCATGCCGCCAAGCAGACACATCATGACCGCTTGGCCCGACTGCAGGTAATGCAGCGAATCGATGGGCACGACCGAGAGGTGCAAGGCACGCAAGGTGCCTGCCAGGCCGCAAATGGCGGCTGACAAGACAAACACCAGCAACTTGGCGCGGGCCACGTCGTAGCCGCAGGCCGAGGCACGTTTTTCGTTTTCGCGGATGGACTCGATCACCGCACCGAAAGGCGAATTCAGCACGCGCGAGATGAACCACAAAGCCAGCGCCACGAAAAACAAAATCACGTAGTACTTGTTCAGTGGGTTGATGAAGTCAATGCTGATGCCCGGCAGGTTGATGGTTTCCACCTTCACCCCACGCAAACCGTTTTCACCACCGGTCCAGCCATCGGCTTTGTAGAACACGTAGTAAATGATTTGCGCCAAGGCCAGGGTGACCATGCTGAAATAAATGCCGCGTGTGCGGATGGCCAGGTAGCCCATGGCCACGCCCACCAGGCTGGCGCTGAAGACTCCCAAAAGAATAGCAGCCCACCAAGGCCAGCCGCCACTCACCACCGCAATACCTGCCAGATAAGAACCCACACCCAGAAACGCAGCATGGCCGAAAGACAGCATGCCTGTGTAGCCGAACAAGAGGTTAAAGCCCACAGCGTACAAACCAAAAATCAGGATATTCACCGACAACGCCTCGTAGGGCATGAGGAAAGGGAACACCAGCAAAAACAAAAGCACCGCAGCCACCCGGTGGGCGCGCGCCAAATCAATCAAGGCATTCATGGGGTTAGCTCATCAAACCGGCTTTGCCGAAAAAGCCCTGCGGGCGCCACAAGAGCACGACCGCCATGAGCACAAAAATAGACAACTCGGCGTACTCAGGTGCCACCAGCGAGGTCATGGCAAACACCACCCCCACCAAGAGGCCTGCCACCACCGCACCCGGCAGTGAGCCCATGCCACCCACCACCGTCACCACAAAGGATTCGGCCAAGATGGGAATGCCCATCTCCGGGTTCACCGCGCGGGTGGGCGCTGCCAGCAAGCCCGACAGGCCGGCAATGGCCGTGCCGATGCCAAACACCAGCAACCACACCTTGGCAATGTCGATGCCCAAGACCTTGACGATTTCAGAGTCGCGCGAACCAGCGCGGATGATCAAGCCGTAACGCGTTTTCTCAATGAAGAGCCACAAGGCCAGCACGATGACCGCGGTGGCGGCGATCAAAAACAAACGGTAAAGCGGGAAGTGGCCAAAGCCCAAGTTGACCGAGCCACGCAACGCTGCGGGCGTGGAGGTGGGCAGGCCTTCAATGCCAAAGACAAAGCGCATGACATCAATCAGCACATACGACAGGCCGAAGGTGAGCAGCAGCGGGTAGTCAATGCCACGCCCATACAGCGGGCGCACCAAAAAGCGTTCGCACACCAGGCCAATGGCCCCGGTGGCCAGGGGAACAAGCACAAGGCTGAACCAGAAATTCTCAGTCACCCCCAGGAAGTACACCCCCAAAAAGGCACCCACCATGAAGAAGGCGCCGTGGGCGAAATTCACCACGGTGAGCATGCCAAAAATCAAAGACAGGCCAATGGCCAAGAGCGCGTAAACCGCACCCAGGGCAATGCCGGTCATCAATTGCAAGGCCAGTAGTTGCGGCGAGATGTCAAACATAAGCAATCAAAAAAGAGCCCGCGGCCGTCGGTTAAGCGACCAAGCCGCGGGACAGGGACAGGCGAACGATCAGGTCGAAATCTTGTGACCCAACTCGTCGCAGGTGCGCAGGTTTTTCTCGTCGGCCGCTTCGATGGACAGCACATTGAAGACGTCGTACTTGTCTTTCATGTTCTTCGATTTGGACTCGACCAACACCACCGACTGCACCGACTGGTGGTCGCACTTGCGGTAGAACTGCTCGCCCTTGTACCAGTTGTAGCGCAGCTGGCGCAGCGCGATGCTGACCTTGACCGACTCGGTGGACTTGGCTTCCAACACGGCTTGCAGCACCGAGCGCACACCGGCATAACCCAAGGCGCCGTAGTCGGAAGGCACCGCACCGCCGTTGGCTTTGCGGAACTTGTCGTTGAAGGCTTTGGCCGCAGGAATTTTGTCTTCCATGCCCCAGTAGTACGAGGTGCCACCCATGATGCCTTCAAAGGCCTCCGCACCACCGGCTTGGCGTGCGGTGTAGAGCAACACAGGCGCGATGATTTTGGTGTTGGCTTTGATGCCGAAATCGGTGGCTTGCTTGGCCGAGTTCACCAGGTCGCGGCCGAAGTTGCACAGCACCAAGATGTCAGGCTTGAGCGCCTGGATACGGGGCAGGAACGACGAGTAGTCCGCCGCACCAATGGGGTGGCGAATATCGGCCAGGGTTTGCACACCCATGGACTGACCGGCGCGCTGGAAACCACGCACCATTTCGTGGCCATAGGCGTAGTCGGCGGTGAGGTACACCACTTTTTTGCCGTACTTCGAGAACGCATAACGGCCCACAGCACCAGCGGTGAGGTGGGGGTTGAGCGCCTCGTGGAAGGTGTAGAGGCTCCAGTCTTTGGCCTCGTTGATCGCGTCGGACTGGCTGATGGAATTGAAAATGATTTTGCGATCACGGCACACCGCGTTGATCGACAGCTGGGTGGCCGCTGACAATGAGCCCACCACAAAGTCCACCTTGTCTTTCTCAATCAACTCCAGGGTACGGGTCGCGGCTTCACCGGGGTTGAGTTTGTCGTCGCGCACCAGCAACTCGGCTTTGCGGCCACCAAAGCCACCTGCGTCGTTGAAGTCTTTGATGGCGATTTCTGCAGCTCGCACCTGGTCTTGCGCCTCGGCCGAGAACGCGCCGGTCAAGGGCACGGGGAAACCGATTTTGATGGTGCCGCTTTGGGCGTTGGCCAGGTTCAGCCAGCTCGGTGCGACAGCCGCAGCCGCGCCTCCGACGATCAGTGAACGACGACCGAGATTGGTTTTGTAGGTCATGCTTGTCTCCTCAGGTTGATAAAGTTGAAAGGTCAGATGAGAGGTCGACCGCTGTTTGTGTGATGACCGCATCGGCATCACGCAAAGCAGATTGGCCACCCGCCGTTGCCTGCATGTAAGCACCCAAGCGGCGCCCACGTTCCACCGCCGCCTGGCCGGCCACCAGGCGCTGCGATTCATATGCCTGCACCCCTTGCGCTGTGGCGCCATGGGCCAGCAGGGCATCGCACAGAGCCACCGCATCTTGCGCGGCTTTGGTGACCCCCATGCCCACATGGGGACGGGCCACAAACGAGGCATCCCCCATCAAGGCCACTCGCCCAAAGGCAATGCGCGTGCTGTAGGCATCAAAAATAGGCTGTAAAAATGGTTGCGCGGTTTTTTCCAAAATTTCTGCGAACTGGGGGGCGAGCAATTCACGGGCTGCGGCGCGTGCTTTGGCCACATGCCGCCACGACACCTTGTTCGGCGGCAAACCCAAGGGGTGGTGCTCGCCATCGGCATCGGTCATCAGGTCTTGCAAAGCGCCGTTGTCAGGCGCGGGGCGGTACCACACAAAGTTGTAACGGCGCTGCCCCTTCTCCACCGAATTGCCCTGCCCGGCCACCGGGTAACCAATGAGTTGCTCACCAGCGGGCAAGCCAAAACCAAAGGTTTCAAACAAGGTGGTCAGGGTGTAGCGCGACAGCACCGCTTCATCACACACACCACGCCAGGCCACATACCCCGCGTACTCAGCCTTGACCTCCGGGGCGAGGATCGCACGCACGGCTGAGCGTATGCCGTCGGACGCCACCAGCACCTCAGCCTCAAAACGCCGGCCGTCTTCACACTGCACCTGCACGCCCTCAGCGGTCTGCGTCAAGGTTTTCAAACTGGCCCCACGCACATAACGATCAGCGGGCAAGGCCTCCAGCAAGAGCGCGTACAAGCGGCTCCATGAGGTGAGCACCTGGGGCATGCGAATTTGCGTGATGGCTTGACCCTGCTGATCGAGCACCACACGGTTTTCAACAGCCACACCCAAAGAGGCTTCAGCTGGCACGCCGCAGCGAGCCAGCGCCGCGATGAGAGGACGGTGGGTGACGATGCCTGCCCCACGCCCATCCAAAGACGCGGTGGCTTTTTCCAGCACCGTCACATCAAAGCCGGCACGCAGCAGGATGTTGGCGGCCATGAGGCCACCCAACGATCCACCGATGACCAGCACTCGTGACATCAGGCCTGTGCCTTTTTCGCATCCAGTGCGGTTTTTTCTTGCGCGGGGTAATTAAGTTCAATCACCACGCCATTGGGGTCGTCCAAGAACAACTGGTGCAAACCAATGGCAGGCACCGTGCGCTCACGCACCACGATGCCCAGTTTGGCCAGGTGCGCCAACTTGGCCTCCAGGCCGGTGTCAAACAAAGCGATGTGGTCCACAGCGCCCGAGCCTTTGAGGCTGCTCAAATCCCGATCGCCCAGGTATTGCTTGAGCCCTTCGGGGTCATTGAGGTCAATGCCAATCACATGCACCAGGGCATTGGCCACTTGGTCATGCGAGCCGTTGTAGAGCCACATGCCAGGAAAAGGAAACGGTGGGCGAGGCCCCACGGTCACACCCAAGGCCGCCTCGTAAAACACACGGGTGGCCTCCATGTCGGTGGTGCGGATTGAGAAGTGGTTGAGCGCAAGCGTCATGCGACGGTCTCCAGGGTGTGGGTGGGCAAACTGGCCACGTAGGCCTTCACGCGGTCTTCAATGTAAAGGGCATCTGTCGGGCCGAAGTCCGTGGTTTCCACATCCGCCCCCAGGCCATAAACCCAGCGGCGCATGCCCATGTAAAACACGCTGCCATGCAAGCCCAAAATGCGCTCCATCTCGCGCGCATTGGCAGGCTTGCGTGAACGGCTGCCAAGGTGGCGCAGGGTTTCACGGTGAATGCGGGGAAACAGTTTTTCACGCAAAAGCGCGAAATAACGGTCGGTGATGAAGCGGTCGTTCAAGCCCGAATAGACAAACACCCTCACCCACTCGGGCTCCAGAATCACCCGCGCGTACGACACGTAAAACTGGGTCAGTTTGTCGGGCAGGTTCAGGGTTTTGTCGTCCAGCAAAACTTCCCACTCGGTGCGCCAACGGCCTTCAAAAATGTCTTTGTAGACACGCTCCAGCAAGGCCTGTTTGGTGGGAAAGTAGTGGTAAAGCAAAGTGTGGGTGATGCCCAGTTCACGCGCCAAATCACGCAGCTGCGCGTTCAAACCATGCTTGGAAAAAAACCGGATTGCGCCTTCGACCAACTGCTGCTCACGCTGGGCCGGCGCCATGCGGCGGCGCACCAAAGGTGCGGCATCGTTGCTCGCATCAAGCGGGGTGGCAGGGTTTTTCCGGATGGAAGGCATCACAACATTGATTGATATTCATGGTTAATTTAACGCTTGGTCAATAAGCAACAAATCGGGACAAACCCGAAGACTGAAAAACTCTGAGGATCTCAAGACCATGGACTTACAAGGCAATGTGACGCTGGCTGCACCACCGGATCAGGTATGGCAAGCACTCAACAACCCCGAGGTGTTGCGGGTGTGTATTCCGGGCTGCGAAGAAATCACCGCCCTCTCCCCCACCGAGATGCAAGCACGTGTGGTCATCAAAATGGGGCCGGTGCGTGCCACCTTTGTGGGCAAGGTCAGCATGACCAACATCGTGCCCATGCAGGGCTACACCTTGAACTTTGAAGGCTCCGGGGGCAGCGCGGGTTTTGCCAAGGGCAGCTCGGTCATCAGCTTGAGCGCTGTGCCTGAAGGCACACAGCTGAGCTACACCGTCAAAGCCTCGATTGCCGGCAAGCTGGGCCAAATTGGCGCGCGCATGATCGACGCATCAGCCCGTCAATTGGCTGACAAGTTTTTCAACGCGCTCAAAGAGCACATGAGTGCCGAGCACCCTGCTGCCTTGGTGCCCATGCATGCGACAACGCAAACCATGACGACCCAAGACACAGCGCCTGTTCAAGCCACGGCTCCATCCTCTGGTAGCAACTTGCCTGCACTGAGTCAGCCTTCGAGCAGCTCGGTCAAGCCACCAGCCGACTGGCTAGCCCTTGAAAAAGTACGCCTGCTTTGGTTTGCCGCTGGCGTGCTGTCCACCTCCATCGGTGTCTGGTTGGGCGCCACCTTTTTGAAATAAAGGACCGACATGAAAGCTCCTGCTTTTGCTTACGCCCGCCCCAAGGAACTCACCGAGGTGCTGGCCTTGATGACCGAGCATGGCGACAACGCCAGGCTGTTGGCCGGTGGCCAAACCCTCAACGCCACGCTCAACATGCGTTTGTCTGAGCCCTCGCTTTTGATTGATTTGCAGGCTGTGTCTGCCCTCAAAGGCATCGACGTCCAAGGCCAGGTGCTGCGCATCGGAGCCATGAGCACCCACACCGAGATTGAAGACTCAGCCTTGATCGCGCAGCACTTCCCGCTGCTCACAGCGGCGGTGCCCCACATCGCGCACCGGGCCATTCGTAACCTGGGCACCTTTGGTGGCTCAATCGCCTACGGTGACCCGGCTGCTGAGTGGCCAGCTTGCTTGCTGGCGCTCGACGGCGTGGTGGTGGCCCGCGGACCACGGGGCGAGCGCCGCATTGCCGCGCAAGACTTTTTCACAGGCCTGTACAGCACCGACTTGCAAGAAGACGAGCTGGTGGTGGCGTGTGAATTGCCTTTGGCCAAAGGCGCGCAACGCTTTGCCTTTGACGAACTCGCCCGCCGCCATGGCGACTACGCGGTGGTGGGCATTGCAGCGACGGCGCAAGTGCAAGGCCAGGTGCTGCGTGATGTGCGCTTGGCTTGGTTGGGCGCTGCAGCGCAGCCCCTGCGCAGCACACGCACCGAGGGTCTGCTCGAAGGTCAAACCTTGAACGAGGCTTTGGTGGCTCAAGCGGTGCAATGCCTCAAAGACGAGCTGCCCACCGAGGCTGATTTGACCCACAGCGCCGCCACCAAAGCCCACCTGGCTGGCGTGATGCTCAAGCGCGCCCTCAAAACCTTGACCCAGCCTGCCACCGCGGCTTGAGAGGAACTTGTATGACACAAACTTTTGAACAGACCGTGAGCATCACGGTCAACGGCCAGGCCCAACGCTGCCAGGTCCAGCCCCGCACCCACTTGGTAGATTTTTTGCGTGAAGAACTGGGCCTCAAAGGCTCGCACCTGGGTTGCGAACACGGCGTGTGCGGCGCATGTACTGTGCGCGTGAATGGTCAGATTGTGCGCGGCTGCCTCACGCTGGCGGTGCAATCGGATGGCGCCAAAGTAGACACGATTGAAGGCCTGAGCGAGACCGGCGAAATCAAAGACCTGCAAGCCGCGTTCATCCGCCACAACGCTTTGCAATGCGGTTTTTGTTCGTCTGGCATGTTGATGGCGGCCAGCGAATTGCTGACCACCCAACCCCATGCCACCCGCGAGCAAGTGCGCGAATGGATGTCGGGCAACTACTGTCGTTGCACCGGCTACCAGGCCATTGTCGATGCTGTTTGCGAGGTGCTGGCCTCGCGCCGTCAAGGAGTTGCCGCATGAACGCCCCCGAGAACAAACACTTCAAAAACCTCGTCCCTCTTGAAGACGACGCTATCAGATCAGAAGCACCCGGCACCACCGATGTGCCGCATGCAGCGCCTCTGACTGGTGATATGGCTGGGGCCAAACACATCGGCCAATCGATTCCTCGCCCCAACCTTGAGCGTTTGGTCGAAGGGCGTGGTCAGTACATCGATGACATCGAGCTGCCCCGCATGGCCCATGTGGTGTATTGGCGTTCGCCGGTCGCGCATGCCCGCATCATCAAGATCGACAGTGCTTACGCCCGCATGATGCCTGGCGTGTTGGGTGTGTACACCGGTCACGATTTGGCCGCGGTGTGCAAGCCCTGGGTGGCCACCCTCACCCACTTGGCCGGCATCAAATCAGCGCCCGAATACCCCATGGCGTTGGACCGTGCGCACTGGCAAGGAGAACCGGTGGTGGCGGTGGTGGGTAAAACCCGCGCTGAAGCCGAAGACGCGCTGCAGTACATCCAGGTCGAATGGGAAGAACTGCCCGCAGCACTGGACATGAACACCGCGCTCGACCCCAGCACCCCGGTGATTCACCCCGAGCTGGGTGACAACCTGTGCTTCACCCGCAGCCTGGACACCGGCGGTGTGGAAGAAGCGTTTGCCAAGGCCGCCGTGGTGGCCGAAGCCACCTTCGACTTTGGTCGTCACACCGGTGTGACGCTGGAGCCGCGCTGCCAAATTGCTGACTACAACCCTTCGAACGGTCAGCTCACGGTCTACCACTCGCAACAGGCCCCGCACATGATGCAAGACCTGTACGCGCGCCAGTTCGACCTGCCCGAGTCCAGCATCCGCGTGATTTGCAAAGACGTGGGTGGCTCGTTTGGCATCAAGGTGCACGCGTACCCCGACGACTTTGCCACGGTGGCCATTGCCATGTTGCTCAAGCGGCCAGTGAAGTTTGTGGCCGATCGTTTGGAGTCTTTTGTCAGCGACATCCATGCGCGTGAGCACCGCATCCACGGCCGCATTGCGGCTTCGGCTGAAGGCGACATCCTGGCGTTTGAAATCAAAGACACCACCGGCATTGGCCCCTTCTCGATGTTCCCGCGCACCAGCGGCATTGAAGGTAACCAGGTGGTCAACCTCACCGGCGGCCCCTACAAACACAAGGCCTACCGCGCGCACCTGGACGTGGTGTTTCTGAACAAAACCCCCACCTGCCAGTACCGTGGTGTGGGCCACCCGATTGCCTGCGCGGTGACTGAGGGCCTGGTGGATTTGGCTGCCGCCAAGCTGGGCATGGACCCGCTGGCTTTGCGCAAACGCAATGTGATTCCTGATGACGCCTACCCCGCCACGGGTGCTTCAGGCATCAAGCTCGAAGTGCTCTCGCACGAGGCTTGCCTGCGCAAGATCGAGCAACTCATGGACTACCCGGCCCTCTTGGCCGAGCAAGCCGCATTGCGCCAAAAAGGCATTTACCGCGGCATTGGTTTTGCCACCTTGATTGAGCTCACCAACCCCAGCGCGGCGTTTTACGGCGTGGGTGGTGCGCGCATCTCTTCACAAGACGGCGCCACCCTGCGCCTGGAGCCCGCTGGCGGCGTGGCGGTGATGGTCAGCGTGGGTGAACAAGGCCAAGGCACCGAGGCCATCTTTGCGCAAATTGCCGCAGACGCGGTGGGCGTGCCCATGAACCAGGTGCGTTTGCTCACCGGCGACACCGATGCCGTGCCTTATGGCGGCGGCACCTGGGCCTCGCGTGGTGCGGGCGTGGGTGGTGAGGCTGTGTTGCAAGCCGGCTTGGCCCTGCGTGCGAATATTTTGAAAGTGGCTGAGGCCATCTTGAACAAACCCGTGGCCGAGCTCAAGCTCGAAGACGGCGTGGTCAAACAGGCGGTCAGTGGCGAAGAACTGCTGCCCTTGGCTGAACTGGGGCGCGTGGCCTATTACCGGCCCGATACGCTGCCTGCTGGCTTCACCTCGGAGCTGATGGTCACCCGGCATTACGCCCAGCGCGATTTCCCCTTCATCTTCACCAACGGCGTGCAAGCCTCGTATGTGGAGGTGGATGTGGAAACCGGTTTTGTCAAGCTGCTCAAACACTGGGCGGTGGAAGACTGCGGCCGCGTGATCAACCCCAAACTGGTGGACGAGCAAATTCGCGGCGCGATTGTGCAGGGCATTGGTGGCGCGCTGTTCGAAGAGTGCCTCTACGACGACCAGGGCCTGATGCAAAACGGCTCCATGGCCGACTACCTGGTGCCCATGGCCGGTGAGATGCCCGACATCGTGGTGGCCCACGTCGAGACCCCCACCCGCAGCTCCATCCTTGGGGCTAAAGGTGCGGGTGAGGCCGGTACAGCCGGTGCACCTGCGGCCGTGGTCAATGCCATCAACGATGCGCTGCGCCCCCTCAACGCCGAGGTCTGGTCGCAGCCCGTCACGCCCGAGAAAATCCTCAAGGCGCTCGGGCATATTTGATTGACCCCTGAGCCTGCCCCAAGGGGGTGGGCGACCTACAATGGGTGGGTGAACACCACCCTGCCCCGCCGCCCCATCCGCGAGCTGCCCGATGAGCTGATCAGCCAGATTGCCGCTGGCGAGGTGGTAGAGCGCCCGGCCTCGGTGGTGCGCGAGTTGGTGGACAACGCGCTGGACGCAGGTGCCACCCACATCACCCTGCGGCTGATGGCCGGGGGCGTGCGACTGATTTCCGTCGAAGACAACGGCCTGGGCATCCCACCTGAAGAACTGCCGGTAGCGCTCAAGCGCCATGCCACCAGCAAGATCAGCAACCTGAACGACCTGGAGTCGGTGGGCACCATGGGCTTTCGCGGCGAGGCCCTAGCCGCTATCAATTCAGTAGCAAATTGTTCCATTCTTTCCAGAGCGCAGGGCCAACAACACGCTTATTTGTTGGAAGGCCTGACCGGTGAGCTCAAACCCGTGGCCCGCGCCCAGGGCACCACGGTGGAGGTGCGCGAACTGTTTTTCAGCACCCCCGCACGGCGCAAATTTTTGAAGACCGATGCCACCGAATTGGCCCACTGCATCGAAGCGGTTCGCCGCCATGCCTTGGCACGGCCTGATGTGGGTTTTGAGATTTGGCATGAAGGCAAGTTGGTAGAGCAATGGCGCTTGTGCGCTGGCGACCAAGCCCTGAGCCAACGTGTGCAAGATGTGTTGGGCGAGGAATTTGTGACCCAGACCATTGCCTTGCCGGAAATGGACAAGGTGGGGGTGACCGTGCACGGCCTGGTGGGTTTGCCCGATGCTTCACGCTCTCGCGCTGACCAGCAGTTCTGCTATGTGAACGGCCGCTTTGTGCGCGACAAGGTGCTGACCCACGCCGCCCGCAGCGCCTACGAAGATGTGCTGCATGGTCACCGCCAGCCCGTCTATGTGCTGTTTGTGCAGATCGACCCGACCCGGGTGGATGTGAATGTGCATCCCACCAAAATCGAGGTGCGTTTTCGTGACAGCCGCGAGGTGCACCAGGCGGTGCGCCGCGCGATTGAAAACGTCCTGGCCGCACCGCGCTCAGCCATGCAGGCTGCTTTGGCGAACTCATCCAACACGGAGCCTGTTCGAGATGTCTTTGGTTTGAACGCCAACCCAGCGACCAAGCCCTCTACACAAAACTGGCAACAACCCAGCATGAGCTGGGGTTCACCACGCGCGTCCTTGCAAACGCTAGAAACTTTGTGGGCGCCTTCTCAGGCATCCGGCAGTTCATCAACCACCCCCACCACCTTCACAGCCCCAGACAGCACGGTGCAACGACTCACCGCCGAAGAAGCACCCGTCACCGCCAAAAACAGCGGCGCTCATGAAGCCGAAGATTGGCCGCTGGGGCGCGCCATTGCACAGCTGCAAGGCATTTATATCCTGGCTGAAAACCGCCAAGGTCTGGTGGTGGTGGACATGCACGCCGCGCATGAACGCATCGTTTACGAGCGACTTAAAACCACCCTGGGTGAACAGCAATCGTTGTCCAGCCAACCGCTCTTGATTCCTGCCACCTTTGCAGCTTCGCCCCAAGAAGTGGCCACGGCGGAGGCCCACGCCAGCACCTTGCACACCTTGGGTTTGGACATCGCGCCCTTCTCGCCCAAAACCCTGGCGGTGCGCAGCGTACCCGCCTCTTTGGCGCAGGGTGACGCGGTGGAGTTGGCGCGTCATGTGCTGGCTGAATTGGCACAGCACGAGGCCAGCACAGTGATTCAACGCGCACGCGATGAACTGCTGGCCACCATGGCCTGCCACGGTGCCGTGCGCGCCAACCGACGTTTGACGCTCGATGAGATGAACGCCTTGCTGCGCCAGATGGAGCACACCGAGCGATCGGACCAATGCAACCACGGTCGCCCCACCTGGCGACAAGTCACGGTGCGTGACCTGGACGCGCTGTTCCTGCGGGGCCGCTGAGCGATGCACCAAACGCGGATGACGCCGGCCTGGGTGGTCTCGCTGCTGGCCATGATGTTGGGCTTGCAACCCATCACCACCGACCTGTACCTGCCCGCCTTGCCCATGCTCACCCAGGCCTTGAACGGCACGGTGGCTCAAGCGCATTTGACGCTGAGTGCTTTGCTGCTGGCCTTTGGCATGTCGCAACTGGTGTGGGGGCCCTTGTCCGACCGGTTCGGTCGTCGCAAGATTTTGCTCATCGGCTTGGGCGCTTACACAGCCTCTGCATTGGGGGCCATGCTGAGCCAAAGCATGCTGCAACTCATTGTGTGGCGCGTGGTGCAAGGCGCGGCCATGGGCGCAACCATCATGAGTGCGCGCGCGATCGTGCGCGATTTGTTCGAACCCCTGACCGGTGCGCGGGTGATGTCACAAGCCTTGAGCGGCCTGGGCGTCATGGCTTGCCTGAGCGGCCCGATTGGCGGCTTCCTGGCAGGCACCTTCGGCTGGCAAATCACCTTGTTGGCACTGGCCTTGTTTGCCGCGGTGTTGCTGGGCCTGGTGCTGTGGCAATTTGAGGAAACGCTGCAACAACCCAACCCAGACGCACTGCAGTTGGGACAACTCAGCCGCACCTGGTGGCAGATTGTTCAACACCCCACCTTCCTCACCTACTCGCTCTTGGGCTCGGCCAGTTATGCCGGCTTGTTCACCTTTCTGGCTGCATCGTCCTTCGTGTTCATTGGCGTGTTGGGTTTCACCCAGCGCGAATACGGCTTGGTGATGTTTTCCATGCCACTGAGTTACATCATCGGCACCGTGGCCTGCCGCCGATTGATTCCGCGTTTAGGTCTGGAGCGCACAGTGGTGCTGGGCGCTGCCCTGTCTTTGCTGGGCGGTGTGCTCATGGTCACACTGGCGATGCGCGGGTATCAAAGCCTGTGGAGCATCATGCTGCCGTTTTATGTGTTCATGTTCGCGCACGGCATCAACCAGCCTTGCACCCAAAGCGCCTCGGTCGGTCCCTTTCCCAAAGCAGCGGGTACAGCCTCTGCCTTGAACGGTTTCATGATGATGCTCTTCGCCTTTGGCATGAGCACCTGGTTGGGTCAGGCCATGGATGGCACGGTCAAACCCCTGGCCTACGGTGTGGGGTTTTGGTGCGGGGTGATTGCCTTGATTGCTGCACTCAGCTTGGGGCGGCGCGTTTTTCATCGTGCCCCGGCATGAAGCTCAAGCCTTTGGTCATCGCAGGCCCAACCGCCAGTGGTAAAACCGCGGCAGCCCTGGCGATTGCTGAGCGCATCCCTTCAGAGATCATCAGCGTGGACTCGGCCCTGGTCTACCGCGGCATGGACATCGGCACCGCCAAACCCACCGCGACTGAGCTGGCCAGCGTGCCACACCACCTCATCAACATCCGCGACCCGCTGCAAGCCTACAGTGCGGCTGAATTTGTGCGGGATGCACACGTGTTGATCGAAGACATTCAAGCACGTGGCAAATTACCTTTGCTGGTGGGCGGCACCATGCTCTACATCAAAGCCTTGATGGATGGCATCGACGACATGCCCGCAGCCGATGCCGCCTTGCGCGCAGCCATTGAGGCACAAGCCCAAAAGCTGGGCTGGCCGGCCCTGCACGCGCAGCTCATGCAAGTGGACCCCATCACCGCGCAACGCTTGTCACCCAACGACAGCCAACGCATCCAGCGCGCACTCGAGGTGTTCCAAGCCAGCGGTCAAGCTTTGTCCAGCTTTCATGCCGCGCAAAAAAACACAGGCCGAGATGATTTGACCTTGATCTCGCTCGAACCCCATGACCGCGCCTGGCTGCATCAAAGGATTGCTCAGCGTTTTGAACTCATGATGCAGCAAGGCTTATTGAATGAAGTGGCGCAACTGCGAGCACGCGGTGACCTGCATGTGAATTTGCCCTCGATGCGTTGCGTGGGTTACCGCCAAAGCTGGGAAGCCTTGGAGGGCGTGTTCCCCATGCAAGAGCTGTCAGAGCGCGGCATCGCTGCCACCCGTCAATTGGCCAAGCGGCAAATCACCTGGCTGCGCAGCATGCCGCAACGGCAGATCGTGCCTTGTGATGCGCCCGAGGCACTGACCCAAGTGATGGCGCTGGCCCAAACACATCTGTCATCCGGCCATATCGCATGACCACGCCACGTTTACGCTTGCACCAGCTGGAAAAACGTTATGGCGATGTGCCGGTGTTTTCCCATGTGAACCTTGATGTGGGTGCCGGTGAATTCGTGGCCATCGTGGGTGACTCCGGTGTGGGAAAATCCACCTTGCTCAATTGCATGGCCGGCCTGGACCAGTGGGACAGCGGCGATGTGCTGGTGCAAGGTCAGTCCTTGAGCCAATTGGACGAGCGCGGTTTGAGCCTCATGCGGCGCGCGCACATTGGCTTTGTGTTCCAAGCGTTTCATGTGTTGCCGCATTTGGATGTGGCGCAAAACGTGGCCCTGCCATTGTTGTTGCTGGGCAAGGACGACCCTCAGCGTGTGAGCGTCATGCTCGAGGCTGTGGGTCTGGGTGGCTTGGGTCAGCGCCTGCCCCAACAACTCTCGGGCGGGCAGTTGCAGCGGGTGGCCATTGCCCGAGCCTTGATACACCGCCCCGCGGTGCTCTTGGCCGATGAGCCCACCGGTAACCTCGACCCTGGTACCGCCCATCACATCATGACGCTCTTGGCCGACCAAGTGCGTGCGCATGGCAGCTCGTTGGTGCTGGTCACCCATTCACAAGCAGCCACACTGCATGCCCACCGGGTGCTCAAGTTAGAAGCCGATGGTTTGCACTCGCTATGAGCTCACTCGATGGTCAGCTCTTTGCTCGCACCGCCCTTGCGTTTAGGCAAGGTCAAGCTCAGCACCCCGTTGTCGTACTTGGCTTTGGCCTTGGACGAGTCCACCTCTTGCGGCAACTGAAAACTGCGCGAGACCGAACCAAAATAACGCTCGCTGCGCAACACGCGGTCGTCTTTGCTTTGGGAGTCTTCCTGCTTCACCTCAGCGCTCACTGTGATGAGGTTGCCGTCCATGGACACATGAATCGCTTCTTTGCTCACGCCAGGAATTTCGGCGTGGATTTTGTAGGCCTCGCCGGCATCCGTCACATCCATGCGGATCTCGCTGGGCACACCCTCGCCATGCAGGGGCTTGATGTAAAAACCCGGGGTCATGTCTTTCATAAAGTCGTCCAGCCAGCCACTGGTTCGCATCAAAGCACTCATGGTTAACTCCATCTGGCCCGCTGCTTGTGCGTCGCCCCCTTGGCTGCGCCTCATGCATCAGGTCTGGGTGCAATGTAGAAAAGCATTTCTGGCTGGACAAGCCAGTCATCACGCTTACTTGACGCGCATCAGATGATCGGCCTGCTGCGCACCTTCAGTTGGCAAGAAATACGGCATCACCCCTGGCGGCATGCGGCGGCGGTTGTGGCCGTCATGCTGGGCGTAGCCTTGTCGTTTGCGGTGCATTTGATCAACGCCTCTGCCTTGTCAGAGTTTTCACAAGCCGTGCGCAGTGTGAGCGGCCGCGCTGATTTGGAGCTGCGCGCCTCCGGTGGCGTGCTCGATGAATCGGTGCTGGGGTTGCTGTGGGCGCAACCCCAGATTCGCCACGCCAGCCCGGTGCTGGAAGGGTCCTTGCGTGTGGGCACACACAACTTCAAAGTCATCGGCGTCGACCTCTTGTCCGCCGCTGACTTGCCCCCGGGCTTGCAACCCCGCAGTCGACCCACAAGCACCTGGCATTTTTTGCAAAGTGATGCGGTCTTTCTCAACCCTACAGCCCGGGCTTTGCTGGGTGCTCAAGAACACCTGCAAGCGTTTGTAGGCTCGCAAGCGATACAGCTCCAAGTGGTGGGTGATGTGGGGGCCTCAGGCCCACCCTTGTTGCTGATGGACATCGGTGCTGCGCAAGACCTGTTGGGCCGAGGTGGTGAGCTCAGCCGCATTGACATTCACCTCCACAACGGCGTCGAGCCATCTGCCCTGAAGGCCCACTTGATCGCCCTGCCCCAGTGGCCACGCGGACTGCTGCTGGGCGAACCGGGTGATGGTGAGCAACGCATGGCGCAACTCTCACGCGCTTACCGCGTGAACCTCACGGTGCTGGCTTTGGTGGCTTTGTTCACTGGCGCGTTTTTGGTGTTCTCGGTCTTGTCGTTGAGTGTGGCGCAACGCGCACAACAATTTGCCCTGCTCGGGGTCTTGGGATGCACGGCACAAGAGCGCCTGAAGCTGGTGCTGGCTGAATCCTTGTTGCTGGGATTGAGTGGCAGTGTGAGTGGTTTGGCCCTGGGCACAGCCCTGGCGGCCACAGCCTTGAACGTGTTGGGCGGTGACTTGGGGGGGGGCTATTTCGCCGGGGTTCAACCGTCACTGCAATGGAGCTTGGGCGCAGCGTGTTTGTATGGTGGCCTGGGTGTCATCGCGGCCCTGGCTGGCGGCTGGTGGCCGGCGCGCCAGGTGAGCTTGCTGCCCGTGGCCATCACCCTCAAAGGCTTGGGTGCGGCACACGCCCGCCGCCTCTCGCTTGCTTGGAGCCTGGGCCTGATCGTGGTGGGAGTGCTTTTGGCTTTTTTACCGCCTGTGTTGGAGATGCCGCTGGGGGCTTATGTGTCGGTGGCAGCGTGTTTGCTGGGCGGCATCATGGCCCTGCCAGCGCTGACCGCTTGGGCCTTGGGCTTGGTGAGGCCACGTTGGCATCAGCTCCTGCCCATGCTGGCCCTGGAACGCGCTCACCGCTTACCGCACACCGCTGCTTCTGCGGTGAGTGGCGTGGTGGCAGCACTCAGCCTGGCCGTTGCCCTCACGGTGATGGTGTCGAGTTTTCGGCAATCGGTCACGCAGTGGCTCGATGTGATTTTGCCGGCCGATGTGTATGTGCGTGCCGCCCAAGGCGGCGTGTCAGAGCACACCGTTCTGGACCCGGCCTGGGTCGAGCGCGTGCAGCGTTTGCCACAGGTCAAAAGCGCACAAGCCCAGCGGCTGCGCACCATCACGCTGGACAGCCAACGCGCGCCTGTGGTCTTGATTGCCCGCGAACAACTGAATGCGAAGCAACACCTGCCACTGGTCGGCGAGCCCTTACCCGTTCCACCTGGTGCGGTGGGTGTGTATGTGAGCGAGGCCATGGTCGACCTGTATGGGGTTCAGCCAGGCCAGACCTTAGAAGCCATCGGCGAGGCCATCGGCACATCAGCTACCCCCATCTTTGTAGCTGGTGTGTGGCGTGATTACGCACGCCAAAGCGGCTCAGTGATGATGACGCGCAGCGACTACCTGCGACTCAGTGGCGATACACGCATCAACGACTTGGCCTTGAACCTGCAAAGTGGCGCGGACATGGCGCCACTCATCCAGAAGTTGCGCGATTTGGCCGATGCGCAGCAAGCTGGCAGTGGCGAGGGTCTGGAAGTCGCAGCCACTGCGCAAATCCGTGCCTCGTCGTTACGACTCTTTGACCGCAGCTTTGCCGTGACCTACTGGTTGCAAGCGGTGGCCATAGGCATTGGTTTGTTTGGCATTGCTGCGAGCTTCAGCGCCCAGGTTTTAGCGCGTCGCAAAGAGTTTGGTTTGCTGGTGCATTTAGGCTTGAGCCGCGCACAGGTCTTGACCTTGGTGGCCAGTGAAGGTGCAGCGTGGACCGCGATAGGTGCGATCGCAGGCGTGTGTTTGGGCTTGGCGGTCTCGGTGATTTTGGTGCATGTGGTCAACCCGCAAAGCTTTCACTGGACGATGGACCTGCATGTGCCTGTGGGGCGTTTGTTGGCTTTGTGCGCCGCGGTGCTGGCTGCAGGCACCCTCACCGCTTGGCTCAGTGGTCGCGCGGCCGCCTCGCATGACGCGGTGCTGGCGGTGAAGGAGGATTGGTGATGTTGCGGCGACATGTCTTGGCAGGCTTTGGCTTGGCCGCCTCCCCGCTGCTGCATGCCGCACCTGGGCAGCCTGTAGCCCTACAGTTTCCGCGCGATTTGGGCAGCCACCCGGACCATGGCATTGAGTGGTGGTACATCACCGGTTACGCCACAGCTGGTGGCGCCATGTACGGATTTCAGATCACCTTTTTTCGCTCACGCGTGCCGGGCACACAAGACTTGCGTTCACGCTTGGCACCCAAACAGGTCTTCATGGCGCATGCGGCCCTGACCGACTTGCGCAAGGGACAACTGCACAGCGATCAGCGCATCGCACGCGCTTCATTGGGTGACCTGAGTGGGGGTTTGGAGCAGGCCGGTGCCAGCCTGCAAGATACCCAGGTGCGATGCGGCACATGGACGCTACAGAGGCAAAACGGGCGGTATGTGAGTGATGTGCAAGCAGAAAATTTTGGCTTGCAATTGAGCTTCACACCCACCCAAGCCAGACTCTTGCAAGGCGAGCAAGGTTGGTCACGCAAAGGCCCATTGCCCCATGAGGCCAGCTACTACTACAGCGAGCCACAACTGCAAGTGCAAGGCCGCCTGCAAGTGGGAGGGAAATGGCTTGAGGTCCAAGGCGACTCGCGCGCCTGGCTGGACCATGAATGGAGCAACAACCTCATGCCCTCGCAAGCCGTGGGTTGGGATTGGATCGGCTTTAATTTGCAAGACGGCTCAGCCCTCACAGCCTTTCGTTTGCGTGATGCTTCAGGACAAGCCATTTGGGCCGGTGGCAGTCACCGCGCTGCATCGGGTCAGTTCAGGAATTTCGGGTCGCAAGAGGTGCGCTTCACACCGCGCCGCATCTGGACCAGCCCGACCACCGCGGCGCGTTACCCGGTGGCGTGGACCGTGAGTACCCCGGTGGGTGAGTTTGCGGTGGAAGCCCTGCTGGACGCGCAGGAACTCGACAGCCGTCGCATTGGCTTGGTGTATTGGGAGGGTTTGAGTGAACTCAAAACCACTCAAGGCCAGATGCTGGGGCGAGGCTATTTGGAGATGACCGGCTACGCAGGTGCGCTCAAACTTTGAGCGTCAGTACAAGCGGCCTTCAAACCTCAATGAAGGGATCCCTTGAGGACCTCGGGCACCGGCAGCGGCACCACAGCAATGCCCTCTTCGGCCAAGGCCTGCGCTTCATCAGGTGTGGCGTGACCGCGGATGCCGCGCTCAGGGGCTTGGCCTTCGTGGATCTTGCGCGCTTCGCTGGCAAAACGGTCACCCACATCTTCGGTGTTTTGCACCACCTGGCGCACCATGGTGAGGTAGGCCGCCTGGAGTTGTTGCAAGGTCTGTGCTTGCTCTGGGTTCAGGGCCAGCATCTGCTGAGGTGGTTCAGCTTGTGTCGGCGTTTGCGCTGGCGCAGCGTCTGCACGAACAGGCGCTGTGGCTCCCAGGTTCAAACGCGGCGCACTGAGTCGCTTGGTCACCGAGGTACTGGCACACATGGGGCATGACACCAGCTGGCGACCCAACTGGTTTTGAAAATCTTCTTCCGAGCCAAACCAGCCCTCAAAGAGGTGCTGTTGCTCGCATTGCAAATCAAGCACTTTCATACGCGGCTCAAGCCTGTACCCAGTTCAGTGACCAAGCACCACTCAACACGTTTTGCAGCCACAAAGCACCCGTGAGGGTTTTGGCATCGGTCACCTGCCCTTGGCGGCACCATTGCAAGAGTTCATCTGGCGTGGCGGTGAAGACCTCGAGAAATTCGCCCTCATCCAGCGCACGTTCACCCAAGCTCAAGCCTTTGGCAAACCAAATCTCGATGAACTCGGTGGCATAAGAAATGACCGGGTGCAAGACACCGGCTTTGGCCCACTGCGTGGCGCTGTAACCGGTTTCTTCTTGCAACTCACGTTGTGCGCACACCCAAGTGTCCTCGCCCGCATCGAGCTTGCCCGCCGGGAATTCAATCATCACCTCGCCAATGGGGTAACGGAACTGGCGCTCAAGCACCACCTCCCAACCACGGGCAGTTTCCAACATGGGGATGATCATCACGGCGCCGGGATGCACGATGTATTCACGCACCGCTTGTGAGCCATCGGGCAAAGCCACCGTGTCGCGCCAGGCTTTCAAGAAGTGGCCATCGAGCACCTGGGTGCTGCTCAAGCGCTGCTCGGCCAAACCTTCAATGGATGCATCAGGCATGACGCTTGAAGAGGTAACGGAACACAAAACCCGGGAAAGACAGTGTCACAAACAACGTGGCGGTGATGGCGTAAAACTCCCAGCCTTGGGGGGCGATTTGGCCGGCCTTGTTTTCAAGCACCAAGCCCACGCCGCCGACCAGCAGGTAGAGCACCACCAATTCAGCCAGACGCACCGCCAGTATTTTGGGTTGCTTCAGGGGCAGCACCCCCAAGAGGCGTTGCGACACAAACGGCAGGTTGGCTGCGAGCACAGCCAACAAAATCACCAAGCCCGCAGAAGCGCTTTGGCTCACGGGATCAGGAACCCAGCATCTTGACGATGGACTCGGCGCACAGGGCCATGAGGCCGCCAGGCACGATGCCCAAAATCAAGACCAACGCGCCGTTGATGGACAACACCACGCGCACATCGGTGGGGGCTGCCACCGTGGTGGCGGTGATGGGTTCGTCAAAGTACATGACCTTGACCACACGCAGGTAGTAGAAGGCACCCACCAAAGACATCATGACGGCAAACACCGCCAGGCCGATGTGCAAGGTTTGGCCTGAGGCGATCAGGGCTTGCAAGACCGAGAGCTTGGCGTAAAAGCCCACCATGGGGGGAATGCCCGCCAAGGAGAACAAGGTGATGGCCATCACTGCGGCATACAAAGGGCTGCGCTGGTTCAAGCCGGCAAAGTCCGCGATCTCTTCGCTCTCAAAACCTTCACGGGCCAAGAGCAACATGACGCCAAAACCCGCCAAGGTGGTCAACACATAGGTGACCACATAGAACATGGCTGAGCTGTAGGCATTGGCGGCCGACAAGGTGTTGCCGTTGATCACGCCCGACATCACACCCAGCAGCACAAAGCCCATTTGCGAGATGGTGGAAAACGCCAGCATGCGCTTGAGGTTGGTTTGCGCAATCGCGGCAAAGTTACCAATGGCCAAGGAACCGATGGCCAGCAGCATGAGCATCTGTTGCCAGTCAATCGCCAGGGGTAGCATGCCTTCCACCAGCAAACGAATCACGATGGCAAACGCGGCCAGTTTGGGGGCAGAACCAATCAGGTTGGTGACCGAGGTGGGCGCACCCTGGTACACGTCTGGAATCCACATGTGGAAAGGCACCACGCCCAGTTTGAAAGCCAAGCCCGACACCACAAACACCAGGCCGAACACCAGCACGGTGTGGTTGACCTTGCCCGAGCTGATGGCCCGCAGCACCGCATTGATGTCGAGCGATCCGGTGGCGCCATACATCATGGACATGCCGTAGAGCAAGAAGCCCGAGGCCATGGCACCCAAGACAAAATACTTCATGGCCGACTCGGTAGCGTCACCATGGTCACGGCGCAAAGCCACCAGGGCGTAGCTGCTCAGGGTCAGCAGTTCCAGGCCCAGGTAAATCAACAAGAAGTTGTTGCCCGAGATCATGATGAACATGCCCAGCAAAGAGAACAGGCTGAGCGAGAACATCTCGCCGCCACGCAACATGTCACGGTCAGCCGCGTAGGGGCGGCCATACACCAGGGTGACCATCACGGCCAGCGTGGCAAAGCACTTGAGCCACAGGCCCATGCTGTCGTTCACCACCAGATTGCCCAGGCTGTAAGCGGTGACGCCCTGGCTGGCGGTGTTGGCCAACAAGGCGGCCACCACACCCAGGGTTAACAAAGACAGCGTGTGGGTGAGCGAGCGCAGGCGACTCGTCACGCCCAGGTCCACCAGGGTGATCACGCAGGCCATCACCAGGAGAATGATCTCCGGCAACACATTGATCCAGCCGATTTGTTCGGTCATCTTTTGTTCTCCGTTATCAGGGCAGCTTGCTCAGCGCCACATGTTTGAGCAGTTCAGCCACAGACACGTCCATCACATCAGTGAAGGGTTTGGGGAAAATACCCATGTAAAGCACCGCCACGGCCAAGAGGCCCAGCATCACGAATTCGCGGGCGTTGATGTCGCTCAGGCCTTTGACGTCGTCGTTGGCCACCGCGCCCAGGTACACCCGCTTGAACATCCACAAGGTGTAAGCCGCACCGAAAATCAAGGCGCTGGCAGCGGCCAGACCAATCCAGAAGTTGGCTTTGATGGCACCCAGGATCACCATCCACTCGCCCACAAAACCAGCCGTGCCCGGCAGGCCACAGTTGGCCATGGCAAACAGCAAGGCAAAGGCTGCGAACTTGGGCATGGTGTTGACCACACCACCGTAGCTGGCAATCTCACGCGAGTGCACGCGGTCGTACAACACACCGATGCTCAAGAACATGGCGCCCGACACAAAGCCGTGCGCGATCATCTGCACCAAGCCACCTGAAACGCCCAGGTCGTTGAAGATGAAAAAGCCCAGGGTCACAAAGCCCATGTGCGCCACCGATGAATAAGCCACCAGCTTTTTCATGTCCTGCTGCACCATGGCCACCAGGCCCACGTAAATCACCGCGATGAGTGAGAGCGCCACCATGACCCAGGCGTATTCACGCGCGGCGTCCGGTGCAATCGGCATGGAAAAACGCAAGAAGCCATAAGCGCCCAACTTCAGCATGATGGCGGCCAGTACCGCCGAACCACCGGTGGGGGCTTCCACGTGCACATCGGGCAGCCAGGTGTGCACCGGCCACATCGGCACCTTCACTGCGAATGCCGCAAAGAAAGCAAAGAACAACAAGGTTTGTGTGCCCGCTTCCAGGGGCAGCTTGTGCCACGCCTGAATGTCAAAGCTGCCACCCGACTTGGTGTAGAGGAAGATCAAGGCCACCAGCATGAGCAGCGAGCCCAGCAAGGTGTAGAGGAAGAACTTGAAGGCCGCGTAAATTTTGTTCGGGCCGCCCCAGATGCCGATGATGAGGTACATCGGGATCAGCGTGGCTTCAAAGAAGACGTAGAACAAAATGCCGTCAAGTGCGGAAAACACACCGACCATCAGGCCGCTCAAAATCAAGAACGCGCCCATGTACTGGTTCACCCGCGAGGTGATGACCTCCCAACCAGCGATCACCACAATCACGGTGATGAAAGCGGTCAAAGGCACAAACCAGAAAGAGATGCCGTCCACACCCAGGTGGTAGAACACATTGAAGCGGTCCAGCCAGGGCATCTTCTCGACGAACTGCATGGCTGCGGTGTCGTTTTGAAAACCGCTGTAAATCGGCAGGGTGACCAAGAAAGAAGCCACTGCACCGATGAGGGCCACATAGCGCACCATGCGCACCTGCTCGTCGCGGCCCAGGGCCAACAGGATGATGCCGAATGCAATCGGCATCCAAATCGCCAGGCTCAACAAACCCATCTTGTTCTTCTCCTTATTTGCCGAGCCAACCTGACAGCATCGGCCAGGTGACGAAATACGACATCAGCACAAACACGCCGATGATCATGGCCAAGGCGTAGTGGTAGAGGTAACCGGACTGCACCCAACGGATGACGCCCGAGGCCCAGCCGACCAACTTCCAACTGCCATTGACCAGGCCGCCATCGATGATGGCTTGATCGCCGCCCTTCCACAGGCCCATGCCAAGAGCGCGAGCGCCACGGGCCAAGATGTTCTCGTTGATCCAGTCGAGGTAGTACTTGTTTTCCAACAAGGTGTAGATGGGCATGACACGCGCTTTAATGCCAGCGGGCAGCGCGGGGTTGACCATGTACATGTAATACGAAGTCACCACACCGGCCAAAGCCAGCCAGAACGGTGCGGTGCTCACCGCGTGCAGGGCCATGGCCAGGGGGCCGTGGAAGGCTGCTGCGAGTTGGCTCATGGCTTCGTGTTTTTCATCGTTCACGAAAATCGCATCGGCGAAGAACTCACCAAACAGCATGGGCTGGATGGTCATGAAACCGATCACCACCGAAGGAATGGCCAGCAGCACCAGCGGCACAGTGACCACCCAGGGTGACTCATGCGGCTCGTGGTGGTCGTCATGGCCGTGGCCATGGTCGTCGTGGTGGGCATCGGGGTTTTGGTCGTAACGCTCTTTGCCGTGGAAGACCAGAAAGTACATGCGGAACGAGTAAAACGCGGTGACGAACACACCAGCAAGCACTGCAAAGTTGGCAAAGCCCGCACCTGCCAAGTGGCTCTCATGCACCGCTTCGATGATGCTGTCTTTGGAATAGAAACCCGAGAACAGCGGCGTCCCAATCAGGGCCAAGGAACCCAAGAGCGAGGTGATCCAGGTGATGGGCATGTACTTGCGCACGCCACCCATCCAACGGATGTCTTGGTTGTGGTGCATGCCCATGATGACCGAGCCTGCGCCGAGGAACAACAAGGCCTTGAAGAAGGCGTGGGTCATGAGGTGGAACACCGCCACCGAGTAAGCCGATGCGCCCAAGGCCACGGTCATGTAACCCAGTTGCGAGAGCGTGGAGTACGCAACCACCCGCTTGATGTCGTTTTGGATGATGCCCAAAAAGCCCATGAACAGCGCAGTGATGGCACCGATCACCAAGATGAAGTTCAAGGCGGTTTCCGACAACTCATAAAGTGGCGACATGCGCGCCACCATGAAGATGCCAGCAGTCACCATGGTGGCCGCGTGGATCAGGGCAGAAATCGGTGTGGGGCCTTCCATCGAGTCCGGCAGCCACACATGCAGCGGGAACTGAGCCGACTTGCCCATGGCGCCGATGAACAGGCAAATGCAAATCACGGTGACCAGCATCCACTCGGTGCCGGGGAAGCTGAGCTTGGCCAACTCACCGGCCTTCTCAAACGCTTCGGCATAGTTGAGGGTGCCGGCATACGCGGCGATCAGGCCGATGCCCAAGATGAAACCAAAGTCACCCACACGGTTGACCAAGAAAGCCTTCATGTTGGCAAAAATCGCGCTGGGTTTGTTGAACCAAAAACCAATCAACAAATACGACACCAGACCCACAGCCTCCCAACCAAAGAAGAGCTGGAGCATGTTGTTGCTCATCACCAGCATCAGCATCGAGAAGGTGAACAAGGAGATGTAGGCGAAGAAGCGGTTGTAGCCCTCGTCCTCTTCCATGTAGCCAATGGTGTAGATGTGCACCATGAGGGACACAAACGTCACCACGCACATCATCATCGCGGTCAGGCCATCCACCAGAAAGCCGACCTCCATCTTCAAGTCACCCACCACCATCCAGGTGTAGAGTGTTTCGTTGAAGCGCGCGCCATCCATGGCCACGCTCTTGAGCGTGATGGCCGACAGAATGAAAGCCACCAACACACCCAGAATGGTCAGGGTGTGGGCCAAACGTCGGCCGATCCAGTTGCCGCCGAATTGGGTGCCAAAAATACCGGCCAGCACAGCGCCGGCCAAAGGTGCCATAGGCACCGCCAACAAGGTTGAAGCGTTCAAGGTTTGCGACATCATTAACCCTTGAGCGTGTTGAGTTCGTCCACGTTGATGCTGGACTTGTTACGGAAGAGCAGCACCAGGATGGCCAGGCCAATCGCTGATTCGGCCGCAGCCACGGTCAAAATGAAGAACACAAACACCTGGCCATGCATGTCGCCCAAGTAGTGCGAGAAGGCCACAAAGTTCATGTTCACCGCCAGGAGCATGAGCTCAATGGCCATGAGCAAAACGATGAGGTTTTTGCGGTTCATGAAAATACCCACCACGGCCAGCGCGAACAGCATCGCGCCCAGGGTAAGGAAGTGTCCAAGGGTCAGGGAAATCATGCGGCCTCCTCAGGCTTGACCACGGGGGCAATTTGGGTGGCGGGCACTTTGACCACCGTGAGGCGGTCTGCAGCGCGCACACGCACCTGCTCAGATGGGTTGATGGCTTTGCTGTCTTTGCGCGCACGCAAGGTCAAGGCAATCGCGGCAATCATGGCGACCAACAAAATCACAGCAGCCACTTGCACCGGGTAGATGTACTGGGTGTAGAGCAGTTTGCCCAACTCTTTGCTGTTGGAGATCTCCACCATGGCTTGGCCAACCACTTGCGCGGGCTTGGGGCCTTCGCTGATGCGAAAACCTGAGAGCAAGACGGCCGCCATCTCAAGCACCACCACCGCGCCCAAGGTGGCGGCCAGTGGGAAATGCTTCCAAAAACTCTTGCGCATGCTGTCGATGTTGATATCGAGCATCATCACCACGAACAAGAACAACACCATCACCGCGCCCAGGTACACCAGCACCAGGGTGATGGCCAAGAACTCGGCTTTGAGGATGAGCCAAATCGCTGAGGCTTGCGAGAAAGTCAGCATGAGGTAGAGCACCGCATGCACAGGGTTGCGCGCGGTGATCACCCGGAAGGCTGCGAACAGCAGCACCACCGAGAACAAGTAGAAGAAACCGGTCTTGACGTCCATGTCAGCTCTTTTCTTTGTTTGAGGCCGTCTTAGCGGTACTTGGCGTCTGCCGCTTTGTTGGCGGCAATCTCAGGTTCGTAACGGTCACCCACGGCCAAGAGCATCTCTTTGGTGAAGTACAGGTCACCGCGCTTCTCACCGTGGTACTCAAAAATATGGGTCTCGACAATCGAGTCCACCGGGCAGCTCTCTTCGCAAAAACCGCAGAAGATGCACTTGGTCAAATCGATGTCGTAACGGGTGGTGCGACGTGAACCATCGGTACGCACATCTGACTCGATGGTGATGGCCATGGCCGGGCACACCGCTTCGCACAGTTTGCAAGCGATGCAACGCTCTTCGCCGTTTTCATAGCGGCGCAGTGCGTGCAGGCCACGGAAACGCGGCGACAGAGGTGTTTTTTCTTCGGGGAACTGAACGGTGACTTTGCGTTTGAACGCGTAGCGGCCGGTCAGCGCCATGCCCTTGAACAACTCCACCAGCATGAAGCTTTTGATGAAGTCTTTGAAGGAAAAGTTGGAAGCAATTGCTGTCATGGTGTGACCCGATCAGTTCCAGATGTTCCAAGGGGTGTGCAACCACACGCCCACGATCAACAGCCACACCAGGGTGACTGGGATGAAAATCTTCCAACCCAGACGCATGATCTGGTCATAGCGGAAGCGCGGGAAGGTGGCGCGAATCCAGATGAACATGGACACCACCAGGAAAGTTTTCAGGCCCAGCCAAATCCAACCGGGAATGGCGTTGAACAGCGCGCTGTCGATGGGCGACAACCAGCCACCCAAGAACATCAGCACCGCCAAGATGGACACCAGCCACATGCTGGCGTACTCGGCCAGGAAGAAGATGGCAAAGCCCATGCCCGAGTACTCGACCATGTGACCGGCCACGATCTCGGCCTCGCCTTCGACCACGTCAAAGGGGTGACGGTTGGTCTCGGCCACGCCTGAGATCAAGTAGACCAAGAAGATCGGCAACAAAGGCAACCAGTTCCAGGACAGGAAGTTCAAGCCCATGTGGCTGAAGTAACCTTTTTCTTGACCCATCACGATGTCGGTCAAGTTCATGCTGCCCGAGACCATCAAGACCACCAAGAAGCAAAAGCCCATGGCGATCTCGTAGCTCACCATTTGCGCCGAGGCACGCAAGGCACCCAGGAACGCGTACTTGGAGTTCGACGCCCAGCCCGCGATGATCACACCGTAGACCTCGATCGAGGTGATGGCCATGATCAACAACAAGCCGGCGTTCACATTGGTCAGCGCCACATCAGGCCCGAAGGGAATCGCCACCCAAGCCGCCAGCGCAGGCATGATGGCCATGATGGGACCAAGACGGAACAATCCATGGCTGGCCGCGCTGGGGCGAATCAGCTCTTTGGTGAGCAGCTTCAAGGCGTCGGCAATCGGCTGCAACAAGCCCATGGGGCCCACGCGGTTAGGGCCGTGGCGCACTTGCATGAAGCCCAACAACTTACGTTCCCACAGGGTGAGGTAAGCCACTGCGCCCATCAGCGGTGCGAGCACCGCCACGATTTTGATGAGGATCCAAAGCACCGGCCACACCAGAGTGGCCCACCAGGCATCGGCGACCAGGTTCAAGCCGCCGTTGTAGAGCGCGTCAATCATGCCGACACCTCCTGCGCACGGGCATCTGCGGTGAGTTGCAGGCTGCTGGCGCGGCGCACCAAGCCATCGAGTTGGTAGATCGATGCGGTGGCCGGTGTACCCGCGCTGCGCGACACATCCACCTTGGCTTGGGTTTGGTTGCTCAAGTTCAGGGGTAAAGCTTGAGCAGCTTTGAGCACGTCTTGCGAGGTTTCAAAGTCAAAGCCTGAAACACCCAACAAGTTGGCCAAGACGCGCAACACCTTCCAGGCCGGACGGGCTTCGCCTTGGGGCTTGACCACGGCGTGGAAGCTTTGTGCCAAACCTTCGGCGTTCACAAAGGTGCCCGAGGTTTCGGTGAACGGTGCGATGGGCAAGAGCACATCGCTGCAGGCCAAGTTGGTTTTGAAGGGACTCAAAGTCACCACCATCTCAGCACCTGCCAGGGCTTGTTCGGCGCCGGCGTTGGCCGAGTCCAAAGCCGGCTCGGTGTTGAGCAGGAACACAGCTTTCAAACCACCGGCCAGCATTTGCGCAGCGTTCAAACCCGCGGCTTGCGGCTGGGCTTGCACCCACTGCGCGCCCACGGTGTTGGCCGCTTCGGTCAAGTAACCCACGCTGGCGCCGGTTTGTTCAGCAATCCAATTCGCCAGAGCCAGGAGGCTGCCGGCCTGGGCATGGTGCGCAGCGGCATTGCCCAGCAAGATGGCTTTGCGCTCACCGCTGAGCAGCGACTTGGCCATGGCAGCGGCTTGGGCGTTCACACCGGCAGCCGGTGCTGGTGCACTCATGCCTTTTTGTTCGGCAATGGCCGCAGCCACATCGGCCAGGGCTTGCGCCCAATCGCCTGCAGCGCACAAGCTGCTGGAGGCGATGTTCA
Source organism: Comamonadaceae bacterium (assembly GCA_947454955.1). GTDB lineage: Bacteria > Pseudomonadota > Gammaproteobacteria > Burkholderiales > Burkholderiaceae_C > Hylemonella. The sequence continues at coordinate 85,451 of CANGLW010000001.1, forward strand.
TGGCCCAGGCGCTGTCGTTGGCCAATTCATGGGCTGAGGCAATCACGCTCACTTGCGCGCCACGACGCACCGCTTGGCGGATGCGTTGTGCAAACAGGGGGTGGTCTTTGCGCAGGTTGCTGCCCACCACCAACACGCGCTGCAGCGCGCTCAACGACGCGATAGACGTGCCCAACCAACGCACACCGACCGCAGGTGCGAACTCGGCGTTGCGCTGACGGTGGTCGATGTTGTCGCTGCCCAAGCCGCGCATCAATTGCGCTGACAGGTACAGCTCTTCCAGGGTGCTGTGGGGGCTGACCAAAGCGCCGATGGATGCCGCGCCATGGTTGTGCTTGATTTGCTTCACACCATTGGCAACGTATTCCAACGCGGTTTGCCAGTCGACCGTCTGCCACTCGTTGCCCTGCTTGATCATGGGCTGAGTCAGGCGCTCGCTGCTGCTCAAAGCTTCGTAGGAGAAACGGTCACGGTCCGCAATCCAGCATTCGTTGACCGCTTCATTTTCCAGGGGCACCACGCGCATGACATGGTTGTTCTTGACCTGCACCACCAGGTTGGCGCCGGTGCTGTCGTGCGGGCTCACCGATTTGCGGCGGCTGAGTTCCCAGGTGCGGGCGCTGTAACGGAAAGGCTTACTGGTCAAGGCACCCACAGGGCAAATGTCGATCATGTTGCCCGACAACTCCGAGTCCACCGAGTGGCCCACAAAGGTTTCGATTTCCGAGTGCTCGCCGCGGTGCGACATGCCCAGCTCCATCACGCCGGCCACTTCCTGGCCAAAACGCACGCAACGGGTGCAGTGGATGCAGCGGCTCATCTCTTCCATCGAGATCAGCGGCCCCACGTCTTTGTGGAACACCACGCGTTTTTCTTCCTCGTAACGCGAAGAAGAACCCCCATAGCCCACCGCCAAGTCTTGCAACTGGCACTCACCGCCCTGGTCGCAAATCGGGCAATCCAGCGGGTGGTTGATGAGCAGGAATTCCATGACCGACTTCTGGGCCTTGATGGCCTTGTCGCTCTTGGTGCGCACGATCATGCCTTGCGTCACCGGGGTGGCGCAGGCGGGCATGGGCTTGGGTGCTTTTTCCACATCCACCAAGCACATGCGGCAGTTGGCCGCGATGCTGAGTTTCTTGTGATAGCAGAAGTGCGGAATGTAGGTGCCGGCTTTCTCGGCCGCATGCATGACCATGCTGCCTTCAGCGATCTCCACCTTCTTGCCGTCGAGTTCGATTTCAACCATATCTCAAACCTCTGCACCGACCATGCAGGTCTTGTGCTCAACGTGGTGGACGAATTCGTGTCGGTAATGCTTGATCATGGCGCGCACCGGCATGGCCGCTGCATCACCCAAAGCGCAAATCGTGCGACCCTGGATGTTCTCGGCCACGTTGTCGAGCAAATCCATATCTTCAGGACGGCCATGGCCGGTTTCAATGCGGTCCACCACACGCGAGAGCCAGCCCGTGCCTTCGCGGCAAGGCGTGCACTGCCCGCAGGATTCGTGCATGTAGAAGTAGCTCAAACGTTGCAAGGCTTTGACCATGCAACGTGTCTCGTCCATCACGATCACCGCACCTGAACCCAACATCGAGCCAGCTTTGGCGATCGAGTCGTAGTCCATGGTGCAGTTCATCATGATGTCCGCGGGCAACACCGGTGACGATGAGCCGCCAGGGATGACCGCTTTCAAGGCACGACCACCGCGCACACCACCAGCCAACTCCAGCAATTTGGAGAACGGGGTGCCCATGGGAATTTCGTAGTTGCCGGGGCGCTCCACATCACCGCTGACCGAGAAGATCTTGGTGCCGCCGTTGTTGGGCTTGCCGCATTCCAGGTAAGCCTGACCACCGTTGCGGATGATCCAAGGCACGGCCGCGAAGGTCTCGGTGTTGTTGATCGTGGTGGGCTTGCCGTACAAACCGAAGCTGGCGGGGAACGGCGGCTTGAAACGGGGCTGGCCTTTTTTGCCTTCGAGCGACTCGAGCAAGGCAGTTTCTTCACCGCAGATGTAAGCACCAAAACCGTGGGCGGCATGCAGCTGGAAATTGAAGCTGCTGCCCATGATGTTGTTGCCCAAGAAGCCTGCAGCGCGGGCTTCTTCCAGGGCTTCTTCGAAGCGCTCGTAGCTCTTGAAAATTTCGCCGTGGATGTAGTTGTAACCCACCGAAATGCCCATGGCATAGGCGGCAATGGCCATGCCTTCGATCACGATGTGCGGGTTGAACTGCAGGATGTCGCGGTCTTTGCATGTACCGGGCTCACCCTCATCCGAGTTGCACACCAAATATTTCTGGCCAGGGAACTGGCGCGGCATGAAGCTCCACTTCAAGCCGGTGGGAAAGCCCGCACCACCACGACCACGCAAGCCCGACTCTTTGACGGTGGCGATCACCTGGTCTTGGGTCATGCCGGCCACGCCGGTCTCGGGGTTGGGGGCTGCGCCGTCTTGACCCAAAATTTTGCGCAAGGCCTGGTAGCCACCGCGGGCCACGTAGTCGGCCAAGCGCCAGTTGCTGCCGTTCAAGCCCGCGTAAATCTGGGGGTTGATGTGGCGATCATGAAAGCAGCTTTCGGTGCCGCTGGCCTGGAATTGTTCGAGCACTTGAGCAACAGACATCACTGTGCTCCCTTCAGGCCGGCAATGAGTTGGTCCAAGCGCTCGTTGCTCATGAAGCTGCACATGGTGCGGTCGTTGACCAGCATCACGGGCGAGTCAGCGCAAGCACCCAGACACTCACTTTGTTGTAGCGTGAAAAGCCCGTCAGCCGTGGTCTGGCCCATGCTGATGCCTAATTTCTCTTCCAGGTGCTTCAAGGCCTTGCTGCCATCGCGCAATTGGCAAGGCAGGTTGGTGCACACATTGAGCTTGTACTTGCCCACCGGGCGCTGGTTGTACATGTTGTAGAAGGTGGTGACCTCGTGCACCGCCATCACCGGCATGCCCAGGTGCGCGGCAATTTGGGCTTCGCTGTCGGTGCTCACATGGCCCTGCTCTTGCTGCACGATGGCCAGGCAGGCCATCACCGCAGACTGCTTTTGGTCCGCCGGGTACTTGGCCACTTCGCGGTCAAACCGCGCCAGGGTCGCGGCCGACAAGGGTGTCGAACTGCTGTTGAGGGCGCTCATCGGTCAATTTCTCCAAACACGATATCCAGGGTGCCGATGATGGCCACCGCATCGGCCAGCATGTGGCCTTTGGCCATCTCGTTCAAAGCCGAGAGGTGCACAAAACCAGGGGCACGGATCTTCAGGCGGTAAGGCTTGTTGGCACCATCGCTCACCATGTAAATGCCGAACTCACCTTTGGGGTGTTCCACCGCGGCATAGGCTTCGCCAGCAGGCACACGGAAACCTTCGGTGAAGAGCTTGAAGTGGTGGATCAGCTCTTCCATGTTGGACTTCATGGCCTCGCGCGCAGGCGGTGCCACTTTGTGGTTGTCGGTGATGACCGGGCCCGGGTTGGCACGCAACCAGTCCACGCACTGCTTGATGATGCGGTTCGATTCGCGCATCTCTTGCACTCTCACCAGGTAACGGTCGTAGCTGTCACCGGTTTTACCCAGGGGAATGTCAAAATCCACCAGGCCGTAAGCGTCGTAGGGCTGCTTTTTACGCAGGTCCCAGGCAATGCCCGAGCCACGCAGCATCGGGCCCGTCATGCCCAAGTTCAGGGCGCGCTCAGGCGTGACCACACCAATGCCCACCGTGCGTTGTTTCCAAATGCGGTTGTCTGTGAGCAGGGTTTCGTACTCGTCCACGCACTTGGGGAAACGCTGGGTGAAGTCGTCGATGAAGTCCAGCAAGGAGCCTTGGCGGTTGGCGTTCAAACCGGCGATGGCTTGTGCATTGCGGATCTTGTTGGCCTTGTACTGCGGCATGCTGTCGGGCAGGTCGCGGTACACACCACCGGGGCGGAAGTAAGCCGCGTGCATGCGCGCGCCAGACACGGCTTCATACATGTCAAACAGGTCTTCACGCTCGCGGAAGGTATAGATCAGGATGGTGGAGCTGCCGCAGTCGTTGCCGTGCGAGCCCAGCCACATCAAGTGGTTGAGCAAGCGGGTGATCTCACCGAACATGGTGCGGATGTACTTGGCGCGCAGGGGCACTTCCAGGCCCAGCATCTTCTCGATGGCCAGGCAGTACGCCTGCTCGTTGCACATCATCGAGACATAGTCCAGACGGTCCATGTAGGGCAAAGACTGGATGTAAGTTTTGCTCTCGGCCAACTTCTCGGTGGCACGGTGCAACAAGCCGATGTGTGGGTCAGCGCGTTGAACCACCTCGCCGTCGAGCTCAAGCACCAGACGCAGCACGCCGTGGGCAGCCGGGTGCTGGGGACCGAAGTTCAGGGTGTAGTTTTTAATCTCAGCCATAGGTGTCTACCAAGTCAAAGACTCAGTTCAGGCCTCCGTAGTTGTCTTCACGGATGATGCGCGGGGTGATGTCACGCGGCTCGATGGTGACGGGCTGGTAGATCACACGCTTTTGTTCGGCGTCGTAACGCATTTCCACATGACCACTCAAGGGGAAGTCTTTGCGGAAGGGGTGACCGATGAAACCGTAGTCGGTCAAGATGCGGCGCAGGTCATCGTGACCTTCAAAAATGATGCCGTACAGGTCAAAGGCTTCGCGCTCGAACCAGTTGGCCGAGGCCCACAGGTTGCTCAAAGAATCGAGCACCGGGAAATCGTCGTCTGCCGCAAACACTTTCAAGCGCACACGCTGGTTCAAAGCGACCGATTGCAGGTGCACCACGGCGGAAAAGCGCAGGCCTTCCCACACGCTGTCGCCGTAAGTGGAATAGTCCAAGCCGCACAGGTCGATGAGTTGCTCGAACTGGCAAGCGGGATGGGTTTGGAGGGCTTGCGCAGCCGCCAGGTAGTTGGCGGCAGACACCTCCACGGTGACCTCGTCCAAACGGGTGTGCAGGGCTTTGATCTTGTCGCCCAAGGCAGCGGTCACAGCCGCTTCAATCTCAGCGCAGGTGGCAGCAAAAACAGTCATGGTCGTGTCCTGGCGCTCAAACGCGGGCAATGGTTTGTGTGCGGCGGATTTTTTGCTGCAGCTGGATGATGCCGTAGATCAGCGCCTCGGCCGTCGGGGGGCAGCCTGGCACGTACACATCCACCGGCACGATGCGGTCGCAACCGCGCACCACCGAGTAGCTGTAGTGGTAGTAACCACCGCCATTGGCGCACGAGCCCATGGAAATCACCCAACGCGGCTCGCTCATTTGGTCGTAGACCTTGCGCAAAGCCGGGGCCATTTTGTTGCACAAGGTGCCCGCCACAATCATCAGGTCAGACTGACGTGGGCTGGCACGGAACACCTCGGCACCGAAGCGGCCGATGTCATAACGTGCCGCGGCGGCATGCATCATCTCTACCGCGCAGCAGGCCAAGCCAAACGTCATCGGCCACAGCGAGCCGGTCTTAGCCCAGTTCACCACCGAGTCGTAACTCGTGGTGATGAAGCCTTCTTTCATCACGCCTTCAATCATTGCAGCGATCCTTCAAAGCTTTAGGCCATGCGCCAACGCGCTTATTCCCAGTCCAGGGCGCCTTTTTTCCACTCGTACACAAAACCTACCACCAGGATGGTCAGAAACACGACCACCGCCAGAAACCCAGTCAAGCCCACGTCTTTGAGCGCCACGGCCCAGGGGAACAAAAAGGCGATTTCCAGGTCAAACAAAATGAAGAGGATGGCCACCAGGTAGTAGCGCACATCGAACTTCATGCGGGCGTCTTCGAAGGCTTCGAAGCCGCATTCATAGGGGGAGTTTTTGGCGTCATCCGGACGGTTAGGACCGAGGATATAGCCGAGAAGCTGGGGGATGATGCCGATAGCAATACCGACAAGGATGAACAAGAGGACCGGGAGATACTGACCGAGGTTCATCTGATTTTCCGACCAACGTGATGCCCATTCACTGGATGTTTGGGCGGCCTGAAGCTAGTTGTATGGTGCCGTCGGCGAGACTCGAACTCGCACAGCTTTCGCCACTACCCCCTCAAGATAGCGTGTCTACCAATTTCACCACGACGGCTTGTCTGTCAACTTGGGTTGCATGAGGATAGCTTCCCGGACAGCCTCAGAGTTTACCTTGAAATCACCCCGTTACCGCCCTGAAAACGAGGTTTTTTCCGTAGATTTACTTAGATGGGATCTGTGAAGGCGCGCTGACAGGTGCCACCGGTGCGGGCACGGTGTTGACAGTCGCAGGTGTCACTGGTGCTGACGACGCAGGCGTCGAGGTGCCAGGAATTTGCGAGGCTGGGCTGGCATCCACCGGCGCAGGGGCGGCCGCACCTTCAAGCACCGAGCCGGAGGTTTGTGGACGCAGGTTGCCAAAGTAAGCCAAGGCCAAGGTGCAGACGAAGAACACCGCGGCCAGAACGGCTGTGGTGCGCGACAAAAAATTGGCACTGCCCGAAGCACCGAACAAGCTGCCCGATGAGCCGCTGCCAAAGGCCGCGCCCATGTCAGCGCCTTTGCCGTGTTGCAAAAGGATCAGGCCGATCATGCCCAAGGCGGACAACATCTGAACGGTCAGAATCACGGTGAGAAGAATGGACATAAATACTCCTGAATTTGTAGCTGATAACGCTTATTTTTTAAGGGCTGCGCCGATGATGGTCAAGAAGTCAGCCGCTTTGAGGGCTGCACCTCCGACCAGGCCGCCGTCGATGTCGGCTTGCGCCAGCAGCTCAGCGGCATTGGCCGCGTTCATGCTGCCGCCGTAAAGAATCGGCACACGCGCCGGGTTGGTGGTGGCAGCTTGCAGTTGCGCGCGCAACACCGCGTGCACGGCTTGCGCCTGCTCGGGGCTGGCTGTTTTACCGGTGCCAATCGCCCACACAGGCTCATAAGCCACCACGATTTCGCTGATGCAGTGACCATTGGCCTGAATCACCGCGGCGAGTTGGCGCTTGACCACCTCTTCGGTTTTGCCCGCTTCACGCTCGGCCAAAGTCTCACCCACGCACACAATAGGGGTCACACCACCGGCCAACGCACGTTGGGTTTTGGCAGCCACCACCGCATCGGTTTCGCCGTGGTACTGGCGACGCTCGCTATGACCGACGATGGCAAAACGCGCACCAAACTCACGCAGCATGGCCACCGACACCTCGCCGGTGTAAGCGCCCTGCTCGTGCTGAGACACATCTTGCGCGCCCAACTCGAAGGCTGAGCCTTTGAGCAACGCTTGGCACTGCGCCAAATAAACAGAAGGCACACACACCGCCACACCGCAGACGGGCTGGTTCACACCCGCCAACAGCGCTTGCAGCAAAGCTTCATTGGCAGCCAGGCTGCCGTTCATCTTCCAGTTACCAACGATCCACTGTTTTTTCATCAGGCACCCCAGGTCATGACGATCTTGCCCACGTGCTTGTTCGATTCCATCAAGGTGTGCGCTTTGGCGGCACCGCTGCCCGTGGCATCGGACGCGTCCACCGCCGCAAACACCGAATGAATCACAGGCTTGATGGCACCGCTCTCCAACAGGGGCCAAGCGTGTTGCAGGCAAGCCTGCGCAATCGCTTGTTTGAAGGCAATCGGGCGAGGACGCAGTGTCGAGCCGGTGATGGTCAAGCGGCGACGCAAGACCAGGCCCGCGTTGAACTCGCTCTTGATGCCACCTTGCACCGCGATGATCACGATGCGGCCGTCTTCGGCCAGGCACTCCACCTCGCGGGCCACGTAGCTGCCGCCCACCATGTCCAAAATCACATCCACACCACGACCATCGGTCAGACGTTTGACTTCTTCTTTGAAGTCTTGTGTTTTGTAGTTGATGGCGTGATCTGCACCCAAGGCCACACAGGCTGCACATTTCTCGTCGTTGCCTGCCGTGACATACACCGTCGCACCCATGGCCTTGGCCAATTGGATCGCGGTCACACCAATGCCACTCGACCCACCCTGGATCAACAGCGTCTCGCCTTTTTGCAGGCGGGCACGGTCAAACACATTGCTCCACACGGTGAAGAAAGTCTCGGGCAAAGACGCGGCTTCGATGTCGCTCAAGCCCTTGGGCACGGGCAGGCACTGCGCCACCGGCGCGGTGCACAACTCGGCATAACCGCCACCGGCCACCAGGGCACACACGCGGTCGCCCACTTTCAGGCCAGCTTGGGCCATGGCAGCGGCATCACCACTGACGATGACACCAGCCACTTCCAAACCAGGAATGTCGGATGCGCCCGGGGGCACGGGGTAGTTGCCGGTGCGTTGGAACACATCAGGGCGGTTGATGCCGCTGGCAGCCACGCGGATGAGCACCTCACCGGCAGCAGCCACCGGGTCGGGGCGCTCGCACAAACGCAGCACCTCAGGGGCGCCGTAGGACGAGATTTCAACAGCTTTCATGGGGCAGACAAAAAAGGTTCAAGTTCAACGGGCAGGACCTGCCTGCCCGTTGCGCGATCAGCCTTGTTGGCCGTGCTCAGGACGCTCGGGGCGATCCAGCAAAGCTTTCATGGACAGCTTGATGCGGCCCTTCTCATCGGTCTCGAGCACTTTGACCTTGACGATCTGACCTTCGGACAGGTAGTCGGTGACCTTCTCCACACGCTCGTGGGCGATCTGGCTGATGTGCAGCAAACCGTCTTTGCCGGGCAGCAGATTGACCAAAGCACCGAAGTCCAAAATCTTGGTGATCGGGCCTTCGTAGACCTTGCCCACTTCCACTTCAGCGGTGATCTCGGCGATGCGGCGCTTGGCCTCATCCGCCTTGGCGCCGTCGGTCGACGCGATGGTGATGGTGCCGTCTTCCTCGATGTTGATCTGGGTGCCGGTTTCTTCGGTCAGCGCGCGAATGACAGCGCCGCCCTTGCCGATCACGTCACGGATCTTCTCGGGGTTGATCTTCATGGTGTAGAGACGCGGTGCGAAATCGCTCACCTCGGTCTTGGCTTGGCCCATGGCTTCTTGCATCTTGCCCAGGATGTGCATGCGGGCTTCTTTGGCTTGTGCCAGCGCCACTTGCATGATCTCTTTGGTGATGCCCTGGATCTTGATGTCCATCTGCAAAGCGGTGATGCCGTTGGTGGTACCGGCCACTTTGAAGTCCATGTCGCCGAGGTGGTCCTCGTCACCCAAGATGTCGGTCAACACCGCAAAGCGGTTGTCTTCCTTGATCAGGCCCATGGCAATACCGGCCACGTGCGCTTTCATGGGCACACCAGCGTCCATCAAGCTCAAGCAGCCGCCGCAGACCGACGCCATCGATGACGAACCGTTGGACTCGGTGATTTCAGACACCACACGCATGGTGTAGGGGAACTCTTCTTTGGTCGGCAACACGGCCACCAAAGCACGCTTGGCCAAACGGCCGTGGCCGATTTCGCGGCGCTTGGGCGTGCCCACGCGACCGGTTTCACCGGTGGCGAAGGGAGGCATGTTGTAGTGCAGCATGAAGCGGTCTTCGTACTCACCGCTCAGGGCGTCAATGCGCTGGGCATCGCGCTCAGTACCCAAGGTGGTGACCACCAGGGCCTGGGTTTCGCCACGTGTGAACAGGGCCGAACCGTGGGTACGGGGCAGCACGCTGTTGCGAATTTCAATGGCGCGCACGGTGCGGGTGTCGCGGCCGTCAATGCGGGGCTCGCCAGCCAGAATTTGACCGCGCACAATTTTGGCTTCAATCTCAAACAGCAGGCCTTCCACCGCCACCGAGTCAAAGGCCACGCCTTCAGCTTTCAAAGCGCTCATCACGTCAGCGTAAGCTGCGCGGCAAGCTTGGGTGCGGGCTTGCTTGTTACGGATTTGGTAAGCCGCCACCAACTTGTCTTTGGCCAAAGCGTCGATCTTGGCGATCAGGGCTTCGTCCTTGGCAGGCGCTTTCCAGTCCCATACCGGTTTGCCAGCGTCACGCACGAGTTCGTGGATGGCGTTGATGGCGATGTTGCCTTGCTCATGGCCGAACACCACAGCGCCCAACATGATTTCTTCAGACAGTTGCTGGGCTTCAGATTCCACCATCAGCACAGCGGCTTCGGTGCCGGCCACGACCAGGTCCATCTGCGAATCTTTGCGCGCCGTTTGACCAGGGTTGAGCACGTACTCGCCATTGACATAACCCACGCGGGCCGCACCGATGGGGCCGTTGAAAGGAATGCCGCTGACCGACAGGGCCGCGCTCACCGCGATCATCGCAGCGATGTCAGCATCCACCTCAGGGTTGAGCGACACGGTGTGCACCACAACGTGCACTTCGTTGAAGAAGCCTTCGGGGAACAAGGGGCGGATGGGGCGGTCGATCAGACGGCTGGTCAATGTCTCGAACTCGCTGGGTCGGCCTTCACGCTTGAAGAAACTGCCGGGGATCTTGCCTGCGGCGTAAGACTTCTCAAGGTAGTCCACGGTCAAGGGGAAGAAGTCCTGGCCGGGTTTGCCTTCGGTCTTGCCCACCACGGTGGCCAACACCACGGTGCCGTCCATGTCGAGCAGCACAGCGCCGGTGGATTGACGGGCGATTTCGCCGGTTTCCATGGTGACCTTGTGTTGGCCCCACTGGAAGGTTTTACTGACTTTTTGGAACATCGTCATATGAATATCTCCTGGTAAACATGGGGTTAAGGCCACCCCACAAGACCCGGAAAACGCAACTCAGAACACGATGCCATTCCAGAGAAATTGCCCTCAATTTCTTTGGAATGACACAGCTTCGCTCTGTTTTTGCTTCTCCGAAGTAGAAAACGCCTGAGCTAGGGTTCTAACTCAGGCGTTTGTCATGGTGTTTGGCGATTACTTACGCAGACCCAACTTGGCGATCAAGGCGGTGTAGCGGTCAGCATCTTTGGACTTGAGGTAGTCCAGCAGTTTGCGACGACGGCTCACCATGCGCAGCAAGCCGCGACGGCCGTGGTGATCTTTGGCGTGGGTTTTGAAGTGGGGTGTCAGCTCGTTGATACGGGCTGTCAACAGGGCCACTTGCACCTCAGGGCTACCGGTGTCGGTGGCGCTGCGGGCGTTGGCTTTCACAACTTCAGCTTTGATGCTCGAAGCAATCATGGTGTTTTCCTTCTAAAACCGTCGTTTCTTGACGGTGATTCAACTTGCGCCTGGCACTGGAAGGGCACCGGGCGTGCGAACCTGTCTAGGGCTGATCCCTGGACAGAGCCGCTGATTATAGCCTGAGCAAGGCCTATCGGGGCGACCTTTGGTTTGGCGCTGGCTCAAACCCCGATCTGGGCCAGTGGCCAGCGGGGTTTGACCTCGAAACTGTAGTCCAGGCTGGCCGACTGCACACCGGCTTGCAGGCGCATGGCCGCGGCCAGCGCGATCATGGCGCCGTTGTCGGTGCACAAGTGCATTTCGGGGTAATGCACCCGCACGCCAAGCTTGGCGCATTGGGCATCGAGCTGGGCGCGCAGCTCGCGGTTGGCCCCCACCCCGCCAGCCACCACCAAGCGCTTCGCACCTGTCTGGGTCAAGGCCAGCATGGACTTTTTCACCAGCACCTCCACAATGGCCGCCTGGGTCGAGGCCGCCAGGTCGGCCTTGCGGGCCTGCAGATCAGCGCCGAGTTTTTGGCTTTGGGTCAGCACCGCGGTCTTCAAGCCGGCAAAGGAAAAATCGAGGTTGCCACTGTGCAGCAAGGGCCGCGGCAGTTTGAACGCTTGCGCATCGCCCTGGGTCGCGAGTTTGGACAGGCCCGGGCCACCCGGGTAAGGCAAGCCCAGCAACTTGGCAGATTTGTCAAAGGCCTCACCTGCGGCGTCGTCAATCGTTTCGCCCAAGAGCGTGTAGCGCCCTACCCCGTCCACCTGCATGAGTTGGGTGTGCCCGCCTGAAACCAGCAAGGCCACAAAAGGGAACTGCGGTGGGTCGGCACTTAAAAACGGCGAGAGCAAATGGCCCTCGAGGTGGTGCACACCCAGCACAGGCTTACCCAGGGCCGCACCCAAAGCGCAAGCCACCCCCGAGCCCACCAACAAAGCCCCGGCCAATCCCGGGCCGCGGGTGAATGCCACCACATCGACCTCGCTCAAGGCCTTGCCGGCTTGTTGCAGCACCTCGCGGGTCAGCGGCAGCACCCGACGAATATGGTCGCGGCTGGCCAACTCGGGCACCACGCCGCCATAAGCTTGGTGCATCTCAATCTGGCTGAACAAGGCATGCGCGAGCAACTGCGGCACCGCCTGACCCGGGGTGCTTTGCACCAGGGCCACGCCGGTTTCGTCGCAAGAAGATTCAATGCCCAGCACCAAGGCCGGGCTCACACGCGCATCCAACATCCTCTGAGTTTAGGTGATGCGGCTCGTTGCACCGGTGAACACCTTGGCGACGTTATAGGCCTTAGCGCATCACCAAGCCGCCATCCACAGTGAGCACCTGGCCAGTCACCATCGCGCTCAAATCGGAGGCCAAGAACAGCACCGCACCAGCCACGTCTTGTGGCTGCGTCAAGCGGCGCATCGGGGTTTGGGCCATCAGGAGGTCTTTGACAGCTTCAGGGGTTTGACGGCTTGCATCGGTGGGGTATACCAAGCCGGGCGCCACGCAATTCACCCGCACGCCCAGTGGCCCCAGCTCTTGCGCGAGGTTGCGGCTCATGCCTTCCAGCGCCGCTTTGGCGGTGGTGTAGTCGTGGTAAGGCACGCTGGGGCGTTGCACCAAATCCGAGCTGATGTTGATGATGCTGCCCTGCCCGCGCGTGCGCATGGCCGGCAGCACCGCTTGGCACAAAGCAAAGCTGCTGCGCACCGCACCGTTGATTTGGGTTTGCATGTCGTCCCAACGCAGCTCAGCAAAGCTTTGGCGTTCTTCGGGGTTGAAGCGGTAAGGCGCAAAGGCGTTGTTCACCAGCACATCGATGCGCCCGGTTTCTTTGAGCACGTCTTGCACCATGGCATGCACCGCGGCCGCATCGCTGGCATCGGCTTGGTAAGCCCAGCCCCCGCCGCCTTGCTGGCAATCGGCCTCCACCTGGGCTGCGGCTTGTGCGTTGCGCAGGTAGTTCACCACCACCAAGGCACCGGCTTGCGCGAGACTGCGGGCAATCGCTGCGCCGATGCCGCGCCCCGCGCCCGTGACCAGGGCCACTCGGCCTTGCAGGTTGATGGTGTTCATGGTTTGGGTGGGATCAGGTCTTGGCTCACCACATCGCTGACCTTGATGTCGCGCGAGATGAGGCCCAGTTGCTTGTAAGTGTCGGCCGCTTTTTGCAGCGAGGTCATGTCGAACCGGCCCAAGCCTTGTGCTTGGGTGATGGCTGAGACGCTTGAGGCATTGCGAAGCTTGATCACTTCTAAATTGATAGCAGCATCGGTCCCATCAATCGCGCGTTTGACCGCCAACTGCGCAGCTTCCTGGGGGTTGGTGATCATCCACTGCGCGCTGTCGCGGTAAGCGGCCAAGAAGCGTTTGAGCAACTCTTTCTTGTGTTGGTAGGTCTCTTCGCGCACCACAAAGAAGTCGCTCGACACATTGAGTTGCTGGCGCACCTCCATCACGTTCACATCTTCCAAGCCGCGTTGCTTGCCCACCAAGAGGCCCGTGTCGGTGGCCGCCGTGGCGTCCACCTGGCCTTGCATGAGCGGCGCGAAATTCAACAAGCCAGTGACCACGATGGTGACATCCGACTCTTTCAAACCTGCTTGGTGCAGCATCACCAAGAGGTTTTGCCGCGTGCCACTGGCCAGGCTGTACACCCCGATTTTTTTACCCTTGAGGTCCGCAGGCTTGGTGATGTTGCTCTTCTTGAGTGACACCACATTGAACACGTTTTGCGGGTAGATGTCATAGATGGCGCGCAGCTTCTCGCCTTTGTCCAGCGCGGCAAAAAACGAACCCGGATCGGTGAAGGCCACATCTGCCTGGCCCGAGAGCAAATTGCGCACAGCATCGCCACCGCCTGCGCCACTGAGGTAGTTCAGTTCGATGCCGCGTTGTTTGAAAAAACCTTTGTCGTCATCCACCAAGAGGTTGGTGATTTCGGTGATGGGCTTGCTCCAACCGGCGACCACAAATTTGTCGAGCTTGGGCTGGGCCACAGCGCCCAAGCAAAGCACGGCTGAGAGTGCCAAGGCAGATTTCAAAAACAGTCGTTTCATGGGTGAGGATGGTGTTGGAGCAGTTGTTGTTCAAGCAGCAAGGTGCAACCGTAAAGCAGCAAACCCAGGGCGGTGATGTTGATGAGGGTTGCGAACATCAACGCGGTGTCCATCATGCCCTGCGAGGCGATGATGACCGCGCCCAAACCTTGGTTGGCACCAATGAATTCACCCACCACCGCGCCCACCAGGGCCAGCACCACCGCCACACGCAGGCCCGCCAGGATGCCAGGCAAACCTGCAGGAATTTTCAAGCGCCACAGGGTTTGCCAACGGTTAGCGCCGAGCATGCGAAACAAATCCAGGCGCTGCGCATCCACCTGGGTGACTGCAGTGAGCGTGCTTTCCAGCAAAGGAAAAAAACAAATCAGCGCCACAATGACCACGGTAGAAGTCATGCCCAAACCAAACCACACCATGAACAAGGGTGCCAGTGCCAGCTTGGGCACCACCTGGCTGATGACCACATAAGGCATGGCCAAGCGTTTGAGCCACGGCACTTCTGCCAAGATAAGACCGCCCCCTAGCCCGAGCACCGCACCCAGCGCCAAACCCAACACCAACGCTTGCACGGTCTGCCACAGATGGGGCGTGAAATACCCGGTTTGCCAACCGTGCCATAAGGCTTGAAGCACGCGCGCCGGATCGGGCAAGACCAGTTTTGACAAACCCAAACCTGCACTCAAACCCTGCCAAAGCAACAAAGCAGCTATCAAAACCAGAGCATGTGAGATCCAGCGCTTCATGGCTGCACCGCACTTTCTGTGGGTACGGCCACCCGGTCCATCGCGGCGCGCAAACCAGCAGCGTGCGCGCTGAAAGCTGCGCTGTAGCGCCAACCGGGCATGAGGCGCTGGTCTTCTTGGCCTTGCAATGTTTGGCGGTGCACCAGCTCACCTTGGTGCATGAGCAGCACCTCATCACCCAGCATCACCGCCTCGCTGATGTCATGGGTCACAAACAGCACCGCGGTTTGATGGTCGCCGCACATGCGCAGCACATCGTGTTGCAACTCTTCGCGGGTGATGGCATCGAGCGCGGCAAAGGGCTCGTCCATCAGCAACAAGGCCGGGCGCAACAACAAAGCCCGCGCGATGGCCACTCGACTTTGCTGCCCACCCGACAATTGCCAGGGTCGCTGACGTGTCAAGGCCGACAAGCCCAGCCGCGCGAGCAACGTCTGTGCGGCTTCCCGGTCGGCAGGTGTGACGCTGCGTTTGAGAGAGACCGGCAGCAGCACGTTGTCCATCACATCCAGCCAATCCAGCAAGGTGGGGCTTTGGAACACCAGGCCCACACGTGCGGGGTCAGGCGAGACAGGCGCACCTTGCACCAGCACGCGACCGGCTTGAGGTGACAGCAGCCCCGCTGCCAATTTGAGCAAGGTGGTTTTGCCGCACCCGCTGCGCCCCAACAAGCAGGTGATGTTGCCGGCTTGGACATGCAACGAGACGCCACGCACCACCGCCGGCCAACCGGGGAAGGTGTAGTGCACATTGTCCAGCGCAAGCACAGCGGTCATGGTTCCGTCTTGCATCAGTCTGTGTAGGGCGCCAGGTCATCGGCTGCGCGCTCGGCACTGTGCTCGATGTCGACCATCTGAACCAAGTCCGCTAAGTTGAAGCGCCCATCGTGGTGCCAAGCTGCTTCGGGCAAGGTCATGCTGCCAATCGCGCAAATGCGCGTCACGCCTGACAGGGCCAGCGCCTTGGAAAGCACCATCAATTCTTGCGGCGCAGTGGCCAAGCCCACGGTTTGCAGCAAATCGCGGTGCGGTGCGATCAAGGCCGGCACTTGCGAGAGATCATCCACCGCCACCACCAGCACCGTGCGGTTCAAGGCGCTGGGTGAAAAACTCAGCGCCTCGCTGTAGGCCACACCGAAGGGGTCGCTGGCATCCCCCAGCATCACCACCCCCTGCCCGGCCATGGCCGCGGTTTCTTGGGCAGAGCGCCAGTTGGCCAGGGCCTGACGCTCGCTCAAACTGAGTTCACGGCGCGGGTGCTGCTGTGACAGCGCACGGAGTTGCTGCTGCAAGTGGTGCGCAAAATCCAAGGGACTGCTGCGCCCACCACGCGCCACATAAAACACCTGGGGTGAGTAGCAGCCTTGCTGCTCGAAGCGCGCCACATCCAAAGCCGCCAGGCGAGCGACCTCATGCACACGGCGCGCATCTAAGCCTTCAGCACTCACCATGCCAAAACTCAGCTTGTGGCCGAAGGGCAAAAAGCGTGTGGTGATGGGCACCTGCGCGCGCAAAGCCGTTAAGGTTGGGTTGTCGCCATAGGCCATGAGCGCATCAGCCTGCGAGAAAACCGCACTTTCACGCGCAGTGTCGCCACCGGACCACCACACCACCGCCAAACCATCGGCCAACTCAGGTGCTTCACGCGCGATCAGATGTGCAAAGAGCGAAGCCACCAAGGGCTCCGCGCTGGGCAACTTGCAGACATTGCCAGCTTTCACCAACAGGCCCGCCACCAAACTCCACAAGGGCAAGCCAGGCACATTGCCCGCCCACACATGCATGAGCACTTGCGGCCCCACGGCCATGGACAAACCGCCTTTGGCGCGCGGCTCAAAGCGGTCCAACAAACTGGGGTTGCCCAGGTCTTCCACCACAAAGCGTTGCAACTGCGGCGTGCGAAAACTTTGCAAATAACGGGTCAGGCCCAGGCGCAACATCTCCTCGTCCAGCCCCGTGGTTTGGGCCAGCAAACGATTGAGCAACTGGCGCTGCGGGTTCTGGCCATCAAGCAGGCGGTGCACCACGCTGTCGATGACTTGCATGAGCGCATGGACGGGCCACTGCTTGATGGTTTGGTGCGCGCGCACATGCTGGGCCAAAGCCACCAATTGCTCAGGCGTGGGTGCAGGCACTTCAATGTTAATAGCGCCCAGCTCAAGCACATGGCTATCCACCTGGCCTTTGAAGCCTGGCGGCACAAAGCCTGCGCGCACCTGTGTTGCATCCAAAGCAGAATGTTCCAGCGTAGGCATGTTCATGGCCGGGCTGCTTTCAAAAAGTCTTCGACCGCCAGCGAACAGCCTTTGGCTTGGGTGCCCTGTGCGCGGCCCAGCAAATGAAAGCCGTCTGGCACCATCACACCCACGTCTTCGGTGAGGATGGTGCTGACCGAATTCACATTGGCCAGGTCGCAATGCACCAGCACACCTTCTTGCCCAGGGGGCACATCCTGGCCGGTGAGCGGGTCCACCACGCAGCTGCGAATCCAATGCGGGCCGAACTTCACCGCGGGCTGATGCGCATTGCCTGCGTCGTACATCTGGGTGCTCAGTTCCGTCATGCCGTACATGTTGATGCAGTTGGCCGCATCCACCCCGAAGGTGGCGCCGAGTTGCGCGTAAAACGCCTGCACCGGAATCTCGCGCGACTGGCCCTTGAAGCCACCGGTGTCCAGAATGCGACTGCCTGCAGGCAAAGCAAAGCGCTGGGCTTTTTCACCCAATGCGTCCATGGCATGCACCAGGCTGTAACTGGCCCCCAACACGGCCACCGGCTGACCAGCGTTTTGCGCGCGCTGCAAAAACGCGCACAAGCCGTCCACATCCAAGCCCTGCTCGTTCAAAAAATAAGCGCTGTCGTCGCTGCCGAAATGGGTTTTGGCCAGGGCCAGGTAATGCGCCAAAGACGAGTTGGGCATGGCCTGTTCGGTGGGAAACAGAATCGCCATGGGCAGGCGCGTCTGACTCTGCATGAACAGCTGCGCGAAGGCCTGGGTCATCGAGGCGTCGTACACCGCCAAGCTGGGGTGGTGGTGGCAGCCCCGCACCGCGCGGGTGGTGCCACTGGTCATGAACACCCGGTGGCCAGCCTCTGGCTGGATAGGCTCGCAGTTCAGGCTGAGCTCTTTGAACACATTGATGGGCACGGCCGGGATGTCGCGCCAGCTGCGTACCGTGCGACGGGTGCGGCCGCGCTGCTGACAGAACCTGGCAAAGGCGACGTTGTGCTCAAACTGGTGCGCAAACACAGCCAGGGCCAGGGTGTTGAACGCCTCGTCGCTCACCTGTGGTTGCGCGATGAAAGCCAAGACCTGAGCCATGAGCGCGCGCATGGGCTCGCTCAAAGAAGCTGCAGACAAATCTGATTGAAAGGTAGTGGAGCTCATGCTTTCGGTGGGCGTGCTCCGAAAGATGCGCGGGCGACAGAATGATCGCCAAGCTCTTCTTACGTCGGTATGATCCGATTCAAGTTCACGGGTTTGGTCTTACCATCTCAGCCGAACAAGCGTTCGCACCCCGGAGCATGCCCATTCTAGACTGCTTTTTTTCGCGGCTCAGGCGCGGTTCTTGCATGATTTTTCTTGATGAATGAAGCCCTACGCATCGTGGTGATCGCTCCCGATTTGGTGGTGAGCGACCCCCAGGACGACCTGGCCTTGCAACAGGCCGAGCGTTCACGCAGCCTGCGCATCGGGCTGCTGGAGAGCGGCTTCAACCTGGTGGCCAGCCTGCCGGCCGATGTTTTCCTGACCGAGCGCCTGGCCCAGCTGCAGCCCGACATGATCATTGTGGACGCTGAGAGCGAGGCGCGCGACGCGCTCGAGCATGTGGTGATGGCCACCCGTGACGAGCGCCGCCCCATCGTCATGTTCACCAACGACAGCGATACCAGCCATGTGAAAGACGCGGTAGCCGCCGGGGTGACGGCCTACATCGTGGCGGGCTTGTCGTCCGAGCGCATCCGCCCGATTCTGGATGTGGCCATGGCCCGCTTTCAGCACGAACAGGCCCTGCGCCAGGAGCTCAACACCGCCTTGGCCGAGCGCGACGAGCTGAGTGCGGCCATGAACGACCGCCGCACCATCGACCGCGCCAAAAACCTGCTGATGGACAAACAGGGCTTGAGCGAAGAAGCCGCTTACGCCCGCCTGCGCAAAACCGCGATGGACAAGAACCTCAAAATCGTGGAAGTGGCCCAGCGCATCCTGGACGTGGCGGACCTGTTGGGCTGAATCCGCTTGGGCTGAATCCGATTTGGTGCGCGCACCATTGCAGTGCACTAACTTTGGCTGGGCATGTGCAAGTTTTGGGCATGCATCCAATCGCTCCTGAACCATCACCCTCAAACCATCTCACGAAGAAATCTGGCGCAAGGCCAATTTCAGCCTCACCAAGCAGCTACGAATTCAATAGCAAACAAGCCAAGCCCTCAAGTTGGCACAGAACCTGCAAAAGCCTTGGTGTAAACCCTAGCGGGTTGTTTGCAAGTTCGGTCCAACGGCGGGCCGACATGCAACAAGGACACCGGCGTCCCCACAGCTTGCACCCATGGTGCTTGGCTTGTGCGGACGCCTTTTTGTTTTTCACTTCAGGAGTTGTGCCATGACCGATCTGCTCAAAACCAATCTCAGCCGCCGCGCTGTTTTGCAAGCCGCCAGCGTGGGCGCTGTGGGCATCAGCCCTGCCCTGCGCGCTGCTGTTTACGCTGCCGGCTCGGACGCACCCGAGAAAACCGAAGTGAAGATCGGCTTCATTCCCCTGACCGATTGCGCCAGCGTGGTCATGGCCTCGGTGCTGGGCATCGACCAAAAGTACGGCGTGAAAATCATCCCCACCAAAGAAGCCAGCTGGGCCGGTGTGCGTGACAAACTGGTCAACGGTGAACTGGACTTCGCCCATGTGCTCTACGGCCTGGTGTACGGCGTGCAAATGGGCATCGGTGGCCCCAAGAAAGACATGGCAGTGCTGGCCACCCTCAACCACAATGGCCAGGCCATCACCCTGTCTAAAAAGCTGGCCGACAAAGGCGCGGTCGATGCGGGCAGCCTGGCCAAGCTCATGGCCACCGAAAAGCGTGAGTACACCTTCGCTCAGACCTTCCCCACCGGCACCCACGCCATGTGGCTGTATTACTGGCTGGCCTCGGCCGGTGTGAACCCGCTCAAAGACGCCAAGATCATCACCGTGCCCCCACCCCAGATGGTGGCCAACATGCGCGTGGGCAACATGGACGGTTACTGCGTGGGCGAGCCCTGGGGCCACCGCGCCATCATCGACGGTATTGGCATCACCGCCACCACCACCCAAGACATCTGGAAAGACCACCCTGAAAAAGTGCTGGGCACCACCTCGGAGTTCGTCAAGAAATACCCCAACACCGCGCGCGCCGTGACCGCGGCGATTTTGGAAGCCGGCAAGTGGATCGATGCGGGCCTGTCCAACAAAAACAAGATGGCCGAAACCGTGGCTGACAAAGCCTATGTGAACACCAGCGTGGACGCGATCAACCAGCGCATTTTGGGCCGCTACCAAAACGGCCTGGGCAAAACCTGGGACGACCCCAACCACATGAAGTTCTACAACGAAGGCGCGGTGAACTTCCCCTACCTGTCCGATGGCATGTGGTTCCTCACACAGCACAAGCGTTGGGGCTTGCTCAAAGACCACCCCGACTACCTGAATGTGGCCAAGCAGGTTAACCAGATCGAGATCTACAAACAAGCTGCGGCCATGACCAAGACCCCGGTGCCCAAAGACGTGATGCGCTCCAGCAAGCTGATGGACGGCGTGGTGTGGGACGGCAAAGACCCGGCCAAGTACGCCGACTCATTCAAGATCAAAGCCTAAGGAGCCACCATGGTCAGTGCCGTGTTTCATGACAGTGTGGCGCTCAACACGCCCGCTCCCCCGGCTAGCGCCGGCTCTGCCAAGCCCGTGCTCAAGGTGATCGAAGGCGCTGACCCAGCCAAGCGCCCGAACGCCTCCCCCGAACCGGTTGTAGAGGCGCGTGTGCCTTACGACTGGCGCGAGTTGTGGCTCAAGGTCTTGCCACCCGTCATGGGCCTGGCCTTGTTGGTGGGCATTTGGGCTTTGGTGTCTATCACCAGCGGCAGCGCCATACCCACGCCAGCACAAACGCTGGAACAAGCCATCACCATCTTCAGCGACCCCTTCTACAGCAAAGGCCCCAACGACCAGGGCGTGGGCTGGAATGTGTTGAGCTCGCTCAAGCGCGTGGCCATGGGCTTTGGCCTGGCCGCGGTGGTGGGCATCCCTGCGGGCTTCATGATCGGGCGCTTCACGTTTTTGAGCCGGATGTTCAACCCGCTCATCAGCCTGCTGCGACCGGTCTCGCCGCTGGCTTGGTTACCGATTGGCTTGCTGGTGTTCAAAGGCGCGAACCCTGCTGCGATCTGGACGATTTTCATCTGCTCCATCTGGCCGATGATCATCAACACCGCGGTGGGCGTGCAACGCGTGCCGCAGGACTACATGAACGTGGCGCGTGTGCTCAACCTGAGTGAGTGGAAGATCGTCACCAAGATCCTGTTTCCTTCGGTGCTGCCTTACATGCTCACCGGCGTGCGTTTGGCCGTGGGCACCGCCTGGCTGGTGATTGTGGCTGCAGAGATGCTGACCGGCGGCGTGGGCATCGGCTTTTGGGTGTGGGACGAGTGGAACAACCTCAATGTGCGCAACATCATCATCGCGATTTTTGTGATTGGCATCGTTGGCTTGTTGCTGGAGATGGCGCTCATCAAACTCGCCACCGCCTTCACCTTTGAAGAAGTCAAGAACTGAAAGGGCAACCCCATGGACAAGTACATCGACATCCAAAACGTGGGCCAGGTTTTCAAAACCAAAAAGGGACCTTTCACCGCGCTGCGCGACATCAACCTCACCGTAGCCAAAGGCGAGTTTGTGGCCCTCATTGGCCACTCGGGTTGCGGCAAGTCCACCTTGCTCAACCTGATTGCCGGCTTGACCTTGCCCACCGACGGCACGCTCTTGTGCGCTAACCGCGAAATTGCCGGCCCTGGACCAGATCGCGGCATGGTGTTCCAGAACCATTCGCTCTTGCCCTGGCTCACTTGTTTTGAAAATATTTACCTGGGTGTGGAACGTGTGTTTGGCCCGGGCAGCAAAAGCACTGGCGCCACAGCTGAAACCAAAGCGCAACTCAAAGCACGCACCGAAGCCGCGTTGGAGATGGTGGGCCTGAGCCACGCCACCCACAAGCGCCCTGGCGAAATTTCAGGCGGCATGAAACAGCGTGTGGGCATTGCCCGCGCCCTGGCCATGGAGCCCAAAGTCTTGTTGATGGACGAGCCCTTCGGCGCCTTGGATGCATTGACCCGCGCCAAGTTGCAAGACGAGTTGCTCGACATCGTGGCACGCACCCAAAGCACGGTGGTCATGGTGACCCACGATGTGGACGAAGCCGTGCTGTTGAGCGACCGCATTGTGATGATGACCAACGGCCCGGCCGCCACCATCGGTGAGGTGCTGAGCGTGAACCTGCCACGCCCGCGCAACCGCGTGGAACTGGCCGAAAGCACCGAGTACCTGCATTACCGCAAAGCGGTGATTGATTTCCTCTACACCCGACAAGGGCACGTGGAAAAAGCAGCTTGATCAGGAGATTGACATGGATATGAGCGTCAACCCGAAACAAAAAATGAAGTTGGTGATGATCGGCAACGGCATGGCCGGTGTGCGCACCCTTGAAGAGCTGCTCAAGATCGCGCCGGACCTGTACGAGATCACCGTGTTTGGCGCCGAGCCACACCCCAACTACAACCGCATCTTGCTCAGCCCGGTGCTGGCAGGCGAACAAACCTTAGAGCAAATCGTGCTCAACGACTGGGCCTGGTACAGCGACAACGGCATCACCCTGCATGCAGGCTGGACGGTCACCGCGGTGGACCGCATCAAGCGTGAGGTGCATGCCATCAACGCGCAAGGCCAAGCCAAAGTTTGTGCCTATGACCGCCTGATCATGGCCACCGGTTCGAACCCCTTCATGTTGCCGGTGCCTGGCAAAGACCTGCCGGGTGTCTTGGCTTACCGAGACATTGCCGACACCCAGGCCATGATCGATGCGGCGGCCACCTACCAGCACGCGGTGGTGATTGGTGGCGGCCTCTTAGGCTTGGAAGCGGCCAATGGTTTGATGAAGCGCGGCATGCAAGTCACCGTGGTGCATGTGGCACCGTGGTTGATGGAACGCCAGCTCGACGATGTGGCGGGCCAATTGCTGCAAAAGTCTTTGGAAGAGCGCGGCATGCAGTTCATGATCGGCGCGCAAACCGACCAATTGCTGCCCAGTGTCGATGGCTCGCGTGTGGGCTCGGTGGTGTTCAAAGACGGCACGCAAGTGAAAGCTGATTTGGTGGTGATGGCCGTGGGCATCCGCCCCAACACGGCCCTGGCCGAGCGCATGAAGCTGCATGTGAACCGCGGCATTGTGGTGAGTGACACCCTGCAAACCGTGACCGACGCACGCATTTACGCAGTGGGCGAGTGCGCGGCGCACCGCGGCATTGCCTATGGCTTGGTGGCCCCCTTGTTCGAGCAAGGCAAGGTACTGGCCAACCACTTGGCTGAGTTTGGCATTGCGCGCTACACCGGCTCGCTGACCTCCACCAAACTCAAGGTGACTGGCATCGATTTATTCAGCGCAGGCGACTTCATGGGCGCCGCCTCAGGCAATCCTGAAGACGCCGATGCCGAAGAGATTGTGATGAGCGACCCGTTTGGTGGCGTGTACAAAAAACTCGTCATCAAAAACGACAAACTCGTGGGCGCTTGCCTGTACGGCGACACAGTAGACGGCAGCTGGTATTTCAAGTTGCTGCGCGACGGCCGATCAGTCAAAGACATCCGCGACAAGCTGATGTTCGGTGAGTCCAACATCGGCGATGTGGGCCATGAAGGCCACAGCAAAGCCGCCAGCATGAAAGACGAGGACGAGGTCTGCGGGTGCAACGGCGTGAACAAAGGCAGCATCTGCAAAGCCATCAAAGACAAAGGCCTCTTCACCTTGGATGAAGTGCGCAAGCACACCAAGGCCAGCGCGTCGTGCGGCTCGTGCACTGGTTTGGTGGAACAAATTTTGATGTTCACCGCCGGTGGCGATTATTCGGCCACGCCCAAAACCAAAGCCATGTGCGGCTGCACCGACCACGGCCACCAGGCGGTCCGTGAGGCGATTCGCGCCAACAAGCTGCTCACGATTTCGGACGTCTACAAGTTCATGGCATGGCGCACACCCAATGGTTGCGCCAGCTGCCGCCCTGCGGTGAACTACTACCTGATTTCCACCTGGCCCAAAGAAGCCAAGGATGACCCGCAAAGCCGCTTCATCAACGAACGCAGCCACGCCAACATCCAAAAAGACGGCACTTACTCGGTCATCCCGCGCATGTGGGGTGGTGAGACCACAGCCTCTGAATTACGCCGCATTGCCGACGCGGTGGACAAGTACAAGATCCCCACCGTGAAGGTCACGGGTGGTCAGCGCATCGACTTGCTGGGCGTGAAAAAAGAAGACCTGCAAGCGGTCTGGAACGACATCGGCATGCCCAGCGGCCACGCCTATGCCAAGGCGCTGCGCACGGTGAAAACCTGCGTGGGCTCTGAGTGGTGCCGCATGGGCACGCAAGACAGCACCCAGATGGGCAAAGACCTGGAGCGTGCGATGTGGCGCATGTACGCGCCGCACAAGGTGAAGTTCGCGGTCTCCGGCTGCCCGCGCAATTGCGCCGAGGCGGGCATCAAAGACGTGGGCATCATCGGCGTGGACTCAGGCTGGGAGATGTACATCGCCGGTAACGGCGGCATCAAAACCGAGGTGGCGCATTTCTTCACCAAGCTCAAAACCGCAGAAGAAGTGCTGGAGTACACCGGCGCGTTTTGCGAGCTTTACCGCCAGGAAGGTTGGTACCTCGAGCGCACGGTGCACTATGTCAACCGTGTCGGTTTGGACCATGTGAAAAAACGCATTCTGGAAGACCACGAAGGCCGCAAAGCTTTGTGGGCGCAGTTGCAGTTCGCGCTGGACGGCGAACCTGACCCCTGGTTTGAAGGCAACAAAGCTAACGTGGATGCGCGTCAGTTTGACAAGATCGAGGTGTGACATGTCTGAGTGGACAAAAATTTGCGATGTCAACGACATCCCCGTGCTGGGCTCGCGCCGTGTGGCGCGCAGCACAGGCATGGATGTGGCGGTGTTTCGAAATGACGCGAACGACGTGTTTGCCCTGCTTGACCGCTGCCCGCACAAAGGCGGTCCGCTGAGCCAAGGCATTGTGTTTGGCACTAGCGTGGCCTGCCCGCTGCACAACTGGACCATCGGCCTGGGAAGTGGTTGCGCCAAAGCGCCTGACGAAGGCTGCACCCCGAAGTTCAGCGTGAAGGTGGACAACAACACCGTGTTTTTGAACACCGAAGAACTCGCCACCCACGCCACGGACCTCAAGCCCCCAGTGGCGGGACCTGCTTTGAAAGCGGCATGACCCCAGTGCAAGAAACACGCTCCACCTGCCCTTACTGCGGTGTGGGTTGCGGTGTGATCATTCAAACGCAAGGCGCGCAGATCACCGGCGTGCGCGGCGACCCGGATCACCCGGCCAATTTCGGACGCTTGTGCTCCAAGGGCTCTACCCTGCATTTGACCGCCAGCCCCGAGGTGCGCGCACAAACCCGCTTGCTGCAACCCATGATGCGCATGGCACGTGGCCAAGCCCCGCAAGGGGTGAGCTGGGACACCGCGCTGAACCATGCTGCCGACCAACTCGCCGACATCATCCGCACCCACGGACCTGATGCAGTGGGCTTTTATGTTTCGGGCCAACTGCTCACCGAAGACTATTACGTGTTCAACAAGCTGGTCAAAGGCCAGCTTGGCACCAACAACATCGACACCAACTCGCGCCTGTGCATGAGCAGTGCGGTGGCGGGCTACAAACTCACCCTGGGCGCTGATGCGCCACCCACCTGCTACGACGATGTGAACCATGCCGGTACGGTGTTCATCGTGGGCTCGAACACCGCTTACGCGCACCCGGTTTTGTTCAGGCGCTTGGAGGACGCCAAGCGCGCCAACCCGCAGATGAAGGTGATCTTCTGCGACCCTCGCCGCACCGACACCGCCGAGTTGGCAGACCTGTACCTGCCCATCCAACCCGGCACCGATGTCGCGCTGTTCAATGGCCTGCTGCACTTGATGCTTTGGGAAGGTTGGGTGGACACCAGCTACATCGCCGCACACAGCGAAGGGTTCGATGCCCTCAAAGCCACAGTGCGCGACTACACGCCTGCATTTGTGTCGCAAACCTGCGGCATCACCACCGACGATTTGCTAACCGCAGCCCAATGGTTCGCGCAAGGCCCCACGCTGAGTTTGTATTGCCAGGGCCTGAACCAATCCACCAGTGGCACTGCGAAAAACGCGGCGCTCATCAACCTGCATTTGGCCACCGGGCAGATCGGCAAACCAGGTGCCGGGCCGTTTTCACTCACCGGCCAGCCCAACGCCATGGGTGGCCGTGAAGTGGGCGGCTTGGCCAATTTACTCAGCGCGCATCGCGACCTGGCCAACCCCGAACACCGCGCCGAAGTGGCTAAGCTGTGGGGCGTGCCAGATGTCCCTGAGAAGCCCGGCAAAACCGCGATTGAGATGTTCCAAGCCGCGGCCGATGGCGAGATCAAAGCGCTGTGGATTGCCTGCACCAACCCCGCGCAAAGCCTGCCCGACCAAGCCACCGTGCGCCGCGCCTTGGAGCGCGCCGAGTTGGTGGTGGTGCAAGAAGCCTTTGCCACCACTGCCACTTGCGACTGGGCCGATGTGCTCTTGCCCGCCACCACCTGGGGCGAGAAAGACGGCACCGTCACCAACTCCGAGCGTTGCATCTCCCGCGTGCGACCGGCTGTACCTGCGCCTGGCGACACCCGCCACGATTGGCAAATTGTTTTAGACCTCGCCACCAAACTGCAAGAGCGAGGCATCGGCCAAAAAATGAATTGGGGTCAGACCCCAATTCATCCTGAAGCGATTTGGAACGAGCACCGCGAGTCCACCCGCGGGCGCGACCTGGACATCACCGGTTTGAGTTACGCCCTGCTGGAGCAGTCACCCCAGCAGTGGCCCTACCCACAGAACGGCCAGCCCAAAACGCGTTTGTACGAAGACGGTGTGTTTCCCACACCCTCGGGCAAGGCGCGCTTTGCCAACACGGTTTACAAGCCGGTAGCCGAACCTCGCGAATCGCGTTACCCGTTTTCACTGACCACGGGACGGCTGCGCGACCATTGGCACGGCATGAGCCGCACCGGGACGCTGGCGCGTTTGTTCGGCCACGTGGCTGAGCCCGTCATTCAAGTGAACCCGCAAGACCTGGCGCGCAAAGGCTGGCGCGATGGCGATTTGGTGCACGTCACCAGCAAGCGCGGCGCGATTGTGGTGCCGGTGCAAGCCAGTGCCGAGGTGGGCATGAGCCAGGCCTTCATGGCCATGCACTGGGGCGCGGAATATCTGAGCGGACTAAGCCGTACTGGCGAGCCGCTGGCAGGGGTGAATGCCCTCACCACCTCGGCGTACTGCCCCAGCTCTAAACAGCCCGAACTGAAACACGCGGCGGTGAAAATTCTCAAGGCCGAGCTGCCTTGGACGCTCTTGGCCATGGCCTGGTTACCCGCCGATGAGGTCTTGCAAGCGCAACGTGCCTTGCGCGCGCTCATGCCCAGTTTCTCGTTTGCCACCTGCGTGCCTTTTGGGCGTGAGCGACAAGGCGTGTTGTTTCGCGCGGCACACTTTGAAGCGCCATCTTCAGAGCTCATCGCTCAAATTGAGGTGTTGCTGGGTTTGAACACGCCCCATGTATTGCGCTACGCTGACCGCAAGGCGGGTCAGCAACGCTGCATGAAGGTCTCTCGCGAAGGCCAGACCGTGAAGCTTGAAGGCTTTTTGCTGGCCGGTGACACGCAGTCGCAAGCCTGGATCACCACCTTGCTGCAAGACGAGTTGCCCGCGCAAAGCTATGGCCGCTTGCTTTTGCTGCCCGGAGCCAAAGCGCCGGTGGCGGTGCAAAGCAAAGGCAAGGCGGTGTGCACCTGCTTGAACGTGAGCCAGACGGCCATTGAGACGCACCTGCAAACCTTGCACGAGCAACCCGGCTTGCCGCCCAGCCCGCTGCAGTGCTTGCAGTCGCTCAAAGACACCCTGCAATGCGGCACCAACTGCGGCTCTTGCGTGCCCGAGTTGCAAAAAATCATCCGTGCGGTGAGTGTGCCGGCCTGAGCAGCCCTAACTCAAACACCTGCAAAGCCAAGGTTGATCAGGGACAATAGGGGCATGAGCAGCGCTACCAACAGCACCGTGCAACCCGACAACGCCCGGGTCACCATGGCCCCGAGCAACCCGGGTGGCGGCATTGCGCCTTACATCAAAGAAATTGGTCGTGGCAAAGAAGGCGTGCGTGCGCTCAGCCGCGAGCAAGCGGCTGACTTGATGGGCCGCATTTTGGACGGCGAGGTCTCTGATTTGGAGCTGGGCGCGTTTTGCCTGGCCATGCGCATCAAAGGTGAAACCGCGCAGGAAATGGCGGGTTTTTTAGACGCCACACATGCCCGCTTGCATCGTCTTCAAACACCCTCAGGCACCACAGCGGTGGTGCTGCCCAGCTACAACGGCGCGCGAAAATTACCCGTGCTCACCCCACTCCTGGCTTTGCTGCTGGCACGTCAAGGTGTGCCGGTGCTGATCCATGGCACACCCACCGAGTCGTCACGGGTGGATGCAGCCAAAGTGCTGGCAATCCTTGGTGTGAAGGCTCTGACAGCTATCGATACAGGAGCAAACACCACATCAAGTCGTTCGCTGCAGCCAGGCCAAGTGGTGTTCGCGCCCACAGGCGTGTTGCTGCCAGGTTTGCAGCGCTTGCTAGAAGTGCGCCGCGTGGTGGGCTTGCGAAACAGCGCGCACAGCTTGGTCAAGCTCATGAACCCGGTGATCGGTGAGGCGGTGGTGGTGGGCAGCTACACCCACCCTGAATACGCCACGTCCATGGCCGAGGTGTTTGCCCTCATGCCCTACCGCGCACTCCTGCTGCGTGGCACCGAAGGTGAGCCGGTGGCGGACCCGCGTCGCTTGCCGCAGATGGACGGCTTTGTTCATGGCCAACGCCAGCTGCTTCAAGAAGCCCAAGCAGGCAGCCTGGCCCGGGTGCCGGACTTACCCAGCCTGGAAGCCCAAGCCACAGCTAACTACATCCAACGTGTCTTGGCGGGCGAATTGGCTGTGCCAGCGCCTATTGCACGCCAGGTGGAATGCATCTTGCAAGTGTCGACATCATGACTTCAAACCCAATCAATCACGGTTCATGCACCCTGGTGGGTGCGGGCCCCGGCGACCCGGAACTGCTCACCCTCAAAGCGGTCAAAGCCATCCAACAAGCCACGGTGTTGTTGGTGGACGATTTGGTCAGCGATGAGATCGTGGCCTTGGCCTCACCCAACACCCGTGTGGTGTACGTGGGCAAGCGCGGCGGCTGCAAAAGCACGCCGCAGGCCTTCATTGAAAAGCTGATGATCACCGCCGTGCAAGAAGGCGAACGCGTGGTGCGCCTCAAAGGTGGCGACCCTTTTATTTTCGGGCGTGGCGGCGAAGAGGTGGAGCACCTGCAAGCCGCAGGCATTGCGGTCACGGTGGTCAACGGCATCACCTCAGGGCTTGCTGCGGTCACCTCGCTGGGCGTGCCGCTCACCCACCGCGAACACGCGCATGGCGTGGTGTTTGTGACCGGCCACGCCAAGCCTGGCGACAGCGGCACCGACTGGCGCGTCCTGGCAAAAACCGCGCGCGATGCCAAGCTCACCCTGGTGATTTACATGGGCGTGAGTGGCGCAGCGCACATCCAAGCCGAACTGCTGCATGGCTTGGGTGCACACACCCCGGTGGCCATCATCCAAAACGCCACCTTGCCTAACCAGCGCCATGCGGTGTGCACCTTGGGTGAACTCACCACCACCCTGGCGCGTGAAGGTTTGGCCAGCCCCAGCGTGATGGTGGTGGGCGATGTGATGTCGGGCCTCCTGGCCTTGCAACAACCTCAACAACAAGCGCAAACCGGGACCTGAGCCGCTGGGTAAACTCCAACTTTTGGAGAACCCACATGATTGCTTACGTCACCCTGGGCACCGCCGATGTGCCCCGCGCAGCTGCTTTTTACGACCAAGTGTTGGCTTTGCTCGGCGCCAAGCGCCAGTGGGAGGGCGAACGTGGTATTTCTTGGGGCACCGGCTACACCCAGCCCAGCCTAGGCGTGACCTTGCCATTTGACGGCCAGCCCGCCAGCGTGGGCAACGGGGTGATGGTGAGCCTGTCTGCACCCGACCATGACACCGTCAACCGCGTGCATGCCCTGGCCTTGAAACTGGGCGGCCAGGACGAAGGCGCACCAGGACCGCGCGGCGGCTTTTTCCACGCGGCTTACTTCCGCGATTTAGATGGCAACAAGCTCATGGTCTGCTGCCCGCTGACATCCTGAAGCTCTGCGCCAGGCGGGTGACTTGACCGCCTAAACTCAAGGCATGCAAACATTTGATGTGGTGATCATCGGCGCGGGTGCGGCTGGCCTGTTTTGTGCCGGCGTGGCCGGGCAGCTGGGGCTGAAGGTGCTGCTGATCGACCACAGCGACAAAGTGGCCGAGAAAATTCGCATCTCGGGCGGGGGGCGGTGCAACTTCACCAACCGCGACATCGATGTGCGCGAGCCGCACAAGCACTTCATCAGCGCCAACCCCAAGTTCTGCCGCTCCGCGCTCTCGCGCTACACACCTGCGCACTTCATAGCCCTGCTGGACAAGCACGGCGTGCCCTACCACGAGAAGCACAAAGGTCAGTTGTTTTGCGACCGCTCGGCGCTAGACGTCATCAACGTGTTGCTGGCTGAGTGCGAGACAGGCCAGGTCACCCGTTGGCAACCTTGCGCTGTGCAATCGATTCAATTTTTGGCCTCAGAGCCTTTTGGCAAAAGCCCAAGCAGCTATCAAATCGAGAGCGACCGCGGTTCGGTCAAGTCTGCCGCGGTGGTGGTGGCCACCGGCGGTTTGCCAGTGCCCAAGATCGGCGCGACCGATTTTGGTTTGCGCGTAGCCAAGCAGTTTGGCCTCAAGCTCATCAACCCGCGCCCGGCCCTGGTGCCCCTGACTTTTGACGCCCAACACTGGGCACCGTTTGCGCAGTTGGCCGGTTTGTCGCTGCCGGTGGACATCGCCACAGGTGGCAAAAAAGACGGCATGCACTTTGTGGAAGACCTGCTGTTCACCCACCGCGGCTTGAGCGGTCCGGGTGTGTTGCAAATCTCCAGCTACTGGCAAAACGGCACCCCAATACGTTTGAACTTAGCGCCCCAAAAAGAGGTGGCCGAGCAATTGATGCAGGCCAAACAAAGCTCACGCAAGAAGGTCAGCAATGAGCTGGCCTCCCTGCTGCCCACCCGCTTGGCCGATGCCTGGGTGCAGCAAAGTGCCCCGTCTCCATCAGAACAAGGCCAAGCTGAGCGCCCGATCAACGAATGGTCGGACAAAGCCTTGCAGCAGTTGGGCGAACGCTTGAACCGTTGGGAACTCACCCCCACCGGCACCGAGGGCTATGCCAAGGCCGAGGTGATGGCCGGCGGCGTGGACACGGCCGAGTTGTCCAGCCAAACCATGGAATCGCGCCAAGATGGCCTGTATTTCATTGGCGAGGTGGTGGATGTGACCGGCTGGCTGGGGGGCTACAACTTCCAGTGGGCCTGGGCCAGCGGCTACGCCTGCGCGCAGGCGATGGCGGCCAAGCTGGTAAGCCCCTGAAACAGACGTCTAGACCCCCCGCATTGCGCCCAGTGCCCGGCGTGCTGGAAATCTGTGGGAAACCAGCCCGAGTCGCGCTATAATTACAGACTTTGCTGGCATGTCCCCGCCGGCCAATACTAGTTACAGGCGGGGAACCATCGCGTTGATGGCGGGCAGGCCCGATCTTCCTGCTCACCCGCTGAACGCACATTTCGGAAAATGTAATGACGACGATCCGTGTTAAAGAAAACGAGCCGTTTGACGTGGCCCTGCGCCGCTTCAAGCGCACCATTGAAAAATTGGGTCTGCTGACCGACTTGCGTGCCCGCGAGTTCTACGAGAAGCCCACCGCTGAGCGCAAGCGCAAGAAAGCTGCTGCTGTCAAGCGCAACTACAAGCGCATCCGCGCCATGCAGTTGCCCAAGAAGCTGTACTGATCAGCGCGATGTTGCAAAGCCTTCAGGCTTTGCCATCTCAAACCCGCGCCCGGGACGCCAGCGCGGGTTTTTTATTTTAGAGAACACCATGCTCAAAGACCAAATCACCGATGACATGAAAACCGCCATGCGCGCCAAAGACAGCGAGCGCCTGGGCACCATCCGCCTGCTGCTGGCGGCCATGAAGCAAAAAGAAGTGGACGAGCGCATCACCCTGGACGACATGGGCGTGATTGCCATCGTGGACAAGCTCATCAAGCAGCGCAAAGACTCGGTGGCCGCCTATGTGGCTGCGGCGCGCCAAGACCTGGCTGACAAAGAAAGCAGCGAGATCAAGGTGCTCGAGGCTTACCTGCCCCAGCGCATGAGCGCCGATGAAGTGACCGCCGCCGTCAAGGCCATCGTGGCCGAACTGGGTGCCTCAGGCCCTGGCGACATGGGCAAGGTCATGGGCGTGGTCAAAACCCGCCTGGCCGGCAAGGCCGACATGGGTCAAGTGTCTGCAGCCGTCAAAGCGGCTTTGGCGCCTTGAACCTTTTGCGCCCTTGAACGCCAAGCTCACCCATGAGCTTGGGCCCACAAAAAAGCCCCTGCTGCTTGCGCACAGGGGCTTTTTGCTGAAGCTCTGGTCTCAGCTGCCCGCCACCTTCATGCGGTTGATCAAGATGGAGCCCACGGTTTTTGCGCCGTAGTTGTAGGTGTCCGC
Source organism: Comamonadaceae bacterium (assembly GCA_947454955.1). Lineage (GTDB taxonomy): Bacteria > Pseudomonadota > Gammaproteobacteria > Burkholderiales > Burkholderiaceae_C > Hylemonella. Next base: position 118,261 of record CANGLW010000001.1, read on the forward strand.
GCCCACCGCGGTGATGCCTTTGAGCATGTCTTTCATGTTGCCGGCAATCGTGATCTCGTGCACCGGGTAGACAATGCGGCCCTTTTCCACCCAAAAGCCGCTGGCCCCGCGCGAATAGTCGCCGGTCACATAGTTCACGCCCTGGCCCATGAGCTCGGTCACGAGCAAACCGGTGCCCAGTTTTTGAAGCATCTCTTCGAGCGTGTCAGTCGCTTTGGTTTGGCGGGAATGCAAAATCAAATTGTGTGAGCCACCCGCATTGCCGGTGGTGGGCATGCCCAGTTTGCGGGCCGAGTAGCTGCTTAAAAAATAACCCTGCACACGCCCGGCCTCAATGACCTGACGCGCTTTCACGCGCACGCCTTCATCGTCAAATGGCGAGCTGCCTTTGCCGCGCAGCACAAACGGGTCTTCCAGCACATCGATGAATTTGGGCAGCACGGGCTTGCCAAGGCTGTTCAACAAAAAGCTGCTTTTGCGGTAGAGCGCGCCGCCACTCAAAGCCTGCACCAAAGCACCTAACAAGCCCGCAGCCAAGGGCGACTCAAACAGCACCGGGCATTGGGTGGTGGGGATCTTGCGTGCGTTCAAGCGGCTCAAGGCGCGCTGAGCAGCGTAGCGGCCAATGTCCTCAGGGGCGGCCAAGTCTTCAGGGTAACGGTGCGAGCTGTACCAGTAGTCGCGCTGCATGTCGTCGCCACTGCCGGCAATCGGCGAGACCGACACCGAGTGGCGCGAGCTGGCGTAACCACCGCGAAAACCGTGGGTGTGCGCGCTGAAAAAATGCGACTGCTGGGCCGACACACTCGCACCCTCGCTGTTGGTGATGCGCGCATCCACGCACAGGGCCGCCGCCTCGGTTTGGCGCGCAATCTCCGCGGCTTGCGCAGCGTTGATGTCCCATGGTTTGAACAGGTCCAGGTCGGTGCGCTGCTCGCTGGGCTGGGCGATGTCGGCCTCATCGGGCAAGCTGGCAAACGGGTCTTCGGCGGTGAAGCGCGCGATGTCGTAGGCGGCTTGAACGGTTTGTTCGATCGCTTGTTGAGAAAAGTCAGAAGTGCTGGCATTCCCCCGGCGCTGACCCACGTAGACGGTGACGCCTAAAGACTTGTCGCGGTTGCGCTCCACGTTTTCCAACTCGCCTTTGCGCACCGACACACTCAGCCCACAGCCTTCCGAGGCTTCAGCGCCTGCATCGGTAGCACCGAGTTTTTTGGCGTGCTTGAGTGCGGCGTCCACCAGCGACTCAAAGTGGCTGCGGGTGTAGCTGAAACCTTGCTTGTCAGCGGCTGTGCTGGTGGGTTTCGAGGAAGATTTAGCCAATTTGGCCGTGCGTGGGGTAGCTTTGTTCATATCGATCGTTATGATACTTGCCCATGTCACGCAAACCTAAAAAAGGGTATTTCGTCAAAGGACAGTTTGTCGCCGAAGGCAGCGAACTGGACCTGGAGCTCAAACGCGAGCTCAAAGGCGATACCGAAATCAGCAAAACCGACCTCAAACGCGAAAGCGCTGAGCTGCAAAAACTTGGCGAGGACTTGCTGACCCTGCGCGCCGATTTGATGGAAAAAATTGCCCTGCCCGACAAGCTGGTGGACGCGGTGGCTGAGGCCAAACGCATCACCAACTTTGAGGGCAAGCGCCGCCAGATGCAGTTCATCGGCAAGCTCATGCGCCAGCTCGAACCTGAGTTGGTGCAAGCAGCCAAAGACGCCTTGGTGGAACAACACACCCCTTCGGCCCTGGACACGCAGCTGCTGCACCAGGCCGAGCAATGGCGTCACCGTTTGATTGAGAGCGACGACGCCCTGGCCCAGTGGATGAACCTAGCGCCCCAAACCGACAGCCAGCAACTGCGCGCCCTGGTGCGCCAGGCCCGCAAAGACGCCAAGCCTGAGAAGCCCGGTGAAGCACCGCGCCACGGCCGCGCCTACCGCGAGATTTACCAATTGGTGCGCGAGCAACTCGAAGCTGCGCACGACATCCCTGAGAACACCGACCCGACATGAGCGAGCTGCACGACCCCATCAAGATAGGCATTGTCTCGGTGAGTGACCGCGCCTCAACCGGTGTGTACGAAGACAAGGGCCTGCCTGCGCTGCAAGACTGGCTGCAAAAGGCATTGAAGAACCCCATCACCTTCGAGCCACGTTTGATTCCTGATGAGCAAGCGCAAATCAGCCAGACCTTGATTGACTTGGTGGAGGCAGGTTGCGCGCTGGTGCTCACCACCGGTGGCACCGGCCCTGCCCTGCGCGATGTCACGCCCGAGGCCACGCTGGCGGTGGCCCACAAAGAGATGCCCGGCTTTGGCGAGCAAATGCGTCAGATCAGCCTGAAGTTTGTGCCCACCGCCATCCTCTCGCGCCAGGTGGCGGTGATCCGCGACAAAACACTCATCATCAACCTGCCTGGGCAACCCAAGTCGATCGCTGAAACCTTGGAAGGCCTGAAGGACGCAGATGGCAAGCCCGTGGTGCACGGCATTTTTGCCGCGGTGCCTTATTGCGTGGACTTGATCGGCGGACCGTACATGGAAACCAACGACGAGGTCTGCAAAGCGTTTCGGCCCAAGACCGCCATCAGGCCGCCGCGCACCGCCTGAGCGTTTATTCAACGACGGCTTACTTGCCGATGAGTTGGTTGAGCTTGGCCACGTCGCTGGCTTGATCAGCGGCTGAGCCCGACATCGGGCCACCGAGTTTTTCAAGGGCTGCGCGCAGCTGGGCGATTTGCGCTTCTTGCGCCACCGCGTTGTCAATCAAACCGCGCATGGCCTGGCTCAAGGGGTCGTCGTTGGCGGTGACGCCATAAGCTGAGAAACCCATTTTCGAGGCTGCCTCTTCGCGCAGCGCGTCTTGCTCAGCCTGGATGATGCGGGCCGGGTTGCCCACCGCGGTCGCACCCGAAGGCACCGGCTTGGTGACCACCGCGTTGCTGCCTATCTTGGCGCCGTCTTCCACGGTGAAACCACCCAGCACCTTGGCACCTGCCCCCACCACCACATTCTTGCCCAGCGTGGGGTGGCGCTTGGCGCCTTTGTAAAGCGAGGTGCCACCCAAGGTTACGCCGTGGTAAATCGTGCAGCCATCACCCACCTCGGCCGTCTCGCCAATCACCACGCCCATGCCGTGGTCGATGAACACACCGCGGCCGATCTTGGCGGCGGGGTGAATCTCAATGCCGGTGAGGATGCGCGAGAGGTGCGAAATAAAACGCCCCAACCACTTGAAGCCGCCATGCCAGCAAGCATACGCCCAACGGTGCAACACCAGCGCGTGCAAACCTGGGTAGCAGGTCAGCACTTCCCAAGCGCTGCGGGCGGCCGGGTCGCGGTCAAGAATGCATTGGATGTCGGATTGAAGACGCGAAAACATGGCCCAAGTCTAATCTTCTGCAGAAGGCTTTGCAGTCGCTGGGGGCACTGTGGCCCGCGCGGTTTGTTGCATGGCCTTGGCAATGCCTCGCAAGATGTGGATGTCTTCTTGCGCCAACTGCGCGCGGTTGAAGAGCTGGTTCAAGCGCGGCATGAGTTTTTTCGGCGAGGTCGGGTCGAGAAAACCCACATCCACCAAGGCTTGCTCTAAATGCGTGAGCATGCCCGCCACCTGCTGCGCATCGGCCAGGGGTTTGGCCTCTTCGTTCGGCACAGGCTGCGTGTTGACTTGGGGGCTTGTGCTTGGGTGAACCGCTGGCCCAAAACCACCCGCAGCACCCAGGCGCTGCATCAAAGCCAAACGCCAGTCGTAGGCAATCACCTGCAGGGCCGAGGCCAGGTTGAGCGAACCGAACTGCGGGTTGGTGGGAATGCTCAGGCAGGTGTGGCAGCGGTACACGTCTTCGTTGCGCATGCCAAAGCGCTCCGAGCCAAACAAAAAACCCATACCCACATCAGCCTCCAAGCCTTGACTGGCTTGCACCCAATGCTCGCTTTTCAATAGCACATCAAAATGCTCACGCGGTGTGCGGGTGGGCGGGCCAAAGTCGCGCGGGGTCATGGCGGTGGCGCACAGGTGCGTGATGTCATCCAGGGCGTCGTCCAAGGTCTCAACGATGCGGGCGTTCTCCAGCACGTCCAGTGCCCCGCTGGCGCGTTGGATGGTTTCTTCTTTACGCAGCACATTGGGCCAGCGCGGGGCGACCAGCACCAGTTCGTCAAAGCCCATGACCTTCATGGCGCGTGCAGCCGCCCCCACATTGCCGGCGTGGCTGGTCTGGATCAGGATGAAACGGGTGCGGATGGGCATGGCGAAACAACAAGCGCAAACTGCTGACAGGACAGGCTCTGCGCAGGAGGGTAAAATGGCCTATTGTCGCCCAGCGCATCGTCGCCAGGCTTGCCCGCTCTTCAATCATCGGCAACGCTCGCGTTGCTTCGAGGTTCACAACATGTCTTCACCCAACCTGCACCCCATGCTCAACGTGGCCATCAAAGCTGCGCGCGCTGCCGGATCGATCATCAACCGCGCGGCCCTGGACGTGGAATCGGTGCGTATTTCGCAAAAACAGGTCAACGACTTCGTCACCGAGGTCGACCATGCCAGCGAGCAGGCCATCATCGAGACCCTGCTCACCGCCTACCCTGGGCACGGCATTTTGGGTGAAGAAACCGGCAGCCAGTACGGCGCCAAAGACTCCGAATTCGTCTGGATCATCGACCCCCTCGATGGCACCACCAATTTCATCCACGGCTTTCCGGTGTACTGCGTGAGCATTGCGCTGGCCGTGCGCGGCAAGATTGAACAGGCGGTGATTTACGACCCCACCCGCAACGACCTGTTCACCGCCACCAAGGGCCGTGGCGCTTACATGAACGAGCGCCGTATCCGCGTGAGCAAGCGCACCGAGCTGTCGCAGTGTTTGATTTCCACCGGCTTCCCCTTCCGCAAGGGCGACAACTTCCCCGCCTACCTGGCCATGATGAGCGAGGTGATGCAACGCACCGCAGGCTTGCGTCGCCCCGGTGCTGCTGCGCTGGACCTGGCTTATGTGGCCGCCGGTTTCACCGATGGCTTTTTTGAAACTGGCTTGCAACCCTGGGACGTGGCCGCAGGCTCGCTCTTGGTGACCGAAGCCGGTGGCCTGGTGGGCAACTTCACCGGCGAAGCGGATTTTCTTGAGCACAAAGAATGCTTGGCGGGCGCACCGCGCATTTACGGCCAGTTGGTGCCCATGCTGGCCAAGTTCAGCAAGTTTGCGGGCGCTGAGGCCAAGTCTCGTGCGGACATGGCGCAAGACGTGGTGCGCCACAAAATCAGCCAGGCCCACAACGCCTCAGAAGGTGCCGCCCAAGATGCAGCAGCTGATGACGTGGCTGCCAACAACTCGGGTAACAACCCGGGTGCTGACACAGCGCCGTTTTAAGGTCCCGGTTTAACCTGCTGTTTCAAGCCACCGCAGACGCTGAGGTGGCATTGGCGGCCTCCAGCCCCCAGTGGCTCAGCGGCTCGGGCCGGCCAAACAAAAAGCCCTGGAACAACTCGCAGCCATAGCTAGAGAGTTTGTCGTACTGGTCGAAAGTTTCCACCCCTTCGGTCAATGCCATCAGGTCCATATTTTGGGCCAGTGACAAGATGGTGCGCACCATGCTGGCGTCATCGGGGTTGCGGTTGACGTTTTGCACAAAGCTGCGGCTGATCTTGACCTGCGCCAAAGGCAGTTGCTTGAGCAAATTCAGTGGCGTGTACCCCGTGCCGAAATCATCCATCGCAAAACGCACACCCAGTTCACGCAGCGCGCGCATTTTGCCGAGCAAATTCTCAGCCTGGCCGGGCTGAATTTCTTTGAACTCCAGCGTCAAGCGGTAAGGGTTGGCGCCGGTTTCGCGCAAGACCTGCGCGACGTGGTCGGCAAAGTCCGGTTGCTCCAGCGCACAAGGGCTGATGTTGACCGACAGGTTCAAGCCCCGGGTCGATGGCTGTGTGGCCCAAAGGCCCAGTTGCTGACAAGCTGCGCGCAAGGCCCAATCGTTGATGGGCATCACCAAGGGGTTGGCCTGGCTCATGTCCATGAACTCGGGCGGGTTCAAAAAGCCTCGCACCGGGTGGTTCCAACGCACATAAGCCTCGTAGCCAATGATCTGTTTGTGCGCGTCCATCATGGGCTGGTAATACAGCACAAACTCGTTGTTCTGCAAGGCGCGGTTGATGTCGACCTTGAGGGCGGCGCGCGCCAGCACCGAGCTTTGCATGGTTTCATCAAAAAAGCGCAAGGTGTTGCGCCCTGCGGCTTTGGCCTGGTACATGGCCATGTCCGCGTGTTTGAGCAGATCGTCCAGCAGGGTGGCTTGCGCGCGGAACAACACCACCCCCATGCTGGCCGCAGGCGCATAGGTTTTGCCGCAGACCACCATGCTCTCGTTGAGCCGGGTGAGGATTTTCATGGCCACCTGCTCGGCCTGGTAAACCGCCACACCCTCCAGGTCGCTTAAGTTTTCAATCATCACCACAAACTCATCGCCCCCAAAGCGAGAGGCTGTGTCGCCCTCACGCACCGCCTGTGAGAGGCGCCGGGCCACCTCGATGAGCATCTCGTCGCCCGCGTCATGGCCCAAGGTGTCGTTGATGGTTTTGAAGTTGTCCAGGTCCAGGAACATCAGCGCGGCATGGCGCTGGGTACGCGCGCTGATGATTTGCGCCTGACGGATGCGGTCAATCATCAGCCGGCGGTTGGGCAGATCGGTGAGCTGGTCATAAAAGGCCAAACGCAAATTGCTTTCTTCGGTGGCCTTGAGGTGGGTGATGTCGGTCAAGCTGCCATAGGCCTGCAGGTACTGCATGTCTTCGCGGTACACCGACGCATTGCCGCGCAACCAGCGTATGCGGTCGTCGGTGTTTTGAATTCGAAACTCGTGGCGCCACACCGAACCGTGTGCAGCGGCCTCTTGCATGGAGAGCTTGAGTGCAGCCATGTCTTGCGGGTGCACCAGCTCAAACAACTGCGCGGCCGATTGCACCAGGGCCTCGGCCTTGACCCCAAAAATCGTCTCTACTGCCGGGCTGGCATAGGGCATCGAGACCACGCCTCGCGCACCCTGGATGAGTTGAAACAACATGTCGGGCGTGCGCTCAGCCACACGGTGAATGAACGCGAGCTGACTGGCCAGCGCCTTGGCCAATTCTTTTTCCTGGGTGACGTCTTGCAGGCTGACCAGCAAATGCTGCTGCCCGCCCAACATGATGATGGCGCCGCTCCAACGGATCACTTTGCTGATGCCATGCTTGAACACCATGGGGATTTCCAAGTCATGCACGCGGCCGTGGCGGTACACCTTGTCGATGGTGGCTTGCTGTGTGGGCTTGTCAGACCACAGCCCCAAGTCGCTCACATGGCGCCCCACCACCTCGGCGCTGCTAAAGCCGGTGAGCGCCATCCACTCTTGGTTCACGCGCAGCAGCTTACCGTCTTGCAGGGTGGACAGGCTCATGGCCACCGGGCTGTCGTCAAACGCGGCTTGCATGAGGGAGGCATCCAGGGGCAGCGTGGATTCAATTTGGATGCGGCGCACCCAATCCTCTAAGGAGGCTTTGAGTTGTTGAACGTCGGCTTGGGCGGTGGGGGTGGTAGGACTCAAAGGAGTTAGGGATAAAAGTTCTTGAATGACTCAGACCACGGGGTCTAAGGCCGCTTGTAGCCAGGTGGAGGCCATGTCGTGGCCCATGGCCGCGCCCATGAGGTGGCCTTGCGCGTACTCGCATTGCAGGTTTTGCAACACGCTGAGTTGCTCGAGGGTCTCGACCCCTTCGGCCACCACCTTGATGCCCAGCAATTGCGCCATCTGCACCATGGTGGAGATGAGCGAGGACTGCTCGAAGTTGTGCACCATCGGGTCAAGAAAACACTTGTCGATCTTGATGGCAGAAAACGGCAAGGCATGCAGGTGACTGAGCGACGAGTAGCCGGTGCCGAAGTCGTCCATGTAAAGCTCAAACCCGTGCTGGCGCAAACGTGTCATTTCGCCGCGGGCTACGCGCAGGTTTTGCATGAATGCGGATTCGGTCAGCTCCAGGTGCAGGTCTTGGGTGGAGATGCCGTGGCTGTGCATCAAACCCAGCAAGGTCTCGCACAAGCCAGGCCGGTTGAAGTGTTGGGCCGACAGGTTGACGCTGACAAACCAGCCTGAGCGCCACAACTGGCGGGCTTGCCAATCGGCCATGGCGCGCAGGCACAGGCCGATGACGTGCAAATCAAGCCGGCAGATCAACTCGGCGTCTTCGGCCACATCCAGAAAATCGCGCGGCATCAAACAACCGCGCACCGGGTGCTGCCAGCGTGCCAGGGCCTCAAAGCCCACATGCTGGAGTTTGTCCAAGGCCATGATGGGCTGAAAGGCCAGCTCAAACTGCTGCTCTTGAAGCGCCAAGTTGAGGTCGTTTTCCAGCAGCTGGTGTTTGACCAGCGCCTCGCGCATGCTGCGCTCAAACACCACCAGGCTGCCACGCCCGCGCGACACCGCCACGCGCAGCGCAATGTCAGCACACTGAAACAGATCTTGGGCATCGGGGTAGGCCTGGTCGCAGGCCGCCACGCCCACCGCTGCGTTGACGTGCACCGCCACCTCTTGCAGGGGGTAAGCCAGGTTGAGGGTTTCACACAACAAGGCCCCCAAACGACGCTGGGCTGCAGCGTCCACCGACGCGTCGGTGAGCACCGCGAACTCGGTCTCGCCCAAACGGGTCACCAGGGCCGGGTGGTTCTGGCCGTGTCCCAGGGCTTTGCCCAGGGTCAGCTCCAGCCGTTGGCCCACAAAGGTCATCAGCGCATCCGCGCGCCGCGCGCCGTAAGTGGCGCTCACTTTCGCGTGGTTCATCACCCGCACCAGCATGAGCCCCAAACCGGTGTACTGGGGCGACACATGCTGCGCCAAGGCGGTTTGGATGAGCTCGAGCACCAGACGCTTGTCGGGCAGGCCCGATGGCGCATGGGCTGGCCTGGGCAAGGCCTGCCATCGCCGGGTGATGCTGGAGAGGATGTTGGAATAAATCAAAGTGAACCGGCTTGGCGTACAAGCCGCAAAAGCGGTTAAGCATCGATAATATCTACCGGATAAAACTTGGCGATTGATTTTTCCATCAAGCTTGCCAAGCCGGGGGCCGACTTGGGCTGGGGCAGGACTGCGGCTAAGCTAGCGGCATGGACATGTCACATCTGGACAACTGGCAAGACGAGACCGACGACCCCAAGCGTCAAAGCGCTGCGCGGCGCTGCACCTGGGTGAGCGTGGGCGTGAACCTTTGCCTCACGGTGGTGCAGGTGGTCACAGGTGTGTGGGCCGGCTCACAAGCGCTGGTGGCCGACGGCATCCACTCCCTGTCTGACCTGGCCGCCGATTTTGTGGTGCTGTTGGCCTTGCAGCACAGCCGCAAAGCAGCCGATGAAGACCACCACTACGGCCACCAGCGTTATGAGACCGCCGCCTCCTTGGTGCTGGGGGCTTTGTTGCTGCTGGTGGGCATTGGCATGGTGTGGGCTGCTGCGGGCAAGCTGCGCGACCCGCAAAGTATCGTCCTGGTCAACCCCTTGGCACTGTGGGTGGCTGGTGTGGCTTTGCTGGCCAAAGAATTGTTGTTTCGCTACATGCTCAAAACCGGGCAGGCGTTGCGCTCCAGCCTCTTGGTGGCCAATGCCTGGCACGCGCGTTCAGACGCGGCCTCTTCGCTCTTGGTGGTGGTGGGCATCGGCGGCAATTTGTTGGGCTACCAGCTGCTGGACCCGGTGGCCGCCACGCTGGTGGGTTTCATGGTGGGCAAGATGGGTTGGGGCTTTTTTTGGGAAGCCCTGCACGACCTCACCGACCGTGCGGCCTCGGCCGAACAAACTGAGCACATGGCGCGTGAGATTCTGGCCACCCCCGGGGTGTTGGGCCTGCATGACCTGCGCACCCGCAAAACCGGCGACATGATTTTGGTGGACGTGCACCTGGAAATTGATGGCGACTTGAGCGTGCGCCAAGGCCACGACATCGCCCTGGCGGTTCGTCAGCGCATCATGGCCCAACACCCGGTGCTCGATGTGATGACCCATGTCGACCCGGTGCCGCCATCGAGCGCAGAGTCATCAGCGGCAATTTTATGACGACTGCCTGTACTTGGCTTTAAAGTTAGTTGCTACTATTTCAATAGCAAGCCAAAACCGTCAGCGCTTGTAAAACAACAAGTGGTTGCAGTGCGCGCACATCAAGGCTTTGTACTCGGGGGCATCCAAAATGCCGCGTTCTTGAATGGCTTGGCTGTTGCAGGCCTGGCAACTGAACTTGCCGTCACGCGCATGGTTGGGGTGGCGGCGCGCATAGGCCTGGGCATCGAGCTTGTCAAAGCGCGAGGCGCGGCTTTGCTCACCGGCGATGGACACCAGGCTCAAGCCCAAGACCAAGCCGGTGACCAGCACCACCTTGGTCACATGCTCAGGCGGGATGGCCAGCACGCCGCTGAGCACCGCCAACAAAAAGCCCACAAGCGCCATCGATAAAATTTTTTGCGTCGGCATACCAAACTCCCGAACAACTGGGTTGATCGACAAAAGATGAAGGCCCGCTGATGAACCGCTAAACTGCAGCGTGGTCTGACCTTGGCCCCAAGACGCCAAGACCCTTACATGACCCGAACATGACCCAATTCGCAGGCTATGCATTCCAGCATCTCGATTATGAATTTCGAACTACAAACAACCACGAATTTCTGATTGGTTTTTACTATAGAGGCTGGTACAAGATGACCCCTCACAGCCCTTGATGGGCGAATGGCGGATAGCTAAAAGGAAGATGTCGGGGCAGTGCCAACTTGGTAGACTCATCGGATGAGCCAGGCCCCGCAAGCAGATTTCTCCGCCCACACGCCCATGATGCAGCAGTACCTGGGCATCAAGGCCGAGTTCCCGGGCACCCTGGTTTTCTACCGCATGGGCGACTTTTACGAGTTGTTTTTCGACGACGCGGAGCGCGCCGCACGGCTCCTGGACATCACCCTCACCCAACGCGGCCAGAGCGCCGGCCAACCGGTGGTCATGGCAGGCGTTCCCTTCCATGCGGTTGAAACTTATTTGGCGCGCCTCATCAAGCTGGGCGAATCGGTGGCGATTTGCGAGCAAGTGGGCGATGTGGGCGCCAGCAAAGGCCCAGTAGAGCGCAAAGTGGTGCGGGTGGTCACGCCCGGCACGCTGACCGACTCGGCCTTGCTCAGCGACAAATCGGAATCCTTGCTGTTGGCTGTGCACGTGGGTCTGCGTCAGCGTTGTGGGTTGGCATGGCTCAGCGTCACGCAGGGCGAGCTCAAAGTGGCCGAGTGCGCCACTGACCAGTTGGAAGACTGGATCGGGCGCATCCAGCCTGGCGAGCTGATCTACAGCGCCGCTGTCACCCCCGGCATGGAGCAGCAGCTACTTGCCTTGCGCGACCGCTTGGGTGTGTCATTGGCGGTGCGGCCCGACTGGCAGTTTGACACCCCGCTGGGCGAGCGCAGCTTGCTGAGCCTCTTGCAAGCTTCAAGCTTGCAAGCCTGGGGCGCACATGAATTGCCCCATGCACAGGCTGCAACCGGCGCGCTGCTGCATTACGCCGAGCACACCCAAGGCCGAAGCCTCACGCACATCCACAGCCTGCGGGTTCAACAGCAGGGCGAACTCATCGACTTGCCGCTGTCCACCCGCCGCAACCTGGAACTCACCCAGACCTTGCGTGGCGAAGACTCGCCGACCCTGTTCTCGCTGCTCGACACCTGCATGACCGGCATGGGCAGCCGTTTGCTCAAGACCTGGTTGCTCGAGCCGCCACGTGACCGCGTCATCGCGCAAGCGCGGCTGCAAGCCATCACCGATCTGCGCGACGGTTTGTGGCAAAACCTGCGCGCGCAACTCAAGGGTTGCAGCGATGTGGAACGCATCAGTGCACGCACCGCGCTGCGCCAAGTGCGGCCCCGCGAACTCGTGGCTTTGCAGATCACACTGCAAAAAGCAGAGCACCTAAGCCAATCCTTTCAAAGCACTGATGGGTTTTTGGCACAAATTTCTCAAGCCTTGACACCCCCTGAAGGTTGCGCGGCTTACATAGCGCACGCGATCGCGTCAGAGCCTGCAGCGATGGTGCGCGATGGTGGTGTGATTGCCTCTGGGTTTGATGCAGAGCTGGATGAATTGCGCGCCATCCAAACCAACTGCGATGGCTTTTTGCTGGACCTGGAAACCCGCGAAAAAGCACGCACTGGCATTGCCAATCTGCGGGTGCAGTTCAACAAAGTGCATGGTTTTTACATCGAGGTCAGCACCGGCCAAGCCGACAAAGTGCCCGACGATTACCGCCGCCGCCAAACCCTGAAAAACGCTGAGCGCTTCATCACGCCTGAGCTGAAAGCCTTTGAAGACAAAGCCTTGAGCGCGCAAGAACGCGCGCTGAGCCGCGAGAAATTTTTGTTTGAACAAGTGCTGGATGCATTACAGGCCTACGTACCTGCTTTGAGCCGTGTGGCCCGCGCCCTGGCCACGCTCGATGCGCTGTGCACTTTGGCTGAACGCTCGCTCACCCTGCACTGGTCTGCGCCGCAGTTTGTGGCGGTGCCATGCATTGAGATCACGCAGGGCCGCCACCCGGTGGTGGAAGCGCGCTTGAATGAAACCAGCCGCGGCAACTTCATCGCCAACGACACGGCTTTGGGTGTGAAGGCGCGCATGCAAATCATCACCGGCCCCAACATGGGCGGTAAGTCCACCTACATGCGGCAAGTCGCACTCATCACACTGCTGGCTTCCATGGGCAGCTATGTGCCCGCGCAGAGCTGCCGCTTAGGGCCCATCGATGCGATTTACACCCGCATTGGCGCGGCAGACGACCTGGCCAACGCGCAGTCCACCTTCATGCTGGAGATGACCGAGGGCGCGCAAATTCTCAACGCAGCCACGCCTAATTCGCTGGTGTTGATGGACGAGATTGGCCGGGGCACTTCGACCTTTGACGGCCTGGCCCTGGCCAGCGCCATCGCCACGCACTTGCATGACAAAACCCAGGCTTTCACGCTGTTTGCCACGCATTACTTTGAGCTCACCGAGTTTCCTAAAACCCACCACGCCGCGCTCAACATGCATGTGAGCGCGACAGAGTCGGGCCACGACATTGTGTTTTTGCACGAGCTGCAAGCCGGCCCCGCCAGCAAGAGCTACGGCGTGCAGGTGGCGCGTTTGGCGGGCATGCCAGCGGGTGTGCTCAACCACGCACGGCATGTGTTGCAAACCCTGGAATCGCAGGCCGAACAAGCCCAAGCCCAGGTCGACTTGTTTGCCCCGCCGCCAGCCGCACCCGAGCCCGAAAAAAGCCGCCTTGAATCGGCCCTGTCTGCGATTGACCCCGACGCCCTGAGCCCGCGTGAAGCGCTCGATGCGCTCTACCAACTCAAGAAACTTTCATGACTCGCCCCACCATCATTTTTTCGCACGGTAACGGCTTTCCCGGCGGCACCTACAGCATCTTGCTGCAGCACCTGCAAGCGCGTGGTTTTGACACGCTGTTCATTGACAAGTTCGGGCACGATGCGCGTTACAAGGTCAGCAACAACTGGCTGCATCTCATCCAACAGTTGCATGACTTTGTGCAGCCTGTGGCGAAAAAACGCGGACCACTCTATTTGGTGGGTCACTCGCTCGGTGGGTTTGTGAGTTTGCTCTGCGCTGCGCGCCACCCTGAAATCACCAGTGGTGTGGTGATGCTGGACTCACCCTTGATTGGTGGCTGGCGCGCCACCGGTGTGGGCGTGGCCAAGCGCACACCCTTGATGGGCAAAGTCTCGCCGGGCGCCATCAGCCGCCATCGCCGCACCAGCTGGGCGGATGCCGATGCCGCCCTGGCGCACTTTGCGCATAAAAAAGCTTTTGCCAAATGGGAGCCGCAAACCCTGCGCGACTACATCACCCACGGCACCCACACGCAAGACGGCAAGTGCGTGCTGAGTTTTGACCGAGAGATTGAAACAGCGATTTACAACACCCTGCCCAGCAACATCGAGAGCACGTTGCGTCGTCACCCGCTCAAGTGCCCGGCCGCTTTTGTGGGCGGGCTACATTCATCCGAGCTGCAACAAGCTGGTTTGGCGCTGACCGAAAAAGTGTGCAAGGGCCGCCTGGCGATGGTGGATGGCACCCACCTTTTCCCCATGGAACAACCCCAGGCCACTGCGGCCATGGTGGAAGCCGCGATTCTGAATTTTCAGAGTTCAGCTTACGTGAAACACTGAAGCTGAAGTGGGTTGATCAAGCCGTCCAAGACACGGTGCCCGTCCACGCGGTAAGCAACACCACCACCCCAAAGACAATGCGGTAGTAAGCAAAGCCCACAAAACTGTGGGTGGCGATGAATTTGAGCAACCAGCGCACGCACAACCAGGCGCTGACAAAGGACATCACCAAGCCCACCGCGAACAAGGGCGCATCGGCCGCCGACAACAAAGCACGCTCTTTGTACAAGCTGTAAGCGCCAGCGCCAATCAGTGTGGGGATGGCCAGGAAGAATGAGAAGTCGGTCGCGGCCTGGCGCGACAAACCCAGAAACATGCCGCCGATGATGGTCGCCCCGCTACGGCTCGTCCCCGGCACCATGGCCAGGCACTGCACCAGGCCGACCTTGAGTGCATCGCGCCAGCTCATGTGGTCCACCGTGGGGATGCGCGCGCTGCTATCTGTTTGGAAGTGCTGACGCCCGCCCGCATTGAGGTTTTGCCCCACCCCGCTCATGGACGGGTGCGCGTAACGCCGCTCAGCCCACAAAATGATGAAGCCCCCGATGATGAAGGTGCTGGCCACCACGGTGGGGTTGAACAAATACGCCTTGATGGCCTTGCCAAACAAGAGGCCTAGCACCACCGCGGGCAAAAAAGCAATCAGCACATTGAGCGCAAACTGCTGCGCGTGACGGTCGCGCGGCAAGGCCAACACGGTGTCTTTGATGCGTTGCCAGTAAACCAAGATCACCGCAAAAATCGCCCCGGTTTGGATGGCGATGTCAAACACCTTGGCCTTGTCGTCGTCAAAGCCGAGCAAAGCCCCCGCCAAAATCAAATGCCCGGTGGAGGAGATCGGCAAAAACTCGGTCAAGCCCTCCACCACGCCCATCACCGCGGCCTTGAGCAACATCACAACATCCATCGTCATTCCTTAATTGGGGTCAGACCCCAATTGTTTAATTTATTCGTACCGCAGGGCTTGTATGGGCAGCAATTTGGCCGCGCGTTGCGCCGGGTAAAAGCCAAAGAACACGCCCACCAAGGCCGAGAAGCCGGCGGCCAGGGCCACCGAACTCAAGGTCATGCTGACCTGCCAACCGGCAAAGCTGCCCACCGCCCAGGTGGCCAGCGCGCCCAGCACCACACCAATGGCACCACCGAGCAAACTCAAGGTGATGGCCTCAATCAGAAACTGCGCCAAGATGTCGCGCCCGCGCGCGCCCACCGCCATGCGCAGGCCAATCTCACGGGTGCGCTCGGTGACACTCACCAGCATGATGTTCATGATGCCGATGCCACCGATGATCAAGCTGATGCCCGCCACCGCCGCGAGCAGCAGCGTCATGATGCGGCTGGACTCTTCCTGGGCTTGCAAAATTTCTGTGAGGTTGCGAATCGCAAACGGGTCTTCAGTACCAGGCGGCACTTTGAAGCGTTGACGCAGCAAATCTTTGATGCTTTCTTCCGCCACCTTCATGCTCTGGCCTTCACGCACCTTGACCGAGATCGAACCCACGCGCTTGAGCTTGCTGGTCGCATCGCCCCCCCAGATGCGATTGCGCAGGGTGGAGATGGGCATCATCAACACATCGTCCTGGTCTTGCCCCAGCGAGTTCTGACCTTTGGGTGCCAAAAGACCAACGATTTTCATGGGCACACCACGCACCCGCACCATCTGGTCAATCGGGTCTTGCTCGCCAAAAAGTTCACGCGCCACGGTGGCGCCTATCCACGCCACTTTTGAAGAGCCGTTCATCTCGGCCGCATCAAACACGCGGCCAGCTTCCAGCGGCCACTCACGCGCTTCCAGGTAGTCGTTGGTCACCCCGAAAATCGTGGTACCCCAGTTGGTGTTGCCACCCACCACCTGACCGGTGGTGCGGGAGGTGGGTGCAGCCACCTGAACTTCAGGCACTTCCAAACTGATGGCCAGCGCGTCTTCTTCGGTCAGGCGCTGGCGGGTTTGCGCACCCAAGCGCACACCCGCTTGGTTCACACCACCAGGCACCACCAGCATGATGTTGGAGCCCAGGCCTTTCATTTGCGCCTGCACCCGCTCGGTCGCGCCACTGCCCACCGCAATCATGGTGATGACCGCAGCCACGCCAATGATGATGCCCAGCATCGTCAAAATACTGCGCAAGGTGTTGGCAGCCAAAGCCCGCCAGGCGCTTCGCAGAGCAGCTAGCAAATTCATAGCGCAGTGCTTTCAGCAGCCAAACTGGTCGGGTTCGGGTTGAGCGCGTCTTCCACCATCAAGCCGTCTTTGAACACCAGCTTGCGCCGCGCCCACTGAGCGATGTCGGTCTCGTGCGTCACCAGCACAACGGTCATGCCTTGGGCGTTGAGTTCTGAGAGCAACTTCATGATGTCTTCGCTGGTGCGTGAGTCCAAAGCACCAGTGGGTTCATCCGCCAAGATGAGCTGGGGGTCATTCACCAAGGCGCGGGCAATCGCCACACGTTGCTGCTGTCCGCCCGATAACTCGGAAGGCGTGTGCATGTACCGTTCACTTAAGCCCACTTTTTGCAAAGCCGCCATGGCGCGGGCGCGACGCGCTTCTGCCTTCACCCCGGCATACACCATGGGCAGCTCAACGTTTTCCAGGGCCGAGGTGCGCGGCAGCAAATTGAATTGCTGAAACACAAAACCAATGCGCCGGTTGCGGATGGAGGCAAGCTGGTCGCCCGCCATGGTATCCACCTCTTCTCCGGCCAAACGGTATTGGCCCGAGCTGGGTTGGTCCAGGCAACCCAGGATGTTCATCAAGGTGGATTTGCCCGAACCCGACGCGCCCATGATGGCCACGAACTCGCCCTCGGCAATGTCCAGCGACACGCCGTGCAAGGCGTGCACCGTGGTCGAACCCATGGTGTAGGTCTTGACCAGATCGCGGGCTTCAATCAGCGCCATGCTTAAAAGCCCATGCGAGGCACGGTAGCGGTCGGCGCTTTGGGCGCGTTGTTGGAGGACACCGTGCCGGTGATGACCACCGTGCCTTCTTTGAGCTCTTCAGCCAAAGGCGAGTTAGGGCCAATCAGCAACTCGGTGGTGGTGCCATCGGTGATGCCCAAGCGAATGTTGAGTGCTTTGGGTTTACCTTGCGCATCCATCACATGCAAGCGGCCGCGGGTCACAGTGCGCGCGCCCATCTCAGCCACCAAAGCGGCGAACTTAGGCTTTTGTTCAGGCGTCATCAGCTCTGCCAATTGCGCGCGTATTTCACCGGTGATGCGTTCACGCGCTTTGCCGCGCTCAGCCTCAGGCACCTCGCGCAACTGCATGAAGCGAGGACGTGCGGCGGCGTAAACGGCTTCGACTTTTTCTTTTTGCTCGGCGCTCAAATTGAGTTCAGCCATCAAGCGCTGACGGAACTCGCTCCCCGGACCACCTTGGCCACCACCCTGCCCCGGTGTTGAGGTTGAAGGCGCTGAAGGTGCAGCGGCATTAGTTGATGAAGCACCGGAAGCCGCATTGCCAGCAACCTCGGTCGCTCCTGTTTTAGGAGCGGGCGTATCCACCGCAGGCTCCACACCTGCAATGCGCACACGCAGTGCCGAGTTGGGCACTTTGAGCACGCTCTCACGTGTGTCGGTCACCACGCGCACGTTGGCCGTCATGCCTGGCAGCAAGCGCCCATCGCTGTTGGCAAAGTGCACCACCGCCACATAGGTCACCACATTGGCCACATTGGTCGCAGCTTTGCGCACCTGGGCAATTTGGCCCTCGAAGGTCTGGCCCGGGAAAGCATCGACCGTGAAAGTGGCTTTCTGGCCATTGCGGATGCGGCCCACATCGGCCTCGTCGATCGCGGCTTCCACCTGCATTTCACGCAGGTTCTGCGCGATGATGAAAAGCTCCGGCGACTGCAAGGACGCGGCCACGGTTTGGCCTTTCTCGATCGTGCGCTTGATCACGATGCCGTTGACCGGCGAGGTGATGCGGGTGCGGGTCAGGTCAATGCGGGCTTGGGCCAGGGCAGCGTCGCGCTGCAAGACGGTGGCGCGTGCGCTTTGGGTTTGCGCTTCGCTCACACCCACCTGGGCTTGGGCCACTTTCAGGGCCTCGCTGGTGGTGTTGACCAAGGCATTGGATTTGTCGGCCTCGCTTTGGGCGATGAACTGTTTGCTCACCAACATCAGGTTGCGGTCATGGGTGCGGCGCGCTTCGTTCAGGTCGGTTTGCGCGCTCGACACCTGGGCACGGGCCGCCAGCTCATTGGCTTGGGCGGTCAGCACCGCGGCTTTGGCCGAATCCAGGTCGGCCTGGGCCGAACGCACGCGGTACTCAAAAGTTTCAGGATCGATGACGGCGATCAACTGCCCGGCTTTTACTTCGGAGTTGAAGTCCACCAAAATCTCTTTGATCTGGCCCGAGACCTGGGTGCCCACGGTGACCTGCGTGACCGGGCTCACCGCCCCGCTGGCCGCCACCGCCGCTTGCAAGGCGCCACGTTCAATCTTGCCGGTGCGGTACTGCACCTCTTGCGAGGCAGTTCGCTGCATCCACCACCAGCCGCCACCGGCAGCCAGGGCCACGGCGACCAAGCCGCCTGCTATCCATGTCTTTTTCATCAAGCCATTGTAGAAAGGATTCATGACCCCGAATTGACCGGGGACACCCTGCGCCTTGATGCCCACAACACCGCCCCTCGCCCGACTAAAATCAGCGGATGAGTTCGAACCCAGCCCCTACCGGCCACCCCAACGCTGCCGACGCGCCCAAAGCCAGCAATTTTCTGCGTCAGATCATCGAAGCCGACCTGGCCCAGGGCACCTACGCCAGCCGCCGCTGGGCGGGCACACCTGGCGACGCCGCTCACCACGCGCAAGGCGAACCTGACCCGGCGAAAATTCGCACCCGCTTCCCGCCCGAGCCCAATGGCTACCTGCACGTGGGCCACGCCAAAAGTATTTGCATCAATTTCGGCCTGGCGCGTGACTACGGTGGCGTGTGCCACCTGCGATTTGACGACACCAACCCTGAAAAAGAAGACACCGAGTACGTCAACAGCATCATTGATGCGGTGAAATGGTTAGGCTTTGACTGGGCGCAAATCGGCCAAGCCGCTGGCAGCGCCGCGCCCTTCCAGGCCAGCGACTACTTCGACTTCATGTACCGCGCCGCTGAGGCCTTGGTTCAAGCGGGCCACGCGTATGTGGACGAGCAAACGGCCGAAGAGATGCGCGTGAACCGCGGCGACTTTGGCAAGCCTGGTGTGAACAGCCCCTTTCGCAGCCGCACGCCTGCTGAGAACCTGGCACGTTTTCGCGAGATGCGCGACGGCCTGCATGCCGATGGCGCTATGGTTTTGCGAGCGAAGATCGACATGGCTTCGCCCAACATCAACCTGCGCGACCCGGCCATCTACCGCATCCGTCGCGCCACCCACCACAACACGGGCGATGCCTGGTGCATCTACCCCATGTACACCTTCGCGCACCCGATTGAGGACGCGCTCGAACAGATCACCCACAGCATCTGCACCTTAGAGTTTGAAGACCAGCGCCCGTTTTACGACTGGCTCATGGCGCGTTTGTGCGAGGCCGGTTTGTTGGCCGCGCCCTCGCCCAAGCAGTACGAGTTTGCGCGCCTGAACCTGACCTATGTGATCACCAGCAAACGCAAACTCGCGCAACTGGTGAATGAGGGCAAGGTCAGCGGTTGGGACGATCCGCGCATGCCCACCATCGTCGGTTTGCGCCGCCGTGGCTACACCCCGCAAAGTCTGCAGCTGTTTGCCGAGCGCATTGGCGTGACCAAAAGTGACTCGTGGATTGACTACAGCACCCTGGAAGGTTGCCTGCGCGAAACCCTGGAAAACACCGCCCACCGCGGCATGGCCGTGCTCGACCCGGTCAAGCTGGTGCTGACCAACTGGGCCGAGGTGTTTGGCAGCGAGAGCTATTTAGAAGACTGCACCCAACCCGCCCTGCCCCACAGTGCTGTGGCTGAGGGCCAGGCCGTGCCAGATCGCAGCTTCAAAATTGGCCGCGAGGTGTGGATTGAACGTGAAGACTTTGCTCAAACGCCACCCAAGGGCTACAAGCGTTTGTTCGAGGGCAATGTGGTGCGCCTCAAAGGCGGCTATGTGATTGAGTGCACAGGTTGCGCCAAAGACGCACAAGGCCAGATCACCGAGGTCCATGCGAAGGTCATAGCTGGTACGAAAAGCGGCACGCCAGGGGCGGACAGTGTTAAAGCCAAGGCCGCCATCACCTGGGTGGGTGTGGCCGATGGCGTGCAAGCCGAAGTGCGCTTGTATGAGCGATTGTTCAAAGATGAGCACCCTGATGCCGGTGGCAAAGATTTCCTGCAAGCCCTCAACCCCGAGAGCCTGCACGTGGTGCAAGCCTACGTCGAGCCGTCCCTGGCCCAAGCTGCACCCGACCAAAAGTTCCAGTTCGAACGCCACGGCTACTTTGTCGCCGACCGCATCGACCACTCGCCAGGTCAACCCGTGTTCAACCGCGCCGTAGGCCTGAAGGATTCTTGGGGCAAGTGAGCTGATGAGCAGAGCCCAGACCATTCAGATCTTTTTACCAAAAGGTAATCCACGCGGTTTGCGTGTAGCTGAAATCACAACGCGTATCGTTCGTGTGATTGAGGTGCCTCGCAACGAACTGAGTGAATTCCTGGCGATGCCTGAGTCTCAACAAGTTGGCATCTACTTTTTGGTAGGCGAACTGTATGAGTCCGGTTTGCCTCGCGCCTACATTGGTCAGTCTGGGAATGTGGGGCAACGTTTGGCTCAACATCATCAGAGCAAAGATTTCTGGAATCGTGCTTTGGTTGTGGTTTCATTGACCAACAATTTCACGCAAACACACGCCCTGTTTTTGGAATGGTTAGCACTGGGACAGGCGCAGAAAGTTGGGCGGTACCAACTTGAAAACAGCAATGCAGGTGCAAGACCACACACCCCCGCACCGCTTGAGGCTGATTGTCATGAAATCCATGAAACCGCAGCCATCCTGCTTGCGACCTTAGGGCAGCCCATATTTGAACCCTTGACTTCCATCTCTAACGGTTCAAATACACCTGAACTCTTTTACTGCAAAGGCTCTGGCGCTCATGGCGTTGGAGAACTGACGAGCGAGGGTTTTGTTGTTCTTATGGGGTCACAAGGCCGAGCTCAAGTTGTGAGCTCCTTACGAGGAACTCCCCTCGAAAAGATGCGCGAGCAATTAGTTAATGACGGCATCCTGTTCCAAGAGGGTGAGATGTTGGTTTTTAAACGTGATCAATTGTTTTCCAGCCCTAGCACAGCAGCCACTGCTTTGATGGGTCGCTCAGCCAACGGCTGGATTGAATGGAAGACCGCCGAAGGTCAAACCTTGGACGAACTCAAACGGCAAAGAGTTCAATAACAAGCACGATCTTTTAAAAACCTAATTTGGGTATAATAGAACCTAAATTAGGTATGAAAACACCCGGTACACCACTTTCGCTCGCAGACGCTCTGCTGCCTAAGACCAGGCAGCGGGTGCTTGCTGTTCTGTTTGGGCAACCAGACCGGACTTTTTACGCTTCGGAATTGATAGCACTGAGCCATTCGGGCTCGGGGTCTGTCCAGCGAGAATTAGCGGATCTCACGCAGGTCGGCATCCTAGCCTGTGTGAAGATCGGAAACCAAAAGCATTACCAAGCCAACCCGGCCTCACCCGTATTTGAAGAACTCCGCGGTCTCGTCTTGAAAACCGTCGGACTGGGTGATCAACTACGGAAGGCTCTAGCAAGCTTGGCAACCAACATCCATACCGCCTTCGTCTTTGGCTCCATCGCCAAAGGCCAAGACAGTGCGATCAGCGATGTGGATCTGCTCATCGTCAGCGATGTCCTGAGTTATGGCGACCTTTTCGGTGCACTTGAACATGCCAGCCAAAACCTAGGCAGGCGCATCAACCCCGTGATTTACACCAGCCGTGAGTTCGAGAAGCGCCAGCTGGGTGACAATGCTTTCATACAACGCGTGATGCAACAGCCAAAAATATGGCTGATCGGTCAGGAGGAGTCACCCCAAGATGAAAATAGCGTCCCCATTTGAGAATCTCTCTGGACCGGGTAAGCCTCTCAAAGCAGAAGCTTTTGATGCACAAGAATTCGCAGGGCTCTTGCGAACTGCGCAAGCTCGACTGGCAGATGCCACGAATACTGCCCTCGCTCTCGAGAGTCGTTTTGATTTGGCCTACAACGCTGCGCACGCGCTTTGCCTGGCAGCGCTTCGCGCTCAAGGTTTTCGTTCAATTCAACGATACATCGTCTTTCAACTGTTACCACACACCTTGAGCTTAGGGCCTGAGGTTTGGCGCGTGCTGGACCTGTGTCACAACAAGCGCAATCTGGGTGAATACGAAGGACTGATGGAAGTGGACGAACGCCTAGTCCAAGACCTGATCAACGCCACCCAGCAGGTATTGAAGAAACTGGTGCCTTGATACCCACCAACGTGTTTGTACGGACAAGCCAAGGCCCTGAAAGCAGCCAATAATCCGCTTTGCCGCAGCATTGGGCTGCGATTTTGAGATACACACCATGACCCAAGCACGCACCATCCAACTCAATGAATTCGGCTCTCCTGATGTGATGAAACTCGTCACGCTCGACCTGCCCGCACCTGCTGCTGGCGAGGTGCAGCTGCGCCAGACTGCCATTGGTTTCAATTTCATCGACGTTTACCAGCGCTCGGGCAAATACCCCCTGCCCACCCCCACCGGCCTGGGCCATGAGGCGGCAGGTGTGGTCGAAGCCGTGGGCGACGGCGTGACCGACCTGAAAGTGGGCGACCATGTGGTTTACATGAACGCAGGCCTGGGCGCCTATGCCGACCGCCGCAATGTGGCAGCTGCCAAGATGGTCAAGATCCCTGCGGGCATCAGCGATGACGATGCCGCGGCCGTGTTTTTCAAAGCCATGACCGCGCAGTACCTGGTCAAGAAAACCCACCAGGTTGCGCCGGGTGACGTGGTGCTGGTGCATGCCGCCGCTGGTGGCGTGGGCCTGATTCTGGTGCGCTGGGCCAAGGCCTTGGGTGCCAAGGTCATTGGCACCGCTGGTTCTGCGGCCAAGTGCGCGCTGGCCAAGTCTGAAGGCGCTGATGCTTGCATTGACTACACCCAAAGCGACTGGGTGGCGCAGGTGCAAGCCGCCTTGGGCAGCCAAAAAGCGCAGGTGGTGTATGACTCGGTGGGGCAGCACACCTTCATGGCCTCGCTGGACATGGCCGCACCGTTTGGCACCGTGGTCACCTATGGCGCAGCCTCTGGCCCAGCACCGGCCATTGAGCCTGAGCTGCTCAACAAAAAGGGTTGCCTGTTCCTCACCCGCCCCTCGGTGTTCCCGCACAACGCCGACACCGCCAGTTTGCGCGCCAACGCGGCCGATGTGTTCGCGGCCATGGCCAGTGGTGCGGTCAAAGCCACCATCGGTGCGCGCTTCAGCCTGTCTGACATGCCCGCAGCACACCGCGCAGCCGAGTCGCGTGCCACCACCGGGGCCATCGTCATCACACCTTGAGCTTGGTGCAGTCCATCGCCCAGCCCATCATTGACCTAGCCACCGCGCAGGCGGCCTTTGCGCATTGGCAAGCCCAAGCGCAAACTGCCAGCGTGGTGTTGCGGCCTCCACCGCCTGAGCCCACCACCTGTTGCGGCCGAGGCTGCAACGGCTGTGTGTGGGAAGGTTTTTACGCCGCGGCGCACTTCTGGGTGGAAGATGCCCAACTCGCTCTGACAAGCACGCACAAGCATGACTGATTTCATTGCCCTCACCGATGACGGTCACCAGGTGGACGTGTCTGCCGCCGACAAACTGCTCGACGCCCTGGAAATGGGCGGCGTGAATTGGCCCAGCTCCTGTCGCAACGGCAGCTGCCGCACTTGCATCGGGCAGTTGCTCGAAGGCACGGTGCGCTATGAAATTGATTGGCCCGGTTTAACCGCCGAAGAAAAAGCTGAAGGCTATGTGCTGCCCTGCGTGGCACACGCTTGCAGCAACGTCAAACTCAAGTCGGGGTACTGAGCCTAAGACTTCTTAGGCTTAGCCGTTTTTTTGCGGATGAAACCGGCCTCGGCCAAGGCTTCTTTGCGCAGTTGCCGCTCAGCATCGAGCTGCTTGCCTTCTTTGAGCCAAGCCGCAAACTCAGCCGGCGTTTCCAAAGACACACGGCCGATGGCCGCACTGCGGAAATCGTGGATCACCAACTCGGCGGCCTTTTGTAAATTGATGCGCCCGCCACTGAGCAATGCGCCGCGCTTGCGGCCGATGTGTTCGAGTAATTCGTCTTCAGTTAAATCAGCAATACTCTGAATTTGATAGCGATCACACAAGGCAGCTGGGTAGCTGCGCTGCAAATAGGCCAACAACTCCAGGGCCACCTCTTCGTCATCAAACGCGTTCTTGCCCACCGCACCACTGGCTGCCAAGTTGTAGCCGCTTTGCGCCACGATGATGCGCGGCCACAGCATGCCGGGGGTGTCGAACAAATACACATCATCGGCCAGGGCCAAGCGTTGTTCGCTCTTGGTCACGCCCGCCTCGTCAGCGGCTTTGGCAGCGCGCTTGCCCATCAAGCGGTTGATCAGCGTGGACTTGCCCACATTGGGAATGCCGCAAATCAAAATACGCAGGGGTTTGGTCAGGCCATGGCGGTTGGGGGCCAGGGCTTGGCTCTCGCGCACCAAGGCTTGTGCGGCCTGGGTGTGCGCGGTGTCCAAGGCCAGGGCGCGCGTGTTCTCCAGGGCTTGGTAGTGCGCCAGCCACTGTGCGGTCACGGCCGGATCGGCCAGGTCTTGCTTGTTCAAGACCTTGAGCGTGGGCTTGTGGCCGGTGAGTTGCTGCAGCATGGGGTTGGCGCTCGAGCCCGGCAGGCGCGCATCGAGCATCTCAATCACCACGTCGATGGTTTTGATGCGCTCGGTGATCGCCTTCTGGGTCAAAAACATATGACCCGGGAACCATTGAACCGCCATGCTCAGCCTTTGTTGAACCTACGTTTTAAAACGCCTGGATGGGCTTGCCCAAAGCGCGGCCCACCTCGTGGCTGCCTTGAATCACCCCACTGGTGGGCACCAGGTCAGCGGCGCGGTCGGTCACCTCGCTCAGGCGCGCCAGCAGTTCGCTGTCGGCATCTGGGCCAGTGCCGATCTGCAGGCCCTGGGTCATGGTGATGTGCGCGGCCTCAAAGCCACCCGCCCCAGCGCACAGCGTGGTGCGGGTGGGTGCGTTCTCGCAAGCCAGTACCAGCATGGCTGGCACCACCGCCTCGGGTTTGAGCGCGGCCAGCACCTCGGGGGGCATGAGGTCTTCGGTCATGCGGGTGGCCGCGGTGGGTGCCAGGCTATTCACGCGGATGTTGTTTTTCTCACCCTCGAGCGAGAGGGTTTGCATCAGGCCCACCAACGCCATCTTGGCCGCGCCATAGTTGGACTGGCCGAAATTGCCATACAGGCCAGAGGACGAGGTGGTCATCACAATGCGGCCGTATTTCGCCGCCACCATGTGCGGCCACACCGCCTTGGTGCAATGCACCGCGCCCATCAAGTGCACATCCACCACGAGGCGGAAATCGGCAATGTCCATCTTGGCGAATGTTTTGTCGCGCAGGATGCCCGCGTTGTTCACCAGCACGTCCACCCGGCCCCAAGCGTCCACCGCTTGCTGCACCATGGCTTGCACCGCTTCAAAGTCGGTCACCGAGGCGCCGTTGGCCAGGGCCTCGCCGCCCATGGCGCGGATCTCGTCCACCACAGCTTGCGCCGCACTCACCGAGCCGCCTGAGCCGTCTCGCGCGCCGCCTAAATCGTTCACCAACACCTTGGCACCACGCTTGGCCAGCGCCAAGGCGTGTGCGCGCCCCAAACCGCCGCCGGCACCGGTGACGATGGCCACACGGCCTGTGAAATCCAAACTCATCTTGTCTCCTTGGTTGCTCTGTTTTTGAAAAGGTCGGGCATCATATGCAGAGCTCTACTTTAAGCCATGCAACTCAACGACGACGTCATCACCACGACACCCCGCCCGGCCGCTACCGTGGTCATGCTGCGCCAAGCGCCTGAGCTAGAAGTGTTCATGCTCAAGCGCCATGCCGACTCCGCGGTGTTGGGTGGTGCTTATGTGTTCCCCGGTGGCAAAGTGGACGCGGCCGATGCCGCCACGCCACCCGCCTTGTTTGACCAAGCCACCAGACAACTGCACCAAGCCTTGGGCGAGCCTGAATTGAGCCCTGAACAAGCCGCTGGCCTGTATGTGGCGGTGCTGCGTGAGGCCTTTGAAGAATGTGGCGTGTTGTTGGCCCAGCCTTCTTCCGCAGATGCCGGCGCGCAAGTGCGGGCGCTCATCGCACAAGGCCAAAGTTTTGCACAAGCCTTGCAAAGCGTGGGGCTGCAACTGCAAACCCGTCGGGTGCAACCCTGGACGCGATGGATCACCTCCATCATGCCCTCGCTGACCAACAAGCGCTTTGACACACGCTTCTTTGTGACGGCCCTGGAAGACCAACACACCGCGGTGCACGACAACGTGGAAGCCACCGAGAGCCTGTGGATTCAGCCAAGACAAGCTCTGCAAGACTACTGGGATGGCAAGTTGTATCTGGCGCCACCGCAAATCATGAGCCTGGCCCATCTGGCACGCCACACCACGGTGCACAGCGTCTTGCAAGAAGCCGCGTCGCGCCCGCCGCCTGCAGTCATGTCAGCACCCCACACCATCGATGGCGTGCGCATGATGGCCTACCCCGGTGACCCGCTGCACCCCTTGCCCAAGCGCTTGATTCCCGGGCCGCTGCGCATGTACTTTCGCAACCAGCGTTTTGAGCCCGAAGGGGGCTTAGACGAGCTGCTGCAGGGTTAAGCTTTTGCTGAAATTCAGCTGTTCGCGCGCGCCTTGAGCCAGCGCATCATACCGCCCACTACAGGCAGTTTTTCGTACAGCTCTTCGGCCGCATCCCAGTAATCGCGGTGGTAGGCAATGCGCCCATCTGCGGCGAATTTCAGGTGGCTGCTGCCGCGCACGGTTTGCGTGACCTCGGGGCTGAATTTTTTGAAGCGGAATAAAAAATCCCACACCAAAAAACATTCATCACCTTGCACCACACGCCCGGTCACCACAAAGCGCGGCTCATGCAAGGCCACATACATGTGGCTGAAAATACCGCTCACGGCTGCTAAGCCGCGCACCTCGTTGAAGGGGTCTTTGAAGTAGGCATCGTCGGTGTAGTAGTGCGCAAACTGCGTCACGCTTTGCGGCGTGAGTTGCTCAAAAAAATCCACCACGCGTTGCACGCGTTCGTCTTCAGTCATGGCCCTGCTCCCCATCACAAGCCCGTCATTTTGCGGATGGCCGGGAAATACAGCCGGTGAGGCAGCAGGCGCAGAAACTTCATCACGTGGGTGAAGCGTTTGGGGAAATGAATTTCAAACTCACCCTTGCTCCAGCCTTTGATGATTTCTTCCGCCGCCACATCCGCGGTGATGAGCCCCGGCATGGGGAACTCATTGGGCGCTGTGAGCGGCGTGTCCACAAACCCGGGGTTGATCACGCTCACCGCGATGCCTCGATCTTGCAAATCCAGGTACAGGGTTTCAGCCAGGTTGATCAGCGCGGCCTTGGTGGGGCCATACGCCAAGCTTTTGGGCAAACCCCGAAAGCCCGCCACGCTGCTGACCAAACTGATGTGCGAAGGAACAGCTG
Organism: Comamonadaceae bacterium; assembly: GCA_947454955.1. Taxonomy (GTDB): domain Bacteria; phylum Pseudomonadota; class Gammaproteobacteria; order Burkholderiales; family Burkholderiaceae_C; genus Hylemonella. Next base: position 146,151 of record CANGLW010000001.1, read on the forward strand.
CGGACTGCTTGAGCAGGCTGGGCAACAACGCATCGAGCATGTGCAAAGCACCCACGTAGTTGATCTGTTCGTGGCGCAGCACCTCTTGCAAATCAAAGTCGGTGGCGCGCACTTCTTTGAAGTAACCCGCGCAGTACAAGACCAGATCGAGCGGGCCTTGCTGCATGACGGTGTGCGCTGCGTCCTTCACCGCTGGCCCATCGGTCACATCCAGTGGCAAAGCGATCGCACGCGGGGGCGTGCCGGTTTTCAAAGTGGTGTTGAAGGCATCGGCCCAGCTGTGCAGGGCTTGCGCTTTGCGGGCAGAGTTGATGACCTTGGCACCGCGCGCGAGCAAGGCATTGGCCAGCGACAAACCAATGCCCGTGGAGGCACCGATCAGCCACACGGTTTTGCCGTGCCAGTTCTGCAGGGGTGGGTTGAAGGCCATGTCAGACCCGTTTGGTGAAGGCCAGGGTGACCTCACCGAGCTTCACACCGAACTTGCTCATGGTGGCTTTGTTGAGCATCACGCGGTCGTTCATCAAATACATCCAGTCTTCAAACTGCACATCAATCACGGTCCCGTCCACCGGCAGGCTCAAGGTGTAGTGCCAGTAAAACGCGTTGCCCGCCTCTTCGCCCAGGGCCTGGCCCACCACGTCATCGGCACGTCCCACATACTTGCCCTGACCGGTGCCGCCCTGGCGCTGCAAGCGCCAGATGCGGCGTTGCTTGGTGCCGTCGGAATAGGTGAAGTCTTCGTCTAACACCCCCTCTTCTTGACCCGCGGGGCCGCTCCAGCTGCAGCTCATCACCACGGTGAAGCGTTTGACCACCGCGCCCGATCGGTCGGTGAAGACGCCATAGGCATCCACCGTACCGTTGAAATACTGGCGCATGTCCAGCACCGGGGTTTGGGTGGCGTAGTCACCCACCTTGGGTGTTGAGCAGCCGCTCAGTCCCATCAGGCCCAGGCCAGTGGCGCCCAGGGTCGCGGCTTGGGTCAAAAATAAACGTCTCTCCATCGTCTTCTCCAAAATATCAAGCGCGAGCTTGCGGCCGAACGAGCCAGATGTAAAGCCCTGCCGAGGCGATGAGCTTCAAAACGCAAGGCAACAAGCAATAGGCCACCGTCAAGGCCTGCAAGGCTGAGGCATCGCGCGCGCCTGGTGTGTAGCCTAAAGCACCCAGCACCGGCAGGGCCACACCGGCGGCCAGGGCTAAATTGAGCTTGGTCGCAAAGTTCCACCAGCCCCAGCAGGTGGCCTGAGCGTTTTGTAAACGCTGCGAATGTTGAATAACCCCTGCCAAGAGCGCACCGGGCAAAGCCAAATCAGCTCCCATGGCCAAGCCTGAGCCGATGCAGATCAGCACAAAAGCGGTGGTTTGCCCTTGGCCCAAGAGGCTGGCGCCCACAAACACCGCGGTGGACAGGCACATGCCGCACAACCAGGAACGCGCCAAGCCCCAGCGCGCCACCGCCTTGAGCCACAAGGGCATGGACGCTGCAGCGCACATGAAAAAGGTGCCAAGAAACACCGTCTCCATGCCCGCAGGCGCTTGCAGCCGGTCTTGCACAAAAAACAGCATGAGGGTGGCGGGAATGGCGCTGGCCATGCCGTTGATGACGAACACCAAGATCAAACGCACAAAGGCTGGGTCTTTGAAAGGCAAGACCAGGCTGGTGGGTGCTTTGGTTTCACCACCAGCTAGGACTGACGGGTTGTCAGCCTCAGGGGATAGACGCGCACGCTCAACATAAGCCAAGCCAGGACGCGGCGCTGTGCGCCACAACAGCCAACCCGCAGCCAATGCCAAGGCAAACAAACCCACCATGGCTTCCAAGCCCAGCACCGTGGGTACGACCGATGCGAGCACCACACCCAAGAGCCCTAAGCCCTCGCGCCAAGCCACCACACGGCTTTGTTCAACCGCGTTGCCACCCAGCATCGCACCCCAGGTTTGGTGGGCCACCGTCACCGCACTGAAACTCGCGTAAGTGACCATCAGCAAAGCAGCACTCACCCACAGCAGGGCCTCAGCACTTTGCACCGGCGGAAAAAACAAAGCGGCAAAGCCCAGCGCCATGAAGACACACGCCACAGCGGTGAAGCGCTGCACTGCACTCAGTGAACGGTGAAACAAGCGGTCCACCCAGCGGCCTAACAAGGGGTCTATCAGCGCATCAGCCAGACGTGTGATGAGCAGCACCGCGCCCAAGGCCGAGAGCGGCACGCCAAACTGGCGTGCGTAGTGGTTGGGCAGCAGCACATACAGGGGCAGCGCCACAAAGGCCAACGCCAAACCCATGAGGCCATAGCGCCACAAACGACGATGGGAAAAGTCGGCGCTCAAAACATCAATGCTTCAACATCAAGGCTGGGAGGCCAACAACACCGGACCTAAAAGAGCTTGGCGCAGCTTGGGCTCGGAGGTTTTGTCGGACAACCAAATGCCGAAAAACACCCGCGCGAATTCCGCATCAGCCACTTCAGCCAGTGACTGGCCATTGAGCAAAAAACGCACGCCTTTACCCGGCAAGTGAATGCCAGTGAGCCGGTCGCCCTCTTTCACATCGGGGAAAGCGTCTTGCATGAGCTTGAGCCAGGTCTGCGCGCGCGCGTCTGAAAAATTGGCCACGCGGCGCATCTCATCGAGAGAACGCTGCGCGATGTCTTTGCCTTTGAAGTTGCGCAGGTAGCGCAGGTCCAAGGCATAAGCCGCATCGTTCATGGCCGAGAGTTTGAAATCAGGCGCCACCCACAAGGTGGCCTGGTAGACCTCAAAGCCCCAGTAAGTGAAGCGGCTGCTGCCCAGCGTGCGCGGCTGCCCCAGGGCAGAGGCCACCAAGGCAGGCGCTTCGGTGGGCGAAAGTGTTTGCGCTTGTGCTGAGTTGATTAAACCAGCCCAAAGCAGCGTGACGGTTAAGGCAGACGCTATGACTTTTGAAGCGTGAACTGCATCACATCGATGTCCGAGCCATCGAAAGCCGCTTCGCAGTAGGCCAGATAAAACTCCCATATGCGCATGAACCTTTCATCAAATCCGAGTTGGAGCACCTGCTCTTTTTCCGCCATGAACTTGTGGCGCCAACGGCGCAAGGTCTCGGCGTAGTCAGGGCCGAAGCACAGTTCATCGACCACCTGCAAACCCGCGGCTTGCGCATGACGGCGGAACTCCGAGGGGCTGGGCAAACAACCACCGGGGAAAATGTACTGCTGAATGAAGTCGGTTGATTTGATGTAGCGCTCAAACAGCTCGTCTTTGATGACGATGCTCTGAATACAGGAGCGCCCACCGGTTTTGAGCAGCTTGGCAATGCTTTGGAAATAGGTGGGCCAGTACTCCTGGCCGACCGCCTCGATCATCTCGATCGAGCACACTGCATCAAACGGGCCATCTGAAATATCTCGGTAGTCTTGCAAACGCAAATCAGCGTTCACGCCGGTGCCTGGCTGTGTGGCCACACCATGGCGCGCCATGCGCGCTTGGGCAGAGGCGAGTTGCTCGGTGCTCAAGGTCACGCCCACCAAGCTGGCCTTGAATTCGGTGGTGCACATCTCGGCCAGGGCACCCCAACCACAACCGATTTCCAGCACTCGGTCACCAGGCTTCACGCCGGTCATGCGCAGCGCACGGCGCACCTTGGCACGTTGCGCGTCGCGCATGTCGGTGCTGAAATTGCCCTCGAACAAGGCCGATGAATAGTTGAGGGTGTCATCGAGCCACAACTCGTAAAACGCGTTGCCCAGGTCGTAATGGGCATGGATGTTTTTCTTGCTGTTGCCCCGGGTGTTGCGGTTGAGCAAGTGCTTGATGCGGTAAATCAAACGCCCCAACCACGTGCCGTAAATCACGTCTTCCACATCGTGCCGGTTGTGGATGAAAAGCGTGAGCAAGGCGGCCAAATCGGTGGTGGTCCAGTCGCCGTTGATGTAACCCTCAGCAAACCCGATGTCACCCGACTTCAAAGCCTGGGTGAAGACCCGCCAATTGTGGACCGACAAGCTGGCCGTTGGTTCACCGCCCTGGCCCACGCGTTGCACCGAACCATCGGGCAGTTGCAACACCAAGCTGCCGTGCTTGATTTTTTGTAGCAGCTTGAAAACAGTGCGTACACCAGCTGGGGCACCAGCGGGAACGGCAAGAGGTGTGGCGGTGGTCGTGTTCATGCGGGGCTCATCACATCAAAAGTTCAACAGGTCATGTCAGCGGGTGACAAAGGCATCGGGTGGCGCGGGCTTACGGAAAAAAGTGGTGCGTTTGAACCACAGCTTCACCGCTTGCCAATGGATGCGCGCCATCACCCCCAGGGTCATGGCGGGGTAACGCCACAAGGCGCGCCGGATATTGCTTGCATTAGCCGGCACCAAGGTGCCGCTCACACTGGTTTGCAAGAGCGGGCCTTGCGCGTCGTCGTAATCAATACGCACCACGGTTCTGTTTGGATTCAAGGTGGCTTCCATCAGCTCGGTGCGCATGAAGCGAAAGCGGTAACGCCCCTGCACTTCGCAAAACGGCGAGACATGGAACACCTTGTCGGTCTGCAACTCAGCGCCCAAGGTCGGCCGGTCGAGCAAATAGCAATGCCGCTCGCCAAAGGTGTTGTTGACCTCCACCACGATGGCGCGCAAAGCATCGTCGGCCGCGTGGCAATACCAAAAGCTCACCGGCTTGAAGGTGTAGCCCAACACCCGCGGGTAACAGTGCAACCACACCTCACCGGTGGCATCTGTGATGCCGTGCTCGTGCAGCAGCGCATCCAACCAAGCCAAGGCGCCACCTTCACTCACACTGCGGCCGTCGCCATGGTCCACATCGAAAAAACTCAAGGCGGCCGAGCGGTTGACTGCCAGCTCACCACTGCCATGCTGCTGGATGGTGCGCATGGGCAGCATCAAAAAATACGTGGGGTAAGCAAAGGCATTGCGTTTGGGACGCAGCCGTGCATGGCGCACCTGGCCAAAGCCAATGTGGGCTTGCGCCAGCGACTTCACGTGGTTCATCCGGCTCGCAGCGTGGCCGCTGCGCCCAAACCGGCCTTCAAGCCGTCTTCGTGGAAACCGTAGCCCATCCAGGCACCGGCATAACAGGTGTGTTGCTGGCCTTGCAGCTCAGGCATGGCCTGCTGGGCGCGGTTGGCGGCCAGGTCAAACACCGGGTGCGAATAGCTGTACTGCCCCAACACCTTGCTGGGGTCAATCTCGCGCAAGGGGTTGAGCGAAACCACCACCGGCTGCTCAAACGGGATTGGCTGCAATTTGTTGATGAGGTAGTGCAGGCACACCTTGGTGTTCTCCACATCCGCACTGGCGGCACGCTCGTAGTTCCACGCGGCCCAGGCCAGCTTGGCGCGCGGCAGCACCGAGGCATCGGTGTGCAGCACCGCGTGGTTGGGTTGGTAGCGTATTGCACCCAGCACCGTTTGTTCTTGCGCAGAGGGCTGCGCCAACATGGCCAGGGCCTGGTCGGGGTGGGTGGCGATGATGACCTTGTCAAACACCTCGGCGCCTGCATCGGTGTGCACCGTCACCCCGCCTTGGGCGAGTGCGGGATTGCGCTCAATGCGGCGCACCGGGGTGTTCAAGCGCTTGTCGGCAATGTCTGCCACAATTTTTTGCACGTAATGTTTGGCACCACCGCGCACCGTCCACCAGGCCGGGCGGCCATTGACCTGAATGAGGCCATGGTTGTGGCAAAAGCGAATCATGGTGCTCACCGGGAACTGCAGCATTTGCGCGGTGGGGCAGCTCCAGATGCAGCCCATCATGGGCAGGAAGTACCAGTCGCGAAAACTCTGGCTGAAGCGGTGCTCATCCAAAAAAGCCGACAAGGGTTGGGCCATGGCCGCGTCCGCGCCTTCTTCGGCCAAGCGGGTGCACAAGGTGTTGAAACGCAGCACCTCACGCAACATGCCGATGAATTTGAAGTTCAACACATTACGCCGCTGCGCAAACACGGTGTTGAGGTTGGCGCCATTCCACTCCAAACGCCCACCAGCGGCTGAAAACGCTTGTACCGAAAACGACATGTCGGTTTTGGCCGTGTCCACCTGCAGCTCAGAGAACATCTGAATGAGGTTGGGGTAGGTGCGCTCGTTGAACACCAAAAAACCTGTGTCGACCCCATAGGTCAATGGCCCTTGGGGCGTGGGCAGGGTGATGTCCACCGTGTGGGTGTGGCCGCCAAAGTAGTCATCGGCTTCCAACAGGGTGATGTCGGCGTGGCCGCGCAGGGCATGGGCGGCCCCCAGACCGGAGATGCCGGAACCGACGATGGCTAATTTCATGAACGCAACAATCTGACGAAACAAGGAGGCGGCGCACTGACAAAACACAGCCGACAGCGAGCCAAAAAAAGGCTGGCCAGCACGGGCTGGCGACAGCGTCGAATCATTATTGCATCCCCGAATGAAAAGCAATTTGTGATAAAAATAAACATAACCCGACCGGGGTTTCCTAAAAGCCCAATATGAACCCCCTTCAGGCACCAGAAGCCACATCCGAAGTTGCGTCCGAAACCGCTTCTGCCAGCCCAGCGCCCATGAACGAGGCCCAGCTGGCCGCCATCATCGATTCTTCGCTGGATGCCATCATTTGCCTGGACGATCAGCTGCGCATCACGGTGTTCAACCGAGCCGCCGAGAAGCTGTTTCAGTGCGCGGCGATCCAGGCCATGCGCCATGAACTGGGTCGTTTTTTACCCTCGGTGCTGGACCAAATCATGGCTGTGGGTGTGAACGAGCAAGTCAGCCTGGGTGAGGTGCAAGGCCAAACCGCTGCTGGCATGCCCTTGCCGCTGGAGATCAGTGTGTCCTGCCAGCGCCACGCCCAAGGCATGGTCACCACCGTGTTCGCCCACGATTTGAGCGCGCGAAAAATCATCGAATCGCAGTTGCTCGAGTCGCAAAAAATGCAAGCTATGGGCACCATGGCTGGCGGCATTGCGCACGACTTCAACAACATCCTGAGCGCGATTTTGGGCAATGTCTCGCTGGCCAAAGCCGACCTGAGCGAAGACGCGCCTGCCCGGGAAAGCCTCAACGAGATTGACCGCGCCGCACGCCGTGCCCGCAACCTGGTGCGGCAAATTTTGACCTTCAGCCGCAACGAGCCGCCCAAGCGCATCCCGCTCAAGCTCATGGACGCGGTGCGCGATGCGGTGCGCCTGCTGCGGGTCACCCTGCCGCCGGGCATCGCCATCAAGGTAGACAGCGGCCCCAACGCCCCCATGGTCATGGCCGACACCGTGCAGGTGGAGCAGGCCCTGGTGAATTTGTGCACCAACGCCATCCACGCCACCTTGCCCAACAGCGGCACCATCACGGTGATGGTGGATGCGATGACGCTCGATGCCCGCCAAGCCGAGTCGCTCAACCTGCCCCCGCAACGCTATGCGGTGCTGTCGGTGCGTGACCAAGGCCAGGGCATGGACGAACAAACCGTGGGCCGCATTTTCGAGCCGTTTTTCACTACCAAAGACGTGGACCAAGGCACGGGCCTGGGCCTGGCCGTGGTGCACGGGGTCATGCGTTCGCACCAAGGCACGGTGGACGTGCAAAGCGCGCCGGGCCAAGGCAGTGTGTTCTCGCTCTACTTCCCGGCCATCAGCCAGGTGTTGCTCGATGGCGTGGCGCCTGAGGCCCCTCGACCAGCGCGCAAACCCGCCAAACTGCGCGGCCATGTGATGTATGTGGACGATGACCAGGCGCTGGTGTTTTTGATTCAACGCGCCTTGACGCGCCGCGGCCTGAAGGTCAGCACCTTCACCAACCCGCAACTGGCCATGGCTGCGCTGCGCGAGCACCCCATGGGCTACGACCTGCTGGTGACCGACTACAACATGCCCGGCATCAGCGGCGTGGCGGTGCTGCGCGAAGCCAGCAACATCCGCAATGACCTGCCCATGGCCTTGGCCTCGGGTTATGTGACGCCCGAGATCGAGCAGGAAGCCCGGCAAGCCGGTGCTCGTGACTTGATTCACAAGCCCAACGATGTGGACGAGATGTGCGAGACCGTGGCCCGGTTGCTGGGACAGTCCCTGCCACAAGACGAGCTTGAACCTGAGACTCAAGCTGCACCAAGCCAGCCTTTGGGTTCACGCACAAGCTCGCGATCAAGCACGCGGTCAAGCGCGGGCTCAAACACAGCCACAAACCCTGTCCCCAGCTTGTTCGAGCCGGATGATTTTTAAGTGCACGGTGAAGTGCGCGATCTCGACATCGTTGACCAAGACGACGACCTGCTGGTTCTGAACAAACCCGCAGGGCTGTTGTGTGTGCCCGGGCGCGGACCGGACAAGCAAGATTGCTTGAGCAGCCGCGTGCAAGCCCTCTACCCCGAAGCCTTGGTGGTGCACCGCTTGGACATGGCCACCTCAGGTCTGGTGGTGATGGCACGCCAGCCCCAAGCCCAGCGTGCTTTGAGCTTTGCGTTTGCACAACGCCACACCGACAAGCGTTACGAGGCCGTCGTGCAGGGTCACCTCCTGGATAACATCGCAGACGACACAGCCCATGACAAGCCAGACCACTGGCCCTTGATCGACGCGTCCATCCTGGTGGATTGGCCCCACCGCCCCTTACGCAAAATTGATGCGGCCGGACAGATGAGCCAAACCCGTTGGCGCGTTCTGGAACACCTCACCCTCAATGGCCAGCCCTGCACCCGCTTGGCCTTGGCCCCCATCACCGGGCGCACCCACCAGTTGCGCGTGCATTTGAAGCACATCGGTCACCCGATCGTTGGCGACGCGCTGTACGGCACAGCAGCGCAGCGTTTGATGTTGCACGCCTGCGCTTTAAGCCTGCCCCACCCCCGCACCCAAGTGCTGTGCCAATGGCGCAGCCCGGCAGCGTTTCTTGACTTAAATCACAGCGCGTCTGAACCGTCTCTCTAAGCTCAAGGCTTCGCAACACACGGAGCGCGAGATGCTCGAACTCAGCCAAGCCCACAAAGACAAACTCAACGCCGATTTGCAACAAGTCATCCACGACGCTGAAGAGGTGCTCAAGGTCATGGCCGGACAAACCGGTCAGGAAGCCGAGAAGCTGCGCAGCCGCATGGAGTCACGACTTCAGCAAGCCCGGCAAGATCTCAAGCGCTTGCAACTGCAAGCCAGCGAACAGGTGCGCCACGCCTGCCACAGCACCGATGAATTCGTGCACGACCACCCCTGGGCTGCCGCAGGTGCAGCGGCGGGCTTGGGTTTGTTGATGGGCATGCTGGTGGCGCGCCGCTGACATGAGCGACGAAAAAACCTCTCGCCCCTTGCTCTCGCTGTTGCTGGACGGTTTAGTGCAGCTCGGCACCCAGGCCGTGCGTGAGCGTTGGCAAGACATGCAGACCGAATGGGCGCATGAACGCGACCGCGTGCTGCGCATGTTACTGCGCTCAGCCCTGGCCTTGTTGCTCATTGGCCTGGGGCTTTGTCTGCTGATCACTTGGGTGGTGGTGGTGTGCTGGGAGGTGTGCGGCCCGCAGCTCTTGGCAGGCTTTGGTGTGGTGCTGCTGGGTTTGGGTGCTTGGCTCTTAGACAGAACCCGATTGACGGCCCACCGGCGTTAGCCTGAGCCCTGCTGTTCAATCACCCTGAAAAGCACCAGCGCGCAGGGTGACGACCAAGGTGTCGCGATGAGAAGGCTGCCCCAGCGTTTGCGGTTGGATGGGCGTGGTCTCATGGATCACCCGCTCGTCATCGAGCAACAACACCGACCAGGGTTGGGTCAGCGTGAAGCGTTGGCCGTGCGGGCTGCGCGCATCGAACACCCGGGTCTCGCCGCCTTTGACGCCTTGGCGCTCGATCATGAACACGGCCACCAGGTCCACACCATCACGGTGCGCACCCTCAGGCGTGGGCCGGCCGATGCCATCGGTGGTGTCAATGCGAAACTGGTGCGCTTCCACATACCAAGGCTGCTGGCCACGCAAGGCACTGGCCACCTGGGCCAGCCAACGCAGCAAAGCCTGCCAAGCCGTTTGCGCCAAGACCTGTGCGTCCATGGGTGCAAACAAACGCTGCATGCCACCATGCAAGGCGTTGTAGGCCACCGGTTGCCAATGCGCGCGGTGCGGCTGCAAGCTCACCTCAGCATCGTTGACCACAAAGCAGCTGTGGCGTCGGCGCCGGTAACGACCGCCGTCTTTCAAAAAAGCGTCCGGCGGCAAATCAGACCATGAAGGCATCAAATGATTCAAAGCCTCATGGATATTCAATGAATTGCTATGGATATCATAGCAATGTGAAACACCTTGCGTGACCGCATCAGCATCCAACACCGCATAGCCCTGCTGCGCCAAGGTAGCGTTGAGCTCAACCAGGGCGGTCAGGGGTGGGGCAAGTAGCTCGCTCATTCAGCGCAGCACACTGGCGTACACCAGGTTGCGAAACAGCGGGCGGTAGTAGTCGCGTTGGTTGGGCGCTTGGATCAACATGATGGCAAACATATCCAACACCGGGTCCACAAAGAAAGTGGTGCCCGCAATTCCGCCCCAGTAATACAAACCGACCGAACCGGGCACCGAGGTTTCGCCCAAGCTGGTGCGCACCGCAAAGCCCAAACCAAAGCCGTGGCCTGGTGGCAGCAAGGTGCCCAGATCGCCGTGGTGCAAAGGAATGTTGCCCAGATGATCGGCGGTCATGAAGTCGATGATGTGTGGCGCCAACAAGCGCACGCCATCCAACTCGCCTTTGTTGAGCATGAACTGCAAAAAGCGCGCGTAGTCTTGCGCGGTCGAGACCAAGCCACCGCCACCCGATTCAAGCGCGGGCGTTTCGCGCACATCGATCACCCGCATGGGCACGCCACCATCGGGGTCGTGCGCAAAAGGCTCAGCAATGCGGTCCCACTGCGCTTGCGGCACGGCAAAGGTGGTCTCGTGCATGCCCAGCGGTTGCAAGATGTGTTGCTGCAAAAACGCACCCAAGCTTTGGCCGCTGATCACCTCCACCAAGCGGCCCAGCACGTCGGTAGAACGGCTGTATTCCCAGGCGCTACCGGGCTCAAAAGCCAGGGGCACTGCGGCCAAGTCTTTCGAGAACGTGGCGTTGGTGCGCTCGCGCGAGCTCATGTTGATTTGCGCGTAATGGCGCTGCACCGGCGACTGCCCCAAGAACTCATAGGTCAAGCCTGAGGTGTGACGCAGCAAGTCCTGGATGGTCATGGCCCGCTTGACCGGGTGCAACTGTCCCTGCGCGTCTTGCCAATGTTGCGCTGCGTACTCGGGCAAAAATTTAGCCACCGCATCGCCCAGCAGCAACTTGCCTTGTTCCATCAACATCATGACCGCCACCGACACGATGGGCTTGGTCATGGAGTAAATGCGAAACAGGCTGTCGAGCCGCATGGGGCTTTGCGCGAGCGGGTCTTGCCACCCCACCTTGTCGAACATGGCCAGCTGGCCGTGACGCGCGATCATCATCACCGCGCCAGGCAGACGCTGGCGCTTGACCTCGTCTTGCAGGACGGCACGCAGACGAGCCAAGCGGTCGGGGCAAAAGCCCAACTCCGCGGCGGGTGTGAGGGTCGGGGTCATCCAGGCAGATCAGCTCAAGCGTGGCGTTGACGGGCCAAAGCGGCACCAGCGGCCAGGGCTTGCAGTTTCTTCATGGCTACTTCGCGGTCCATGGGCGCCAAGCCACAGTTGGTGCAGGGGAACAAGCGGTTTTTGGGCACAAACTGCAAAGCGCGGCCAATGGTCTCGGCCACCTCTTCGGGCGTCTCAATCACATCGCTGGCCACATCAATCACACCCACCATCACGTCTTTGCCCTCAAGCAATTTCATCAGGTCTGGTGGCACATGCGAGTGGTAGCACTCCAGGCTCACCTGCTGAATGCTGCTCTTGGCAAGTGCAGGGAACACCAACTCGTATTGGCGCCATTCGTTACCGAGTTTTTCTTTCCAGTCGTTGTTGGCCTGGATGCCGTAGCCGTAGCAAATGTGCACGGCGGTGGTGCAGGTCAGGCCTTGGGCAGCGCGCTCCAGGGCTTTGACACCCCAGTCGGCGGCGTCTTTCATGTAGACGTTGAAGGCCGGCTCATCAAACTGGATGATGTCCACACCATCGGCCTGCAAAGCCAGGGCCTCCTGGTTGAGCAGCTCGGCAAAGGCCATGGCCATTTTGATTTTGTCGCCGTAAAAATTGTCGGCCACGGTGTCGACAATCGTCATCGGGCCAGGCAGCGTGAACTTGATTTTTTTCTTGGTGTGCGCGCGCAAAACCTTGGCTTCAGCAGCGTGCACACGGCCTTTGAGTTTGAGGGCCGAGACCACCTGGGGCACCATGGCGTCATAGCGGTTGTCGCGGATGCCCATCTTGACCTTGTGATCAAAGTCAATGCCCTCGACCATCTCCAGAAAGCCATGCACAAAGTGCTGGCGCGACTGCTCGCCGTCGCCAATGATGTCCAAGCCCGCGTCTTCCTGGGCTTTGATCCACAAGAGGGTGGCGTCTTTTTTGGCTTGGGCGAGTTCTTCGCCCTGGGCCTTCCATTGGGGCCAGAGTTTGTGGGTTTCAGACAGCCAGGCGGGTTTGGGCAGGCTGCCAGCGATGGTGGCTTCGAACATGATGTCTCCAAGAAAAAAAGCATTGTGGCAGAGGCGGCCTACCCCTGCCGATGTGGCAAACGCGCAGACAAAGTCTGGTTTGTTGAGGCTTAGGCTTAGGCTTGCGCTTCGGCCTCTTGCAAGGCCCGCCACATCACCTTGCCGCTGCCGCTCTTGGGCAGGGCATCGGTGAATTGCACCACGCGCGGCACTTTGTAAACCGCCATGTTCTCGCGGCACCAGGCCACGATGTCGGCCTCAGTGACCTTGCCCACAAAGGCCGGGCGCAGCACGACCACCGCCTTGACCGACTCGCCGCGGTAGCTGTCTTTGGTGGCAATCACACAGGCTTCCACAATCGCGGGGTGGCGGAACATCAGGGCCTCGACCTCGGCCGGCCAGACCTTGAAGCCCGAAGCGTTGATCATGCGTTTGAGGCGGTCGGTCAAAAAGAAATAACCCTCTTCATCCACCCGGCCCAAGTCGCCGGTGCGGAAAAAGCGTTTGCCGTCCAGCTCAAAAAACGCTTGCTCAGTGGCATCGGGGCGCTTCCAGTAGCCCTGAAACACCTCGGGGCCGCACACCACAATCTCGCCTTGCTCGCCGACCGGCACCTCTTGCAAGGTTTCGGGGTCGACCACACGCGCATCGGTGCTCATGAAAGGAATGCCCAGGCACTGCTGCTTGGCCGCATCGGGCGGGTTGGTGTGCGAAGGTGCGGCGGTTTCGGTCAGGCCATAGCCCTCTACATAACGCAGGCCATATTGCTCAAGCAAACGTTGCGCCACCGCTTGGGGCATGGCTGCGCCACCCCCGCCGATGTACACAATGCTGGAGAGGTCGTAGCTCTCAAAATTCGGGCTGCCCAACAGGTCGATCACCATGGTGGGGATGTTGGTCCAGTGGGTGATGCGGCGCTTGGAAATCAAGCGGCCGGCCAGGTCACGGTCCCAGCGCGGCATGACCACCAGGCTCGCGCCCAAGGCGATGCTGGCGTGCATCATGCTCACCATGCCGGTGATGTGGAACATGGGCACCGCCGCCAGGGTGATGTTTTCTGCGGTGCTGTTGCCCCACATGCCGCTGCTGACAGCGTTGTGCATGATGCTACGGTGGGTGTGCATGCAGCCCTTGGGCAATCCGGTGGTGCCGCTGGTGTAGGGCAGCACGGCTAGGTCTTGCGGCCCGGTGGTCAAAGGGCCGGGTGCTGTGGCGCAGGCCAAAGCCTCGGTCCAGGTGTGCACTTGCGCGCCTTGCACAGCCGGCAAGTCATGCCGGGTGAACAGCCAGTCATGCCAGCCAGCAGGCGGGGCCTCAGGGCCTTGCACGGCGACATCAAAGGTGTCGGTGAAATGGGTGACGATGAGGTGCTTGAGGCTGGGCTGAGCGCTCGACGCCAAGGCGTTACTGGCCGCAGCCAGGTCAGCGGCCAAGTCGGCGGTGGTCAGGGCCACGGTCGCGTCGGGGTCGGTGATGTAGTGCTTGAGCTCTTCGGCGCGGTTCATGGGGTTGACCGGCACCACCACCGCATTGGCCCGCAAAATCGCGAAATGCGCGATCACCAGCTGCGGGCAGTTCTGCATGTTGAGCACCACCCTGTCACCCTTTTGCACGCCCAAGCTTTGCAAATAGGCGGCCAGGCGCTCTGTTTGTTGTAGCAGCTGGCGGTAGCTGATGGTGCTGCCGAAAAACACCAGGGCGTCTTTGTCGGGGTAGCGCTTGGCGCTGATGGCCAGGTTTTCCCACAGCGGCATGGCCGGCGGGTTGATGGCGTGGGGCAGGCGTTTGGGCCAGACAGCGTGGTGTCTCATCAAGGTCTCCTTATGTGCCTAGCTTACCGTGCGCAGCCCGCCCTCCCCATTGGTAGCTACCCCAAAGCCACGCTGCATGTTGGCAAGAAGGCTAAGGCTTGGTCAAACGCCAGCGTGTCATTTCGAATTAGACTTTGTGTAGCCACCCATTCGTGATGCCCTTGTCGTGCAACCCATACTTGCCCCCACTTTGGTCCCTAGATCAGCCATGAAACACCTCGCCCCCGCCCTCCTCAGCCTGCTTGCCTTGCTTGGCACCCCCAACGCCCATGCCGGCAAAACACTGGATGCCATCAAAGCCCGTGGCCAATTGGTGTGCGGGGTGAACACCGGCTTGGCTGGATTTGGCGCAGCCGATTCCAACGGCAAATGGAGCGGGCTGGATGTGGATGTCTGCCGCGCCACCGCCGCTGCGGTGCTGGGCGATGGCGAGAAGGTGAAGTACGTGCCCCTCAATGCGCAACAGCGTTTCACCGCCTTGCAGTCGGGCGAGGTGGACATGTTGTCGCGCAACACCACCTTCAGCCTCACGCGCGATGCGTCGCTGGGCATGCACATGACCGCGGTGATTTACTACGACGGCCAGGGCTTCATGGTGCCGGCCAAGAGCAAGGTCAAAAGCGCCAAGCAACTCAAAGGTGCGACGGTGTGCGTGCAGTCTGGCACCACCACCGAAAAAAACATGACCGACTATTCGCGCGCCAACGACCTCAAGCTCAAGCCGGTGGTGTTTGAAAAATTAGAGGCGGCCACCGGGGCTTATTTCTCGGGCCGTTGCGCAGCCTACACCACCGATGCCTCAGGCTTGGCCTCGACCCGCAACAAAGAAGCGAAGAACCCGGATGAGCACATCATCCTGCCCGAGCTGATTTCCAAAGAACCCCTAGGCCCCATGGTGCGCCGTGGTGACGACGAGTGGTTCGCGATTGTGAAGTGGGTCATCTACGGCCTGATAGAGGCTGAGGAATACGGCATCACCCAGGCCAACCTGGAACAAATGAAAACCAGCCCCGACCCGGTGATTGCCCGCATTCTGGGCACCGGCGAAGACATGGGCAAGCTGCTGGGCCTGGAGCGCGATTGGCTGGCCAAAGCCATCAAAACCACCGGCAACTATGGCGAGATGTTTGAGCGCAATGTGGGCAGCCAGTCCTCCCTCAAACTGCCACGCGGTCTGAACAAGCAATGGAACAAAGGTGGCCTGATGTACGCCCCACCGATCCGCTGAACACCGCATGCACAAGCCCCTGAATTCGCACTCGGGTTCGCGCTGGCGTTGGCACAGCCGCAGCTTTCAAGCCAAGGTTTACCAGGCGCTGTTGCTCACCGTGATCTTGGTGGTGCTTGGGTGGTTGGTGGGTAACACCGCGTCCAACATGAAGGCGCGCGGCATCCAAAGCGGTTTTGATTTTTTGTGGCAAAGCGCGGGCTTTGACATCGGCGAGAGTTTGATTGACTTTGACGCGAGCCAACCCTTTTGGCGCGCCTTTCTGGTGGGCACCCTCAACACTTTGCGGGTGGCGCTTGTGGGCATCGTGCTCACCACGGTTTTGGGCACTTTGGTGGGTGTGGGCAAACTCTCGCGCAACGGCTTGGTGCGGATGCTGTGTGCAGCGTATGTGGAGTTGTTTCGCAACATCCCGCTGCTCTTGCAACTGCTGATGTGGTACTTGCTGCTGACCGATGCGCTGCCCGATGTGGACCAAGCTTGGGCCTTCAAAGACCTGGTGTTTTTAAGCAAAGGGGGCTTGAGCTTTCCTGTGTGGGAACACGGTGCCTGGCGCATTCCGCAAGCCGGTGCGTTTGCAATGGAAGGTGGCGGCTCGCTCACCCCTGAGTTTTTGGCGCTCTTGCTGGGCTTGACGCTTTACACCGCCGCCTTTGTGGCCGAGGTGGTGCGCTCAGGCTTACAAGCCGTGCCGCGCGGCCAGACCGAAGCGGCGCTGTCGCTGGGCTTGAGCCGTGGGCAAATTTTGCGGCGCATCACCTTGCCCCAGGCGCTCAAGGTCATCGTGCCGCCCATGACCAACCAGTACCTGAACCTCACGAAAAATTCATCTTTGGCGGTGGCCATCGGCTACCCCGATGTGGTGTCGATCGCCAACACCTCGCTCAACCAAACCGGCCGCGCACTGGAATGCATCGCGGTCATCATGGCGGTGTACCTGTGCACCTCGCTCATCACCGCGGCGCTGATGAGCCGCTTGAACCAACGCGCCTTGCGCAGTGGCTGACTTGAATGGCTGATGTGCTGATTGCCCCACGCCCCGCGCCTGCCACCCACCACGGTTGGCAAGCCTGGGTGCGCGCGCAGTTGGCCGCCACACCCGCCTCGGCACTGGCCAGTGTGCTCATGCTCGGAGCCTTCTTGTGGTGGTTGCCTGAGCTGTGGTCGTGGGCGGTTGGCCGCGCGCAATTCAGCCCGTCTGCTGCGTTGTGTCGTGCGGAAGGCGTGGGTGCTTGCTGGGGCGTGGTGACCGAAAAATACCGCGTGATTTTGCTGGGCCGCTACCCCTTGGAAGAAGCGTGGCGACCCATCGCAGCCACCCTGCTTTTGTTGCATATGGTCGTGGCCAGTTGTGTGCGGCGATGCTGGCGGCCAGCTCTGATGTTGGCCTGGCTGGTGGCCCTGTCACTTGGCTGGTGGTTCATGCATGGTGGCGCAGGCTTGAGCCGGGTCGAAACTGAGCGTTGGGGTGGTTTGCCACTGACGATTTTGCTCTCCACCTTGTCGATTGCTTTGGCGTTTCCGCTCGCGGTGCTCTTGGCTTTGGGCCGGCGCTCCAAGCTGCCTGCGGTGCGCACGGTGTGTGCCACCTATGTAGAAATGGTGCGTGGTGTGCCCCTGGTCTCGGTGCTTTTCATGGCCTCCTTCATGTTCCCGTTGTTGTTGCCGCAAGGCATGACGGTGGATGTGCTCTTGCGCGTGCTGGCTGGCATCAGTTTGTTTGCTGCGGCCTACATGGCCGAGGTGGTGCGCGGTGGCTTGCAGGCTTTGCCCCAAGGGCAAACCGAAGCTGCGGCCTCATTGGGCTTGAGTTACTGGCAAACCCAGCGGCGCATCGTGCTGCCCCAGGCCTTGGCCACCGTGGTGCCCGGGCTCATGAACAACTTCATCGCGATTTTCAAAGACACGTCGCTGGTGACCATCGTGAGCTTGTATGAGCTCACGGGCTCGCTGGGCCTGGCACTCAATTCGGATGCCGATTGGCGGCCCTTCAAGCTCGAGGCCTACCTCTTCATTGCCTTGATTTATTTTGTGTTTTGCTTGGCCATGTCTCGTTACAGTTCGCGTGTGGAACAAGATCTCAAGCGGGGGCGCACGCATGACTGAAGCCATCATCCAATTCGACAAGGTCAACAAATGGTTCGGGCAGCTGCATGTGCTGCGCGACATCGATTTGCAAGTGAAGGCCGGCGAGCGCATTGTGATTTGCGGCCCCTCAGGCTCGGGCAAATCCACCTTGATACGTTGCATCAACCGACTCGAAGAACACCAAAGTGGCCGCTTGGTGGTTCAGGGTGTTGAGCTGGGCGATGACCAACGCGCGATTGACGCGGTGCGCCAGCAAGTGGGCATGGTGTTCCAGCAGTTCAACCTGTTCCCGCACCTGACCGTGCTGGAGAACCTCACCCTCTCGCCCATGCTGGTGGGCAAGCTCAGCGCTGCGCAAGCCACCGAACGCGCCATGCAGCAACTCGAGCGGGTGCGCATTGCCGAGCAGGCGCACAAATACCCGCAGCAACTCTCAGGCGGGCAGCAGCAGCGCGTGGCCATTGCGCGCGCGCTGTGCCTCACGCCCAAGATCATGTTGTTTGACGAGCCCACCTCGGCCCTCGACCCGGAGATGATCAAAGAGGTGCTTGATGTGATGGTGCAACTGGCCGACCAGGGCATCACCATGCTGTGCGTGACGCATGAGATGGGCTTTGCCAAAGCGGTGGCTGACCGGGTGATCTTCATGGACCAGGGTCAAATCATCGAGCAGGCCACACCACAAGCGTTTTTTGAGCGAGCGCAAAGCGAGCGTGGCCAGGCCTTTTTGTCGAAAATTCTAGGGCATTGATGCTCTTTATTGGATAGCAAAGAACCCATGCAAAAAGAAGCTTTACAGCATATCGCGCAAGACTTCGCAGCCCTGAAAAGCGGCAGCTTGAGCATCAGCGCCTTCAGCACCAAGGCACGAGGTCAAGAGGCTTTGCTGCAAGCCCTGCCTGAGAAATTCGGTGTGGTGCTGCATGGGCTCTTGGACCGATTGGAGTCCAGCGCCTTGTTTGCCGAGGAAAGCTGCTCTTTCAGCCAGCAAGATTTGTGGGACAGCCTGCAGATGTGGCTGGACAAGGCTCAAGCCCAACTGGCCAAAACTTGAGCCACATCCCGATCAAAACAGTTTGTCTTCAAGGGCATCGCCCCCAAGCACAGAAAAATCGCCTATAAATCGAGGTGGACCCGCACGGGCGGGATATGCATAACAAACTGGAGACCATCCATGGCCAAACTCAATGTCAACGGTCAGGTGCGCGACGTCGACGCCGAACCGGAAACCCCCCTCTTGTGGGTCTTGCGTGAACAACTCGGCTTGACCGGCACCAAATACGGTTGCGGCATCGCCCAGTGCGGTGCCTGCACGGTGCACATCGACGGTGTGGCCACCCGCACCTGCGTGCGTCCCCTGGCTTCGGTCAGCGCGAACCAAAAAGTCATCACCATCGAGGGCTTGTCCAAAGACGGATCGCACCCAGTGCAAAAAGCCTGGGCCAAGCTCGATGTGCCCCAGTGCGGCTTTTGCCAGTCCGGCATGATCATGGCCGTCTCGGCCTTGCTCAAGTCCAAGCCCAACCCCACCGACGCTGAGATCAACCAGTCCATCACCAACATCTGCCGTTGCGGCACCTACAACCGGGTGCGCGCTGCGATCAAGGTGGTGGCTGCGGGCGGCAAGACCGCCTCAGCCGCGCTGGCCATTCAACATGCCGATGGCACCACCACCTAAGGAGCCCGACATGAGCTTGAACCGACGCGATTTTCTGGCCACCTCTGCCGGCACGGCGGGTGGCCTGGGCCTGAGTTTTCATGTGCCCTTTGCATCCGCGCAAAACGCACCGTCTGACCTGCCTGAGGTCAATGCCTGGGTGATCGTCAAGCCTGACGACACCGTCATCATCCGCATCGCCCGCTCTGAAATGGGGCAGGGCACGCTCACAGGTTTGGCCCAATTGGTGGCCGAAGAGCTCTCTTGCGACTGGGCCAAAGTCACCACCGAGTACCCCACCCCGGGCCAAAACCTGGCACGCAAACGCGTGTGGGGCAACATGGCCACCGGTGGCAGCCGCGGCATTCGCGAATCGCATGAGTACGTGCGCAAAGGCGGCGCTGCGGCCCGCATGATGCTGGTGCAAGCCGCGGCCAACAGCTGGGGCGTGCCGGCTGCGGAATGCAGCGCGGCCCAAAGCGTGGTCACCCACAACCCCACCGGGCGCAAAGTGAGCTTTGGCCAGGTGGCTGCTGCAGCCGGTCAACTGCCGGTGCCAGAGGCAGCAGGCATTGCCCTCAAAGACCCGAAGACCTGGACTTTGGTGGGCAAGCGCTTGGCGCGCCTGGACACCGTCAAGAAGACCATGGGCCAGCAGAACTACGGCATCGACGTGAACCTGCCGGGCATGCTCAATGCAGCCATCAAAGACTGCCCCGTGTTCGGTGGCAAGGTCAAGAGCTTCAACGCTGCAGCGGTCGAAGGCCGTCGTGGTGTGAAAAAAGTGGTGCAGGTGGGCGCCAGCGGCGTGGCCGTGGTGGCTGACACCTGGTGGCGCGCCAAGAGCGCGCTCGATGCGCTGCCGATTGAATGGGATTTTGGCGAGCACGCCAACGCCAGCAACGAGACGATCTCGGCCATGCTCAAAGCAGGCTTGACTGCCAACGATGCGGTGGTGGGCAACAGCAATGGCGACGCCCCCGCTGCCATTGCCTCGGCCGCTACCAAAATCGAAGCGGTCTACAGCTACCCCTACCAAAACCATGCCCCCATGGAGCCCATGAACGCCACCGCGCGTTGGACCCCTGATCGCTGCGAGGTGTGGGTGCCCACGCAAAACGGTGACGCCTCACTGGCGGCCACCGCAGAAGCTTCGGGCTTGCCGATTGCACAGTGCGAGGTGCACAAGCAGTACCTGGGCGGCGGCTTCGGTCGCCGTGGCCGTACCGACTTCATCACCCAAGCCGTGAACATTGCCAAGCAAATGCCTGGCACGCCCATCAAGCTGGTTTGGAGCCGTGAAGAGGACATGGCGCATTGCTTCTTCCACCCGGTCACCCAGTGCAAAGTCAGCGCGGGTCTGGATGCGCAGGGCAATGTCACCGGTTTGCACATGCGTATCTCGGGCCAGTCCATCCTGGCCACGGTGGCGCCGCAAAACATTCGCAACGGCAAAGACCCGGTGATGTTCCAGGGCCTGGACACCGCTGGCGGCGCTGAGTCCTCGATTGGTTACAGCTTCCCCAACCTCTTGGTGGACCACGCCATGCGCAACCCGCATGTGCCTGCCGGTTTCTGGCGCGGTGTGAACCTGAACCAGAACGCGATTTACCTCGAGTGTTTTGTGGACGAGATTGCCCACGCCACCAAGCAGGATCCGCTGGCGCTGCGTCGCAAACTCATGGCCAACCACCCCAAGCACCTCGCGGTGCTCAAAGCGGTGGCCGAGAAAGCGGGCTGGGACAAGCCCGCACCCAAAGGTGTGTTCCGTGGCCTGGCCCAAACCATGGGCTTTGGCAGCTACGTGGCCGCTTGCGCTGAGGTCTCGGTGAACAAAGCTGGCGACCTCAAGATCCACCGCATCGTGGCAGCCACTGACCCGGGTTACGCGGTCAACCCACAGCAGATCGAGGCGCAGGTTGAAGGCTCATTCGCTTATGGTTTGTCAGCGGCTTTGTTTGGCGAGATCACCATCAAAAACGGGCGTGTGCAGGAAGAGAACTTCCACACCTACCCGGTGGTGCGCATGGCTGACATGCCGCCGGTGGAAACCGTGACCGTACCTTCGGGTGGTTTCTGGGGTGGTGTGGGCGAGCCCACCATCGCGGTGGCTGCGCCAGCGGTGCTCAACGCGATCTTTGCTGCTACTGGCAAACGCATCCGCGAGTTGCCACTGAAAAAGCACAGCCTGAAGGCTTGAGGACATGAACACACCGGCGCGGGTTTTGGCAGGCCTGAGCCTGGCCGGTGTGCTCATGGGCTCGCAGGCCCAACCAGCGTGGGACACACCCTTGGCCAGCACGGGAGATGCCGCGCGCGGCCAAGCGATTGTGCTCAAGCGCCAAGAAGGCTTGTGCCTGCTGTGCCACAGCGGACCGTTTCCCCAAGAACCTTTCCAAGGCAATTTGGCCCCCACGCTTTCAGGTGTGGGAGCGCGCATGAGTGCTGGGCAACTGCGGCTGCGCATGATGGACAGCCGCCAGGTCAACCCCGACTCCATCATGCCGCCCTACTTCGAGACCCGTGGCCTGCAACGTGTGGGCACGGCCTTCAGTGGCAAAACGCTGCTGACAGCCCAACAGGTCGAAGACGTGGTGGCCTTTCTTCAAACATTGCAATGAGGACCTCTTCATGACCGTCACGCGACGTCAACTCATGCGCAACGGCACCGCGCTGGGCGCTTGGCTGCTGGTGGGACAGGCCCAGGCCACCCCGCAGTCCATGAAAGAAGCCATCGCCGCGTTCACCAACAACACCCCGCTCAAGCGCGGCTTGGTCAAACTTGACATTGCCGAGCTGATTGACAACGGCAACACCGTGCCGGTGAGCATCAGCGTTGACGGCCCGATGACACCACAACAGCATGTGGTGGCCATTGCCCTGTTCTCTGAAAAAAACCCTGAGAGCGAAGCCTTTGTGGCCCGCATGAACCACCTGGCTGGGCGCGCAGCGGTGAGCACACGCATCCGCTTGGCGAATTCGCAAACTTTGATGGCGGTGGCCAAGATGAACGACGGCAGTTGCTGGATGCACAGCGCCGAGGTGATCGTGACGATCGCGGCCTGCATTGAAGACGAGGACATGTGAGATGACGCAAACCCTCATCAAGATTGCGAAAACTGCACGTGCCGGTGAGGTGATCGAGGTGGCCACCACCATCGCCCACCCCATGGAAAGCGGCTACAAACCCGCGGCGGACGGCAAGCTCATTCCCCGCAACATCCTGCGCAGCTTCACCTGTCAGTACGACGGCGCCACCGTGTTTGAGGCGCAGTTTTTCCCGGCCATCTCCTCCAACCCCTTTGTGAGTTTTCACCTGCGCGCCACCCGCAGCGGCCCGGTGCTCTTGACCTGGCGCGGTGACCTGGGCTTTAGCCACAGCGAGACAGTTCAGTTGCAGGTAAGCTGAGCCGAGCATGCAGCGTTTCAAGCGCCCACAGATGTACTTGGCGTGGGCCAGCGTCTTCTTGAGCAGCCTCATGAGCTTGGGTGCGCTGGCGCAAGCGCCGAAAAAATCGGGCTACGACTTCATGAGCCCGCAGCTGCAAGCCATGCAAAACGACGAGGCCAACAACCCGGGCATGCTGTGGGTGCGCCAAGGCCAAAGCTTGTGGCACAACACCACGGGGGTGAGCCAATCGTGTGCCAGTTGTCATGGTGAACCTGCCAGCCTACGCGGCGTGGCCACGCGCTACCCAGCGTTTTCCGAGGGTTTGCAAAAACCCATCAACCTGGCGCAGCGCATCAACCAATGCCGCGAACGCCAGGGTGCACCCGCTTTCAAATACGAAAGCCAAGAGTTGTTAAGTTTAGAAACCTTGGTGGCGTTTCAGTCTCGTGGCATGCCGGTGGCTGCACCGACAGATGCTCGGTTGCTCTCATTTGTAGAGCAAGGCCGTCAACGTTATGAGCAGCGCATGGGCCAGCTCAACCTGTCTTGCGCACAATGTCACGACCAACGCGCCGGGCTGCGTTTGGGCGGTAACACCATCCCCACCGCGCACCCCACCGGCTATCCCATCTACCGATTGGAGTGGAATGGTGTGGGCAGCTTGCAGCGACGTTTGCGCAACTGCATGAATGGCGTGCGTGCCCAGCCTTATGCGCTGGGCGCTGTGGAGTTGGTGGAACTGGAGTTGTACCTGGCCAAACAGGCTCAGGGCATGGCGTTGGAAACGCCTGGCGTGCGGCCTTGAGCGTTCAAGCGGCGCCCCACGTACATCGCCAACAAAGCCACGCCGCCGACCATGCTCAGTGCGGCATGCGCCCAGACCAAGACCATGGGACCACTGACGACCGAACTGTGCGTCAACACCGCCAAAGCTGAACAGCTGAAGACCGCCCACAGCCAACGCTGCTTCTTGAGCACAGAAGCCTCAGGTAAATGGCGCCCTGACCCGCTCACACTCCAACCCCACGCCAAGCTGTGGCTTGCCATGCAGCCCATGAGGCCCACGGGTCCCGGCCAGATCAGCAAGCACAAACCGCCTACCACCAAGCTCCCCGCGCGCAAGATGCCCTGATAAGACATGGCGCGCTCATGCCTGAGCATGCTTTGCCCCAAGCCTGCTGCCAAGGCCATGAACAGCAGATGCACACCCAAAGTCATGCCCGCTGGCCAACCCGCTTGGGTGCACCAGCTGTCCGACAAGGCCAAGCTGCACATCATCAAACCCATGCTGAGTTGTGCGGCTTGCGCGGTGGCCCCTTTCAAACCCGGTGCGGCCCAGGCTTGTGCCGCGCGGGCAGCCATGATGGGGCACGTGAAGCCGCGAGCCACACCGTTCAGTGTCAGTCGTAACAGCACGGCGCCCACCAGCAACAGCACGATGGCGGCCATCCACAAAGCCGTCAAGCCAGCACACAGCCACACCAGGGCAGCGGCCAAGAGTGGGCTGAGCCAATTCACCAGCCCTGAACGTGCGCCCAATGCGCGAGAGATTTGTTGGCTGTGCAAACAGCTTTGCGCCCAGGCAGCAGCAGCCAGCACCGCCCAGACCATCTCGCCCGTGCTTGCTGCGGCCCACACAGCCAGCACCGCCAGACCCGCCGCCAGCCACACACGCGTGGTACTGGGCAAGACCTGCAAAGACAAGGGACGTGCAACCATCCAGCCCCACCACACCAACAAGGGCAAGGCGCTGAAGGTCGATGAGCTGCGTTGGCCCAGCCCAGCCAAGGTGACCCAGCCCATCAACACCCACAGCCAATGCAGCAGCAAGCTGCTCTGCGGGCCGAGCTTGTGAAACACCTTAGCCACGCGCATAAGCCTGGAGCTGGTTGTTGCCATCGGCGCTGTGCACGCTGGCATTGAAAGACACGATCACCCGGTCTTGCTCACCTTGGTAAGGCATGGCCTGGTGGGCCAACCACGAGGGGAACACCACCAACTGGCCGGGCACGGGTTCGATGTCGATGTGCGGCGACATGAGGTAGGCGTTGCCAAAGTCCGCATGCGCCCCACCCAGGTGTTGAAAATGCGGACCGTAAAAACGCGTCACACCGTTGAGGGCGCCCAGCACCGGGTGCGCGGTACGTTGTGCGGGCGCGTCCACTTGCAAGCAATACACACCTGACCACGAGCAGTTGCCGTGGGTGTGGATGTCGTGGTGCACACCGTTGTTGCTGATCTGAAACCAAATGCCGTTCAACGCGATTTGAAAAGCTGGTGCCGCCGAGGGCCAGTGGCCGCTGTTGGCTTGCACCACCGTGTCGCGAATGCCGCCCACGATGAACTGAATCAGTTGCTGCCACTCAGAAATTTTGATGCGACCCAGCAAGTCGTCACGGCTGGCGTAAAACGCAGCACCTGGCTGCGCATCGCCCAAACGCATGGTTTTGAACACACGCACCAAGACCTCGTTCACGTCTTGCGCTTGCGCCAGACGGTGCACACCCAAGGGCGTGGCCCACAAGGTGTTGAAGGTCTCGGAGGTGGTCATGGTGGGGGCTTAGGCCGGGTTCAAGAGATGCGCAGGCCAGCGCAGTTGATGGCCGGTGCGCTCAGCGAAAGCGGCAATGTCAGCTTCGGTGTCTACATCGGTCAGGTAGCGGTTGTTGGTGGTGGACCAACGCAAGACTTGCGCAGGGTTGGCTTGCTGCCACTGCTTGCAGCCCCATTGTTGATCGCCCGCCAAAATCGCGTCTTTGACCAAGGTGCTGAACATCACCGGGTTACCGGGCACGCCGTCTTTTTCTGGCACCACCACTTGCACACCTTCAGGGCGTTTTTTGTAGGCCCCTATCAAATCGGTGGCGTCTTGCGCGTTGATCAAGGGTTGGTCCGCCAAGGCCACCAGCACCGCATCGAGTTTGCTTGATAAGGCCTGCAAACCCAAATGCAAAGAGCTGTTCTGCCCATTGTCAGGGTTGGGGTTGCGTACCAGGGTGACCGGGAAGGTGCTCACGGCAGGTTCAATTTGATCAGCGTAGTGGCCCAGCACCACCACCACCTCATCCACCCCAGCGCCTGAAAGCGCGATGAGTTGGCGACGGATCAGCGAGACGCCGCCCAACTCCAGCAAACATTTAGGCTTGCCGCCCATGCGTGAGGCCGAACCCGCAGCCAGCAGGACTGCGCCGACCGTCAAACGGTTGTAAAGACCACCGCCGCCTTTGAGTATGCAACCCATGTCAGCCTCCGCAACAAGATTTTTTAACTGGCTCCATGACGGCCGGGGCTTTGGCTTTGCTGCCGCAGCAAGACGCTGCAGGTGCAGCCTGAGTTTGAGCAGGTTCAGAAACTGCGTTTGCTACACTTTCAGTAGCAACCGTTTCTTGCATAACGGCACGCACAGGCTCTTCTGCTTTGAAATATTCTGTCGGGTTACGGCGTTTGGCCACCACATCAAACAAGACCGAGAGTGCGATTTCTTCAGGGGTCTGCGCACCCACCAAGCGTCCGGCCGGCGCAATGATGGCATCGACCGCATGCGCGTTTTCACCGCTGGTTTTGAGGTTGTCTTTGAGCACCTGTGCCTTGCGTGCACTGGCCACAAACCAGACACACTGCGCCTGGACACCCAAGGCAGCGCGCAAGGCATTGATATCGCCACGGCCTTGCGTGGCGACCACCACCCAGGGCGAGCGCGGCAGGTTCTCGCCGCTTTGCACGGTCGCTTGGGCATGCACTTGCAAGCCCACCTGCGGTGCGAGCTTGACCAGGGCTTGCGCCACCGGGGAGTCGCCCAGCACCATCAATGAAGCGGGAGGCAGCACGGGGTCGATGAACAACTCCAGGGTGCCGCCGGAATGGCAGCTCATGCCGAACTCGAGCACATCATCCAGCGTGCGCTCGACCGACTCACCACTGGGGGTGATGCGGATGGTGCGGGCCTGGCCGTCAGCCAAGGCCAAACGTGCCGCTTTCACGACCGCAGGCTGCGCGCAGCCACCGCCGATCCAGCCCTCGATCACGCCATCGGCACTCACCAAGGCTTTGTCGCCAGGACGTGCCGAGGTGGGGGCCTGCACACGCAGCACACTCACCAAAGCAAAAGGAATACCGGCTTGTTGCCGGGCTTGGGCCAATTCAAAAATTTGCATGCCTGACCTCAATGAAGTTGATGGCTGGCCACCACCAGGTCTTGCAAGGTGGCCATGGGAATGAAGCGGTCGATGCTCGCACGTGCGTGCTGTATCGCCTCGGAGGATGGTACGCCACGGGTGGGGTGAAACCATGTGACTTTCACGGATCTGGCGCGCAAACTTTGCAGCGCTTGCGCGAGCTCCAAAGGTGGGTCGGCATCAAAGCCATCAGAGAACACCCACACACGTGCACCGGTGTGCAATTGCGCGCGGGCATGGACCTGCACAAAGTCTTGCAGGCTGGTGGCGATGCGGGTGCCACCACCAAAACCTGCCGTGACCGCGTTGATTTTTTCCTGTACCCGGCCGGAGTCGCGTTCCAACCAAGAGGTGATTTCGCTCAAGCGGGTGTGAAACACAAAGGCCCGTGTGGGCGTGGCCTGCACAAAGGCGCGGGCCATGCGCAAAAACAACTGCGCATGGCTTTCCATGGAGCGGCTCACATCCACCAGGATGAAGAGGCGCGGCTGGATGCGGCGCGGTTGTTTCCAGGCTGGCTTGATCGGCAAGCCACCATGGGCCACGCTGCTGCGCAGGGTCTTGCGCACGTCCAGCCGGTGGCCCGCGTTGTGCCATTGCTGGCGACGCACCAAGCGCTTGCGCAGCTGCTGAGCGATGCGCTCAGCCACCTGGCGCAAACC
Source organism: Comamonadaceae bacterium (assembly GCA_947454955.1). GTDB lineage: Bacteria > Pseudomonadota > Gammaproteobacteria > Burkholderiales > Burkholderiaceae_C > Hylemonella. Next base: position 173,692 of record CANGLW010000001.1, read on the forward strand.
CGCCAAATCTTGCGGCAACCACTGCGAGAGCTCACGGTCATGCAGGGCTTCGGTGCGGGTGGCACCACCCTGGGCACGCGGCTGCGCGTCACCGTCTTGCAAGGCCGCGTGGTCAGACACATCGCTGCTGCGCGGAGCAGCGTTGTTTTGGGGTTGCGAAGCTGCGTCCATGTCGGCGTGCATGGCCTGCACTTGCTCACGCAGCGAGCGCGAGGGGCGGGTCTGCCCGCTCACACGCACCGTGCCTTTGATGCGGTGGGGAAACCAAAAACGATCGAACAACTCAGGCCACTGGCGCCACTCACGCACATGGCAACATGCAATCGAACGCCAGGCAGCTGAGATATCTTCTGCCCTGGTAGCTCCTAAATGCATAGCGGCTTCGAGCATGCTTTGCTGTTCAGCCACACCCACCGTGAAGCCCTGGTCACGCAACAAAGCTGCAAATTGCGCCAGGTTCTCGACGGGCCAGCTCGCAGCCGCTACGGTTTTCACGGCGCGAGCATGCATGGCTCAGACCTTCTCAGCCACACCCACACTGCGCCGGCCTTCAATGAGTTGGCGCATGCGGTCGGTGCTGAGTTGAAACTGGTCTTCGCGTGTTTTGAGCAGGCAGCCCAAACTGGCCGCCATCACGTCCAGGTCTTCGGGCAGTTGCACTTGGCCCATGTGGTGCAAGGCCGCCACCCAGTCCAGGGTCTCGGCAATGCCGGGGGTTTTGTTCAGGTCTTCTTTGCGCAGGCGCTGCACAAACTGCACCGCCTCTTCCACCAACTGGGTGTTGGCCTCGGGCAAAGCGGCTTTGACAATCGCGATCTCACGTTGCAGCTGCGGGTAGTCCAGGTAATGGAACAAGCAGCGGCGACGCAAAGCATCGGACAACTCGCGCGTGCCGTTGCTGGTGAGGATCACCTGCGGCACATGACGGGCCTGCAAGGTGCCAATCTCGGGCACGGTGATTTGGTATTCGGAGAGCACCTCCAGCAAAAAGGCCTCGAAGGCCTCGTCGGCGCGGTCGATCTCATCGATCAACAGCACGCAGGGTTTGTCGCTGGAAATCGCTTTGAGCAAAGGACGCTCAAGCAGGTACTCGCGCGAAAACACATCGCTCTCTTGCAACTGCTGCGAGCCGCCTTCGTGCAAGCGGATGGCCATGAGCTGACGGCCGTAGTTCCACTCGTAAGCGGCTTGCGAGAGGTCCAGCCCCTCGAAACACTGCAAGCGCACCAATTGCGCGCCGCTGGCTCGCGCCAGCGCTTGGGCCAGCGCGGTTTTACCCACCCCGGCATCGCCCTCTAACAAAAGAGGACGACGCAGGGACTGCGCCAGCCACAGGGTGGTAGCCAGACCATCGTCTGACAAATACCCCGCCTGGTGCAGGCGCTCACGCAGCGCAGTGGTGTGGCTCATGCGCGCTTGCCGAACATCCCGGCAAACCAGCTCTTGACCAAAGCCCAGAAGATGGCCAAGCCATTGATCTCGGTGGCCACTTTGGGTGCTGCTGCTGGTGATGCCGCGGGCGCTGCTGCAGCGCTCGCTGGTGTTTCAGCAACCGCAGCGGCAGCAGGTGCAGCACCCGCAGGCTGGGGCAAGGTTTGCGCGGTGGCCATGAAGTTGGCCACGAACTGGGCCAAGATCATGTCGGACACCTGCACCATCATGCGGCCGCCGAACTGTGCGAACTTGCCGTTGACGATCACCGCGGCTTCTCCGCGCAGCGAGCACTTGGCTGCGTCTGCGGGATCCGCTTCGATGGTGGCGGTCAGGTCCATGGAGGCGGACGAGCCGCCTTTGTCCGCACCCTTGCCGCGCAAGGTGAGCTTGCGGGCTGCCACGTCCACGTTGAGCACGTCGACCGTGCCGCCAAACTGGGCCACTGCGGGGCCCACTTTGACTTTCACGCCGCCCTTGTACGAGGTCTCGGAGAGCTGCTCGGTGATTTCAGCACCGGGCATGCAACCGGCCACAGCCTTGAGGTCGCTCAGCAGCGTCCAGGCACGTGTGGCGTCCACGTCCAGGGGATAAAGTTTGTCTAATTTGACTTCCATCGTTGATCCGATCAGAGGGCCACGCCGTGCTTCTGGAGTTCTTTCCAGACGCGGAAGGCGTTGTGTGGCATGTTGAGGTGGGTCACACCCAGGTGCGAGAAGGCATCGACCACCGCCGAGGTGAAGGTGGGGATGGAGCCAACGTGCGGCGACTCGGCCACGCCTTTGGCACCGATGGGGTGATGCGGCGAGGGTGTCACGGTGTGGTCAGTTTCCCACTTGGGTGTTTCCACCGCGGTAGGCAAGAAGTAGTCCATCAGCGTGTTGCCCAACAGGTTGCCCTGGGCATCAAACGGCATTTGCTGGCCCATGGCCACGGCAAAGCCTTCGGTCAAACCACCGTGGATTTGGCCGTCGATGATCATCGGGTTGATGCGGGTGCCGCAGTCGTCCAGCGCGTAGAAGCGACGGATCTTGGTCTCGCCGGTGCCACGGTCGATGTCGACCACGCACAGGTAAATACCGAAGGGGTAAGTGAAGTTAGGTGGGTCGTAGTAGTGCACGGCTTCCAGGCCTGGCTCCAGGCCAGCTGGTGGCTGGTGGTAAGCCTGCCAAGCGATGTCGCTCATGGTCTTGAAGCGGCTGTCGTCGCCCTTGACCTTGAAGCGGTCCACTTCCCAGTCCAGGTCGTTCTCACCGACTTCGAGCATGTGCGCCGCAATCTTGCGGGCTTTGGCGTGGATTTTGCGCGCAGCCAAGGCGATGGCTGCACCGGCCACGGGGGTGGAGCGCGAACCATAGGTGCCCAGGCCGTAAGGCGCGGTGGAGGTGTCGCCCTCTTCCACTTGAATCACTTCACTTGGAATACCCAGCTCGGTGGCGATGATCTGCGCATAGGTGGTCTGGTGACCTTGACCTTGCGTGATCGTGCCCATGCGCGCAATCGCGCTGCCAGTGGGGTGAATGCGGATTTCGCACGAGTCGAACATGCCCACGCCCAAGATGTCGCAAATCTTGCTCGGGCCGGCACCCACCACCTCGGTGAAGGTGACCAAACCAATGCCCATCAACGTGGGGCTGTTGGGGTCGGCACGCTTGGCAGCTTGCTCAGCACGCAGGGCTTTGTAGTCCACCGCATCCAGCACTTTTTGCAAAGCGGTGTGGTAGTCGCCAGAGTCGTACTCGAAACCAAAGGCGCTGGTGTAGGGGAACTGTTCTTTCTTGACGAAGTTCTTGGCGCGGATCTCGGCCTTGTCCATGCCCAGCTTCTGCGCCAGCACGTCGACCATGCGCTCGATCAGGTAGACGGCCTCGGTCACGCGGAACGAGCAGCGGTAAGCCACACCACCGGGGGCCTTGTTGGTGTAGACACCTTTGACGCTGGCGTGCGCTGCGGGAATATCGTACGAGCCCGAGCAGATGTGGAACAAACCAGCAGGGAACTTGGTGGGGTCTGCACACGCGTCAAACGCGCCGTGATCGGCCACCACATTCACACGCAGGCCAGTGATCTTGCCGTCAGCGGTGGCGGCGAGTTCGCCGTCCATGTGGTAGTCACGGGCGAAGGCGGTCGAAGAGATGTTCTCGATGCGATCTTCCACCCACTTCACGGGCTTGCCCAGCACGATGGAGGCCACGATGGCGCAGACATAACCGGGGTACACACCCACCTTGTTGCCAAAGCCGCCACCAATGTCGGGCGAGACGATGCGCACCTTGGACTCAGGAATGCCTGAGAGCATGGACACCACGGTACGCACCACGTGAGGTGCTTGCGAGGTGATGTAGGTGGTCAGGTCGCCACGCACGGGGTCGAACGAGGCCACGCAACCGCAGGTCTCCAGCGGGCAGGGGTGCACGCGGGGGTAGTGCATGCTTTGCGACACGGTCACTTCAGCTTTGGTGAAAGCGGCATCAGCCGCTTCTTTGTCACCGGCATTCCAGGTGAAGATGTGGTTGTGGTGATCGCGCGCGCCGTGGGCGCCAGTGGTCTTGCCGGCCAGGTCTTCACGCAGCACAGGTGCGTCGGGCTTGAGGGCTTCGAAGGGGTCGAGCACCACGGGCAGTTCTTCGTACTCCACTTCAACGGCTTCCACCGCGTCAGCAGCGATGTAGCGATCGTCAGCGATGACGATGGCCACCTCTTGCATCTGGAAGTGGACTTTCTCGTCGGCCAACACTGCAGCCACGTCACCGGCCAGGGTGGGCATCCAGTGAAGCTTCAAAGGTTTGAGGTCATCGGCGGTCAACACAGCGTGCACGCCAGGAATGGCCAGCGCAGCTTCTTTGTTGATTTTCTTGATGCGGGCGTGGGCCACAGGCGAGCGCACGATGTCCATGTGCAGCATGCCGGGCATCTTGATGTCGTCGACATAGTTGCCCTTGCCCTGGATGAAGCGGGCATCTTCTTTACGCAGGCGCGAAGCGCCCATACCGGCCAGGGCCAGTTCGCGTGCTTCAGGGGAATTAACGGGAGCGTTCATAGGTGGTCTCCAAATTTAATGTGTGCGGTTTAGGCTCAGGCGGCCACAGGCTCTTGCAATTTGCGGGCAGCGTACTGAACCGCTTTGATGATGTTTTGGTAGCCGGTGCAACGGCACAGGTTGCCACTCATGCCCATGCGGATTTCTTCTTCCGTGGGGTTGGGGTTCTCTTGCAAAAAGCGGTAAGCGCGCATGAGCATGCCGGGGGTGCAGAAACCGCACTGCAGGCCGTGCTCTTTGTAAAAACCTTCTTGCACCGCGTGCAGCACGCCGCCTTGGGCCAGACCTTCAACGGTCAACACATCGCTGCCTTCGCACTGCACCGCCAGGTGGGTGCAAGACTTGACCGAGCGGCCATCGATGTCCACGGTGCACGCACCGCAGTGGCTGGTTTCGCAACCAATGTGGGCGCCGGTGAGGTTGAGCTCTTCACGCAGGAAGTGGATCAGCAGGGTACGGGGTTCAACGGCTTTTTCAACAGCGCGGCCGTTGACGTTGACGTTCACAATTTTCTTAGGCATGTTGTCTCTCCGGGGAATTACTGGCAGCGAGCCAGGGCGTTCTTGAGGGCGCGCTTGACCATCTGACGGGCCATGGCGGTTTTGTATTCGGGGTCGCCACGCAGGTCTTCGGCGGGGTCGCAAATGGCCATCGCAGCTTGGGCTGCAGCTTCCATCGTGGTCTCGTTGATGGGCTGACCGATCAAGGCTTGCTCAGCCGCTTCAGCGCGCAAAGCGGTGGGGCCTAAGTTGGTCAGGGCCATGCGGATGGCGCTGACTTTGCCGCCAGCCATTTGCATGACCACCGCGCAACCGGCCGTGGCCCAGTCACCGGTTTTACGCTTGAGCTTTTCATAAGCCCAGCCAGCACCCGGGGCGATAGCGGGCACGCGAATGGCCACCATGATTTCGTTCTCTTCCATCAAGGTCATGTAGGTGCCCAAGAAGAAGTCGTTGGCAGCCACGGTGCGGCGGCCATTGGGGCCTTCGAGCACGAACTCAGCGTCGAGCGCGATGGACAAAGCGGGGTGGTCGTTGCCGGGGTCGCCGTGGGCGATGTCGCCGCCAATCGTGCCGCGGTTGCGCACTTGCGGGTCAGCAATCAGCTTAGCTGCTTCGGCCAGCAAGGGTGCTTTGGCTTGGATGATGGGCGAGGTGATGAGGTCGTTCTCAACCGTCATCGCACCAATGACCACGGTGTTGCCGTCTTCGCAAATGCCACGCAACTCAGGGATGCGGTTGATGTCGATCAGATGCGCCGGCTGCGCAAAGCGCAGCTTCATCATGGGTAGCAAGCTGTGGCCGCCCGCCAAGATCTTGGCATCGGATCCTAGTTGGCCCAACAGGGTGATGGCCTCACCCACAGAGCGGGGGGCGTGGTAGTCAAAACTCGGGGGAATCATGGGCTCTCCTCTTTGTGAAAAATGAAACCGAGCCAGTGTAATTTTTATCAATTCCCGAGGGCCGCACCCCACTATTCGGGTTAACTGGGATGAAAGAGGCTATGACTTGCACGAACTGCATCAGGTGATGCACGAACTGCGTAAAGCGAGCTTTAGAGGTGGCGACAATGCGTGAAATTACGCATCAAAAAAAATTTAATTTTTTTGGCATTCAGACAACACCCATCACAAACCCATGGCCGCTTTGAGACCCGCTAAAGCCGTGCGGGCAACCGGCAAACGGTCCACCTCTTGGCCTTTGAGACGCAGCCAAACTTTGCTGCCTTCGCGCTCCAAGGCGCTGACCGCTTTGAGGTTGACGATGAAGCAGCGGTGGATGCGGTGGAACTGCGCAGCGTTGAGGCGCAGCGCCAAATCACCAATGCTCAAGTTACAAAAATGAAAACCGCTTTTACCTTTGACGCGGGTGTAGTGCGCCTGTGACTCCAAAAACAAAATCTCGTTGGTGTCGAGGAAGGCAATTTTTTGATTCACCAGCGTGGGGATTTTCATCAGCTCGCGGTTGACCTGCGGTGCATCTTTGGCCAGGGCCTGCGGGCTGCTCACCACCTTGGTGACTTCGTAAAACACCAACACAAAACCCGTGAGTGCACCGGCATGGTTGTTCAAGCGCGTGACCTTGATGAGCAGCACCTGCTCGGGCACGTTGATGATCATGGTGATGGGCGCGGAGCTGGCCACCGGGCAGCCCTCGGCCGCATCGAGCATGTGCGCCACTTTGGGCTTGGCGCGCTCGGTATGAAAGGACAGCACCATCTTGTCGAAAGGTTGCTTTTCTTTCACCGGCAAACATGAGCGCGCGAAATCGTTCATGGCCAGCACGTTGCGATGCGCATCCAAATGGATCACCCCCACCTCGAATTTCTCGAAGATGGTGAGCGCGGTCGACGGGTGATCAAGAGGAGTCATCATGGGCTGGGTCTCAAGCGTCGGACATCATTGCCCCACATTGAGGCGGGCTTGGTACGTGTCAACACGCAGGCCAAAACACTGACACACCGCCATGACAAGCCAGAATGACAACAGCCCTTGCAACACGCGGCTGCAAGGGCTGTGGATGTAGGAAGCGTTGTGCTTACTTGAGCGTTTTGAAGCGCACGCGCTTGGGTTTGGCGCCCTCTTCGCCCAGGCGCTTTTTCTTGTCGGCTTCGTACTCTTGGTAGTTGCCGTCAAAGAACACCCACTGGCTGTCGCCTTCAGCGGCCAGGATGTGCGTAGCAATGCGGTCCAGGAACCAGCGGTCGTGGCTGATGACCATCACCGAGCCGGCAAACTCCAGCAGCGCGTCTTCCAAGGCGCGCAAGGTTTCCACGTCCAAGTCGTTGGATGGCTCGTCGAGCAGCAACACATTGCCGCCCGCAATCAGCGTCTTGGCCAGGTGCAAACGGCCGCGCTCACCACCGGAGAGCATGCCGACTTTTTTCTGCTGGTCGCCACCGTTGAAGTTAAAGCGGCCGCAGTACGCACGGCTGGGCATCTGGAACTTGCCCACGGTCAAAATGTCGAGGCCGCCGGAGATGTCTTCCCACACGGTTTTCTCATTGGCCAGCGCGTCGCGGTTCTGGTCCACAAAAGCCATCTTCACCGTCTGGCCAATTTTCACGTCGCCCGAATCGGGTTGCTCTTTGCCTGCTATCAATTTGAAGAGCGTGGATTTACCGGCACCATTGGGGCCGATGATGCCCACGATGGCGCCCGCTGGCACTTTGAAGCTCAGGTTGTCAATCAACACGCGGTCGCCAAAAGACTTGCTCACGCCCTTGAACTCAATGACTTCATTGCCCAGGCGGTCGGCCACGGGGATGAAGATCTCTTGGGTTTCGTTGCGCTTTTGGTATTCGTAGTCAGACAGTTCTTCGAAGCGGGCCAGACGCGCCTTGCTTTTGGCTTGGCGGCCTTTGGGGTTTTGACGAGCCCACTCCAGCTCTTTCTTCATGGCCTTGGTGCGGGCATCTTCGGTGCGTTGTTCTTGTTCCAAGCGCGCTTCTTTTTGCTCCAGCCACAAAGAGTAATTGCCTTTGTAGGGAATGCCGTGGCCGCGGTCGAGTTCCAAAATCCACTCGGCAGCGTTGTCCAAAAAGTAACGGTCGTGGGTGATGGCCACCACGGTGCCGGGGAAGCGTTGCAGGAACAACTCCAGCCACTCCACCGATTCAGCGTCCAAGTGGTTGGTGGGCTCGTCAAGCAACAGCATGTCGGGCTTGGAGAGCAGCAAACGGCACAGCGCCACGCGGCGTTTTTCACCGCCCGAGAGTTTGCCAATCACCGCGTCCCACGGTGGCAGGCGCAGCGCATCGGCCGCAATTTCGAGTTGGTGGTCACCCGCGTCACCTGCGGTGGCGATGATGGCTTCGAGCTTGGCTTGTTCGGCAGCCAGGGCGTCGAAGTCGGCGTTTTCATCCGCGTAAGCGGCGTACACCTCTTCCAAGCGGGCTTGTGCGGCTTTGGTTTCGCCCATGCCGCTTTCCACCGATTGGCGCACGGTGTCGTTGTCATCGAGCTTAGGTTCCTGGGGCAAGTAACCGATCTTCAGACCCGCCATGGGGATGGCTTCGCCCTCAAACTCTTTGTCCACACCGGCCATGATTTTGAGCAGCGTGGATTTGCCCGAGCCGTTGAGGCCCAGCACGCCAATCTTGGCGCCAGGGAAAAAGCTCAAGGAAATGTCCTTGAGGATGCTGCGTTTGGGCGGCACGATCTTGCCGAGCCGGTTCATCGAGAAAACGTATTGAGCCATGGTGTTCCAGGGGGAGAGGCGCGATGTCGCGCCATGAGAAAACCTCTATTATCCCTGCCCCGCGGCAAACGTGCGACAATATGACCACTGCGGCGCTTCAGTCGCCCGCGGTGCCAGCAACTTGCTGGGGGTTGCAGCTCACCAAAACGCTTGACCCCGATTGAAACCCGATCAGCCTTTGACTGAATCAGCGCAACGCGCTTGAACAGGCCGATTCCCAGCGCCAAGGATGGGCGCTTTATCCATGAACTTCGAAGAACTCCAACTGGCTCCTGCCATTGTCCAAGCCGTGCGCGAGCAAGGTTACGACACCCCCACACCGATCCAAGCCCAAGCCATTCCGCTGGTGTTGGCGGGCAACGACCTGCTGGGCGGTGCCCAAACCGGCACGGGCAAAACCGCGGCCTTCACGCTGCCCATGCTGCACCGTCTCTCGCTGGGCGAGCGCCCTGTCAACAAATTCAAAGGCATCGGCATCCGTGCTCTGGTGCTCACCCCTACCCGCGAACTCGCGGCGCAGGTGGAAGAGTCGGTGCGTGACTACGGCAAATACCTGCAACTCACCAGCACCGTGATTTTTGGTGGCGTGGGCATGAACCCGCAAATCACCAAGATGAAAAAAGGCGTGGACATTCTGGTGGCCACACCAGGACGTCTGCTGGACCTGCAACAGCAAGGCATGCTGGACTTGTCGCATGTGCAAATGCTGGTGCTGGATGAGGCCGACCGCATGCTCGACATGGGCTTTATCCATGACGTGAAAAAAGTGCTGGCCCTGGTGCCCAAAGAAAAGCAAAGCCTGCTGTTCTCGGCCACCTTCAGCGACGAGATTCGCGACCTGGCCAACGGCCTGCTCAAGAACCCGCAAAGCGTGCAAGTGACCCCGCGCAACACCACGGTGCAACGCATCACCCAGGTGATCCACCCGGTGGGCCGTGCCAAGAAAAAAGCGCTGCTGCTGCACATCATCCAGCAACACAACTGGAGCCAAGTGCTGGTGTTCACCCGCACGAAATTTGGCGCCAACCATGTGGCCGAGTACCTCACCAAAAACGGTGTGTCGGCCATGGCCTTGCACGGTAACAAGAGTCAGTCAGCCCGCACACAAGCCTTGAGTGGCTTCAAGAGCGGCGATATTCGTGCTTTGGTTGCTACTGATATTGCAGCACGCGGCATTGACATTGACGAGTTGCCACACGTGGTGAACTACGAGATCCCCAACATCAGCGAAGACTATGTGCACCGCATTGGCCGCACCGGCCGCGCAGGTGCCAGCGGCGAAGCGGTCAACCTGGTGTGCATGGACGAAGAAGGTTTCATGCAAGCCATTGAGCGCTTCACCAAGCAAGAAATTCCGGTGCAGTTCATCGAAGGCTTTGGTCCCGATGCGGGCGAGAAGGCTGAGCCCATCGCCATGGGTCGTCAGACCATCTGGGGCGGCGCTGGTCGCCCACCAAGCCGCGAAGTCATGCAAGCGGCGGCCAAAGCGGCACGCGGCGAGATGATGCAACGCATCCGCGAGAACAAGGCTGGCCAAGGCGGCGGCAATGGTGGAGGTCGCGGTGAAGGTCGTGGCAACGGCAACGGCGGCGGTGGACGTGGTGGCCCAGGCCGCTCACAAGGCCCCCGCCAAGAAGGTGCAGGTGGTCCTCGTCCGCAAGGTCAAGGCCAACGCCCCAACCGCAGCCACAACGCGCCGCGCGATTTTGGTGATGAGCCAGGTGATCCACCACCCTCACGCATCAATCCGTTGGCGACCAACGCCATCGGCCGTCACGGCGAACCCCGTGGCCCCAAGAACAACACACCTGGCGGTCAGCCCGACCCGATGCGCACCAGCGTGGACCTGATGGCCAACCAAGGTCGTCGCCATGGCGGCGGTGGTGGCAATCGCGGTCGCGGCTTTGGCGGTGGCGGTGGTGGTGGTGGCAATCCAGGTGGCGGGCGTGGCGGCAACCGCTCGGGTGGCGGTGGTGGCGGGAACCGTGGCGGCTTTGGCCGTTGACCCTGCCGAGCTGCTGTTGCCCTCATAGCTAGCAACACACCCCAACGAAAAAGCCAAGTCATCTGACTTGGCTTTTTTCATGGCGCTACAGAAATCGTAGCGCCTCATTAAAGCTACAAAGCGCTTAAGCGATCGTACAGCCCGGCAAGTTGGCCACTTTCGGTGTGGCCATGTTTTTCACTTCCACCATTTGGGCCACGATGGACACCGCAATTTCAGCCGGTGTTTTCGCACCAATGGCCAGCCCCACCGGGCCATACAAGCGGTCGAGTTCTTCTTGGCTCAGGTCAAAGTGCTCAGCCAAACGCTGCTTGCGTGTGGCCTGGTTGCGGGCCGAGCCCAAAGCACCCACATAAAACGCGGCAGATTTCAAGGCCTCTAACAAAGCCATGTCATCGAGCTTGGGGTCATGCGTGAGGGCCACGATCGCGGTGTGCGCATCAGGCATGAGTTCACGCACCACATCGTCGGGCATGCCAGATAAGCGGGTCACACCGGGCATGTCCATCATGAATTCTTCACGGGGGTCGCACACCAAGACCTCAAAGTCGAGCATGGTGGCCATTTGCGCCACAGCCTGCGACAACTGGCCCGCGCCAATCAAGAGCAAGCGCCACTTGGGGCCAAACACGGTGGTCAGGGTGGTGTCGTCAAAATGCATGGCCTGGCCACGCGAGGCATCGCCCAGGGTGACGTCCCCGGTGCCTAAATTCAGGGAGCGCGAGACCAGCTGGTGCTGGGACGTACGGCTCAACAGTTCTTCGATCCAGGCGGTCGACTTGACCGGCTCTTGGACCAGGCGCAAGGTGCCCCCACAAGGCAAGCCAAAACGGCTGGCCTCTTCCTGGGTGACACCGTACGCGATGGTGGAAGGCAGGTTGATGGAAGGTTTGGGCACGGCTTTGAACGCGGCTTTGGTGCGCGCGATCAGGTCGTCTTCCACGCAGCCACCCGAGACCGAGCCGCTGACCAGGCCGTCATCGCGCACCGCCAGCAGTGCCCCGGGCGGGCGCGGCGCGCTCCCCCAGGTCTGCACCACAGTGACCAGCGTGACGGCATGGCCGGCTTGATGCCAGCTCAGCACATCGGACAAAACGCGTAGATCCAAACTTTCCATCTCTGCTTCCTCAAAACGCCAGATTTTAGGCCTGACGCAGATTGGCCGCGTTGATCGGCAGCTGACGCACGCGCTTGCCGGTCAGGGCAGCCACGGCGTTGGCGATGGCGGGCACCACCACCGCAGCACCGGGCTCGCCGATACCGCCAGGCTTCTCTGTGCTCTTGACCAAGGTGATGTCGATCACCGGGGTCTCGTGCATGCGCACCACTTGGAAATTGTTGAAGTTCGTTTGCTGAACCACACCTTTTTCCAAGGTGATTTCATGCTTCAAGCCAGCAGACATGCCGAAGTTGATGCTGGACTGGATCTGTGCCTCGACGATGTCGGGGTTGACCATCTGACCCACATCAGCAGCCACGGTGACGCGGTGCACCACCACTTCGCCGTCTTTGATCGAGACTTCAGCCACCTGCGCCATGTAGGTGTCGTAGCCTTCCATCAAGGCAATGCCACGGGCACGACCGGCCGGCAGTGCTTTGCCCCAGCCTGCTTTGTCGGCAGCCAGTTTGAGCACGTTGGCAAAACGCGGTTTGTCTTTCAACAAGCCCATGCGGTAGGCGTAGGGGTCTTTGCCCGCAGCCTTGGCCAGCTCATCCATGAAGGACTCGTTGGCAAACGCATTCATGTTGTGGCTCACAGCGCGCCAGTAACCCACACGCATGCCGCTGTCGTGGATGATCAGGTCATGTTGTGTGTTGGGGATGTTGTAAGCCGCCACCGCAGCTTCAGCCATGAAGGGATCCAGGGTGTCTTTGGGCAGACCAAACGCACGCTGGGTCACCGACTGCGAAGACACCTTGAAGTGCAAAGCCACCGGGTTGCCTTGGGCATCCAGGCCAGCTTGTAATTGGTTCACACCCGCAGGGCGGTAGAAGTCGTGGGTCATGTCGTCTTCACGCGTCCACACCAGCTTGACGGGCTTGCCCACCGCCTTGGCGATTTGCGCTGCTTGCACGATGAAGTCGAGCTCAATGCGACGACCGAAGCCACCACCCAGGAAGGTGGTTTGCACCGAGATATCTTCAGGCTTGAGACCGAGCACCGCAGCCACGGCGCCTTGCGCACCTTGCTGGAACTGGGTCGGGCCAATCAGGGTCATCTTGCCATTGGCAAAGCTGGCCGTGAAGTTCATCGGCTCCAGCGGCGCGTGCGCTTGCATGGGGGTGATGTACTCGGCCTTGATCACTTTGGCAGCGCCCTTCATGGCCTCAGTCACATTGCCCACAGGCTTGGTGATCTCCAACACTTTGGCGGTGCCAATCGCGTTGCGTGTGCCACTGATCACAGAGGCGGTGGTGATGGCAGCGCCAGCACCTTCGTCCCACTGCACGCTCAGGGCTTTGCGGGCCTTGGCCGCTTGCCAGTAAGAGTTGGCCACGACAGCCACGCCGTCGTTGATCTGCACCACATCGATCACGCCGGGCATGGCCTTGGCTTTGGAGCCATCAAAGCTCTTGACCTTGCCGCCAATGACGGGGCACTGCTCCAGGCTGGCATACACCATACCGGGCAGTTTCACGTCCATACCGAACTCGGCCGTGCCGTTGACCTTGTTGGGCGTGTCCAGACGGGGCACGCGCTTGCCGACGATGCGGAAGTCTTTCGGGTCTTTGATGGCGACTTTCTCGGGCACGGGCAATTTAGAAGCCGCAGCAGCCAGGCTACCGTAAGTGGCTTTTTTGCCATTGGCGCCCAGCACCATGCCTTTTTCAGCACGCAGGGTGGAACGGTCGACTTTCCATTCAGCAGCAGCGGCCGAGATCAGCATCTCGCGCACTTGCGCGCCGCTGGTGCGCAGTTTTTCCCAGCCGTCACGCACCGAGGTGGAACCGCCGGTGATTTGCGCGCCCAACAAAGCGTTCACATACACAGCACCGGGGGGTGCAATGGCCACTTTGATCTGGTTGATGCCGACATTGAGCTCTTCAGCGATCAGCATGGGCATGGCGGTGTAAACACCTTGCCCCATCTCGGAACGGGCCGAGAGGATGGTGATGGTGTTGTCATCAGCAATGTGTACCCAAGCATTGGGGGTGTACACCATGCCTGCGGCTTGTGCTTCGTTTTTAGTAGCAGCGATGGTGAAGCCCATCATCAGGCCACCGGTCACCACCGAAGTGGTTTTGATGAAATCGCGGCGTGTGGTTTCCATGGTCATGTTCTCTCCTTAAGCGCGCATGGCAGCGGCAGCGTCTTTGATGGCGGCCTTGATGCGGCCGTAAGTACCGCAACGGCAAATGTTGCCGCTCATGGCAGCGTCGATGTCAGCATCGCTGGGGTTTTTGTTGCTGGCCAACAAAGCTGCCGCGCTCATGAGCTGACCCGACTGGCAGTAACCGCACTGGGGCACATCGTGCTTGATCCAGGCTTTTTGCAGGGGGTGGCTGTTGTCTTTGGACAGGCTCTCGACCGTCGCCACTTTGGCGCTGGACACGGCCGACAAAGGTGTGGAGCATGAACGCACAGGCTGGCCGTTGACGTGCACCGTGCAAGCACCGCACAGGGCCGCACCGCAACCGAACTTGGTGCCGGTCATGCCCAGCTCATCACGCAACACCCACAGCAGGGGGGTGTCGGGCTCGGACTTGGCGCTGACCGCCTTGCCGTTGACTTGTAAATTGACGCTCATTGAAATCCTCCAGTTGGATAAGGGCACACCGGCCCGAATGCTTGATCAAATTCAAACGTGAATAGGGTATGCCATGCTGAGGCCGTCTACACTCGGGAATACCCAAGCTAAATCAAGTTTTTTCAATTTGAGACAAGCCGCCTAGGATTAACCCTTATGAATCCCGTCACACAGGTGACGGTGAGGCGCCCACCATGACCTCGATCGCTGACATCCGCAAAAGTTACGAACGCGCCGAACTCAATGAGACGGCCTCACACGCTGACCCGCTCAAGCAGTTTGAGCGTTGGCTGCAAGAGGCCATCAGCGGCGAGCTGCCCGAGCCCAACGCCATGACGCTGGCCACGGTGGGCTCTGACCTGCGCCCCAGCACACGGGTGGTGCTGATCAAGGGCTTGGACGAGCGCGGCATCGTGTGGTTCACCAACTACGACAGCCGCAAAGGTCAGCAACTCGCGGGCAACCCGTTTGCGGCTTTGCAGTTCCACTGGGTGGAGCTTGAACGCGTGGTGCGCATTGAAGGCAAAGTTGAAAAAATTGATGTCTCTGAAAGCGATGCGTACTTCAACTCGCGTCCGCTTGACTCACGCATTGGCGCTTGGGCCAGCCCGCAAAGCCAGGTGATTGATGACCGCAGCGTGCTGGTGGGCAATGCCGCCAAGTACGCCGCCAAATTTTTGTTGCAGCCCCCTCGCCCACCGCACTGGGGTGGCTACCGTCTGGTGCCCGACCAGTGGGAGTTTTGGCAAGGTCGCCCCAGCCGCTTGCATGACCGGCTGCGTTACAGCCGACAAGGTGAGAACTGGCTGCGCGAACGCTTGGCGCCTTGAGGTGACGAGCTGAAGTCATGGCTTTTGCAGGGCCATGTGGAAGACCCTGATGCCGAGCCGGCGCCATCGCCCAATAATGGCGTTTTCAATCAGGAGACCTGCATGAGCATCAAGAAACTATTCACCGGCGCCCTGCTCGCCACCAGCCTGAGCCTGTCTTGGGCACAAGGCACCGGCAAAACCGAGCTACTGTGGCTGGGCCAAGCGGGCTTCAAAATCACCTCGCCCGGTGGCAAAACCATTGTGATCGACCCCTGGCTCAGCGGCGGTCCGAAAACCCCAGCCCCTTACAAAACCGACCTCTCTGCTTTGGGCAAGGTTGACGTGCTGTTGGTGACCCACGCGCACGTGGACCACATTGGCGACGCACCCGCCATTGCCAAACTCAACAACACCAAACTCTACGGCCCGGCTGACATGGTCACCCCGCTCATCACCGTGGGCTTGATTCCCGCTGAGTTGGGTCACCGCTTCAACAAGTCCGGCTCGGTCAAACCTGCCGGCATCAAAGTGACTGCGGTCAAAGCTGAACACTCCTCGCTGCTGGTGCACAAGAACCCCGCGACCGACAAGCTCGAATCGCACCCTGCTGGTGAAGCGGTGGGCTACATCATTGAGATGGAAAACGGCTTCAAAATTTGGCACATGGGCGATACCGGTTTGTTTGGCGACATGAAGTTCATCAACGACCACTACAAGCCTGATTTGATTTTGCTGCCCATCGGCGGCAACTTCACCATGGGTCCGGAAGATGCGGCTTACGCCGTGAAAACCTGGATGCCTGCGAAGAACGTCATCCCCATGCACTACAACTCCAACCCCATGACCCCCGGCACCTTGGCTGAGTTCCAAGCCGCCATGAAGGGCGCGGCCAGCAAAGTGGTGCCCATGACCGAAGGTCAATCGGTCTCGTTCTGATGACGATGTTCAGAGACTGAACACTTCACAAAAAAACCGCGCTTAACCAGCGCGGTTTTTTTTCGTCTGCGTGTCGCTCAAAACTGAACTTGCAAACCCACTTTCAAACTGCGCCCGGGCAAAGGCACATGGCCCGGCAAGGTTTGGGTGAGGATGGAGGTGGCCGAGTAAGCCAGCGCGTTGCCGAGGTTGTCTAACCTGGCAAACCAGAAGGCTGGGCTTTGCGCGATGCGGGTTTTGTAGGTGCTGGCCGCGTGCCACAAGGTGTAGCCCTCGCTAGGCTTGTCACTCGCTGGCACACGGTCTTGCGCTGCCCATTGATCCACACCCAGGCGTGACTGCCAAGGGCCGGCCGACCAGATCAGCGTGGCACCCAAACGCATGGGCGCGATGCGCGGCAGGGCCTGCGCGGTGTCGAGGTTGTCAGCCCGCACCGTGTCCCAACGCCAACTCAGATCGACTTGATGCCCTGCATCCAGCAAGCGCTGCTGGCCACTGGCTTCAGCACCAACGAATCGGGCTTGCACCGGCGTGTAAAGGTACTCTGGCAAATTGTTTTGGTTCTGCCCTGTGGCTTGCAAGCTGATGTAGTTGCTGAACTGGTTCACAAACACATTGAGCTTGGCATGGCTCGCACCACTGCGCCACTGCGCGCCCACATCCAGGTTGGTCGAACGCTCCACACCCAGTTGGTCGTTACCTCGCTCATAAGCTTGCGTGGCCAGATGCTTGCCAAGTGCAAACAGCTCGTAGTCACGCGGCGCGCGCGCGCTCCAAGACAAGTTGGAGCTCAGGCTCCAAGCGGGTGCCACCTTCCACAAAGCGCCCAAGGCATAGCTGATGGGCGTGAACTCGCGCTCGCCCAATTTGAAGTTGTTGGCGTTTTGGTTGGCGCCACCCGACGAATTCACCCCCACCCGCTCCACGCGCGCACCGGCCGAGAGCCGGCCCCACGCTTGGGGCAACTCTTCATGCGCAAACAAAGCGCTTTGACGGGTCTTGCTGCTGGGCGCAAAAGCCTCGGCGCCATCGGCTGAAAAATTCACCTCTTCCAACTGCGCGCCCACCACGCCTTGCACCTGGCCCCACGGGGTTAACAGGTCAGCATGACGCGCTTGCAAACGCAGGTCGGAACCCTTGCTGGCAAACACCGTGCCCACGCTGCCGTTTTCAATTTCTGCATGGCGGTAATCGGTTTGGGTGAACTGGGCTTTGACCGAACGCAGCAGCCCCGACAAGCCACCCACCTCGCCTTCAATCGCGTAGCGGTTGGAACGCATGTCGATTTGCACCGCTTCGTCGGCCACGCTGCCATACAGGTTGGATTGCGTGGCCACCGAGGCACCCAGGTAGCCCTGGTCAAAGTGCAAGGTGCCGCCCAAAGCCCCACCCCATGCCTGGCTGGCGGAGTTGCAAATGCGGTTGGCAAAACCGCCGCGACAGGCTAAGGCGGTGGGTGCGGCCACGTCTTGGGTATGGCGCGACATCACATCGGCGTGCAGGGTGTAACGGTCGTTACCGGCCTCCAACAACACCGCGCCACTTTGTTCGCGGTTGCCGGTGGCCGTTGTCATCTGGGCTTTGCCCGCCACACCACCTTGCGCGTCAAACAGCGCTTGGCTCGTGATGCGGTTATCGATCAGGTTGACCACACCACCCAGCGCATTGCCGCCGTACTGCAAAGCCGCCGGGCCGCGCAGCACCTCGATGCGCTCCACCGTCAAGGGGTCGGCGCTGACCGCGTGGTCATAACTCAAGCCTGACACATCGGTGAGCGAAGCGCCATTGGCCAGCAGTTTGAGGCGGTCGCCATCCATGCCTCGGATGACCGGGCGACTGGCGTTGGGGCCAAAGTAAGTGCTGCTCACACCCGGCAAGGCGCCCAGGGTTTCACCCAAGGTGGCTTGGGTGTCTAACACCAGCTCTGAGCCTGTCAGTACAGATGCAGGCGCTATCAACTCTGTAGCACCCAAGGGATTTCCAGTGATGGTCACGGTAGGCAGTGCGGCGGCACTGGCTGGTTGAGACTGCGCTGGGGCCTGAGCTTGCACCCCAGTGCCCAAGGCACACAAGATGGCGCTCAAAGAAAGTCGGCCCAAGGGGGCGCTCAAGACATGCATGTTCTATCTCCAAAAATGCAAACACCACGCACCAGCTGGGCTGGGGCATCGACATCAAGCGATTTCAGAGACAGGGGGGCCGCGCGCTTCAAACAGCGCGGGATTGATGCGACGTTGGTCGCGACACACAAAAGGGGGCGGTAAGGCTGGCAACTGGCTCACCGCCACCACAGGCGAAGCGCGGAAGTCAGCGGTTTGTACCAGCTGGTCGTAAAACAAACAGTCTGATGACGAGCCCTCGGCGCCCAAGTGCGCCAAGAGTCCGGCTTTGGACACAGGCCGAGCCTCAGCGTCCACCGCAGTCTGTGCTGCTGGCCACCAGCCCGGCGCGTGCATGGCCTTGTGCACCAGGCCCAGGCTTTGCGTCCACAGCACCGCCACCAGCAGGCTCACCCAAATCAGCCCAGCCAAACGCGTCTCAAGCCACCGGCCTTGTTGGCGCGGGGCCGAACGGTGCTGAATAAAGTCTGGGGCGCTCACAGATAAATTTTAGGCTGCGCGCGATTTGCTGAATTGCGCCAGTGTTTTTTGAAACTTGCTGACCTTGGGGCCCACCACGAACGCGCAATAGCCCTGGTTGGGGTTGCGGGCGTAGTAGTTGTGGTGGTAGTCCTCAGCGGGCCAAAAATTATCAACCGACATGACCTCTGTGACGATGGGCTTGCTGAAGAACCCACTGGGTTTGAGGCCCTTCATGTAGTCCACCACCGCCTGGTGTTGCTCAGGGTTGTGGGTGTAAATGCCGCTGCGGTATTGGGTGCCTGTGTCGTTGCCCTGGCGGTTCAAGGTGGTGGGGTCATGCACCACGAAAAAGATGTCCAGAATTTGTGTGAGGCTGATCACCGCGGGGTCGAACGTGAGTTGGACCACCTCGTTGTGGCCGGTGTCGCCGCTGCACACCTGCTCATAGCTGGGTTTCACCACATGGCCATTGCAGTAGCCGCTTTGCACCGACTTCACGCCGCGCACATCCAGGTACACCGCCTCGGTGCACCAGAAACAGCCCCCGCCCAGGGTGATGGTTTGCAAATTCGTCATGCCAGCATCTTAACGGCCTTGCCCTAAGCCTGGGGCTTGGCCAGCACCCGGCCTGGGCCATGACCTTGACGCTGGCCGCCTCGGACATTACATTAATAACCAGTCAGTCATTAAACAGACCTGTGCCTCCCACCACCGACCTTCCCACCCGCTTGACGGAACCGCCGAAACGGGCGCGCCGCAAAGATGCGCGCCCCGGTGAGCTGTTGCAAGCTGCCCTGAGCCTGTTCATTGAAAAAGGTTACGCCGCCACCCGGGCTGAAGAGGTGGCCAAGCGTGCGGGCGTGTCCAAAGGCACCTTGTTTTTGTACTTTGACAGCAAAGAAGAGCTGTTCAAAGCAGTGGTTCGTGAAAACCTGTCGGGCTATTTCTCGGCCTGGAATGCTGAGTTTGCAGCCTTTGAGGGCAGCAGCGCCGACATGGTCAAAGAAGCCATGACCCAATGGTGGCTGCGCGTGGGCAGCACCCCAGCGGGTGGCTTGAGCAAACTGATGATGAGCGAGGCCAGCAACTTCCCCGAACTGGCTGCTTTTTATCAACAAGAGGTGATGCAACCCGGGCATGATTTGTTGCGCCGCATTTTGCTGCGCGGCGTGGCACGCGGTGAGTTTCGCGACATCGATGTGCAATACGGCGTCTATACGATGCTCGCACCCATGATGTTCCTGGCCACCTGGGTACATTCCATGGGCAAGGTGTGTACCGCCAACGACAGCTTCGACCCTTTGAAATACTTGATGACCCAGGCCGATAACATCTTGCAAGGCCTGTGTGTGCGACCCGATACCAGAAAGTGAAACGATGAAACGTGCTTGGATCAAATGGGCGGTGGCTGGCGTGGTGCTGACCCTGCTGGCCGGTGGTGTGTTCAAAGCCCTCAACAGCCGCAAAGCCCAGAAAGACGCACTGGAACAATCCACCCGTGCGGTGAGCGACGTGCTGGAACTCGCGCCCACCGATGTGTTGAGTGCCGAGCCCAAAACCCTGGCGCAGGGCCTGCCCGTGTCTGGCGCGCTCAAGGCCATCAACACCGCGGTGGTCAAAGCGCGGGTGGCTGGTGAATTGCAGGGCCTGAACCTGCGTGAAGGCGACGCGGTGACCGCTGGTCAAGTCATTGCCCGCATCGACCCTACAGAATATTTGGCGCGCCTCAAACAAGCCCAAGAGCAGGCCGACGCGGCCCGCACCCAAATTGACATTGCCCAACGCCAATTCGACAACAACCGCGGTTTGGTAGACCAGGGCTTCATCTCCAAAACGGCACTTGAAGCTTCCAGCAGCACACTGATCGGGGCGCAAGCCACGTACAAAGCCGCACTGGCCGCGGTGGATGTGGCCAAGAAGCAGCTCGATGACAGTGTGATGCACGCCCCCTTAACTGGCCAGATCTCGCAACGCCTGGCCCAACCCGGAGAGCGCATGGCCATCGATGGCCGCGTGGTGGAGATCGTCGACCTCAAGCAACTCGAACTTGAAGCCACCTTGAGCGCGATTGAGTCCATGCAAGTGCGCGTGGGCCAAGGTGCGCAATTGCAAATTGAAGGCACCACGCAAACCGTGAATGCCAAAGTGGCACGCATCAGCCCCTCTACCCTGCCGGGCAGCCGCAGCGTGCTGGTGTATTTGAGCGTGGAAGGCACGCCGGGTTTGCGCCAGGGTTTGTTTGCACAAGGCATGCTGGGGACGCAACTCAAGCAAGGCTTGGCCGTGCCGCTGGATGCGGTGCGCACCGACAAACCCCAGCCTTATGTGCAGGTGGTGGAAGACAACAAAATCGCCCACCGCAACGTGACCTTAGGCGCGCGTGGACAAACCAGTGAGAGCGCCCAGATGTGGGTCTTGGTCGAAGGCCTCAAGGACCAGGAGGTGGTGGTGCGCGGTGAATTGGGCAGCTTGCGTGCAGGCACCGCCGTGACCCTGAGCAAGGCCCGCTGAGTATGTGGTTCACCCGCGTCAGCCTTCAAAACCCGGTCTTTGCCACCATGGTCATGTTGGCCATTGTGGTGCTGGGTTTGTTCTCTTACCAACGCCTGCAGGTCGATCAGTTTCCCAACATCGACTTCCCGGTGGTGGTCATCACTACCGAATACCCCGGGGCCTCACCAGAAATTGTGGAAACCGAGGTCACCAAAAAGGTCGAGGAAGGCGTCAACTCGATCGCTGGCATCAACGCGCTGACCTCGCGCAGCTACGACGGACAGTCGGTGGTGGTGGTGGAGTTTCAGCTGCACGTCGATGGCCGCAAAGCGGCTGAAGATGTGCGCGAAAAAATCGGCATCTTGCGCCCGACTTTCCGTGACGAGGTCAAAGAGCCGCGCGTGCTGCGCTTTGACCCCGCCAGCCGCGCCATCTGGTCCTTGGCGGTGCTGCCTGATGGCACGCAAAACGCCATATCTGCGGTGGAGATGACCAACTGGGCCGACCAGGTCTTGAAGAAACGCCTGGAGAACGTGCGTGGCGTGGGCTCGGTGAGCCTGGTGGGTGGCACCAAGCGCGAGATCAACATCTACCTCAAGCCCCAGGCCATGGAGGCTTACGGCATCACCGTCGATCAGGTGGTCAACGCGGTGAAAAGCGAGAACCAGAACTTGCCGGTGGGCGCCATCCGCTCCCTCACCCAAGAGCGCGTGGTGCAAATCGATGCCCGCATGAAACGACCTGAAGATTTCGGGCAGATCATCGTGGCGCGCAAAGGCCTGAGCCAAGTGTCATCGGCCGGCATCCTCACACCACCGGGCAACACCGCGGGTGTGCGTCTGGACCAAATCGCAGAGATTCGCGATGGCGCGCAAGAGCTGGATTCTTTGGCGCTGTTCAACGGGCAGCGCACCTTGTTGCTCACTGTGCAGAAGTCGCAAGACGAAAACACCATCCAGGTGATTGAAGGTTTGCTCAAGACCGTTCAGGCCATGAAGCCCTTGTTGCCCCCGGGTGTGCGCTTGGAGCCTGTGACCGATGGCTCGCGCCCGATCCGCGTGGCGGTGGACAACGTGCGCCGCACCTTGATTGAAGGCGCGGCGCTCACCGTGTTGATTGTGTTTTTGTTCCTCAACTCTTGGCGCTCCACCGTCATCACCGGATTGACACTGCCGATCTCGTTGATCGGCACCTACCTCTTCATGTACCTGTTTGGCTTCACCATCAACATGGTGACCCTGATGGCGCTGAGCTTGTGTGTGGGCTTGCTGATTGATGATGCGATCGTGGTGCGCGAGAACATCGTGCGCCATGTGCAAATGGGCAAAAGCGCTTACGACGCGTCCATGCAAGGCACCCAAGAAATTGGTTTGGCGGTCTTGGCCACTACCTTCTCGATCGTGGCAGTGTTTCTGCCCATAGGCTTCATGGCCGGCATCATCGGCAAGTTCTTCCATGAGTTTGGCGTGACCATCGTGGCTGCGGTGCTGATCTCGATGTTTGTGAGCTTCACCCTCGACCCCATGCTCTCAAGTGTGTGGCATGACCCCAGCATCCACGGGCATGGCGATGCAAGCAAGCCTCGCAACCTTTATGACAAAACCATCGGTCGCGTGACCGGCTGGTTTGACCGCGGCACCGATGAGCTGGCCGATGTGTACCAAAGGTTGTTGGCCTGGTCGCTGCGCCACAAACTGGCCACCGTGTTCATGGCCATCGGGGTGTTTGTCAGCAGCATTTTCATGGTGCCTTTGCTGGGCACCGAGTTCGTGCCCAAGGCAGACTTCTCGGAAACAGCACTCACCTTCTACACCCCGGCCGGGTCCTCGCTGGAAGTGACCGAGGCCAAAGCCAAACAGGTCGATGCCATCTTGCACGAGTTGCCTGAGGTGCGCTACACCGTCACCACCATCAACACCGGCAACGCGCAGGGCAAGATGTACGCCAGCGTGTATGTGCGCCTGGTGGACCGCAAAGACCGCAACCGCAATGTGGACCAAATGTCGGCGGTGTTGCGTGAACGGCTCAGGTCGGTGGCGGGCATCACCGTCACCCATGTGGGCTTGCTCGACAGCGTGGGCGGGAACAAGCAGGTGGAGTTTTCACTGCAAGGCCCCGACATCAAAGAGCTGGAAAAGTTGGCTGCCCATGTGATGACCCAGGTACGTCCCATTCCTGGCCTGGTGGACCTGGACTCCAGCGTCAAGCCCGACAAGCCCACACTGAATGTGGAAGTCAAACGCAATGCGGCCACCGACCTGGGCCTGAATGTGAACAGCATTGCCACCGCCCTGCGCAACCTGGTGGCCGGGCAAAACGTGGGCAACTGGCGCGCGCCCGATGACCAGACTTACGATGTGAATGTGCGCTTGGCACCTCTGTCGCGCGACAACCCGCAAGACCTGGAGCGCCTGCCTTTTGCCCTGAGCAATGCCGACGGCAGCAGCCGGGTGGTGCGCCTCAACCAGGTGGCCGACCTCAAACTGGCCACCGGCCCCAACCAGATCAACCGACGCGACCTGACGCGCGAGGTGGCCATCAACGCCAATGTGTACAACCGATCAGCCGGCGAGGTGTCCAACGACATCAAGAAGGTGATGGCGGGCATCGCCCTGCCCCCGGGCTACAGCTACCAGTTTGGTGGCTCCACCAAAAACATGGCTGAGTCGTTTGGATACGCCATCTCAGCGTTGCTGATGGCGGTGATCTTCATCTACATGATTCTGGCCAGCCAGTTCAAGAGCTTCTTCCAGCCACTCGCGCTCATGACCGCCCTGCCCTTGACCCTGATTGGTGTGGTGCTGGCACTCTTGATGTTTGGCTCGACGCTGTCCATGTTCTCGGTCATCGGGGTGGTGATGCTCATGGGCCTGGTGACGAAAAACGCGATTTTGTTGGTGGACTTCGCCATCCGCGCCCGCACCGACCACATCGAGCCCGATGGCCAACGCGTCCCTGGCCTGAACCGCACCGAAGCCCTGCTGCTGGCAGCCAAAGTGCGGCTGCGCCCCATCCTGATGACCACCCTTGCTATGATTTTTGGTATGGTGCCCCTGGCCTTCGCCCTCACTGAAGGCTCGGAACAACGCGCCCCCATGGGCCAGGCTGTCATTGGCGGGGTGATCACCTCTTCCCTGCTCACCCTGGTGGTGGTGCCTGTGGTGTACTGTTACATGGATGATTTAAGCCAATGGCTGCGCCGCTTGTGGCGCGGTGAGGCTCGCTAAAATTGCTGTTTTATGGATGGACCTATGAACACCGAACTCGCCCGCCACCACATGATCGAACAACAGATTCGCCCCTGGGATGTGCTTGACACCCGGGTGCTGGCCTTGCTGTCGGTGGTCAAACGTGAACAGTTTGTGCCTGCGGCTCAAAAGGCCCTGGCGTTTGTGGACATGGAAATCCCCTTGCGCGCGCCCAGCCACGAGGCCATGGCCCAGGGCCAGTGCATGTTGGCACCGCGTGTGGAAGCCCGCATGCTGCAAGACCTGGCTGTGCAAGCCCAAGACCGCGTGCTGGAAATCGGCACCGGTTCGGGCTACATGGCCGCCTTGCTGGGTGCCAGCGCCCAGCGTGTGGTGAGCCTGGAAGACAACGCTGACTTGGCTGCCACCGCCCGCCGCAACCTCAGCGTTGCCGGTGTGCACAACGTGGACGTGCGTGTGGCCAATGGGGCTGAGGCCTCGGCCGCAGACGGCGTGTTCGATGTGATTGTGCTGAGCGGCTCGGTGGCGGAGGTGCCCGAGTTTTTACGTGACAAACTTCAGGTGGGTGGCCGCCTGATGGCGATTGTGGGTGACGAGCCGGTGATGCGCGCTACCCTGGTGACTCGCACCGGCCCCGCAGCTTTCACCACCCGCGAATTGTGGGATACCGTGGCACCCCGCCTGCACCACTTCACCGAGACTGAGCAATTCAGCTTCTGACCATGATTGACCAAGTTACCCCTGCCGCCTTGAGCGCGTGGTTTGCACAACACCCAGGTGCACCTTTGATGATCGACGTGCGCGAGCCCCATGAGGTGGCCATGTTCTCGGTCAGCCAGGCAGGGGTGGAGTGCCTGTTCATGCCCATGGGCACCATCCCGGACCGTTTGGCCGAGCTGGACCCCAAACGACCCACTGCCCTCTTGTGCGCTGCCGGCATGCGCAGCCAGCGCGTGGCCATGTTTTTGCAAGCTCAGGGCTTTGACACCCTGGCCAACATCACCGGCGGCGTGTCAGCCTGGCCGGCTTGAGTTGCTCACGTCTTTTTTTGAAAGCTCACCCATGACCCGATTCCGACTGTCCCTGGTTTGCGCCCTGATCTCCACAGCCCTGCCTGTGTACGCGCAAAACCTTCAGGAACTCTACGAGGCGGCTCGTGGCTACGACGCGGCCTACATGTCCGCCAAGGCACAGGCTGAAGCGAATGTGTTTTTGTCGCAAGAGGCGAAAGCCAGCATTTTGCCCACTGTGAATCTGACCGCCAATCAGCAGTCAGGACAATTCAATGTGATTGACACGACAGCACCAGCTGGCACCTTGAACAACCGGACGTTTGTGAACTCGGGCGCCTCTTTATCGGCAAGCCAGCCGCTGTATCGCCCCAGCAATTTGGCCAGCTACGAGCAAGGCAAGCGACAAGCGGATGTCGCCCGCGAACAATTGCTGACGGCTGAGCAAGACCTGATCGTTCGCACCAGCACCGCTTACTTTGATGTGCTCAATGCCCAGGACACCTTGACCTTTGTGCAAGCCCAAAAAGCGGCCGTGTCTGAGCAACTGGCCTCTGCCAAACGCAACTTCGAGGTGGGCACGGCCACCATCACTGACACCCGCGAAGCCCAGGCCCGCTATGACCTGGTGCTGGCACAAGAAATTGCCGCTGACAACGACCTGCGTGTGAAGCGCCTGGCCTTGGACCAGTTGGTGGGCAAAGCTCAAGTGCAACCCAAGGCCTTGTCGACCACCCAGTTGCCCAACCTGCTGCCCAATGATGTGAATGCCTGGATCACACAGGCTGTGGATTCACACCCCCAAATCCGACAACTGCGTATTTCGCTGGAAGTCGCTGAATTGGAAGTGGCTAAAGCCGAAGCGGGCCACAAGCCTACGGTCGACTTGACCGCCAGCTACGCCTACCAAGACGCCTCCAACGGCACCACCGTGTCGGCTGTGACATCGAAAACCACCACCGGCATCGTCGGTGTGTCCATGACCTTGCCTTTGTTCGCCGGCTTCTTCACGCAGAACCGCATCAAAGAAACGCTGGCTTTGAAAGAAAAAGTTCGCAACGACTTGGAAGCTGCGATCCGCACGGTGTCGCAAGCCACGCGCGCAGCCTTCTTTGGCGTGTCGTCGGGTCTGGGTCAGGTCAAAGCGCTGGAAGCAGCAGAATCGTCGAGCCAATTGGCCTTGGATGCCAACAAGCTGGGCTACCAAGTGGGAGTGCGCATCAACATCGATGTGCTGAACTCACAAAGCCAGTTGTTTCAAACCAAGCGTGACCTGGCCAAAGCCCGTTACGACGTGTTGGTGGGTGGCTTGAAACTCCGTCAAGCCAACGGCACTTTGAAGGCCGAAGACATCGCCCCGGTCAACGCCCTGTTAGCCAAGTAAATTCAGCTCGGCAGCAGGTCGTGTATGGCCTGTGCCGTGCGACCCACGGCCCCGCGGTGGGCCATGGCAAAACGCAAGTCGGCGGCTTGCATCTGGGTTAGTTGTTCGGTGCCCACCATCGCCACCGCAGCTTGAACCGCGTCTTCTAAATTCTGGCAACGCAAAGCCGCACCGGCTTGCAAGGCCAAGTCAGCCGCTTGCGCGAAATTGAAGGTGTGCGGCCCCATGATGACCGGGCAGGCACAGGCCGCTGCTTCAATCAAGTTCTGTCCGCCCAGAGGCTCGAAACTGCCGCCCAACAAGGCCACATCGCTCAGACCGTAGTACAGCGCCATCTCGCCCATGGAGTCGCCCAGCCACACCTCTGCAGCTGTCGGTGTATCTGTCCACGACTGTCGTCGCGAAAGGCTCAGGCCCGCTTGGGTGATGAGCGCGGCCACTTCGTCAAAACGCTGCGGGTGACGCGGCACCACCAGCCATTGCACCGCCTCTGAAAAGCGCTGGATGTGAGCAAGCCAAACTGCTTCTTCGCCTTCGCGCGAACTGGCCAGCAAAACCACGGGGCGACCCGTGATCTCTCGCCAGCGCCGCCCTTGTGAAAGCTGTGACTCATCGGGCATGGCGTCAAACTTCATATTGCCCAACACACCGGCGACAGGCGCATCCAAACGCTTGAGACGCTGCGCGTCCTCGTCGGTTTGCGCGTACACCGCGGTCAAAGCGCCGCATGCAGCTTGGGCCAAGCTTTTGAGGCGCAGGGCTTGCTTGAGCGACTTCTGGCTCATGCGTGCATTGGCCAAAACCATGGGCACGCCCATCGCTTGAGCTTGGACAATCAGGTTAGGCCAAATTTCGGTTTCCAACAAAATGCCGATGGCCGGACGGTGGTGCGCTAAAAATGCATGGGTGGCTGCTGGCGTGTCCCAAGGCAACCACACTTGCGCATCACCCGTTTGCAAAAGCGACCGCCCTTCTTGCCGACCGGTGGCAGTGCCGTGGGTGAGCAGCAAACGCATCTGCGGCATCAACACCCGCAGAGCCTGCACCAGCAAGGCAGCAGCGCGGGTTTCGCCCAAAGACACCGCATGCACCCACACCGTGCGGCCGTCTGCCACCCAAGGCTTGGAGGTGTAAACACCGAAACGTTCCTCGATCGCGTGCGCGTACAAAGGCTCTTGCAGCGCGCGGCGCTTGAGTTTGCGCACCAACCAAGGCTGCAGCGCGCGCATGGCGCAGCTGTAAATCAAGCGCGCAACACTCATGCCCGCGCCCTCATGAATTAGCCTTTGACCAGGCTTGCCAGACCGCATCCACCGAAGGCTTGGGTTGTGCGAAGACAGTTTGCTGGCGTGTGTGCATCCCTGGTGCGCCCTGAGGTAAAGGCCCAGTGCGCCAAGCGGTGTCGAAGTTGTAAATTTGCACGTGCAGCAAATCCAAGGCCACCGCGATGTGGCTCAACCCTGAGTCCACACCTATCACCCCTGCGCAGCCAGCCATGCGGTCGGTCAAGGCATCCAGACTCAAACGCGGCCAGACCACGGCCCCTTGCATGCGCTGGGCCAAAGCATGTGATCGTGCTTCTTCAGCATCGGTGCCATGAAGAATGGCCACACCCAAGCCCTGTGCATGCAAACGCTGGCCCAAAGCCACCCAATCTTCAAACGGCCATTCTTTGTCGGCGCGTGAGGTGCCGTGAACAAACGCCACGCGCTTTGCTCTGTTTTCAGGAGCTTGCACATCAGCATTTACAAGGGGTTCAAGCCCAAACGTCATGGTCTCAGGCATGTCGTACCCCAGGGCCATGGCGCACAAGATGCGCGAACGCGTCACCGCATGGCTGTGCACAGGCATGGTGTAAGCCAGGTCAGCCACCCAACGCGTAGGCGCTTCATAACCTGAGCCATCGGTGCGGTTGGCCATGGCCACGCGCTGGCCTTGTGGTGTCAATCGCGCGCACCTGGCTATCAAGGCTGATTTGGTCAGGCCCTGCGCATCAATCACCCAGTCATAAGCTTGAGCCTGCAAGTCTGTTTTGAAGCTGCGCCAGGCTGCGCGTGTCGCGCTGCTCAGGGGTGACTTGCGCCAACGGCGCAGCTCACACGGGATGACCCGGTTCACGCCCACACAGCGCGTCACCAAGGGCGCGAACGCGCGCTCCACCACCCAGTCAATCTTAGCTTGCGGGTGCCGGGCCAATATGTCTTGCACCGCGGGCATGGTGTGCACCACATCACCGAGCGAAGACAGCTTGACGATCAGGATGTTCAACGTCAGTGCGCGGCCTGGTCCAGGGTCGCGTCGGCTTTGACAGACTTGAGCAGCGCCAGCATGATGGCCTCGATGCGCGCCAAGGCTTGCGGGTTATGACCTTCAAAACGCAGCACCAGCACCGGGGTGGTGTTGGAGGCGCGAATCAAACCAAAGCCATCGGCCCAGTCCACCCGCACGCCGTCGATGGTCGAGACCTTCGCATCTTTGGCTTGCGCGACAAAGGCAGGTTGCGACACTGCCTCCACCAGCTGATGCACCAGGGCATGGGGCTCGCCCTCTGCGCATTTCACGTTGAGTTCGGGGGTGGAAAAACTGGTGGGCAAGGCATTGAGCACCGCGCTCGCATCGGCATGGCGGCTCAAAATTTCAAGCAGGCGGCAACCGGCGTAGGTGCCATCGTCAAAACCAAACCAACGCTCTTTGAAAAAGATGTGGCCACTCATCTCGCCACCCAAGGGCGAGTTGACCTCTTTCATGCGCGCCTTGATGAGCGAGTGTCCGGTTTTGAACATCATGGCTTGCCCGCCAGCACCTTCAATGGCCGGGGCCAAGCGTTGTGAGCATTTCACATCGAACACGATGGTGCCACCAGGCACACGCGACAACACGTCTTGCGAGAACAGCATCATCTGCCTATCAGGGAAGATGTTCTGACCATCTTTGGTGACGATGCCCAAGCGGTCACCATCGCCATCGAAAGCCAAGCCCAGTTCTGCATCGCCGTTTTTCAAAGCGGCCATCACATCGCGCAGGTTTTCTGGCTTGCTTGGGTCAGGGTGGTGGTTGGGGAAGTTGCCATCGACCTCGCTGAAGAGTTCGGTGACCTCGCAACCCAAGGCCCGCAAAATGCCAGGTGCTGAAGCACCGGCAATGCCATTGCCCGAGTCCACCACGATGCGCATGGGGCGCGCGAGCTTCACATCACTCACGATGCGTTGGGTGTAATCGACCAGCACATCGGCCTGGCGAACCGAGCCTCCAGCTTGCAAACGCCAAGACTCAGCTTCCATGGTCTGGCGCAGGGCCTGAATCTCATCGCCATAAATCGCACGACCGGCCAGCACCATCTTGAAGCCGTTGTAATCCGCCGGGTTGTGGCTGCCGGTCACTTGAATGCCGCTCTTGCACAGGGTGTGCGCAGCAAAGTACAACATGGGCGTGGTCACTGCGCCCACATCGATCACCTCGATGCCCGCTTCCATCAAGCCCTGAATCAACGCACGGCTCAGGCTCGGGCCGCTCAAACGGCCATCACGGCCCACCGCCACCACGCGTTCACCGGCAGCTTGGGCGGCAGTGCCAAAAGCGCGACCCAAGCCCAAAGCCACCGCTTCGTTCAAGGTGGAGGGCACGATGCCGCGGATGTCGTAGGCCTTGAAAATCGATGCTGAAACCTGCACAAAAACTCCCGTTCAATCTCCAGCCATTGTAGAGGGCAGTCCGAGGCGCTCAGGCTTTGAAAAACAGGGCTTAAAAACGCAGTCCTGCAGCCAGGCGCAGCATGTCGCTGTCGGTGAAGCTGGCCTTGGCATCCCACACCGCTTTCACAAAATAAGGCCCTTGGTCGATGCCCACCGACAAGCCCATGCCTGAAACCATGGGGCTGAAAGGATCCGCACGCCCCTCGCGGGTGAACAAGTCCAAAGACCAACGCCGCTGCGCCCAAGGCAGCCGAAGCACCGCATGCGTCACGGTTTGTGAGGTCATGAGCTTGTCGTCTTTGACCTGGTAGAGCGTGAATGCCGTGCCAGAACCATTCCAACCCAGGCCGATCAAGGTCGAGTCGTTCGGGTCGAAGTTCAAATTCACATAAGGCCGGGTGTTGGTGCGCCCCCAACCCACCAGGCCCGCCCATGGCCCTTGGGGGTCGGGTTTGTATTCCAGGGTCAAACTGCCACCCACAAAACCTTGAGCGGCCACTTGCAAAGAACTGATGGTGCGCCAAGAGGTCCAGGTGCTTTGGTGCTCATAGCCAGCCCGGGTTTGCTGGACATCGCTGCCGTGCATGTAGTGGCCAATCCAAAAAGCGTCATCGGCCCGGTTGCCCCGCAGGTTGAGGTCATTGGCCGGATCGCCCTGGGTTTCGCGGTATTGGCTGGCCGTGAGCTTCCAGGCGATGGGCTGCTGCGCGGTCACCGGCGCATTGGGCTCGACGTCCGCACGGTCTTCCATGGCCCAGACCAAGCCAGCTTTGAGCAACATCAAAGCGCCCAACACACGCCACATGAACATCTGTCACCTCCAAACGCTATAGTTCAGTTTTTGCTGAAGGAACCTGCATGTCTTTGCTCGACAAACTCAACTGGCGTTATGCCACAAAAAAGATGGACCCCGCCCGCGCTGTGCCGCAGGACAAGGTGGACCGCATCCTGGAAGCCACCCGTTTGGCACCCTCATCAAGCGGCTTGCAGCCTTATGAAATTATCTTGGTGACCAACCCCGAGGTGCGTGCCCGCATCCGTGCCGCGGCGCACGACCAGGCCCAGATCACCGAAGGCTCGCACCTCTTGGTGTTTGCCGCTTGGGACGACTACACCGCCGAGCGCATCAACCACATGTACGACTACGCGATTGAACAGCGCCAGTTCAAAAGCGAGGGTGGCGAAAACTACCGTCAGATGCTGCTGAAAAACTACCCACCCCGCGGCCCCGAGGTGAACCACCAGCACGCGGCACGTCAGGCCTACATCGGTTTGTCAGCCGCCATGATTGCCGCTGCCTTTGAAGAGGTGGACTGCACGCCCATGGAAGGCTTCAACCCACCCGCGGTGGACGAGATTTTGAACCTCAAGGCACGCGGTTTGCGCAGCGTGGCTTTGCTGCCCCTGGGCTACCGTCAGGCCGATGCCGACTGGTTGGTGAACCTGAAAAAAGTGCGCCGCCCTCGCGCGGATTTTGTCACTGAAGTGAAGTGAGGCTTGCCGCTGCGCATTGTTGAGAAACGATCGCGCAGCGCATGTCGAACTCGGGCAACACCCAGGCCTTCAAAGCCTGGTGAGGGGCCAGCCAGCGCGCTTCAAACTCAGGCGTGCTGGCATCCAAGCGGGCCATGATGCGCAGCCACGCCCAATCCAACAAGACCAAGCCCACCGCGCGCAGCACATCATCGGCCACGCGGTAAGGCGCAGCTGCATCCTGGGCTTGTAAAACCTCTTGGATGAGTGCACGCAGACGCTCGATGCGCTGCAAGCAAGCGGTGCTGTTGGGCAGTTGCGTGAGTTCCGCCTCAAGACCCTCCAGCAAGGCCAACAAACCTTGCCCACCATCGGGCAGCACTTTGCGGATCAGCAGATCGATGGCCTGGATCTCGTTGGTGCCTTCGTAAATCATGGCCACGCGGGCATCGCGAACAATTTGCTCCACACCCCACTCACGCACATAACCGTGACCGCCAAATACCTGCAGGCAATCACTGCCGCCATGGAAAGCCTGGTGGGTGAAGATGGACTTCATGATGGGCGTGACCAGGGCACACCAGCGCTGGGCACGGGCTTGCGCGTCAGCTGAACCATGTTTGATCACATCCAGCTCGATCGCAGTTTGGTAGGCCAGCACACGTCCACCATCCACCCAAGCGCGCTGGGTGTCGAGCATGCGCTTCACAGCAGGGTGCGCAATGATCAGATCAGGCCCGCCGCTTGAACCTGGGGCGCGCATTTGGCGGCGCTCATGTGCGTAGGCATGGGCTTTTTGCCAAGCCGCATCCAACAAGCCCACGCCCTGCAGGGCCACATGCAGACGTGCAGAGTTCATCATCAAGAACATGGCGTTCAAACCCTTGCCGGGCTCACCCACCATCCAGCCCCTCGCCTCGTCAAAACGCATCACACACGTGGGGCTGCCATGCAGGCCCATTTTTTCTTCGATGCGTTCGCAATGCACCGCGCTGCGCGTGCCATCGGGGTAAAACTTCGGAATCAAAAACAGCGACAGACCTTTGGGGCCGGGTGGTGCATCAGGCAAGCGCGCCAGGACCAGGTGCACGATGTTGTCGGTCAAATCATGCTCGCCGCTGGAAATGAAAATCTTGGTGCCGCTCACCAGGTAAGCGCCATCGGGCTGGGGCACAGCCTTGGTACGCGCCAGGCCCAAGTCACTGCCCGCGTGTGGCTCGGTCAGGCACATGGTGGCTAACCATTCACCGGTGGCCACCTTGGGCAAATAAGCTTCTTTGAGTGCTTCGCTGGCATGGTGCTTGATGCACTCGTACGCGCCATGCAAGATGCCCGGGGCCATGGTCCAGCCATGGTTGGCGGCACTGAGCATTTCGTAAAGCACTTGTTCCAGCACCGCAGGCAAGCCCTGCCCACCATCTTCTGTGGCGGCTGAGAGCGAAGGCCATCCGGCTTGCCAAAACGCCTGGTAAGCGTCTTTGAAACCCGGGGGCATGGTCACCGTGCCTTGGTGCCATTGCGCGCCCACTTCATCGCCTTGGCGGTTCAAGGGCGCGACCACCTCACCCACAAATTTACCCGCCTCTTCCACCACCTGATTCACCAAATCGGCATCGACCTGTGCATAAGGCGAAAGGGACTGCAACTGAGATGGCGCCTGCAAGACCTGCTGCAAAATCAGGAGCATGTCTTGGCTAGGAGGCTGGTAGTGGTTCATGGCTTTAGCTGCACAAGGCTTTGATATCGGCAGGCACAGGAATGGCTTTGATGCGGTCCGGATCGTCCGGGTGGCGGATGCAAAACGCACGGGTTTCCATGCCCTCGCAAAGCACAGTATCACCACGCATCACCACATGCTTTTGCATGAAAACTTTGTCGCGCCACTCAGCCACGCTGGTGTGAACCTGCAGGGTTTCGCTGTAGGTGGCTGGGCGCATGAACTTGGTGTGGATTTCCAGCAAAGGTGTGCCGATGATGCCGGTGGTTTTGACCAGCTCACGCCAAGGTGGCACGCCGCACTTCACAAAAAAATTCAAAGACGAAGCGTCCATCCACTTCGAGAAATTCGGGAAGAACACAATGCCGGCGGGATCGCAGTCGCCGAACATCACATCCACCTCGTACACAACGGTTTTGGTCATAGGGCTTGTGGTTTGAGGGTGTGGGGCAAATTGTCGTTGTGCAGCGCTTCAACCAAGGCTGCGCGGTGCGACAAGACCGCACGTTGGTTGATGGAGCCTTTGTCGGTGATCTCGCCCTTGTCGATGGTGGGCGGCTCGGCCAGCAGGCACAAGCGCGCCACACGGTTGGCGCTGCCCGTGGCCGAGAGCGCCAATTCATTGAGCACCTTTTGAAAATGCGCCAGCACTGCGGGGGCTTGCAAGACCTCGGCCAAGCTGGCCTGCGCGCCCAAGCCACTGAGTTGGCGCACCGCGGCGGTGGGGAAGACCATGGCGCCCACTTCTTTCATGTTCAAGCCGGTGATGACCGCGTCTTGGATGTAAGGCGCACCGGCAGCGATGATCTTGCCGCGCAGCGGCCCCACACTCACGAACGTGCCGGTAGACAGTTTGAAATCTTCGGCAATGCGACCGTCAAATTTCAAGCCCAGGTGCAAGTTGTTGTCGTCAATCCACTTGACCGCATCGCCGGTGCAGAAAAAGCCTTCGTCATCAAACGCTTCTTCGGTTTCTTTGGGCGCGCGCCAGTAACCGGGCGTGATGTTGGGGCCTCGGTAACGCACCTCGGTTTTGTCACCCATGTCCACCAGCTTGAGCTCAAGACCTGGTGTGGGCACGCCCAGATCGCCAGCACGCACATGCGGGTTGGTCACAAAAATACCAAACGGGCCGGACTCGGTCATGCCCAGACCGGTGGTCATCACAATGCGCTCGCCCACTTCGCGCTCTTGCGATTCGTACAAACTGTCCCACACCGGCTGAGCCAGGGCCGCACCGGCGTAGAAAAACATCTGCACTTTGGAGAGCAGGTTTTTGCGCAACTGGTCATCGGTTTTCATGGCCTGGGCAATGGCCTCAAAACCGGTGGGCACGTTGAAGTAAACCGTGGGAGCCACCTCGCGCAGGTTACGCAAGGTCTCGTGCATCAAGGCTGGCGTGGGTTTGCCGTCATCGATGTAGAGCGTGCCGCCATGGAACATCACCATGCCCAGGTTGTGGTTGCCACCGAAGGTGTGGTTCCAGGGCAGCCAATCCACCAGCACCAAAGGTTGTTCGGCCAGCACCGGCATAGATAAAGCCATTTGCTGCTGGTTGGCACACCACAAACGCTGGGTGTTGATGACCGCCTTGGGCATCTTGGTCGAGCCACTGGTGAACAAGAATTTGGCAATCGAGTCCGGGCCGGTGGCGGCCATCGCGGCGTCCACCGCAGCCGTAGCGCTTGTCTTGCACAGGGCCTCGAATGTGGTCACAGCTCGACCATCCACATCACCCTCGATCATCACCACCTCAACCTCGTCGCTGACGGCGGCGTTGATGGCTTTGGCGTAGCGCGCATCCGCGGCCATCACCAAACCTGGGGTGACGGTTTTGATCACATGCTTGAGCTTGTCAAAGTCTTGGCTGACCAGAGAATACGGTGGCGAGGCGGGCACAAAAGGCACGCCTGCGATCAGGCAGCCCAGGGCCATCAGGCCGTGCTCAAGGCTGTTCTCGCTCAAGATCACCACTGGTCGCTCTTGGTTCAGGCCACGGTCGATCAAGCCCTGTGCGATGTTGCGCGCTTTGTCCCAGGCTTGGGCATAGGTCACATGCACCCAATCGCCCAAGCTGCCGTCTGCGGTTTTTTGACGGCGTGCCAGGAAGGTGCGCTCGGGCGCTTGCTGCACCCAATGCGCAAAGCGGTCGGTCAAGCGTTGGGGGAAGTCTTGCAGCGACTGGTCGGCGCGCACATACCTTGTGCCAGGTGCGCCTTCACGCACCTCCACGCGGGTGACGCCGAACTTGAGTGGGCGAAATTGAACGGTCATGGCACTGTCCTGTTCAGCTCTTTTGCACTTTGGCGGCTTTGCCTTCGAGGAAGGCACGCACACGGGCTTTGGCCTCGGGCGCAGACTGCGCAATGGACGCGATCAGCGCCTCGGTGAAGAAGCCATGGTCAGCCGGTTGCTCGGCAATGCGCGGCAAGGCGTGCATGAGGGCGAAGTTGGTCAAGGGCGCATTGGTGGCGATGCGCGTGGCCAATTCCAAAGCCTTGGCCAAGGCTTGGCCTGGCGGCACCAGGTATTGCGACAGGCCCACACGTTCGCCGTCTTGGGCGTTGTACACGCGCCCAGTGAGCATCATGTCGGTCATGCGTGCCGCACCAATCAGCTTGGGCACACGCACCGAGCCACCACCACCCACAAAAATACCGCGCGTGCCTTCAGGCAGGGCGTAAAAAGTGCTCTCATCGGCCACGCGGATGTGGCAGGCTGAGGCCAACTCCAGGCCCCCACCCACCACCGCACCATGCAAGGCCGCCACCACCGGCACACGGCCTTGCTCCACCGCGTTCAAGGCCACATGCCAGCTGCGTGAATGGTGCACGCCAGCGCCGGCATCGCGCTCTTGCAGTTCCGACAAATCCAGGCCTGCACAGAAGTGGTCGCCTTCGCCGTGAATCACCGCAGCGCCAGCCTCGGGTGGCAGGTTTTGGAACACATCACGCAAGGCCTCGACCAAACCGTCGTTCAGCGCATTGCGTTTGGCGGGGCGGCACAGGCGCACCACGGCCACTTGGCCTTGCATTTCCAGGGACACACCTTGGGTCAAAGCGCGGGCAAGAATGGGGTTGTTCATAGGGGTCATTCAGTTATATTCAATAACTATATTTTCTGCAGTTTCACGCTTTTTGCCCTTCAGTGTTAACCCTAGGAGGGGGTCAGAACCTCACTTGGACAAAGGCCTCGAAAAATCTATCATGTCGCTGCGGGGTGGCTCGAATAATCGAGCTTTCCCCCTGACTGAACCCAGACATGCCAACCCCAACCACCACACTGCGCAGCTGCATGGGGTTTGGGCATGTGCCACACAGACCCGTACCTGCGTGGCTCAACCCCGTGCCGCAGGCTTGGGGGCATGTTCATGACGCTGCGCTGGTGGCTGAGCTTGATCGCCGCATCGTGGCTTGGATGCAATGCCCGGTGGATGTGGAAAACACGCCGACTGGGCGGCGTTTGCAAGTCATGGGCGGCTTCATGTATGACCTAGCTGTGAGCGGAGACATCAGCTGCTACCGATGGGTGCTTGACGACGCAGGCCAAGAACAGCTCGAGCCTTGCAAGGCCAGCACGGTGGTGGCTGAAGGCGGGCCGTTTGAAAGCCGCTGGACCTTGCCGCTGGCCCAAGGGCTGCGCAGGGTGCTCAGTCTGCGTCACCCCCACCATGCCCTGGATGTGCGGCACTACACCGATTGGCTCTTGGCTGAGATGGTGGCGCATTACTGGACCGATGCAGCAGCCCAGCGTGTGCGGGCCATCGTGAAAGAGACCTTGAACCTCAACCACGTGGTCATGCACCATGTGCGCAGCATGCTTGCGGCCAGCACGGGCCGATCAGCGCGCATGGCCGACTACAACCGCGCATTGCCGCGCGAAGTAGAAGATGCGCGCATGTTCAAAGAAGCCCCGCAGCTGCTGACCCTGTATGGCCTGATTGAGGTGGATTTGCCCAGCGAAGGTGCGCGCCCGGCGGCCATGAAAGCGTATTTGCAAGACAACGGCATACGCCCTGCCACTTGGCGACTTTTGCACCAGCATGGCACCCAGTGGATGCAAGCCTTCATGGGCTATTTTGAAGACAGCACCTCGGGCCCCCAACGCGCCATCAACCTGGTCCACCTGCTGCAAGTGTTTGGGTTTCAACACAGCCTGAACCTGGACTTGATGCACAGCCTGATGCGCTTGCGCGAGAACCCCAACAGCCCCGTGCGCAGTGCCGAGATATGGGACGAACACAGCACCCTGGGACGACTCATCCGCAGGCTGGGCTTGTTGTATGAACAAGGTGCCAACGCAGACCGCCAACTGATGTGCGACAAGCTCTACCACCTGGTTCATTGGGCACACCAGCAACAACCCGCGGGTGATTGGCTCAGCCGCTGCACAGTGAGCGGCTTGATGCGCCATGTGGTGGACGACCAGAAGCTCGCCCAAGCCACGCTGGCGCATGGGCAACGTTGGCTCATTCCCGTGAGCATCGCCTGGCCTGACGAGAAATTTGAACTGGTGTTTTTAAGCTCAGCATTGGACATCTGGAAAGAAGGCCAAACCATGCAGCACTGCGCGGCCAACTACATCGATGCGTGTTCAAGCGGCCAGGAAATCATGGCCTCCATCCGACCCAGGGCAGGCGGCAAGGCGCTGGCCACCGCCAGTTTTGAGTTGACCGACGAGCAGGTCAAGTTGGTGCGCATGAGTGGCTTTGCCAACAGCGCGGCCAGCCCTGAACTGACCGCCATGGCGCAAGACGTGGCCAGTGCCTTGACGCAAGCCTGGCAACACCAAGCCATTTGGGCGCCGATCACGCAGGCGACTCCAACTTAGGAACAAAGGCCAAGACTTGGCTTAAGCTGAAGGCTTCACATTGCAGGAGCCACCCATGCCTTTGAAAGCCCCTGAACTGCGCCGCACCTGGTTGTTTGGCCCTGGCGCGCACCGCCCGACCCACGAAGCCATGGCGCGCAGCGGTGCCGATGGTTTGATTTTGGATTTGGAAGATTTCACGCCACCTGAATTGCGCCCCCAAGCCCGACGAGATTTGGCCGAGGTGGCCCAGATGTGGCGCGATGCAGGTGCGCTGGTGTGCATCCGCATCAACCAGCTTGAAACTGAAGGCCCGCAAGACTTGGAAGCCGCCATGCGCGCCGGCGCTGATGTGATTGGCTACCCCATGGCCAAAAGTGGTGAACAAATGGCACGGCTCGATGCTGCCATCAGCAACTGGGAACAAGCGCTTCAACGAACACCAGGCAGCACCGAGATCATGCCGGTGTGCGAAACCGCCCTGGGTGTGGTGGCTGTGCGCGACATGGCTGCTGACAGTGCGCGTGTGCGCAGTGCCTTGCTAGGCGCTGAAGACCTGGCCAATGACCTGTGTGCCGAGCGTGAACCCGATGCGGTGGAACTCGACTATGCGCGCCGCCGCTTTGTGTTGGAGTGCCGCGCCGCTGGCATAGAGCCGATCGATGCGCCCTTCACCTACGGCGATGTGCAAGGCGCGGTGAACGAGGGCGTGTATGCGCGCCGCCTGGGCTACCGCAGCAAGTCACTGGTGCGCCCTGAACACACCCAAGCCCTCAATGAGGTGTTCACACCGTCAGCACAAGCCCTGGCGCGTGCGCAAGGCTTGGTGGCGGCGTTTGATGCGGCAAGAGCCCGCGGCGAAGACCGGGCTTTGTTTGAAGGGCAATGGGTGGAGGTGCCCACCTACCGCAACGCGCGTCGTTTGATCGAGCGCGCACGGCAACTACACACTTAAAGCCCTCAAGCCACTCCCAATGCTATGGATTAGCGAGCAACAGACCCAGACAGGGCCTTGTCAACCGCCTTGATCAGGTCAGGACTGGACGGTGTGACCATGCTGGAAAAACTAGCCACCACCTTGCCATTGCGGTCAATCAGGTACTTGTGAAAATTCCACTTGGGCGAACTGCCACCGGCTTTGCTCAAGGCTGAAAAAAACAGGTGCTGCTCTGGCCCCACCACCTCGGTTTTGGACAACATGGGGAACTTCACCCCGTAGGTGTTGAAACAAAAGTCAGCAATTTGTTTGGAAGAACCCGGCTCTTGCTGGCCGAAATTGTTGGACGGAAAACCCAGCACCACCAAGCCACTTTTTTGGTAACGCTGGTAGAGCTTTTCCAGACCTTCGTACTGCGAGGTGAAACCGCAATAACTCGCGGTATTGACCACCAGCACCGCTTTGCCCGCGTACTGGCACAGGTTCTGGGGCGCGTCGTCCTGCAAGCGCAAAAACTGGTGGTTCAAAATGGCCGGGCAAGCCTCAGGTGTGACGGCCTGCGCACCCGCACCGAACAGCACCAAGCACAGCACCCCCAAATATCTCAACACACGCATCACAGACTCCCAGATTCAAGAACCAAAGCATAGTTCAATCGGCTCATTTCTGTGCGGCTGAGCTTATTTGGTCCGGAGCTTGTGTTCATCGCATAATGAAATTTGAGTTGCCACCCTTTCAATCTCAAAGGCAACCTTACCCGAGGAGTTCACATGGTTCAGTTCAGGCTTAACGGGCAGCCCGCACAAAGCACGGCCCCCAACACCACAACACTGCTCAACGTGCTGGCACATGACCTGCAAATCAGCGGCTCTAAATTCGGCTGCGGGCAAGCGCAATGCAACGCCTGCTTGGTGATGGTGGACGGCAACCCGGTCAAATCGTGTGTGGCCCCAGTCTCTGCGGTGGCTGGCAGGCATGTGACAACCCTGGCGGGCATGACCGTTCGCGGCAAACCCAGCAAGCTGCAACAGGCCTTCATCGACGAGCAGGCCGCCCAATGCGGCTACTGCACCTCGGGCATGATCATCGCCGCCCAAGCCCTGTTGGACCGCAACCCAAAACCCACCGACGCCGAGGTGCGTGTGGCGCTGGATGGCAACCTGTGCCGCTGTGGCGCGCACAACCGCATCGTCAAAGCTGTGCTGCGTGCAGCCCAAGGAGCTTGAGCATGCAACACGCCCCCACTCGCCGCGACTTTCTCAAAACCAGCGCCTGCCTGTCTTTGATGTTTGCCATTCCCTTGGGCGATGCCTTGTCCCAAGCGCCCGACATCAAGCCACGCTTGCCCGGTGACCTCAACAGCACCCGCAAACTCAATGCGTGGTTGCGTGTGAACGCCAACCAGACCATCACCTTGTTGATAGGCAAAGTTGAACTGGGTCAAGGCATTCTGACGGCGGTCGCGCAGGTCTGCGCCGATGAACTCGATGTGAACATCGAGCGCATCCAGATCATCTCGGGCGACACAGCCTTGGTGCCCAACGAGGGCGTGACCGCAGGCTCATTCTCCATGCCCAATTGCGCCACAGCCGTGCAATACGCATCCGCCGAAGTCAGAGCTATTCTGCTGGGCTTGGCAGCGCAAAAACTCAACCAACCTGTGGAGAGTTTGCGCGTGAAAGACGCCCTGATCAGCTCGTCCACCGGCAGCGTGGCTTATTGGGACTTGGTCAGCGCTGAAACCCTGGACCGCGAAGCGACCGGTCAAGTCAAACCCAAGCCAGTGAACCAGCACCGCTACATCGGGCAGTCTTTGCCGCGCCTGGACCTCACCCCCAAAATTTTGGGGCAGTCGCTGTTTGTGCAAGAGCAGCACCCACCAGGTCTGTTGTTTGGCCATCTGGTGCGCCCCCCCACTTACGCGGCCAAACTTTTGTCGGTCAATGTGAACGCAGCGCAACAGATGCCCGGTGTGGTCAAGGTGGTGCGCGACGGCAGCTTTCTGGGCGTGATTGCCCAGCGTGAAGAACAAGCCCTGGCTGCGGCGCAAGCTTTGGCCAACAGCGCGCAATGGCAGGTTGAGAAAAATTTACCCACCCATGAAGGCATTTTTGACTGGCTGCGCAAAACACCCCCCAGCCGCGTCATTGAAACCAAAAAACAAGCGCGCAACAGTGGCGACGCGCCGGCCAACACGCTGGAGGCGACTTACTACCGCCCCTACCAGATGCACGCTTCGGTGGGCACCTCTGCGGCCATGGCCACCCTGGGTAAAGACGGCGTGATGCTGATCCAAACCCACAGCCAATCGGTGTTCGAAACCAGCGTGGCCATCGCCAAAATGCTGGGACTGCCGCCTGAGAAAGTGCGCTGCCAACACATGCAGGGCGCAGGCTGCTATGGCCACAACCTGGCCGATGATGCCGCTGCCGATGCAGCCTTGTTGGCCATGGCGGTGCCCGGACAAACCGTGCGCTTGCAATACACCCGCGAGCAAGAACACAAATGGGAGCCGTATGGCTCGGCCATGGTCATCAAGGTCAAGGCGGGGTTGGATGCTCAAGGG
Source organism: Comamonadaceae bacterium (assembly GCA_947454955.1). Lineage (GTDB taxonomy): Bacteria > Pseudomonadota > Gammaproteobacteria > Burkholderiales > Burkholderiaceae_C > Hylemonella. Next base: position 215,736 of record CANGLW010000001.1, read on the forward strand.
CAGGTGCTTGATTGGGACTTGCACATTTGGTCTACCCCACACGGTACGCGCCCCAACAATGAGCCGGGCAACTTGTTGTCAGCCCGCTACCTGGAAAAGCCTTTCAAGCAGCCCACACCCACCAACGCAGGCGGCCCCAATTTCGCCGCTGACCGCAATGGCATTGCGCTGTATGACTTTGCGGGGCACAACGTGCTCACCCACTTCATCACCGACATGCCTATTCGTGTGTCGTCCACACGCGGCTTGGGTGCTTACGGCAATGTGTTTGCCATTGAATCGTTCATGGACGAGTTGGCCTTCGCAGCCAAGCAAGATCCCTTGGCCTACCGCTTGCGGGTTTTGAAGGACGAACGGGCGCGCGACGCTTTGGTCAAAGTGGCCGACGCCTTTGGCTGGAGCCGCTGGAAAAAATCACCCAACCGTGGCCGCGGCATTGCCTTTGCTCGCTACAAAAACATCGCGGCTTACTGTGCAGTAGCGATGGAAGTGGAAGTCAACCCAGACACCGGGCGTATACGCGTGTTGCGCGCGGTTACCAGCGCGGATGCGGGTCAGTTGGTCAGCCCGGATGGGGTGAGCAACCAAATTGAAGGCGGCTTGATTCAATCGCTGAGCTGGTCGCTCAAAGAAGAGGTGAAGTTTGACGACACCCAGATTCTGTCGACCGACTGGAACAGCTACCCCATCCTGACCTTCTCTGAAACACCGCCTGTGGAGGTGGTCCTCATCAACCGGCCTGGCGCCCCCTTCTTGGGCGCTGGCGAAGCCTCGCAAGGCCCCACCGGCGCGGCCTTGGCCAATGCGGTGTTTGATGCCACTGGCGCTCGACTGCGCCGTTTGCCCTTCACCCCTGAGCGCGTGAAACAAGCCCTCAACCCCAAAGCCTGATCAAGCATGAACGTACGTCGTCACATCACCTCCCTGTTGCTGCTTGTAGCGGCAGCGCCGAGCTGGGCACAAAGCCCTGCACGCGACTACCCCAACCACCCCATCAAAATGGTGATTCCTTATGCCGCAGGTGGGCCAATGGATTTCATCGGACGCACGCTGGGGCCGCGCTTGTCACAAAGCCTGGGTCAACCCATCGTGATCGACAACCGCGCTGGTGCGGGGGGCGCCATAGGCACAGATGTGGTGGCGAAATCTGCGCCCGATGGCTACACCCTGCTCAACACCTCTTCGAGCCACGCCAGCTTGCCGGTGGTCTCCCCCAGCTTGCCTTACGACCCGGTGAAAGACTTCACGCCCATCACCTTGGTGGCCAACAGCGTGGGCTTTGTGTTGGCGGCACGCCCTGATCTGCCCGCGAAGAACCTCAAAGAGCTGCTGACCGATGCCAAAGCCAATCCGGGCAAATACACCTTTGGTTCGGGGGGTGTGGGCAATGTGATGCACTTTGCCGGCGAGTTCTTGAGCAGCAGTGCCGATGTGAAGATGACCCATGTGCCCTTCAAAGGCGTGAGCCAATCGCTCAACGATTTGGTGGCTGGCCGCATCGACTTTGTGATTGGCGCTCCCACCGCGGTGCTGCCACTGGTCAAAGCCGGCAAGCTCAAAGCCCTGGCCATCACCGCGCGCAAACGATGGGCTGAACTGCCTGATGTGCCCACCATCGACGAAGCTGCGGTGAAAGGTTTTGTCTACACACCCTGGTACGGCTTTTGGTTCCCGGCTGGCGTGCCCGCTGAGCATGTGAACCGCATGCGCACCGAGGTCAACAAATTGCTGGACGACCCGGACATCAAACGCGCCTTTGCCGAACAAGGCTTTGTGGCGGTGGGCAGCAGTGGCGCCGAATTCAGCAAGGTGATTGCCGATGAGCTGGCCATGAACAAAAAGCTGGCCACCCGTGTGGACTTCACACAGTGATCAAGGTTGCCAGCGTTTGAGCGCGTCCTCGGCCAGGGCTTGGTACTGGCTGCGGATGTGCATGGCCACCACCTTGGGGTACACCGGCACGTGCTTGTAGACCTCGCCCTGCTCTAAAAAACCCTCAGCCCAAGCCCCGCAAATCACGCTGCTTTCGGTGAACTGAGGTGCCCGGGTGGTCCAGCCGGCTTTGATGTCGGCCAAGGCCAACTCACGGCGCTTGGCCGCCTCTTCAGGCTTGAGGCCTGCATTGAGTTCTTTCACATACACCTCGGTGAAGATGTTGGCGGCCTTGTTCAAGCGTGGAGCCAAGGCGCTGTCGCTTGCATGGGTTTGCCCCAACACCGTGAACACCGCAGCGCAATGGATGGCTTGGGTGGCCAAACGTGTTTCGGTTTGTGAAGCCACCGAGAGGCTCAAGCCGGTCAGCACGCTGGCAAACCAAATGGTTTTTGAAGGGATGAACTTCATACGCTGATGCCTCCATACAAGACCTGATGATACGAAAGCTCTGGCTGAGCCAGCGGCCACCCAGTTAGTGTTAATGCGCACCCGACAGGGGGAGAGTTCGATGGTTGTTGCAGTAGTATCACTTTGATGTGACAGAGGCCCCAACTTTGCAACAAAACGGATGTGGATTTAGCTATGGAATTGAAGATCAATGGTTTGAAACGCAGCTGCGATTACCCTGCCAATTCAAACGCGATTTATGCCCTGCGTAACGACCTCAACCTCAAGGGTGTGCGCATGGGCTGTGGCGATGGTCACTGCGGCGCATGCACCATCTTGGTTGACGGTGTGGCAACGACCAGTTGCAACCTTCCTTTTTGGGCGCTTGAAGGCAAAACGGTCACAACGCCAGAAGGCGTTGGCTCGCTTGAAAAACCTCACCCCGTTCAAGCCGCGGTGCTGCAAGAGCAACCCGGTCAGTGTGGTTTTTGCCTGAGCGGCATTTTGATGAGCTCAGTCGCTTTGGTCGACAGTGGTAAACCTTGCACAGAAAGTGATGTCAGAGCAGCACTTGATAAACACCTGTGCCGCTGCGGCAGTCAGCCACGCATCATCAAGGCGGTGATGGCGGCCCTCAAGAAAGGCCAAGACCAATGAACACCGTCATCTTGGCCCGGGGCTTCGTCAAAAACAGCTTGGATAAAAATCCAACCATTGGTCAGTGGCTTGACTTCAGTGCCCCCAAGCACATCACCCTGCATGTGGGCAAGGTCGACTTTGGTCAGGGCATTTCAACAGCCCTGAGCCAAATTGCCGCTGAAGAACTCGATGTCGCCTTGCATCAAGTCCTTGTTGCCCCCATCAACACCAACAACAGCCCCGACGAAGGCGTGACCTCGGGCAGTTTTTCCATTGAGCACTGTGGCTCGGCCGTTCGCATGGCCTGCGCCACCATCAAAACCACGGCTGTGGCTCGTTATTGCGAAGCCTGCGGCGTACCAGCCAGCACGGTGTCGATTGATCAGGGCATCCTCCGCTCCAGCGCGACCGCCAAGACCATGACGTATTGGGACTTGAACCTTGACGATCAAGCCAAGGTTAACGTGCTGATGGATGCGCCACATAAGCCCTCAAGCGAGCATCACATCGTCGGGACGCCCACACCCCGGCTTGATCTGGAAAAAAAGCTGTTTGGTGGTCCTGCCTTTATTCAAGACATGGTGCTGCCCGACATGCTGCACGCCAGGATCTTGCGCGCGCCCAACCGAATGGGCCGCATTGTCAGCGTGGACGAGGCCGGTTTTAGCCAACGCTTTCCGAAGGTTGCCTTGTTCAGAGATGGTTCGTTCATCGGTGTCATGGCTGACCGCGAGGAAGTCGCCGCGGCCGCCGTTGCTCACCTTGAGACGCTGGTGACCTGGCATTTGCCAGAAACGCTGCCCAATGGGGCCGATCTCAAAACCTTTCTCACCACCGCCCCCAGCGAGCAACGTGTGGTGGATGAGTTGGCCAAGGAAGTCACGCCGTCTTCAGATGCCAAGCACTTTGAGTCTTGGTACCAAAAGCCCTACATCGCCCATGCATCGATTGGTTTGTCGTGTGCGCTTGCGCAATGGACCGCCAACAAGCTGGAGGTTTGGTCACACAGCCAAGGCATCTTCAATCTGAAATCGGACATTGAAGTTTATTTGCAGCGCGAGTTGGATGATGCCCAAATGCCCGAGGTGTTGGTTCACCACCTTGAAGGTGCGGGTTGCTATGGTCACAACCCCGCGGATGATGTGGCGTTTGATGCCATGCTGCTCGCACGCCAAGCCCAAGGTCGCCCCGTGCGTCTGATGTGGTCGCGAACCGCTGAACTGAGCTGTGGCCCGATGGGCTCTGCGCATCTCGTGAAAATCGAGGCGGACCTGAGCCCGAATGGCGACATCCACAACTGGGTGCACACCATCTGGTCCAACGGTTACACCTCGCGCCCGGGTCGTTCTGCACCGGGTAATTTGTCGTTTGTGGCTGCGGCTGAATTGAGCAACCCGTTCGACACCCCCTTGTCTTTGGACCCCCCCATGTCTGCAGGCGGTGGCGGTGACAGAAACTCGATTCCCCTCTATGACCTGCCCAACTACAAGGTGGTTTACAACCGCTTGCTGGAGATGCCGATTCGCACATCGGCAATCCGGGCACTCGGTGGCTACGCGAACGTGTGGGCGATTGAGTGCTTCATGGACGAGTTGGCGACATCGCTCAAGCAAGATCCGGTGGCGTTCAGGTTGCGGCATTTGAGTGACCCTCGGGCCATTGCGGTGGTTCACAAAGCCATTGAACAAGCCCCTTGGTGGCATGACCATTCTCAAGATGAAGAAGGTGTGGGCCGAGGCTTTGCTTATGCCCGCTACAAGAACACGGGCGCATGGTGTGCAGTGGCTGTTCGCATCTTGGCGGGCACAACGATTCGCGTCACCGATATTTCTGTGGCTGCCGATGTGGGCTTGGTCATCAACCCTGATGGCGTGAAGAGCCAGCTCGAAGGTGGCGCCGTGCAAAGCTGCAGCTGGACCTTGAAAGAAGAATTGAAGTTCAGCAACGCCGAGATCACCGCAAAAACCTGGGAGGACTACCCGATCCTTCCCTTCTCGGAAGTGCCGCACGTCACGGTCAGCCTGATCAATCAACCCAACGAGCCTTCGGTTGGCGCAGGTGAGGCCACCCAAGCGCCCACAGCCGCTGCGATTGGCAATGCGGTTCACAACGCACTGGGGGTGAGGATCAAGCAATTGCCGATCACGATGGAACGCATCTTGGCCGCTGATTGATCGCATTGAGACAAGGAAAAATAGCCATGTTCACATCAACTCGCCGACGTTCTTGGGTAGGGATGGCGCTGACCGTGCTGACGCTTTGGTGCACACACGCTGCGGCCGATTACCCAGAGAAGGCCGTGAAATTGGTGGTCCCCTTCCCTCCAGGGGGCAGCTTTGACGGCCCAGCGCGCCTACTGGCCACGCGCTTGTCTACCTTGACAGGCAAGCCCTTTGTGATCGAGACGCGCGCAGGTGTCGGCGGTGCTTTGGGTGCTGGAGAAGTTTCACGCGCTGTGCCCGACGGCTACACCATTTTGCTCAGCAACGGCGCCATGCCGGTGAGTTCTGCGCTCAGCAAGAAGCCCTTGTTCGAAGCGGTGGCAGGCTTTAGCCATGTGGCCACTTTTGGTGTGCTGCCTTTTGCCATCGTGGTCAACGGCAAAGCGCCTTTTGACAACTTGCAAGACTTCATCGCTGCTTCCAAAGCCGCGCCGGGCAAATACAACTACGCCTCTGCGGGTAACGGCTCCGCCTCTCACTTGAGCGCTGAGTTGGTCAAAGAGGCTTTCGGCATTGACTGGGTACACGTGCCCTACCGTGGCTCAGGGCCTGCCATGACGGACCTCATGGCTGGGCAAGTCACGCTGTCTGTGCCTGGGCTCAGCTCCACCGTCAGCCAGGTCAAAGCAGGTGCACTCAAAGCGTTGGCCGTCACAGGCGCTACACGCTCGCCTCAGCTGCCCAATGTTCCTACCTTGTCAGAAATCAAACCCGGGCTGGTGCTGGAGACCTGGGTGGGTATTTCTGCGCCCCCCAAAACGCCACCTCAAATCGTGGCGCGTCTGGCGTCCCTGATTGAACAGGCCATGAAAGACCCCGAACTTCAAGCACAGTTGTTCGCGCAGGGGGTGACCCCGGTTTATGAAAAACCCAGCGAGATCACCGCCCGCATGGCCAAAGAGGTAGAGATGTTTTCAGCGCTGGGCAAGCGCACCAACATTTCCATGGACTGACGCGGTCCACCACACGAAGCCCAAGCTTAATTTCAATACCTGGAGATGTTGATGCGAAATCTGGTCGCTACTTTTTTGACGGCATGCATGGGCTTAGCCATGTCCTCGGCGGGAGCGCAAGAGCTGTATCCGTCACGCGCAGTGACCGTCATCGTGCCCTTCCAGGCCGGGCACGGTGTGGATTTGATGGGCAGAGCTTTGGCTTCTGAGTTTTCAAAAATCACAGGACAAGCTTTTCCCATTGTCAACCGCGAAGGTGCTGCGGCCACGATTGGCTTTGCTGCACTTGCGGCGGCCAAGCCCGATGGCTACACCGTGGCCATCTCGCCCAACACGCCCTTGACGATTGCACCGCACGTCATCAAGAACCTCGCCTACACCCTCGATTCTTTCGTGCCTGTTTGTCAGAGCTTCGAGAACGTGATGGCTTTGTTTGTCGGCTCAGCCTCCCCCTACAAAACCTACCAGGAGTTGGCTGCCGCGGTGAAGTCGCAAGCGGGCAAATTCAGTTGGGCCTCTTCAGGTGTGGGCTCTGTGCCTCACCTGTCTGCGTCCGCCTGGTTGGCCACATCCGGGTTGGATGCTGTCCATGTGCCTTTCAGGGGTGAGCCGCAAATCTTGCCGCAATTGATCAGCAATGAAATCACGTTTGCTGCCGCGTCCATTTCGGGCATGGCCGGCAAAGGGGTGCGCCCCTTGGCTGTGTTTGCTGAGCAGCGCCACTTCGCCTACCCCGATGTGCCCACCATGGCTGAACTCGGCCATGCGGCGGGTGTGCCTGGCTTGAACGGCATGTTTGCGCCGCGGGGCACGCCTGAGGCGGTCTTGGCCAGTTTAGAAAAAACCTGTGCCGAGGTGACCTCTTCAGAAGGCTTTCGCGCTGCTGCCTTGCGTTTGAATCAGCGCGTCTCTTTTCTGGGCCGCAAAGATTTCGACAAGCGTTTACGTGCAGACTTCGATGAGAAAGCCAAGCTCATCAAGCAACTCAACATCAAAGCAGAGTGAGTGGTCTAACCGTGCCGCAAGCAGGCACGGTTCAACATTGACGAGAGTAAAACCCAAATGCCTTTTATCCAAATTCGCGACGCCAAAATTCATTACCGTGTTTTTGGGGACAGTGGCCCTTGGCTGACCCTCATCACCGGTGGTCGGCGCGGTTTCAACGAGTTCATTCCTTTTGCGGAAAAAATTGCTGCCAAAGGATTTCAAGTTTTGCTGCACGACCGTCGCAACACCGGCGCCTCTGATGTGATCATTGCAGGCCAAGATGGCGAAGAAGAAATTTGGGCTGACGACTTGGCCGTTTTGCTGGACGCGCTGGGCGCATCACCGGCCTTCATTGGCGGCACCTCTTCGGGTGCACGCTTGTCCATGCTGTTCAACCAACGCCACCCCGATCAAGTCAAAGGCCTGATGTTGATGCGCGTGACAGGCGGCGACTTTGCTGCAGGCCGACTGCCCAATATGTATTACGGACAATTCATTCGTGCAGCGCAAGAAGGCGGCATGAAAGCGGTTTGTGAGACCGAGCAATACCAAGAGCGGATTCAAGCCAACCCGGCCAATTTAACCCGGCTCATGGCGATGGATCCCAAGGAATACATCCGCGTGATGGAGCACTGGTTGTCCATCTTCTTGAGAGGCCCCCGCAAGCCTGTGCTGGGTATGGAAGACGATGTGATGCGCGCCATTCGCGTGCCCACCTTGGTCATTCCAGGCAACGACAAAACGCACGCCTCAGCCAATGGCATTGCAGCGGCCAACTTGATTCCGAACAGCGTGTTGTTTCAGCTGCCCATTGAAGACCAAGACGTCCCGCTGCTGCCCTTCTCTGACTGGGAACCCCACGAAGCCACACTGGCGACGGTGCTGACCGAATTCATGAACAAGGTCTTGAGCAGCCAGCACTGAGTTCGGGGCTTTTCTGCAGAATGTGAGCGAAGCGTACCGGCAGATAGCGGCTGGTACTGTGCCAGATAGGCCACACATAGGCTAATTGAACAGGGCCAAGAAAAAAGCCACCAGTCGGTTGACTGATGGCTTTTTATTTTTGGCGGAGTGGACGGGACTCGAACCCGCGACCCCCGGCGTGACAGGCCGGTATTCTAACCAACTGAACTACCACTCCTGGTAGATGGCTTTCGCTCTTGCGAGCCAAGTGCCAACCACTTGTGCCTGATTTGCTTTGCAGCGAATCTTGGCGACCCTACGGGGATTCGAACCCCGGTACTCACCGTGAAAGGGTGATGTCCTAGGCCTCTAGACGATAGGGTCGTAACCTGGACGTTCTCGAACAATTGGTGGAGGTAAACGGGATCGAACCGATGACCTCTTGCATGCCATGCAAGCGCTCTCCCAGCTGAGCTATACCCCCATTGGCATTGACAGTTGCCTGTCGCTGCATCGAGACATAGATTGTATATCGAAATTTATGCGGTTTGCAGGCGACCTAAAACTTTTTCTTTGGGCAAGAGGGCCAGCACCGCGTCCAGCGAGGGGGTTTGGGCCGTGCCCATCACCAGCACCCGCACCGGCATGGCCAGTTGAGGCATTTTCAGGCCCTGCGCAGCCAACACTTCTTTGATGGCTGCGGCAATGCCTGCCTTGTCCCAGGTGCAGGCGTTCAGTTTTTCAGCCAGCAAAGCCAAGGCAGGCTTGACCGCCTCGGTCACATGCTGGGCCAACTCGTCCGCCTTGGGGCGCACATCGCCATAAAAAGCCTGCGCCCAATCGGCCAATACCACCAGGGTGTCGCAGCGGTCTTTGAACAAGCCGCAAATCGCGGGCAAGCGATCATCAGGCGAAAAACCACGCGCTACCAAGACAGGAGCAATCAAGGCAGACAGTGCCTCATCTGCCATGGCTTTGAGGTGTTGCGCGTTGACCCACTTGAGCTTGGCTTCGTCGAACTGCGCAGCGCTGCGGCCCAGGTGGTCCAGATCGAACCACTGCAAGAATTGCTCGCGGCTGAAAATCTCGTCATCACCATGGCTCCAACCCAGGCGGGCCAGGTAATTCACCATGGCATCGGGCAAGTAGCCTTCTTCGCGGTACTGCGTGACGGCTTTGGCGCCGTTGCGCTTGCTCATTTTCTCGCCTTGCTCGTTGAGCACGGTGGGCAAGTGCGCGTACACCGGCGGCTCTTGGCCCAGGGCTTTGAAGATATTGATTTGGCGCGGCGTGTTGTTCACATGGTCGTCGCCGCGAATCACATGGGTGATGGCCATGTCGATGTCGTCCACCACCACGCAGAAGTTGTAGGTGGGTGTGCCCACCGTCTCGCCCGCAGCAGCCGGGCGGGCAATCACCAGATCGTCGAGCTCATCGTTGCTGATCTCAATGCGGCCTTTGACCTTGTCGTCCCACACCACCGAACCCGAGGTGGGGTTTTTGAAGCGCAGCACAGGTTGCACGCCTTCTGGCACGGGCGGGAGCACCTTGCCAGGCTCAGGGCGCCAGGTGCCGTCGTAACGCGGCTTTTGCTTGGCGGCCATTTGACGCTCACGCAAGGCATCGAGCTCTTGCATGCTCATGTAGCACGGGTACACATGGCCTTGGGCGATGAGCTGGCCCAGCACCTCTTTGTAGCGGTCCATGCGCTGCATTTGGTAGAAGGGGCCTTCGTCGTGGTCCAGCCCCAACCACTTCATGCCTTCAATGATCACGTCCACCGCAGCCTGGGTAGAGCGGTCTTGGTCGGTGTCTTCAATACGCAAAATGAAGTCGCCGCCCTGCGAGCGCGCAAACGCCCAGGGGTAAAGCGCTGAGCGGATATTGCCAAGATGGATGAAGCCTGTTGGCGACGGCGCAAAGCGGGTGCGTACCCGGGTGGTGGTGGTGTTCAAGTTATGTCTCAAGCCAAGGTGTCCAGGCCACGGGCCAGGTCAACCTTCAAATCGTCAATGTGTTCCAAGCCCACGGCCACGCGAATCAAGCCCTGGCCAATGCCTGCGGCTTGTCGCTGCACTTCGGTCAAGCGTCCGTGTGAGGTGCTGGCCGGGTGGGTAATCGTGGTTTTCGTGTCGCCCAAATTCGCGGTGATCGACATGACTTGCGTGTGGTCGATCACATGAAATGCTTTTTGTCGGCTTTGCTCCGGCCCCTGGGCCTTCACATCGAAGGACAGCACCGCACCACCCAGGCCAGACTGTTGGCGCAAGGCCAAATCGTGCTGCGGGTGCGATTTCAAACCCGGGTAGTACACGCGTGCCACTTGCGGGTGCGCTTCCAGCCAGGTGGCCAAAGCCATGGCGTTCTCGCTTTGCGCTTTCATGCGGATGCTCAAGGTCTCCAAACCTTTGAGCACCACCCACGCATTGAAGGGCGACAAGCTCATGCCGGCACTGCGCATGACCGGCATGAACCTCTCGTCGATCAGTTGTTGGCTGCAGCAAATCGCACCGGCCACCACCCTGCCCTGGCCATCCAGGTATTTGGTGCCGGAGTGGATGATGAGGTCAGCCCCCAACTTGGCAGGCTGCTGCAAAGCCGGTGAGCAAAAGCAGTTGTCCACCGCCAACCAGGCGCCCGCTTTGTGGGCCACATCAGCCAAGGCGGCAATATCGCACACCTCGGTCAAGGGGTTGGTGGGTGTTTCAGCAAACAGCAGTTTGGTGTTGGGCTTGATGGCGGCCTGCCAGGCGGCCACATCGGTTTGCGACACAAACGTGCTCTCAACCCCGAATTTACCGAACTCACCAGCTATCAATTTAATAGTAGAGCCGAACACCGACTGTGAACACACCACATGGTCACCCGCCTTGAGCAAGCCCATGCACATCAGCAAAATGGCCGACATGCCCGAGCTGGTGCCCATGCAAGCCTCGGTGCCTTCCAGGGCAGCCAAGCGCTGTTCCATGCTGGCCACCGTGGGGTTGGTGAAGCGGGAATAGATGTAGCCGTCTTCTTCACCGGCAAAGCGGCGCGCAGCGGTGGCCGCATCGGGCTGCACAAAACTGCTGGTGAGGTACAGCGCTTCAGAGTTCTCGCCAAACTGGCTCTTGGCCTCGGCTTCACGCACCGCCAGGGTTTGCAGCTGCAGGCCTTCGGGTAAAGGTTTAGATGCCGCCATGCTCATTCTCCAGAATGGTTGGGCAAGGCCAGACGCGAGGTGTCTTCGGCGTTCTCATCGCCCACCACGCGCGAGGCGTTCATGCGGTCAATGTCGCCCGCCAAGATGTCGCCGGTGCAGTACACGCCGTCAAAGCACGACGCATCAAAACCATGGAGCTTGGGTTGCAAGGAGCCAATCGCTTTTTTCATGGCTTCCACGTCCTGGTAAATCAAAGCGTCTGCGCCAATGATTTCGCGCACCTCTTCTACCGTGCGGTTGTGGGCCACCAACTCAGAGGTGGTGGGCATGTCGATGCCATACACATTGGGGTAACGCACCGGGGGCGCGGCGCTGGCCATGAAGACTTTGCGCGCACCGGCGTCGCGCGCCATTTGCACAATCTCGCGGCTGGTGGTGCCCCGCACGATCGAGTCATCCACCAGCAGCACATTGCGGCCTTTGAATTCGCTGGCAATCACATTGAGTTTTTGGCGCACCGATTTTTTGCGCACACCTTGGCCGGGCATGATGAAGGTACGGCCCACGTAACGGTTTTTCACAAACCCTTCGCGGTAAGGCAAGCCCAACAACTGCGCGAGCTGGGTGGCACTGGGGCGGCTGGATTCGGGGATGGGAATCACCACATCAATCTCGCTGGGCGGCACGGTGGAGACCACGCGCTTGGCCAGGGCTTCGCCCAAATTCAAGCGGGCCTGGTACACCGAGATACCGTCCATCACCGAATCAGGGCGGGCCAGGTACACATACTCAAAAATGCAGGGGTTGAGCGTGGGCGTGTCGGCACATTGCTGCGCACTCATCTCGCCCTGCAGGTTGATGAACACCGCCTCGCCCGGGGCCACATCGCGCTCCAGCACATGCGAGGTGCCTTCGAGCACCACCGATTCGCTGGCTAGCATCACGGTGTCTTTGGCGCGGCCGATGCACAGCGGGCGAATACCATAGGGGTCACGGAAAGCCAGCACGCCGTGACCGGCGATCAAAGCAATCACCGCGTAAGAGCCGCGCACACGACGGTGCACCGCCTTGACCGCGTTGAACACATCTTGCACTTGCAAGGTGTTGCCGCGGGTGGCGTTGTCGAGCTCGTGCGCCAACACATTGAGCAAAACTTCAGAGTCGCTCTCGGTGTTGATGTGGCGGTGGTCGGTGGTGAACAACTCGGCCTTGAGGGCCTGGGCGTTGGTGAGGTTGCCGTTGTGCACCAGCACGATGCCAAAGGGCGCGTTCACATAAAAAGGCTGCGCCTCTTCTTCGCTGAAAGCATTGCCAGCCGTGGGATAACGCACCTGGCCCAGGCCACAGTTACCGGGCAATGCGCGCATGTTGCGGGTGCGGAACACGTCTTTGACCATGCCCTTGGCTTTGTGCATGAAGAACTTGCGTTCCTGCTGGGTGACGATGCCCGCCGCGTCTTGACCGCGGTGCTGCAAGAGCAGCAAGGCATCATAAATCAGCTGGTTCACCGGTGCGTTAGAGACAACGCCAACAATTCCACACATCGTTCAGTTCCAATCTTAGGGAAGGTAAGTCCCAAATTCTTTAGGCAGCATGGGCTTGAGGCCCTGCAACACTTTGCCCGCCAACACCGCACCTTGTGAGGCCTCCCACATGGGGCTGGTTTTCAAAGGCGTCATCTGCATCACCACCGTCACCGCCAACAGCACCACGGTGCCGCGCACCAGGCCAAACACCGCACCCAGCAAGCGGTCCAGGAACCCTAGGCCTACGGTGCTGATGACCTTTTGCAAGAGCCAGCCCAACATGCCGCCCACCATCAGTGCCGCGATGAACACCGCCACAAAACCTGCCGCGTAGCGGATGGTCTCAGAAGCACCAGCCAGCGGCAAATACTCCGACGCTTGCGGCGCAAACCACTGAGAGAAAAAGAAGGCCGCTACCCAACTGATGACCGAGAACAACTCACGCACCAAGCCGCGCCACAAACCCGTGAGCATGGACAGGCCCAAGAGGCCAGCGAACAACCAGTCCACGGTGGACATGGGTTCAGAGCGTCAAGATGCTGGCGGGCAAATCCAGCTTTTTGATTTTGTCAGCGGCCTTGTCTGCCTCAGCCTTGGTGGCAAACGGCCCTAAGCGAACCCGGGTGCGCTTGCCGTCTTTGGTCTCAACCACTTGGGTGTAAGTTTTCAAACCCGCACGCTCCAATTTGGCTCGCACATCAGCTACTTTTTTCGCGTCATCAAATGCACCCACTTGGATCACCAAGCGGGTCTCAGCTTTGGCAGGGTCTTTGCCTTCGAGCAGGGCTTGCGCACGCGAACCGGAGTCTGTTGATTTATCTGCCGGTTTGTCAGCTGCTTTGTCAGCAGGCTTGGCGGCAGGTTTCGCTTCTACCTTGGCCTCAGTTTTAGGCTCAGGCTTGGCTTCAACTTTGGCCTCGGCTTTAGGTTCGACCTTGGCAGGTGACTTGGGCTCAATGGCTTCTTGGCTCGACAAGCTCGCTGCTGGCGGCACCACCGAGCTGGCAGCGGGTAAGGGTTTGGTCTCGGGTTTGGCGTCAGCCTTCTCCGCAGGCTTGTTGTCTACAGGCTTGGGCTCAACCGCCTTCGCAGCGACAGCCTCTGAGGCGGGCGTGGCACCCGCAGCGGGCAAAGTCAAAGGCTTGGTTTTGTTTTTGTCAGGGATGTCGATGGGTAAGTCCACCGACATGGGGCGGGGTTGCTTGTCCACCAGCAGGGGGAAGCCCACCACGCCGATGGCTACCAGCACCACAGCACCGATGAGGCGGTGCTTGGCACGTTGCCGCAACACCTCCACGCTCTGCGCGGGCGCAGGTTGACTGGAATCTTCACCTTGACGAAATTTGAAGAGGGCCATGCCGTTGTTATGCGCTCAGGTGTTTGGCTTGTAATCGCGGTGTGCCGTTTTGCAGCACACCACCAACCGTGTAGAACGATCCAAAGACCACAATTCTATCAGCGGGGTCTGCGGCATCGATGGCCGCCTGCAGGGCCGCCATCGGGTCGGCAAAGCACTGCACATCTTCACTGACCTGCTTGGGCTGGGTGAGCCACATGGCCCGCAAATCCTGGGCACTGGCCGCACGCGGCGTGGGCAGGTCGGTGAAGTACCACTTGTTGATGACCGGGCCGATTTTGTTGAACATGGGGCTCAGGTCTTTGTCGGCCATGGCCCCGAACACCGCATGGGTGGTGGGGAAAAAGCCCATGGCATCCAAGTTAGCGGTCAGCGCGGCCACCGAATGCGGGTTGTGCGCCACATCCAGCACCAGCGTGGGCTGCCCCGGGATGATCTGAAAACGCCCTGGCAACTCCACAAAGGCCAAGCCGCTGCGCACCGCTTGGGCCGTCACGGGCAAGCGTTCGCGCAAGGCGGTCAACGCCGCCAACACGCCCGAGGCATTCACCAGCTGGTTGGCACCGCGCAGTGCCGGGTAAGCCAAGCCGCTGTAACGTCGACCACGACCCGCCCAACCCCACTGCTGCTTGTCGCCCGAGAAATTGAAGTCATGCCCGAAGCGCCACACATCGGCACCTATGGCCTGCGCATGGTCCAGCACGCTTTGCGGGGGCACCGGGTCGCTGACCACCACCGGGCGGCCCGCGCGCATGATGCCGGCCTTCTCGCGGCCGATGCTCTCGCGGTCTGGCCCCAAAAATTCCATGTGGTCCAGATCGATGCTGGTGATGATGGCGCAGTCGGTGTCGATGATGTTGACCGCATCCAAGCGCCCACCCAAGCCCACCTCGAGCACCACCACATCCAGCTCAGCGCGCATCATGCACAGCAAAATGGCCAGGGTGCTGAACTCAAAGTAAGTGAGTGAGATCGCCTCGCCTTGCAAGCGGGCCTGTTCCACATCCGCAAAACATGCGGCCAAAACTTGCGCGTCAACAGCTTGACCTTGCAGGCGCAGCCGCTCTTCAAAATGCACCAAATGCGGCGAGGTGTACACCCCGGTTTTGAAACCCGCCTGGCCCAGAATGGCCTCGAGCATGGCGCAAGTCGAACCTTTGCCGTTGGTGCCCGCCACGGTGATGACTGGGCAGTCAAAGCGCAAGTTCAGGCGCTGAGCCACCTCGCGCACCCGCTCCAGCCCCATGTCGATGTTCTTGGGGTGCAAACGCTCGCAGTGCGCCAGCCAATCGGAAAGATCTGTCATAGCCGCTGATTGTCACCCATCGGCATGCGGGTTAACCCCACGCGTGCGACAATTTCTTCATGATCACCGTCTATGGCATCCCTAACTGCGACACCGTGAAAAAAGCCCGCACCTGGCTGAGCACCCACGGCATCGAGCACCAGTTTCACGATTTCAAAAAACAAGGTGTGCCCGCTGAGCTCCCAACATGGGTGGACGCCTTGGGTTGGGAAACCTTGGTCAACCGCAAAGGCACCACCTGGCGCAAGCTCGAGCCCGCAGCGCAAGCCGCGGTCAAAGACGCCGCCTCGGCCTTGGCGCTGATGCAGGACCACGCAAGCGTCATCAAACGCCCGGTGGTGGTGTGGACGCCCGGCCAACTCACTGTGGGTTTTGATGCCCAGGCTTGGCAAGCCCGCCTGCCCTGAAGCGCCCCCGCTAAGCACCCACCCAGCCACCCCCTAAAATAGAGGGTTTTCGCCCGCAGACGACCTGCGGAACTTTCTTTTGAGCACCATCATGATCAACAACGTCAGCGTCAACCCCCAAGCCAATGTGTACTTCGACGGCAAGTGCGTGAGCCACAGCATCACCCTGGCCGACGGCAGCAAAAAATCTGTCGGCGTGATCTTGCCCGCTACCCTCACTTTCAACACCGGCGCACCTGAAATCATGGAATGCGTGGCGGGTTCTTGCGAATACAAACTCGACGGCAGCAGCACCTGGGTCAAGTCTGCCGCAGGTGAAAGCTTCAACGTGCCGGGCAACTCGAAATTCGAGATCCGCGTGACTGAGGCTTACCACTACATCTGCCACTTCGCTTAAAGCCTCGCCGCTTCACACATTGCCACCCTTGCCCTGAGAGTTTCACCATGGCCACCATTTTGCAAAGCCTGCCCTTGGGGCAAAAAGTCGGTATCGCGTTTTCTGGCGGTCTGGACACCAGCGCAGCCCTGCACTGGATGAAGCTCAAAGGCGCTCTGCCCTACGCTTACACCGCCAACTTGGGTCAACCCGACGAGCCTGACTACGACGAGATTCCGCGCAAGGCTATGCAATACGGCGCTGAAAAAGCGCGCCTGATTGACTGCCGTCGCCAGCTCGCGCAAGAAGGCATTGCAGCCATGCAAAGCGGGGCTTTCCACATCAGCACCGCGGGCGTGACTTACTTCAACACCACGCCTTTGGGCCGCGCAGTCACCGGCACCATGCTGGTGGCAGCGATGAAGGAAGACGATGTCAACATCTGGGGCGATGGCTCCACCTTCAAGGGCAATGACATCGAGCGTTTCTACCGCTACGGCCTGCTGACCAACCCTTCACTTCGCATTTACAAACCCTGGCTCGACCAGACCTTCATTGACGAGTTGGGTGGCCGTGCTGAAATGTCGGCCTTCATGACCGCTGCAGGTTTTGGCTACAAGATGTCGGCTGAAAAAGCTTACTCAACAGACTCCAACATGCTGGGCGCCACCCACGAGGCCAAAGACCTGGAGTTGCTGAGCTCGGGCATGCGCATCGTCAACCCCATCATGGGCGTGGCCTTCTGGAAGCCCGAAGTTGAGGTGAAGGCTGAAGAGGTGAGCGTGCGCTTTGAAGAAGGCCAACCCGTGGCCTTGAATGGCGTGACCTTCGACGATCCGGTGGAACTGATTTTGGAAGCCAACCGCATTGGTGGCCGTCACGGCCTGGGCATGAGCGACCAGATTGAGAACCGCATCATTGAAGCCAAGAGCCGCGGCATTTACGAAGCCCCCGGTCTTGCTCTGCTTTTCATAGCATATGAGCGTTTGGTGACCGGCATTCACAATGAAGACACCATTGAACAGTACCGCGAGAACGGCCGTAAGTTGGGTCGCTTGTTGTACCAAGGCCGTTGGTTTGACCCGCAAGCCATCATGCTGCGCGAAACCGCACAACGCTGGGTGGCCCGCGCCATCACCGGTGAAGTCACGCTGGAACTGCGTCGCGGCAACGACTACTCGCTGCTCAACACAGAGTCGCCCAACCTCACTTACGCGCCCGAGCGTTTGAGCATGGAAAAAGTGGAAGACGCGCCCTTCTCACCCGCAGACCGCATTGGACAGCTGACCATGCGCAACCTCGACATCATCGACACACGCGCCAAGCTGGGCATTTACACCCGCTCTGGCTTGCTCTCGGTGAGCGACAGCACCTCGCTGCCGCAGCTGAAAAAAGACTAAAGCCCTCAACGCCAGCAAGCCGCCACAGCCGCGGCGTCTAATGCTGAGCCATCGGGGGCCAAGGCCGTCTTGGCGCCGGTGTGGCTCAGCTTCAAACTCAGTTGATCGCACCAATGTCCCTGCGTGATTTTGGGTGTGGCTGTGAGGGTGTAACTGCTCAAACCCGCTTGAACTGACAGGCTGTAACTGTTGCTTGTTTGGCTTGCAGTGGTTTGCAGTCGCGCAGGCAGATTTGGTGGCGTCAAGCCGTTGCTATCAAGACTGTAGCGACCGTTGATAGCGTGATAGCGCTCCATGAACAGTTGGGCATCATGCAAGAGGTTGATGGCCTCCAGCCTGTCGCGCCTGGCCAGGTGCTGCAGGTATGACGGGTAAGCCAAGCTGCTTAACAACCCGATGATGACCAGCACCACCAGGAGTTCAATCAGGCTCAGGCCTGACATCGTTGGTTTGCGCATCATGGCGGTCTCAATCTCAACGCAAGGGCGGGTTGACGATGCGCCGCCACGTGCGGTCTTGGATGACACGAGCACCGGTTTGAGAAATAGCTTCACGCAAACGCAAGGTCACTTGACCACCTGGCAGCACCCATGGAGTGTCGCATTGGCCCCCAACGCAAGCCTTCTCGCCTTTGATCAGTGCGTTGTGGCTGGTGCGCCGCCCGATGCCCGCCACTACAGCATCGAGGCTGTTGATCAGGCCATCGGCATTGGTATCGGTCACCGCGTCTGACAAAGCGGTGCCCTCCAACATATTGAAAACCAAACCGACGGCCAGTCCGGGGCTGGTCTCACAGCCTTGGCTCAAACGCGAGGGCGCAACTGCTGGCACCCAAGCCGTAGAGCCTGAGAGCAGTTGCAGGGCTTGCACGACCCGCATGCCGGGTATGAGGCCCAAGTCCATCGCATAGCCACGCTGGGTGTTCCAGTTCACCGCGGCACCATTCAAACTCAGCAGTGTGCCGGGTGCGCCTGTGATGTTCAAGGCGCCTTGTGATACGGAAGAACCCGCCACCGTATTCAAACTGCGGCTGGCCAATTGGCTGCGCTGCAAAGGCCTGGCTAGGCCGTCTTGCGGTTTGTCCCAAATGCCGTAAATCGTTTGCTCGTCCGTCGCATCCGCCTCAGCTTCGGTGTTCAAGCTGCCCGTGGCCACCACGAGCATGGCGCCACCACGGCTGCTGCTGAGCACCCATGGTGCTTGGGTGATGGCTTGTGTTTGGCCCGCAGCACTTTTGGCTTGAAACAAGGGCGAGCCCGAAACTTGAAAACGCGCGGGCACCGCGGTGTTGACCTCCATGCGCCAAACCTGACCCTTGAGGTCACCCGCGTACAAGGTACTGATTTGTCCGTTGCTGTTTGAAAGAACCCCGACGCCCCCTAATGCGTTGTTGTCATCAAGCACCAAGGTTTGCACCGCGCCGGTTTGCAGTTGCACCACCATCAAAGCCGCTTGGCTTTTGGTGCTGAAAGGCCCATTGCCAAACACCGCCACCCATTCGCCGTTGGGCAACACGCCTGTGGCGATGGGCGCGTTGGTCAGACCCAAAGCTGCGTGGCCTGAGAGTTCCCACAACACACGGGTGTTGCCAGGCTCGGTCATGTCCAAGGCCACCACGCCTGGCCCGCCCGCACCCAAAGGTGCCAAGACGATGTTGCGCCACTGCGGCGTGGCGCTGCCAGGCAGGGTGATGAAGGCATCGTTTTGGCTGAGCGGCCCATCCACAAAAAACTGGTGGTAAGTGGCGTGGGTTGTCGCGTTGATGGCGGCGGCAAAACTGCCATAGGCCGGATCGGCCAAACGGCTTAAATTGCCCAGTACTGCGCGTGGCACATAAGCCAACACCTCGCGCCCATCGGTAGCGGCTGACTGGCCCAGACTGTCTTGAAACACATGCAACATGCCATCGTTGCCACCGGTGACGATCTGCAGCACACGGCTGGCCTTGAGCTTCAGGTAATCGGCGTAGGTGTTGCCGCCTTGGCTGTTGGGTAATTTGCTGTAGCCCAGGTCTGCACCCGCACCGAGCACCAGCGGCGTGTTGGTGATGTCGCCCAACACCGCTTGACGCACCCTGAACTCACCTTCGCGGCTGCGGTCACCACGCAAGTAATCGACCAAGGCACTTTTGTTGGTGGTGTAAGACCCCAAAGCGTTTTGGTTCTCTGCGCCCATGGTATCCCAGGTGAATGCCACAGCAGAAGGCGTGGCTTGGTCTTGTCGCCAAGTCCAAATTTTTCGATCTGTCCATGCTGGAAGATTGGCTTTCGCCGACCACTGCTGCGCCCCCACAAGGCCAGAAGCATTCAGATCAAAAGCTTGCAAATCCCCCGACCAGGCGTGGCTGGTGGCGCTGCTCACATAGAGACGGTTGGCGTTGCTGAGAATGTCGCGGGCTGTGGCTGTGCCGGTCTCAAACTTCGTGTTGATGGCTTGCGACACCATGGCTTGAATGGCCTGCGTGAGTTGTGCCGCGGATTGAATGTTCTTGAACAAGCCGCGGCTGTTCAACGCCGCATGCCATAACTCATCGACCGAGTCAGCGCCCCAAGTTTTGGTACCAGCGCTTAATGCGGGCAGATCTGATTCATTCAAGGTGGTGTTGACACCCAGCGCCACCACATGGGTGACCAGGTGTTGCCAAAAGGCCGGGTTGTCGTCGGTGGGCACCAGGTTGTCGATCAGGTCGGGCCTCAAGTCTTTGCTCCAACCCGCCATGGCGACATCGGCCAAGGTGTTGGACACATTGTCTTTGTAGGGCGCCACCGGTTTGTACTGATAACTACGCGTGCTGCTTTTGATCAGTGGGCCGTTCACGTTGTCTGTATTACCTAGGGTTGTGGTGTCGGAAGCTGCACCATCCATCAAGGAGATGTGGTGCTGGCGACGACAACTCAAGTGTGTCCCGCCACTGCCAGGTGTTGTCGCCCAAGGGCCTGCTGCATCGCTGCGTTTGACATAGTCCCCTACCGTTTGCAAAGCTTTAGACCAAGGAGAGCTGCCGTTGGCAGGCAAGGCATAAAGCCAATTGAAGAAATTGGTTTTGTTGAAGTCACGTACGCCTGCCTCAATGACGGTGGTATTGACCCCGTCAATAGGACGCGGTTCCGCTTGGTTGATGCGTCCCCAACCCAAACGCAGGTCAGTGCCTTGGTTCATGAAGGCTTCAGCGATGGCCCCTTTGATCATCAAGGCGCGTGAGCGGCTGTAGGTGAACCAGTTGGCAAAATTCTGCTGCTCTTGTGCTTGTGTACAAACACTACCCGTGCAATCAGTGCGTGCTGTGTATTTTGGAAAACTTGTGTTGGTATTGATGGAGTATTCGGTGTAACTGGCAGACAGTGTGGGGTTGGCCGGAACACCTGTAACGGTTTTAAGCACGAAATACAAGCCTGGGTCAAAGCTGACAGCGGATGTGGTTTTGGTACAGGTGCTTTGTGTGTTCGACCGAAAACACCAAAGTTCATTCGCATCCGTGATGCTTTTTTTGAGCGTGAGATTGACGGTCACCGCAGGATTCATCGGATCCAAAGGCGCAGCTGCCGCTGGGTATGCGGTCATACGCCCACCGCTGGCCAGTGGCCAAGGTTGGTAGCGCACCTCGGGGTTATAGAAAGTCCAGTTGGTCTGCGCTGCGCGCATGAACTTCTGTCGCCAGTTGGTCGTGCCACTCACAGCGGCTACCGTGCCGGCGAAAGTGTCCGCATGTGTCACCGTGTCAGCGTTGTGAAAGCGGATCGACTGATTCCCCAAGGGGTGCGTGACGGTGTAAGGCCCGATCACCACCTTGTCCTCGGGTAAATGTTGAAACAACATGGAGCTCGAATCCTCCAAAGTCAGCATGACGTTGGGCGGCACACCCCGAGTTTCTCGCTGCATGAGGGGTTGCTGCGACCAAGCTGTGGTTTGCGCACATGCATGGTTGGACATCAACACCAGCCCCAAAGCGATGAGCTGAAAATTCATGGCGACCCCAACACCAAGGTGGACTGCACCCACACCACGGACCCCTTGCCACCCGCAAGGCTGTTGGGGCCAAAGCCTCGGGCGGTGACCACATACACCTGCTTGTCATCAGCCAGTGCTTGGCGCTCCACCACACACTCGGCAGACGTGGTTTTAATGGCTGCTTGCCAGGTGGCGGCTTGTGTCCAGGCTGGTGTTTTTTGGTACGCCGTGGTCGATATGTTTTGCTCTTGCAGCGAGGCCACGCGTTCAGCGTCCGCTTTAAGCAGTTGCGCCTCACAAAAACGCAACGCTGTCTCGGCCTGTTGGCCGGCCTGCGACGCTTGCTGGCTGTTGGTATGAAGTCGCTCGGTCGACATGGCGCTTTGCATCGTAGACGCCGCGCCCAAGCCCAGCACCACCAGCATGACCAACACCAAAACCAGCGACACACCGTGCTGTGTCACTTCTTTCCCCCTGAATCTTTTGACGTGATCTTATGAACAGCTGATCGGTTTGTGATCTAGGGTTTTCAGTAGCTTGTCAGAGCGACTTGTTGCGCAACACCACCGTGGTATGAAAACTTTGGCGGGCATAACTTGCGGTGCTTTGCTTCACACCCTGGCAGTCCCGGTAAGTGGCCTGGTCTTCCGAGGTCCAAACAGCTTGAGACGATTGCATCAGCACGCACACCCGCACCGCTACCACCCACCCCCAATCACTCACTTGCGAAGCGCTCACATAACGCACCGCGCGGCTGGGGTCTGTGGGCAAAGCCTCCCCAAAACTGAAAACCAGTTGCGCCACATGGTCGACCAGGGGTTGCGAGCTTTGGCCCGATGCGCAATGCAACTCAGGCCGCCCTGTGCTGGCGGTCTGCACAAAATAACGGTGGCGGGTCAGGTACAAACCTTCACCAGGCAGCACCGCATTGCCCAAGCAATCTGAAGGCACCCCTGATGCTGTGGGCGAGGTGTTGTGCAGGTCAGCTTCAAACACCACTTCCACAGCCGCAGAACTGCCGGCCGTCTGACAGGTCAAGACATTGGCCAGCGGTGCAGTGAAGCCCTGGTCACAAGCAAACAGCGGCGCGCCTTTCAGGCCTCTGATCAAACTGCTGGATGTGGTTCCCGCACTCACACCTTGCGCTGCGGCATACCCAGCCAATTGCAAATCGCGGGTGAGCAGCTGCAAGGCCAGTTGTGCGTTGTCATTCATCTCGGCGTAAGCCGCCTGCACTTGCTGGCTTTGAGAACTGCGCCACGCGAGTTGCAAGGCAGCTGCAGCCAGCCACAAGCCCAAAACCATCGCGACCATCAGTTCCACCAGCGATGCACCACGCTGCGATTGGGGTGTGCGCATCACAAGCTCAAGGGCCACTTGATACAACGCAGGGCGGCATCGTTCACCATCAAGCCAGATGGGCAAGTTGATGCCAAAGTGTCATCACCAGCGGGCTCCACCCAAGCCACCCAAATGTCCAAGGCGCCCAGGCTGTAGCTCACCCACACCACGCCGCGCGGCAAGCGCTCGCGCACCAACACACGCCACTGCGCCAGATCCGCCGCCGCCATTTGCGACATGCTGCAAGCACTTTGCGGGCGATTGCACAGCTCGTCGGGCAAAGCCGTTGCTTGGGCTTGTGCAGCAGCGTCCAAGTTGATCACATACGCGGCACCCACCGCATCTGCGCTGGCCAAGCGACCGCGGTTGGCTCGCACGCGTTCACCCAGGTCTTGCGCCAGCCACATCGCGATGTTGCGGTGCTCGCTCAGCTTGGTCAACCGCAAGGCGGCGCTGTGCGCTGAGAGCATGCCCATCAAACCCAACGCCATGAGCACCAGGGCAATCAGCACCTCCACCAGCCCGCCGCCTTGCATCTTGGTCAATTGCATTGCAGATCTCCCGCAGGCCGCAAGGCAGCGCGGCCTTGCATGGACACGCACACCAACCTTTGCTGGTCTGATGTCGTGACCATCAAACTTTGTGCAGCCGAGCGGGCCACGCCCTGGCTTTGAAACACAAACTGCAAGTGGTCATTAACGGGGTTGCTGCTGGCCATGCTGGCCACGCCCAAGGCCGCTTGAACACGCAGCAACTCGTCGCTGCCATCCAGCACGCCGTTACCGTTCTCATCCACAAACACGATCCAACCACTGGCCCAACCTTGGTTACCGCACACCAAACCGTTGACCGAGGTACAAATGCCAATGCGCATGCTGCGCTTGAGCGCCTCGGACCGCGCCCAGGCCATGTCGCGCACAAAGGCTTGGGCGGCAGCCAGCACATGGCGGCTGGCCAGCAAGCGCTGCAAATTCGGCACGGCCAAGGCGAGCATGAGGCCGATGACAGCCACCACCACCAAGCTTTCCACCAAACTGAATCCACGTGCCATAGCTTCAGTGTGGCGCCCAACACGTTGCTATTGAATTCGGGATAGCGATAGCTTTACAAGGCCATCGAGTCTGAGCAGACCATGCCGCTAACATCACGGGGTGAATTCAAAACACCTTGAACGCGCCCTGGAACTGGCCCGGGCCAACGCCCACATCACCCCACCCAACCCGAGTGTGGGCTGTGTGCTCACACGCCACGATGTGGTGATCGGTGAAGGCGCCACCCAGGCCACGGGCAGTGCGCATGCGGAAATCATGGCGCTGCGAGATGCCCAGGCCCGCGGGAACGATGTCCGTGGCGCCACGGCCTACGTGACGCTGGAGCCCTGCGCCCATCAGGGTCGCACGGGGCCATGTTGCGATGCGCTGGTGCAAGCCGGCGTGGCGCGGGTGGTGGTGAGCACGGGCGACCCCAACCCTTTGGTGGCAGGTCAGGGCATTGCCAGGCTGCGTACGGCGGGTGTGGCAGTTGATGTGCTGCCCACTGACCACCCTTTGGCTTTGGCCAGCCGGGAACTCAACATCGGTTTTTTCAGTCGTATGCTGCGCGGCAAGCCCTGGCTGCGCATGAAAATCGCCGCCTCGCTGGACGGACAAACCGCGCTTGAAAACGGGCAAAGCCAATGGATCACCTCAGCACCAGCGCGCGCTGATGGCCATGCCTGGCGAGCACGTGCCGGGGCCATCCTCACGGGCATCGGCACCGTGCTGGAAGACAAGCCACGCCTGGATGTGCGGCTGTTTGACACACCGCGGCAACCGCCCCTGGTGGTGGTAGACAGCCGCTTGGAAACGCCCCTCAATGCTCCGCTTTTCATAGCAGGCAGGCCAGTGTTGATTTACGCGGCTGTGGCCGATGCGGCCAAGCAGGCCGCCCTGGAACAGCAAGGCGCCACGGTGGTGCTACTGCCTGGTGCGGGCCCAAAGGTAGACCTGGTCGCAATGGCGCAAGACTTGTTCAATCGCGGCATTCACGAGGTGCATGTGGAAGCTGGCCACAAGCTCAATGGCTCACTGGTGCGCGAAGGTTTGATTGACGAGTTTTTGGTGTACCTCGCGCCCAAAATGCTGGGCGCAGGCCGGGGCATGCTCAACATCGGGCCGCTCTCAGAACTGACACAGGGCCTTGACTTGAACTTCGCATCTGTTGAGCGCATCGGGCCGGACCTGCGTGTGCTGGCCCGTGTTCAAGGCCGCGACGACTTTTTGCATTGAACTTGGCCTTGCTCTACGGCCTTCCATCAACCCTGCCCCGGCAAAGCCTGGGCAGACCTGAGAAAATCCATCCATGTTCACAGGCATCATCACCGCAGTGGGGCGCATCAGCGCCATTCAAGATCTGGGCGCAGGCGTTCAGTACGGCAAACGGCTCACCATCGTGGCCGGCCCTGACTATTTGGCCGATGTGGGCCTGGGCGACAGCATCGCCATCAACGGCGCTTGCATGACCGTCACCACCTTTGATGTGGCGCGAGGCGAGTTCACCATCGACGTGTCGGCCGAGTCCTTGGACAAAACCACAGGCCTGACCCAAAGCGGTCAAGTCAACCTGGAAAAAGCCCTGCGGGCCAATGACCGCCTGGGTGGCCATATCGTTTCAGGCCATGTGGACGGCGTGGGCGAGGTCAGCCACTTTGCCCAACTCGGCGAGAGTTGGGAGCTTCGCATCCAAGCCCCGCAGTCACTGGCCAAATACCTGGCCTACAAAGGCTCGGTGACCGTCAACGGCGTGAGCCTGACCGTCAACCGCGTGAGCGACAACCCCACCGGCTGCGAGATCAGCATCAACCTCATCCCTCATACGGTGGACAACACCGCCCTGAACACCCTGAAAGCCGGCGCCCGGGTGAACCTCGAAATCGACACCGTGGCGCGTTATTGCGAGCGGATGTTGAGCTACACCGCCGCGCATTGACACATCGGCCCATCAACACATAATCATGTGCTACACTGATTTATGTGTTGAAAGGATATGCCATGGTAGTAACCGTCAATTTCACCGGTTCGGTCGATCGCGACTTGCTCAAGCGCGCCAAAATCATTGCGGCCAAATCTGACACCTCCATCAACGCCATCTTCAATGCTGAACTTCGCCATTTGGTAGAAACGTTTGAAGCCGCCGAGAACAGTGGCAACCAAAACTTCAAAACCCTCTTGGACTTTTCCTTGGGCCGGATTGACGACCACGAAGCCCTGAGCCAGTTGGGGCTCGACAGCCAAGAGGACCTGTTCCTCATCATGGCCCAAGCCCACCTGCCCATGCCCCGCCTGCCTGAAGCGCAAACGCAATCGATGGTCACAAGCCTGCACGAGCTGAGTGCTTGATGGCGGGTGATGTCGTCCTGCTGCCCGATGCAGGGCCATTGATCACGCTGGCTTATGCAGACGCGCTGGACCTGCTCTTACGTCCGGGTTGGTCGGTGTCGTTAGTGGACATGGTGTTGGCTGAAGTCACCCGCAACGCCACCCCCACGAGCAACAAGTTAGCCGCTTGGGTCAAAGACCAACAACTGCCTGTCATCTCCACCAAAATTTTTGAGCACTACCAGGCCCTACCATCAAGTGCACCTTCTCGCAAAGCCAACCTGGGTGAGCTGGCCATTCAAGAAGCCATGAACCAGTTCGCTTGGGCACAACCAGATGTCACTGGGGTGTTCCTGTTTGAAGACCACAAAGTGGCGCGCGCCAGTTTTGTGTTGCCCGAGAACTGCCGCAAAGTCAGCACCCGTGCTTTCTTACAGTTCTTAGAAGAGAAGGCGTGGCTCCCATCTGCCGCTGAGATTGAAAGGCGAGCCATCCAAGCTGGGCGTGCATTTTCCAGCCTACGCTTTCCGCCTTGAAAGGCTTGATCCTTTAGAAGTCCTGAGCGACTGACGCCAGCGCGTCAACGCAGCTCGCTGGGAAGTCCGAGATATCTGCGAAAATACGCGTTTTCTCCTACTCGCTCTTTAGAAAGTCCCGGCATGACCTCCGACCTGCACGCGCCTGTGGCGATATCGCCTGTTGAAGACATCGTGGCCGACATGCGCGCAGGTCGCATGGTCATTCTGGTGGACGAGGAAGACCGTGAGAACGAAGGCGACTTGGTCTTGGCTGCTGACCACGTCACGCCTGAGGCCATCAACTTCATGGCCCGCTTTGGCCGCGGCCTGATTTGCCTGACCCTGACCCGCGAGCGTTGCGAGTACCTCAAGCTCCCGCCCATGGCCGCGCGCAATGGCACGGTGTACAGCACCGCCTTCACTGTGTCCATTGAAGCCGCCACCGGTGTGACCACCGGCATTTCTGCCGCTGATCGCGCCCGCACCATTGCCGTGGCCGTGGCCCGCGACACACAGCCCCAAGACCTGGTGCAACCCGGTCACATCTTCCCTTTGCAAGCCGTGGATGGCGGTGTGCTCATGCGCGCTGGCCACACCGAAGCGGGTTGCGACCTCTCAGCCATGGCCGGTTGCTCGCCCAGTGCGGTGATTTGCGAGATCATGAAAGACGACGGCACCATGGCCCGTCTGCCTGACCTGCAACAGTTCGCGGCCGAGCACGGCCTGAAGATCGGCACGATTGCTGACCTGATTGAACACCGCAGCAAAACAGAATCGTTGGTGGAAAAGCTCGGCACGCGCACCTTGCAAACCGCACATGGCGAATTCACCGCCCATGCGTTCCGTGACAAGCCCAGCCAGGCCCTGCACCTGGCGCTGGTGCGCGGCAAGATCAGCAGCGACCACGCTGTGCTGGCCCGCGTGCATGAACCTCTGTCTGTGCTGGATGCTTTAGAGGTCAACCGCACCATGCACTCCTGGCCGCTGGATGCGACGCTCTCGCGCATTGCGCAAGACAACTGCGGCGTGGTGGTGCTGCTCAATTGCGGTGAATCAGCCGACAAATTGCTGGCCCAATTTGAAGGCACCGCACGCGCCAGCCAAGCCCCAGAACGCGGCCGCATGGACCTGCGCACCTACGGCATAGGCGCGCAAATTTTGCGTGAATGCGGCGTGGTGAAAATGCAGCTCATGGGTAACCCGCGCCGCATGCCCAGCATGACAGGCTACGGGCTTGAAATCACCGGTTACGTGACACGATAAACAAAGGACATCTATGTTCGGCGCAGACAAAGGCCACTTGGCCAACGAAGACCAACGCATGGACGGCAAAAAGCTGTTCATTGGTATCGTGCAAGCCCGCTTCAACGAAGACATCACCAACGAGTTGGCCCGCGCTTGCAAAGCCGAGTTGCTGGCCCTGGGTGTGTCGGACAAACACATTGACCATGTGCGTGTGCCCGGTGCGCTGGAAGTGCCAGTGGCTCTTCAAGCCATGGCCGAGAAAAACCGCTACGACGCGCTCATCGCCCTGGGCTGCATCATTCGTGGCGAAACCTACCACTTTGAACTGGTCGCCAATGAATCGGGGGCGAGTGTCTCGCGCATCGCGCTGGACTACCAAATCCCGGTGGCCAATGCCATCATCACCACCGAAAATTTAGAACAAGCCCTGGTGCGCCAGACCGACAAAGGCCGTGACGCTGCGCGCGTGGCCGTCGAAATGGCTAACCTGCTGGACGCCCTGCAATGACCGACGACAACACCAGCCCAGCGGCTAAAAAGCCCGCCAACAAAATCCACAAATCAGGCCGCAGCCGTGCGCGTGGCTTTGCCCTGCAAGCGATCTACCAACACCTGGTGGGCCGCAACGACGCCGAGCACATTGACGCGTTCACCCGCGACCTCTCGGGTTTCAACAAGGCCGATGCTGCGCACTTCGATGCGCTCTTGCATGGTTGCGTGGAACAAGCCGCTGAGTTGGACGCCCTCATCTCGCCCTTGCTGGATCGCCAGTGGGCTGAGATTTCGCCGATTGAACACGGCGTGATGTGGATAGGCGCTTACGAGTTCAAACATTGCCCTGAAGTGCCATGGCGTGTGGTGATCAACGAGTGTGTGGAACTGGCCAAAGAGTTCGGCGGCACGGACGGTCACAAGTACGTCAACGGCATCCTCAACGGCTTGGCACCGCAACTGCGCGCGCTGGAAGTACAGGCCGACCGCGCCAAAGCTTGACATGCGAGTGTCCCGCCGCGCCCAGCGTGTGCAGCCTTTCTATGTGATGGAAGTGGCCAAGGCAGCGGCTGAGCTGTCGCAGCGCATCCGCGCAGGTCACACCAACAACACCGATCCCCTGGTCTTGCTCAACATGGGCGAGCCCGATTTCACCGCAGCACCTTTGGTGGTGCAAGCCGCCACCCGCGCTTTGCAAGACGGGCACACCCAGTACACCGCCGCCACTGGCCTGCCCGCACTGCGCGAGCGCATCAGCCAGTGGTATGCCGAGCGCCTTGGTGCCCAGGTGAGCGCGGAACGCATCATCATCACCGCCGGTGCTTCTGCGGCTTTGCAACTGGCTTGTTTGGCCCTGATTGAAGCGGGTGACGACGTGCTCATGCCTGACCCGAGCTACCCTTGCAACAAACAGTTTGTGAGTGCGGCCGAAGGCACACCCGTGAGCGTACCCACCACCGCGGCCGAGCGTTTTCAACTGAGCGCGTCCAGCGTTCAAGCCCATTGGAACGAACGTACCCGCGGGGTCTTGCTGGCCTCGCCTTCCAACCCCACTGGCACCTCGGTGCACCCCGATGAACTGCGGCGCATCCACGAGGTGGTAAGCGCACGCGGCGGTGTGACGATGGTGGACGAGATTTACCTGCCGCTGAGCTACGACGAACGTTTCAGCCGCAGCGCCTTGGCCATTGACGACCAAATCATCAGCATCAACAGCTTCTCGAAGTACTTCAACATGACCGGCTGGCGCCTGGGCTGGCTGGTGGTGCCACCTCAACTGGTCGGCGCGGTGGAGCGCCTGGCGCAAAACCTGTTCATTTGCGCCAGCACCGTGGCACAGCACGCCGCCCTGGCCTGCTTTGAACCCGAGAGCCTGGCCCTGCATGAAGCGCGCCGTGCCGAGTTCAAAGCACGTCGAGATTTCTTCATCCCGCAACTCCAAGCCCTGGGCCTGCACGTGCCGGTGATGCCCGATGGCGCGTTTTACGCTTGGGCTGATGTGAGCCCCACCTTCGACAAATTAGGCGTGAACAGCAGCTGGGACTGGGTGTTCAAGATTCTGCAAGACACCCACATTGCAGTAGCCCCCGGGCGAGATTTTGGAGCGGCTGAAAACATGGTTCGCTTCTCAACTGCTGGCTCTATGGCGCAGCTTGAAGAAGCTTTGCGCCGTTTGAAACAACGGCTGGCATGAGCATGTTCAGCTGGCCCATCCGCGTTTACTGGGAAGACACCGATGCCGGCGGCATTGTGTTTTACGCCAACTACCTGAAGTTTTTTGAACGTGCCCGCACCGAGTGGCTGCGCTCAAAGGGTGTGCATCAGCATTCGCTCAAAATCAGCACCGGCGGCATGTTTGTGGTGACCGACACTGCCTTGAGCTACAAGCTGCCTGCGCGCTTGGACGATGAGCTGCTGGTCACCGCCCACATCACCCACGCTGGCCGTGCGTCCATGCAACTTCAACAAGAAGCCTACAAAGTGGTGGCCGATGAAAAAATCCTCTTGTGTGAGGGTACGATTCGCATAGGCTGGGTCAACGCTGGCACACTGCAGCCTGCGCGGATCCCCTCTTCTATCCTGGATGTCCTGAAATGAACCAAGACCTGTCAATTCTTCATCTGGTGCTCAATGCCAGCATCGTGGTGCAACTGGTGATGTTGCTGCTGGTGTCCATCTCGGTGGCCAGCTGGGCAGCGATTTTCCGCAAGCTGTTTGCACTGAAAAAAGTCAAATCGCTCAACGATGGTTTCGAGCGTGACTTCTGGTCAGGCACCAGCTTGAACGAGTTGTTTTTGGCCGCCACCAAAAACGGGCGCGATGGCGGCCCGATGGAGCGCATTTTTGCCAGTGGCATGCGCGAGTACCAAAAGCTGCGTGAGCGTCGCATCTCTGATGCCGGTACCCTGCTCGACGGCGCACGCCGCGCCATGCGCGCGAGCTACCAGCGCGAGATGGACTCGGTCGAGTCGCAACTCTCTTTTCTGGCCACCGTGGGTTCGGTTTCGCCTTATGTGGGCTTGTTTGGCACGGTGTGGGGCATCATGCACGCCTTCACTGGCTTGGCCGCACTCACGCAAGTGACGCTGGCTACCGTGGCTCCTGGTATTGCCGAGGCCCTGGTGGCCACGGCCATCGGTTTGTTTGCCGCCATTCCTGCGGTGGTGGCCTACAACCGCTTTGCGCGAGACATTGACCGCGTGGCCAATGGTTTGGAGACCTTCATCGAAGAGTTCTCCAACATCTTGCAACGCAATGTGGGCGCGACCCAATCGCCTTCGGGCCTGTAAGGAGCTGCCATGCCTTCAGTCGCAGGTCGTGGTCGCGGACGGCGCACCATCAATGAAATCAACATGGTGCCTTTCATCGATGTGATGCTGGTGCTGCTCATCATCTTCATGGTGACCGCACCCCTCATTGCACCGAGCATGATTGACCTGCCCAGCATCGGCAAGGCCGCCAAGCAGCCCGATGAGATTGTGCAAATCGTCATCACCAAATCTGAAGCCATCGAGCTCAAGCTCAAAGACAAAACCACCTCGGTGGGTTTGACGGATGTGGCGGCCATGGTCAAGCAAAACCTGGGCACAGGCACCAACACCGCGGTGGTCATCAGTGCGGACAAAACCGTGAAGTACGAAACCGTGGTGAAGGTCATGGACACCTTGCAACGCGCGGGTATTGCGCGTGTGGGTTTGTCGGTGCAACTGGCCAACTGATACCGGCTCATTGACCTTGGTCATTTGAACTTGACGAACTGATCTCGCATGCACGCCCTGGACCGTCCTGAATTCATGCCGCCACCCCCACCAGGGTTGATGCGTGCGTTCAGCCTGGCCCTGCTGGCACATGTGTTTTTGGTGGTGGCCCTGACTTTCGCGGTGAACTGGAAACACCAACCCGATGTGGTCTCGGTCTCAGCCGAGTTGTGGTCTGCCGTGCCGCAAGAGGCAGCGCCCAAGCTGGTGGAAACACCCCCAGAACCTGAGCCTGAACCTAAGCCCGCTCCTAAAGTTGAAGCACCTAAACCAGACCCGGCGCTGGCCGAGGCTGAAATCAACCTGAAGAAAGAGAAAAAGCGCAAAGAGGACAAGCTGCGCCTGGAAGAAGAGAAGAAACGTGAGTTGGCCAAAAAAGAAGCTGACAAGAAAGAGGCCGAGAAACTCGAGAAGCTGAAAAAAGAAAAAGAGAAAAAGCTGGCTGACGAGAAAAAGCAGCAAGAAGACAAGAAACTGGCTCAAGAGAAAAAACGCAAAGAGGACGCCAAGCGCGAAGAGGAGAACAAGGCGCTTGAAAAGCAACGCCAGGACAACCTCAAACGCATGGCAGGTTTGGCTAGCGCCACAGGTGGGGCGACCGCCACAGGCAACGCGCAAGTGTCTTCAGGCCCATCAGCCAGTTATGCGGGTCGCATTGTGGCGCGCATCAAACCCAACATCGTGCTCACCAGCCCGGTCTCAGGCAACCCCATGGCCGAAGTGGAAGTGCGCACCTCGCCCGATGGCACCATCGTGGGCCGCAAGCTGCTCAAGTCCAGCGGTGTCGCGGCTTGGGACGACGCGGTGCTCAAAGCCATCGACAAAACCGAAGTCTTGCCGCGCGATGTGGACGGGCGCGTACCCAGCAATTTGGTGATTGGTTTCAGGCCGCTGGACTGAACGAACTGGACATGATCCTTATGAATGTATATACTAATAATATATACATACTCAGGGGAAGATCATGACCATGGCACGCATTTTCCAATCGGGCAACAGCCAAGCGGTACGTTTACCCAAAGAGTTCCGTTTCGACACAGACCAGGTCGAAATTTTCAGGCAAGGTAGCGACATCGTTCTACGCCAAGTCCCCAAAAACGCAGCCGCAGTGTTTGACTTGCTCAGTAGTCTGCCCAATGACTTCATGGCAGAAGGCCGCCAAGACACCCCGCCCCAAGAGCGCGAGGCGTTTTGAGCATGGCCAATCCGCGAAGCAAACCCAAGCGCTATTTGCTCGATACAAACATTTGCATCTACATTGCCAACGGGAGACCTTTGGCCGTGCGCCACCGGTTTGAAGAACACACCCTTGAAGAATTGGCCATGTCCACCATCACCGTGGGCGAGTTGCGCTTTGGCGCCGAAAAGAGCCAGAACCGTGAACGCGCCATGACCACCATTGAGCAATTGGTGCGAATGATCCAGCCCTGCGCCCTGCCCTTATCAGCTGCCGAACACTACGGCCATGTTCGAGCCAGCTTGCAGCTGCAAGGTCTACCTATTGGCAACAACGACCTTTGGTTGGCCGCTCACGCACTGGCGGAAGGCTGGATACTGGTGACCAACAACACCCGGGAGTTTGCACGCGTACCCGGCTTGCAAATTGAAAACTGGGTGGCCTGAGCGAGCTCAGCCCTCGTAAACAATGTTCACCGCATCCGCCCCAGCATGGGCCAGCCATGCGCCCAGGGCGGCGTCGCTGGGGAAGAATTTCACCTGATCACCCAATTGCAGTTCGGCCTGCACGGCCAGCTCACCCGCACCTTCCGCATGGCGCTCGAGCTGCAGGCGAACGCCTAAGCCGCGCAACAACTCGCCTTGTTCGGTGAGTTCCTTGAGCGGTGGGAACTCGCTGATCAAGCGGCGGATGTCGATGGCTTGCGCGCCCATCTTGACCTTGAGGTATTTGCCAAAACGGCAACGCGCAGCGGCCAAGTCCCACACCTGGTTGACGTTGAGTTGCAAGCCGCCCGAGAAGCGGTCGGGCATGACCTTGCCCATCACAATCACCAGCTCATCGTCTTTGAACAGGTGCTTGTTGGCGTTCATCAAGGCCTCGTCCACACGCGCATCAATCACACCAGATTTGTCGTCCAGCTTGAACAAGCCCAGCTTGCCGCGCTGGCCGTTGATGACTCGGAAATCACCCACGATGCCAGCGAGCAACTGCGGCTCTCGGCTGTCAATCAAATCGTCAATCGCGCGCTTGGCAAAGCGGCGCACCTCGGTGGCCACCTCGTCAAACAAGTGGCCGCTCAGGTAAAAGCCCACGGCGGTTTTTTCGTGCGTGAGGCGTTCTTTCACGCCCCAGGGCAAAGCCTGCACCAGCTCAGGTTCTTGCGTGCTTGAGCCGTGGCTGTCGTCCATGTCAAACAAGCCACCTTGGTTGGCATTGGCCAAGCTGGCGGCCGCAAATTCAAAAGCCCGGTCCACCGAGGCCAACAGCGCCGCGCGATTCAGATGCAGGGTGTCAAACGCACCTGCTTTGATGAGCGCCTCGACCGTGCGCTTGTTGAGCTTGCTGCGGTCCACACGCACACAAAAATCAAACAAGCTCTTGAAGGGGCCGCGCTCTTCGCCATTCGGGCCCGTACCCCGGCCTTCGCGCGCTTGCACGATGGCCTCAATCGCTTGCTCGCCTGTGCCTTTGATGGCGCCCAGGCCATAGCGAATCTCGGTGTTGGTGATAGGCTCAAAACGGTAGTCGCCGCGGTTGATGTTGGGCGGCTCAAACGTCATGCCCATCTTGAGCGCATCTTCAAACAAGACCTTGAGCTTGTCGGTGTCGTCCATCTCCACCGTCATGTTGGCACAGAAGAACTCGGCGGTGTAATGCACCTTCAACCAAGCCGTGTGGTAGGCCAAGAGGGAGTAAGCCGCCGCGTGCGACTTGTTGAAGCCGTAGCCCGCAAACTTTTCCATGAGGTCAAACACCTCATCGGCCTTGGTCTCATCCAAGCCGTTTTGGGCCGCCCCTTTGCGGAAGATGCCGCGGTGCTCGGCCATCTCTTCGGCCTTCTTTTTACCCATGGCCCGGCGCAGCAAATCGGCACCGCCGAGAGAGTAACCACCCAGCACCTGCGCGGTTTGCATCACCTGCTCTTGGTAGACCATGATGCCGTAGGTTTCTGACAGCACCTTCTCCACCAACGGGTGCGGGTACTCCACCGGTTCGCGGCCGTGCTTGCGCGCCACAAAACTCGGGATCAGGTCCATCGGGCCGGGGCGGTACAGCGCGTTGAGCGCGATCAAGTCTTCCAAGCGCGTGGGCTTGGCATCGCGCAACATGCCTTGCATGCCGCGACTTTCAAACTGGAACACCGCCTCGGTCTTGCCCTCTTGGAACAACTGGTAAGTGGGCTTGTCTTTGAGCGGAATGTTCTCAAACGCAAAGTTCTCTTGGCCAGGATGGCGCTTGATGATGAACTCGCGCGCAATCTCCAAAATGGTCAGTGTGGCCAGGCCCAAGAAGTCGAACTTCACCAGGCCGATGGCTTCCACATCGTCTTTGTCGTACTGGCTCACCGCCGACTCGCTGCCGGGCTGTTGGTAGAGCGGGCAAAAGTCAGTGAGCTTGCCTGGGGCAATCAACACGCCACCGGCGTGCATACCCACATTGCGCGTCATGCCTTCGAGCTTTTGCGCCAGGGCCAACAAGGTTTTGACCTCGTCTTCTTTGTCCAGACGCTCAGCCAAAATCGGCTCGGCTTTGATGGCGCCGTCGATGGTGATGTGCTGCCCGGGCTTGTTGGGAATGAGCTTGCTGATGCCATCGCAAAAGTTGTAGCTCATGTCCAGCACACGGCCCACATCGCGAATGGCCGCACGCGCAGCCATGGTGCCGAAGGTGGCGATTTGGCTCACCGCATCTTTGCCGTATTTTTCTTTGACGTAGTCGATCACCCTATCGCGGTTGCTTTGGCAAAAGTCGATGTCAAAGTCGGGCATGGACACCCGCTCGGGGTTGAGGAAACGCTCGAACAGCAGGTTGTATTCCAAGGGGTCGAGGTCGGTGATCTTCAGCGCGTAAGCCACCAAAGAGCCCGCACCCGAACCACGACCCGGTCCCACCGGGCAGCCGTTGTTCTTGGCCCAGTTGATGAAGTCGCCCACGATCAAGAAGTAACCGGGGAAGCCCATCTTCAAGATGGTGTTGATCTCGAACTCCAGCCGCTCCAAATAGCGCGGGCGCTGCGCATCGCGCTGTGTGGCATCGGGGTACAAATGCGTCAAGCGCTCTTCCAGCCCTTCGTGCGAGAGTTGACGGAAGTAGTCCTCGATCGGCATGGGCACGCCGTCAATGAGTGGCGTGGGGTAATTAGGCAGTTGCGGCTTGCCCAGCACCAACGAGAGGTTGCAACGCTTGGCAATTTCCAGGGTGTTGCTCACCGCGCTGGGCACATCGGCAAACAGCTCGGCCATTTGTGCAGACGTTTTGAAATATTGCTCACGCGTGAACTTACGCACCCGGCGCTGGTTGCCCAGAATCTCGCCTTCGGAAATACACACCCGAGCCTCATGGGCTTCGTAATCGTCTTCCTGCGTGAACTGTGCGGGGTGAGTAGCCACCACCGGCAACTTCATGGTGGCGGCCAGTTGCACAGCAGCAGCCACATGGGTCTCGTCGTCGTTGCGACCGGCGCGCTGCAGCTCAATGTAAAAACGGTGGGTGAAGATGCTGGCCAGTTGCAAGGCCACGTCATGCGCACGCGCTGCATCGCCCTGCACCAGGGCCTGGCCAATCGGGCCAGCTTGGGCGCCCGAGAGCACCAGCAAACCTTCGTTGAGTTCGCGCAGCCAGTCCAGCGTGAGCACGGCCTGGGCTTTGACCACACCGCGCGTCCAACCGCGCGCCAACAGTTCAGACAGGTTCAGGTAGCCCTGGCGGTTTTGCACCAACAGAATGATGCGACCCAAGTCACCTGCTTCGCGACCCAGGCCATCAACCATGACCTCCGCACCGATGATGGGTTTGACGCCTTTGCCACGCGCCTCTTTGTAAAACTTGATGGCCCCGAACAGGTTGTTCAGGTCGGTGATGGCCAGCGCAGGCTGCTGGTCCGCTGCCGCAGTTTTGACAACCTCGTCGATGCGGTTGGTACCGTCAACAACAGAGAACTCGGTGTGCAAGCGCAGGTGAACAAACATGCCCCATTGTAGATTTTTGCGGGGCCTAAACCGGCCGTCACCAGACTTGTTTTTTCAGGGAAAACGCCATTGAAAAACCCGGCCGCAGCCGGGTTGTTTCAGGGCTGCAAGGCAGATCAGCCGCGCAGCTTGGCAGCGACCTGCGCCACGCGCGCGCCGTAGGCCTTGGCGGTGTCCAGGTCGCCCTGGGGAATGTCTTCGGCCGGGCTGGTGGGGCCGACCTGGGCCATCACACCAGAGTTAGAGCCGATGCGGTTGATGGTGCCGTCGTTCATGGCAGGCTGACCCACCCACACCATGCCCTGTTGCATGGCCAAGGTGATGAAGTACTGGATGGTGGAGAGCTTGTCGCCACTGGGGCTGGCCGAGATGGTGAAACCACCGGCCACTTTGTCTTTCCAGGTGCTGCCAAACCAACGCTTGGAGGACGCATCGGCAAACTTTTTGAACTGCCACGAGGCCATGCCCATGTAGGTGGGCGAGCCGAAGATGATGGCATCAGCCGCGTCCAGGGTGGCCCAATCAGCCTCGGTGATGTTGCCATCGGCATCGATGGTGATCAATTGGGCATTCGCGCCTTCGGCCACGAACTGCGCCACACGCTGGGTATGGCCGTAGCCCGAGTGAAAAACAACTGCAACTTTGCTCATAAAAATCCTTCAGGTTAGAAAAAAATCAGGCGGCGAGGTCAAACA
Source organism: Comamonadaceae bacterium (assembly GCA_947454955.1). GTDB lineage: Bacteria > Pseudomonadota > Gammaproteobacteria > Burkholderiales > Burkholderiaceae_C > Hylemonella. The sequence goes on from CANGLW010000001.1 coordinate 253,276, forward strand.
CCAGCACCTCGGCATCTTGGCCGGCACTCACGTGCACCTCGGTCTCATCAGCGATCATGGCGGCATCGCCACCACGCAAAGCCGCACCATTCACGGTCAAGGCACCGCGTATCAGGTGCACATAGCTCAAGCGCCCGGGCTTCAAGGCGACGGAAGCCCCTTCAGCGCCATCGAACAAGCCGGCGTACAAACGCGCGTCGGCGTGGATTTTCACCGAGCCCTGATCTGCATCGGGTGAGGCGACCAAGCGCAAAATGCCGCGCTTTTCGGCATCAGGAAAGGTGGTTTGCTCGTAGCTCGGCGCAATGCCTTTGACGTTGGGTTGGATCCAGATTTGCAGGAAGTGGGTGACCTCGCCCTTGGCGTGGTTGAGTTCGCTGTGGGTCACACCGCGCCCTGCGCTCATGCGCTGCACATCGCCAGGTGGAATGCCTTTGACATTGCCCATGCTGTCGGTGTGGCCCAGGTTGCCCGAGAGCACATAGCTGATGATTTCCATGTCGCTGTGGCCATGGGTGCCAAAGCCGGTGCCCGGCTGAATGCGATCTTCGTTGATCACGCGCAAATTACCCCAACCCATGTGCTGCGGGTCAAAGTAACTGCCAAAAGAAAAACTGTGGAAAGATTTGAGCCAGCCAAAATCAGCCAGGCCCCGGTCTTCAGAGCGACGAATGCGCAACATGTGAACTCCTGTGAGCTGTGAATTGTGCGTTTTGCAGTGCGACTTGTGGTCCAGCGGGTTTGATGGCAACATTCAATTCAATTGAATCAAAAGACATTGACCATGCAAACTGCACGTGATGTGCTCACACCCGATGCCCTGGCCATGCTGCAAGCCATTGAGCAGCACGGTAGCTTTGCCGCAGCGGCGCGCGCCCTGGGGGTGGTGCCCAGCGCCCTGACCTACCGGGTGCGCCAAATTGAAGACGCTTTGGATGTGCTGCTGTACGACCGCAGCTCCCGCCAGGCCAAGCTCACCCGGGCAGGGGCCGAGTTGCTGCGTGAAGGAGCGCGGCTGCTGGAAGACATTGACGCGGTGGCCAACCGCGTCAAACGTGTGGCCACCGGTTGGGAGCCGCTGCTCACCATCGCGGTGGACGCCATCGTCTCGCAAGCCACGTTGATGGAGCTGTGTGCGCACTTTTTCTCACTCCAAGCCCCCACCCGCCTCAAGCTGATCGACGAGACTCTCTCCGGCACTTTGGCAGCCCTGACCAGCGGTCAGGCCGATCTGGCCATTGGGGTGGTGCTGGAGCCCTCGACCGATGCGGGCATCCATGCCAAGCCTTTGAGCCCGCTGCATTTTGTGTACGCGGTCTCGCCGCAACACCCCCTGGCCAAAGCCAAAGAACCTCTGAGCGATGAGACCTTGCTCAAGCACCGCGCCGTGGCGGTGGCCGACTCGGTGCAAAAGGTCAACCGGCTCAAGCAACCTGCCATGACGGTGGGCCTGCTGGGCGGGCAAGATGTGTTCACGGTGGACAGCATGCAGGCCAAATTGGATGCGCAGCTGCGTGGCTTGGGTGGCGGCTTTTTGCCCGAACCCATTGCCCGCCAACACATCGCAGCAGGCAACTTGGTGGTGAAGAAAACCCAGCGCGCCAACCGGGTGGTGCGCCCCAGCTATGCCTGGCGCGGTGGTGCCACACCTGAGGGCCGCGCCTTGCAATGGTGGTTGCAACAGTTGGAACGCACGGCCACACGTGAGGCACTGCTCGCACATCAAACCAAGGCGACTTCTAAGAAGCTGCGGCCCGGTGTAAAGTCGGGCATAACAACAGGAGACGCATGAGATGAGCGCTAAGCACATTGCCATCATCGGTGCAGGCATGGCCGGCATCGCTTGTGCACGCACCTTGGTGCAGGCCGGCCACCAGGTCACCGTGTTTGAAAAAAGTCGCGGCTTTGGCGGGCGCATGTCCACACGCCAAACCGTGTTCGGTGGGTTTGACCACGGCGCGCAGTACTTCACTGTGCGTGACGAACGCTTCGCTCTGGCCCTGGCCACCGTGCCGCAAACCGTGCGCCCCTGGAGCGCCAACGCAGTGCGTGTGTTGGACCCGCAAGGCCGCATGGTGGAAGCGGCCCTGCCCTCGCGCGAATCACACTATGTGGCCACACCAGGCATGAATGCATTGGTGAGCCGCTGGGCCGAACCTTTGCATGAGGTGGTGCATCTGGAAACCCGAGTGGTGAAAATCGAGCGCGATGCCTTGAAGCAAGGCTGGCAGTTGCGCACCACCAGCGCAGATGATGCGCAGCATGTGTATGGCGGTTTTGATGCGGTGCTGTGCGCCATCCCCGCCAACCAGTTGGCTGATTTGCTGCGCGCCTCCTCATTGGCTCAGCCTTGGCAACAGGCCTTGAGTCAAGTCGAAACTGCGCCCTGCTGGACGCTCATGCTGGCCTACCCCCAAGCCATGCAACCGCGCATGTCCACCTTAGGGCCGCAATGGAATGTGGCACGCAGCACGCATCACCGCATTTCCTGGGTGGCGCGTGAATCGAGCAAACCCGGGCGCTCCCCCATCGAGCGTTGGACGGTGCAAGCCAGCCCCGCATGGTCCCTGGAACACATCAACGACGCGCCTGAACGCATCATCGACAAAATGACCAAAGGCTTTGCCGAAGTCACTGGCATTCGTGTGGCACCCGGTCACGCGCAAGCGCACCGTTGGCTGTATGCGCAAACCCTCAAACCCCTGGGCCAGAGTTATTTGTCGGATGCCAAACAAGGCCTGGGCGCTTGCGGCGACTGGTGCTTGGGGCACCGGGTTGAAAACGCGTTCATCTCGGGCTTGGAGCTCGCGCTGAGCGTGGCTTGATGCGCTGATGGTCGGGCAGGGCAGATCCGAATCGGGCTACCGCGGCCGGTTTGCCCCCTCCCCCACCGGACCCTTGCACGCAGGGTCTTTGGTGGCCGCACTGGCCAGCTACTTGGACGCGCGTGCGCACCATGGGCTATGGTTGGTGCGCATCGAAGATGTGGACACCCCGCGCTGCGTGCCAGGTGCTGATGACCTCATTTTGCAGCAACTCGCGGCCTGCGGCATGCAAAGTGATGAGCCGCCAGTGTGGCAAAGCCAGCGCGGACAGATTTACCAAACGGCTTTGCAACAGCTCATCGCCAAAGTCTTGGCTTACCCGTGTGGCTGCACACGCAAAGACATTGAAGCGGCGATGGCAGCCAGTGGCGCTAGCAAGGCGCGACATACGGAATTGGTATACCCCGGCACCTGCCGTCATGGCTTGCACGGCAAAGCTGCACGCGCATGGCGTTTGAATTTATTTGCTATGGATAACGTAGCACTTGATACAGATTTCACCTGGCACGACAGGCGCTTAGGCGCTCAACGCCAAAACGTGATGACGGAGGTGGGTGACTTTGTACTCCTACGCGCTGACGGCTTGTGGGCTTACCAATTGGCGGTGGTGGTGGACGATGCCGCGCAGGGCATCACCCATGTGGTGCGCGGCGAAGACCTGAGGGACAACACTCCGCGCCAAATGGTGTTGCAACAAGCCCTGGGCTTGCCCACGCAGCACTACCTGCACACACCGCTGGTCTTGGACCAGCGCGGCGAAAAACTCAGCAAACAACATGGCGCTGTGGCACTCGATACGAGCAGCCCACAGGCTGCGTTGCGCTGCTTGCAAGAGGCCGCGCAGGTGCTGGGTTTGCCCACCAGCCCTGCAGCCACGCCCGAGGGGGCTTTGGAAGATTGGACCCGCGCTTGGGGCCACCTGTTGAACCACACCTGAGCCGCAAACCTACAATGCAGGCTTGCTTTTGAGCCTGACATGACCCAGAACCCCACAGACACCCCATCCGAAACCTCTGACAAGCTTGAGGCCAGTACCGCTGAGGCGCCCCCCAAAGACCGGCGCCGCCTGCCACCGGGGGATGTGGCGTTTCCCAAAACCATCAAAAGCTTTGTGCGCCGCGCTGGTCGCACCACCTCGGGTCAGGCCAAGGCCTTTGAAGAACTCGGGCCAAAGTTTTTGCTGAGCTACACCGCCCAGCCCCTGAACGTGGCCAGCGCCTTTGCGCGTCAACCGCAAGACACCCTGGCCTCCGAACCCCAAGACCGGCCGCTGATTTTGGAAATCGGTTTTGGCATGGGCGAAGCCACCGCGCACATTGCCGGTGTGATGCCCGAGAAAAACTTTCTGTGCTGCGAGGTGCACGAGCCCGGCGTGGGCGCTTTGCTCAAGCGCATCGGCGAGCAGCATTTGAACAACATTCGCATCCTCTCGCACGACGCGGTCGAGGTCATCGACCACATGCTGCCCCTGCAAAGCCTGGACGGGGTGCATATTTTTTTCCCGGACCCCTGGCACAAAACCAAACACCACAAACGCCGGCTGATTCAAACGCCCTTGATCGCTAAGCTGGCTGCGCGTTTGAAGGTGGGTGGCTACCTGCATTGCGCCACCGATTGGGAGCCCTACGCCGAACAAATTCTGGAGGTGCTCAACAAAGAGCCCTTGCTGAAAAACACCGCGAGCGCCTATGCCCCCAAGCCCGCTTACCGTCCTCTGACCAAGTTTGAAAACCGCGGTCTGCGCCTGGGCCACGGCGTGTGGGACGTGGTGTTTGAACGGGTGTGATCTCACGCTGCTGAGCTGACCATGGCCCACCAGCGATCCCCATGGCGCCCACCGATGCGCGATGGGGTGAGTGCCAGTTGCGTGGCTCTGCCACAACCCACAACACAACCCAGTTCGCAAGCTAGCTGGTCCCTGCTCTTAGATTTTTTAGCTGAGCGCCTGAATGCTGTGAGCCGCGATGATTGGCACGCGCGCATGCAGCGCGGTGAGGTGCTCAGCGAACACGGTCAAGCTTTGGGGCCACACACGCCCTACGCCGCCTTGGCACACCAACAACCGCAAGCGCGGGTCTTCTACTACCGCTCAATTGAAGCTGAGCCAACGATCCCCTTCGAAGCGCAGGTGCTGTTTGACGACGAGCACCTGTTGGTGGCCGACAAGCCGCATTTTTTACCTGTGCTGCCAAGCGGGCGTTTTGTGCGCGAAACACTTTTGGTGCGCCTCAAAGCGCACACAGGCTTGGACGATCTCTCACCCATCCACCGCATCGACCGCGAGACTGCAGGCCTGGTGGTTTTCAGCAAACGCGCGCAAGACAGACACGCTTACCAACACTTGTTTGTCTCGCAAGACGTGCACAAAACCTATCTGGCAGTGGCACCCTGGCGCGAGCATTTGCAACACCCTGTGGATGCACCACTGATCCACCGCAGCCGCATGGAAGCCGACACGCAGTTCTTCAGACAGCGTGAAGTCACGGGCATACCCAACAGCGAAACCCGCGTGGCCATGCTGGCGCATTGGCACATTAGCCAGCATCTGGCGCTTTACCAGCTCACGCCACGCAGCGGCAAAACGCATCAGTTGCGTGTGCACATGAACGCCTTAGGCGCGCCGATGATGGGCGACCAGTTCTACCCCGAGGTCAAACACGCAGCGGGCGTGGACGATTTCAGCGAGCCGTTGCAACTGCTGGCCCAAAGCATCGCCTTCACAGACCCGGTGACGGGGCAAGCACGCAGCTTTGAAAGCCAGCGCGTGTTGAGCCTGCACGCTGAACGAATCAGCTAGGCCTACAAACTGCAGGCTTCGCACTTGCACTTGACTAGGTCAGTCTTTGAGCAAGCTGGCCAAGAGGCTCGCCACATGCACCGCTTCGCGCTGCGCACCATCGTGGATTTGATGGCGACAGCTGGTGCCATCGGCCACCACAATGGCATCGGGCTTGGCGCGCACAGCAGGCAAAAGGCTGAGCTCGGCCATTTGCATGGACACGTCAAAGTGCGCAGCCTCGTAGCCAAAGCTGCCGGCCATGCCGCAGCAACTGCTCTCGATCACCTGCACCTTGGCTTGCGGGATCAGCTGCAACACCTCTTGCACCGGCGTGAAGGCCGCAAACGCTTTTTGGTGGCAGTGGCCGTGCAGCAAAATGTCTTGCGAAGCAGGTTGCAAACGCGCTTTCAAATCTTCCAATCGACCGGCCTTGGCTTCACGCGCTAAAAATTCTTCCAGCAACACCGCTTGTTGGCTCACTTGCACCGCAGCTTCACCCAAGCCCATCACCAGGGTCTCGTCACGCAGGGTCAAAAGGCATGAGGGCTCCAGGCCGACGATGGCAATGCCACGCTGCGCAAACGGCTGCAAGGCTTGCACCAACTCAGCCGCTTTGGCTTTGGCTTTGTCCAGCATGCCATTGGCCATGAAGGTTCGGCCACAACACAGGTGCTTGCCGTTTGCTCTGTTTTTGCTAGCAACGTGTACCGCGTAACCGCCAGCTTGCAGCACTTTCACAGCATCGAACACATTGTCCGCTTCAAAGGTGCCGTTGAAGGTGTCCACAAACAAGACCACGGGCTTGGCCGCTGCCAAGATCTCGTCACGGCTGGCCAACGCGGGGGCTGAATTGAAAAACGTGGTGCTTTGCCACTGCGGCAAACTGCGCTTGGCCGACAGGCCCAAAAGCTGCTCACCCAGCTTGGCCATCAGCGGCGAGTGGTTGCGCAAATTGAGTACAGGTGCAATCTTGGCAGCCAGGTGTGCGTAATTAGGCAGGTGCGCAATCAGCTTGTCTTTGAGGCTGTGGCCGTGCGCTTGTTTGTAGTGGTGCAGCGCTTCGATTTTCATCTTGGCCATGTCCACACCGGTGGGGCAATCGCGCTTGCAACCTTTACAGCCCACACACAGGTCCATGGCCTCGTGCACCGCTTCACTGGCCAGGCCGTTGCCTTGCGCATCAAGCTGGCCCGACAAGGCCAGGCGCAAGGTGTTGGCGCGGCCGCGCGTCAAGTGCTGCTCATCGCGGGTAACGCGGTAGCTCGGGCACATGGTGCCTGCGTCGAACTTGCGGCAGTGGCCGTTGTTGTTGCACATCTCCACCGCTTTGGCCAAGCCCTGCGCTGGGTCGCCGCCCGTGCCAGGCGCGGTGGTTTCTTCAGTCACCGGGTTGTTTTGCACATCCCAGGCGCGCCAGTCCAACACCGGGGCAATGGGCACCACTTTGTAGCTCGGCGGAAAACGCATGAGCGTGGTGTCGTCCATTTTGGGTGGGTTGATCATGCGCTGTGGGCACAGCAATTGCGCCGGGTCCATGTGCTGCTTGATCTGCGCAAAAGCCTGGGTGATGGCCGGGCCAAACTGCCAGCTGATCCACTCGCCGCGGCACAGACCATCGCCATGCTCGCCGCTGTAAGCACCTTTGTAACGGCGCACCAGCTCGCTGGCTTCTTCAGCGATAGCTCTCATTTTGATAGCGCCTTCACGGCGCATGTCCAAAATGGGTCGCACATGCAGCGTCCCTACCGAAGCATGGGCATACCAGGTGCCGCGGCTGCCGTGCTTGCGAAACACTTGCGTCAAAGCATCGGTGTACTCGGCCAGGTGCTCAAGCGGCACGGCGCAGTCTTCAATGAAGCTCACGGGTTTGCCGTCGCCGCGCAAACTCATCATGATGTTCAGGCCCGCTTTGCGCACCTCCCACAGGTTTTTCTGCGGGGCATCGTCCACCATTTCCACCACGCTGCCGGGTAGCCCCAAGTCGCCCATCAACTCCACCAGCGCTTTCATGTGCGGCAACAGGCTGGCTTTGTCCGGGCCAGAGAATTCCACCAACAACACGGCTTCTGGCTTACCACCATTGATGGCCAGCGAGAGCGCGGTACGGATGGTGGGCGCAAACGCGGGGTTTTGCAGCGACAACTCAATCATGGTGCGGTCGACCAATTCGACCGCTGAGAGCGCGCCGCTTTGCAGGTTGTGCCCAAGCTTGACGATGTGCTGCGCACTGTCCATCGCTTGGTAGAAGGTGGGGAAGTTCACCACGCCCAAAATTTTCGCGCGGGGCACCTCACTCAACTTCAAGGTGAGCGAACGCGTCAGGGCCAGCGTGCCTTCGCTGCCGATGAGCAAATGCGCCAGGTTCACCGAACCGTCGGAGGTGTAAGGCAGCTCGTTTTGGTTGTGAAAAATATCCAGGTTGTAGCCCGCCACACGGCGCAGCACCTTGGGCCAACGCGCCTCAATCTCATCCTTGTGTTGCAAAGCAAGACCTTGCACAAACTCACCGATCTGCCGTGCGCGGCCGGTGCTGGCATCAAAGCGACCGAAGGTGTGCAAGCTGCCGTCGCTGAGCCACGCTTGCGCGCCCAGCACGTTGTGCACCATGTTGCCGTAAGCAATCGAGCGGCTGCCACATGAGTTGTTGCCCGCCATGCCCCCCAAGGTGGCTTGTGCGCTGGTGGACACATCCACCGGGTACCACAGACCGTGGGATTTAAGCCCAGCGTTGAGGTGGTCCAGCACCATACCGGGTTCTACGGTCACCGTGCGCTCATTCACATCGAGCGACAAGATCTTGCGCATGTGCTTGCTGTGATCGATCACCAAGCCCGCCCCCACCGTCTGCCCACACTGGCTGGTGCCACCGCCGCGCGGCACGATGGGCACGTTCAAGTCACGGCAAATGTCCAGCGCCAGTTGCACATCTTGTGCGTTGGTGGGCACGAACACGCCCACAGGCATTTGCTGGTAGATGGACGCATCTGTCGCATAGCGGCCGCGATCGGCCGCGCCAAACAGCACCTCGCCTTGGGTTTCTTGTTGCAAACGCTGCGCTAAACGGCCCGCCACTTCATTGCTGGTGCGGGCCACTTGGTCGTAACTGGCTTGGGTGATGTGCGGGGGCAAAGGAGCGTTCATAACGGGTCTAAAAAGGACAACACCACCTCACGCTTGTGCTGCAAATGTGTGAGCAACACCTCGCGCATGGCCACGCTGTCACGTGCTTCGAGCGCAGCCACCATGGCATCGTGTTCTTGCACAGCGCGCGCCCACTTCTCGCCATCTTGGTTCGAACGAAAACGCAGGGCTTGCAAGCGCGCGTTGACCTGGTTGTAGGTGGCAGTGAGCACCGGGTTTTTGGCAGCCGCGTTGATGGCGCGGTGGATCTCAGAGTTCAGACGGTAATAGGCCGACAGGTCTTGGCGGGTGTAGGCCGCCAACATCTCGTAATGCAAGGCTTTGATGTTGTTCAGCTCAGCCTCGGTGATGCGCTGCGCGGCCAACTCGCCCGACTGGCCTTCCAGACCCGCCATCACTTCAAAGGTGTTGAGCACATCGTCGCGGTTCAACTGCAACGCAATCGCGCCGCGGTTGGGGAGCAACTCCACCAAACCTTCTGCGGCCAGCATCTTGATGGCTTCGCGCAAAGGGGTGCGCGACACATGCAGCTCTTCGCTGAGTTCGCGCTCATTGAGCTTGGCGCCGGGCGTGATTTGCCCTTCCACCAGCATTTGCCGCAGTTGCAGGGCCACCTGCTCGTGCAGGGCCGCACGCGGAATAGCTTGGATGACGGCACTCATTTTTGTATTCAAAAATTTCTTAGATTGGGCTGATTTTAAGGCAAAATCAGTTGACAAATGTATTTTGTATGCAAAAAATAGCAGCCTTCAACCCATAACCCTTCCTCCTCACATCACCATGCTCGTCACCGATTTCCACCCCACTGGCCGCCACTTCCTGCAGATTCCCGGCCCCTCCCCCGTGCCCGAGCGCGTGCTGCGCGCCATGAGCCTGCCCACCATCGACCACCGCGGTCCCGAGTTCGCCATGCTGGGCAAAAAGGTGCTGCGCGATGTGCAAAAGATTTTCCAAACCACCCAGCCGGTGATGATTTACCCGGCTTCTGGCACCGGTGCCTGGGAAGCCGCTTTGGTCAACACCCTGAGCGCAGGCGACCATGTGCTGATGTACGAGACCGGTCACTTCGCGTTTTTGTGGAACAAACTCGCCACCCGACTGGGCCTCAAAACCGAGGTGCTGAGCCTGCCCGGCATGGAAGGCTGGCGGCATGGTGTGCAAGCGCATTTGATTGAAGAGCGCTTGAAGGCCGACACCGCGCACAGCATCAAAGCGGTGTGCGTGGTGCACAACGAAACCTCCACCGGCGTGACCAGCGACATCGCCGCGGTGCGCCGCGCCATGGACGCAGCCAAGCACCCTGCCCTCTTGCTGGTCGACACCATCTCAGGCCTGGCAGGTGCCGACTACCAGCACGACGCTTGGGGTGTGGACGTGTCCATCAGCGGTTCGCAAAAAGGCTTGATGCTGCCGCCCGGCATTAGCTTCAACGCCTTGTCGGCCAAAGCCATCGAAGCCAGCAAGCACGCCACCTTGCCCAAGGCCTTCTGGGCTTGGGACGAGATCATTGAGATGAACAAAGGCGGCTACTGGCCCACCACCCCCAACACCAATTTGCTCTACGGTTTGAGCGAAGCCTGCGACATGATTTTGGGCCAGGGTTTGGACGCGGTGTTCGCCCGCCACCAACGCTGGGCTGCCGGTGTGCGCGCTGCGGTGCGCGCCTGGGGCTTGCCCATTCAGTGCGCCGACGAGAAGGTCTACTCCCCCATCTTGACCGGCGTGATGACACCTGAAGGCGTGGACGCGGATGCGGTGCGCAAAATCATCCACGAGCGTTTTGACTGTTCGCTGGGCACGGGCCTGGGCAAGATCAAAGGCCGCATGTTCCGCATTGGCCACTTGGGTGACAGCAACGACCTGACCCTGATTGCCACCGTGGCAGGTTGCGAAATGGGCCTCAAACTCGCAGGGGTACGCTTGGCAGGTTCGGGCGTTCAAGCCATCATGGACCACTACGCCAGCCACCCGGTCGCGCTGCCTTTGCAAGCAGCCGCCTAAGGGGCGCAGAACCACAAGACCTGAGGAGACAACTTTGAAACGCAGAACCTTGCTACAAGCCACCGGTGCTGCGGCCGCCACCTTGGCCGCCCCCATGATCAAGGCGCAGACCTTGCCCAGTGGCCCCATCCGCATCATCGTAGGCTTTCCACCCGGCGGGGGCACCGATGCCCTGGCGCGCGTGGTGGCGCAAAAGCTCACAACGATGTGGAACACCAGCATCGTCATCGACAACAAAGCGGGTGCAGCTGGCGTGATTGCAGCGGACTTCACCGCCAAGCAACCGTCTGACGGCAACACGCTCTTGATGGCCCACATCAACAGCCACGCGCTGGCCCCGAGCTTGCAGCCCAAGCTGGGTTATGTGGTGGAGCGCGACTTTGTGCCGATCTGCCTGGTGGGTGTAACGCCCAACTTGCTGATTTGCAACGAGACCCAAGCTGCCAAAAATGTGAAAGACCTGGTGGCCTTGTGCAAAGCCCAACCCGGCAAGATCAGCTTTGCCTCCGCAGGTGGCGGCTCGGCCCAACATTTGGCGCTGGAGATGTTCAAGCTGCGTGCGGGCATTGATGCGCTGCATGTGCCCTACAAAGGCTCTGGCCCGGCGCTTACCGATTTGATTGGCGGGCAAGTGAACTACTGTTTCGAGACCATGACCTCGGCCACCCCGCATGTCAAAAGCGGCAAGGCCATTGCGCTGGCGCAAACCCGCACCAAACGCGCCAAGGGCCACCCTAACGTGCCCACCATGGACGAGCAAGGCTTTGCCGGGTTCGATGCCACCACCTGGTACGGTTTGGTTGCACCGGGCAAGCTGCCTGCAGCCATGGCCCAGCGCATGAACGAAGACATCAACAAAGTCTTGGCCATGCCCGATGTGCAAGAAAAACTCGACCAGTACGGCGCTGAAGACGGCGGCGGCACGCAGCAGCGCTTTGTCGACTTCATCAAAAACGAGCAAGCCAAATGGGCCAAGGTCATCAAAGACGCCAAGGTCTCAGCTGACGCTTAAAATCAGCAGCATCCATGCTCTGAACCAGGCGGGTCTTCACCCGCCTTTTTTGTTCCCGCTTGAAACCTGTACCCGCCAAAACGCGGCAGATGCACCTGGACTTGCTCAAGATCGCAGGCTCTCAGCTCATCGTGTTGCACCACTTCTCGGCTTACGGCCCACTGGCCGAAGCGGTGTACCCGCTCGCGCCCACCGTGATGGACTGGATGTACGAGTACGCCCGCATGGCCGTGCAAATTTTTCTGGTGCTGGGTGGTTATTTGGCAGTGCAAAACCTCATGCCGGTGGCGCAGCAATCGCGCCGTGCGCTGGCCAAAACTTTGGTGAACCGCTACAGGCGCTTGGCCTTGCCGTTTCTGGCGGCGCTGCTGCTCTCAGTCTTGTGCGCAGCCCTGGCGCGCTACGCTTTGCACGACGACTTCATTCCGCACGCCCCCACCCTCAAGCAAGCCCTGGCGCATGCGCTGCTGCTGCAAGGCGTGACCGACACCGACGCCTTGTCGGCGGGGGTTTGGTATGTGGCCATTGACTTTCAGTTGTTCGCTTTGCTGGCGGTGGTGTTGTGGGTGGGGCACCGTGTGGGGCAGCGGCGTGTGGCGCAAGCGCTGGTGTTGGGGCTCATGCTCGCGTCCTTGTGGCTGTTCAACTTGAACGCTAATTTCGACAACTACGCGATTTACTTTTTCGGCTCTTACGGCTTAGGTGCTTTGGCGTTTTGGGCCAGTCGTTCACGTCGCCCGGGCAACTGGTTGTTGATCGGTGGTGTGGCTGGCACCCTGGCTTTGTTCATCAGTTTTCGCGAGCGCATTGCCCTGGCCTTGCTCACCGCGATGCTGCTGATCGCGCTGCAACTGCGCCGCCCCCGCTTGCCGGGAGAACGCTTGTTGCCCGAGGCCCTCACCCGCCACATACACCAATGGGGACAAGCCTCTTACGCTTTGTTTTTGGTGCACTTCCCGGTTCTGATGTTGACCAATGCCGCGTTTGAAAAGTGGTTCAAACAGAACGACTGGCTCACACCCAACAGCCATGAGGCTGTCGGCCTGCTGCTGGTGAGTTGGTTGACCAGCATGCTGCTGGCCAATGTGTTCGAACGCTGGGTGGAAGCCCCACTCAACCGATGGGGCTACCGCCGTCACCGCACGCAGTGACGACCCGTTGAACAGCTTAGAGCTTGCTTTGCACCCAAGCCGGCACGCTGGCCAACGCTGCGCCAAGTTTGCTCGCATCGGTGCCGCCGGCCATGGCCATGTCGGGCTTGCCGCCGCCCTTGCCACCCACTTGTTGAGCGACAAAGTTCACCAGCTCGCCGGCCTTGATACGGCCCACGCTGTCAGCGGTCACGCCAGCAGCTAATTGCACCTTGTCGCCGTCCACCGCAGCCAACACGATGGCTGCGGTTTTGAGTTTGTCTTTGAGCTTGTCCAGGGTGTCGCGCAGGGTCTTGGCATCCGCGCCTTCCAGCTTCGCAGCCAGCACCTTCATGCCACCAATCTCTTGGGCCTGACCCATGAGTTCATCGCCCTGGCTCGAGGCCAGTTTGCCTTTGAGGGCGGTGATGTCTTTCTCCAAAGCCTTGACCTGATCAAGCACCTGGGCAATGCGCGCATTGAGTTCGGCGGTAGGTGCTTTGAGCGAGGCCGCAGCTTGTGCCACGGTGGACTCGAGCGACTGCAGATAAGCCAAGGCGTTGGCGCCAGTCACGGCTTCCACACGGCGCACGCCGGCAGCCACACCGCTCTCACCCACAATTTTGAACAGGCCAATGTCACCGGTGCGTTGCACGTGGGTGCCACCGCACAGCTCGCGGCTCGTGCCGATGTCGAGCACACGCACAGTCTCGCCGTACTTCTCACCAAACAGCATCATGGCGCCGGTTTTTTGGGCCGACTCGATGTCCATCACACGCGCTTGCGCAGCGGCGTTGGCCAGAATTTCGGCATTCACTTGCGCTTCGATGCGACGCACCTCATCGTCGCTCAAGGGGGCGTTGTGGGCAAAGTCAAAACGGGTGCGGTCAGGGGTGACCAGCGAACCCTTTTGCTGCACATGATCGCCCAACACTTCGCGCAAGGCTTTGTGCATCAGGTGGGTGGCCGAGTGGTTGCGCACGGTAGCGGCACGCAAGTCGGTGTTCACTTGGGCGTTGACCGCATCACCCACCTTGAGGGTGCCTGTGGTCAAGGTGCCATGGTGGCCAAACACATCGGCCTTGATTTTGAGGGTGTCTTGCACCTCAAAGGCCACGCCTGCTGCAGCAATCACGCCTTGGTCGCCCACTTGGCCGCCGCTTTCGGCATAGAAAGGCGTGGCGTCCAACACCACAATGCCGGTTTGACCCGCTTGCAAGCTCTGCGCAGGCGTGCCGTCGACATAAAGCGCTACAACTTTGGTAGCAGCGTCTAGCTTCTCGTAACCCACGAAGTCGTTGGCCACACCGCTGTAATCCAGTGCGCGGTCCATCTTGAACTTGCCTGCGGCGCGGGCCTTGGCCTTTTGCGCTTCCATGGCTGCGGCAAAGCCGGCCTCGTCCACATTCACATCGCGCTCGCGGCACACATCGGCCGACAAGTCCAAAGGAAAACCATAGGTGTCGTGCAGCTTGAAGGCCACCTCGCCCGGCAGAACTTGGGTGCCATCGGCCAGGGCCGCATCCAAGATGCTCATGCCGTTTTCCAGGGTTTCAAAGAAGCGCTCTTCTTCGGCCTTGAGCACCTCGGTGATGCGTGTTTGATCGGCCTTGAGCTTGGGGTAAGCATCGCCCATCAAGGCCACCAGGTCGGCCACCAGCTTGTGGAAGAACGGCGACTTTTTGCCCAGCTTGTAGCCGTGGCGAATGGCGCGGCGAACGATGCGACGCTGCACATAACCGCGACCTTCGTTGGAGGGAATCACACCATCGCTCACCAAAAAGGCGGTGGCGCGGATGTGATCGGCAATCACACGCAGGCTCTTGTTGTTCAGGTCGGTGCAGCCGGTTTCACGCGAGGCGGCTTTGATGAGCGCGTCGAACAAATCAATCTCGTAATTGCTGTGCACGTGCTGCAGGATGGCGGCCAAGCGCTCCAGGCCCATGCCTGTGTCGACACAGGGTGCGGGCAAGGGCAACAAGCTGCCGTCGGGCTGCATGTCGAACTGCATGAACACGTTGTTCCAGATCTCGATGTAGCGGTCGCCATCTTGCTCGGGACTGCCCGGGGGGCCACCAGCCACTTCAGGGCCGTGGTCATAAAAAATTTCAGAGCACGGGCCGCAAGGGCCGGTGTCGGCCATCATCCAGAAATTGTCGGAGGCGTACTTGGCACCCTTGTTGTCACCAATGCGCACCACGCGCTCGGGCGGCAGGCCGATCTCTTGTGTCCAGATGTTGTAGGCCTCATCGTCGTCGATGTAGACCGTGGCCCACAATTTTTCAGCGGGCAATTTATAGACCTGGGTGAGCAACTCAAAGGCCCACTTGAGCGACTCGCGCTTGAAGTAGTCGCCAAAGCTCCAGTTGCCCAGCATCTCGAAAAACGTGTGGTGGCGCGCGGTGTAGCCCACGTTTTCCAGGTCGTTGTGTTTGCCACCGGCACGCAGGCAAGCCTGCACCGAGGCTGCGCGCACATACGAGCGTTTGTCGGTGCCCAAAAACACGTCTTTGAACTGCACCATGCCCGAGTTGGTGAACATCAGCGTGGGGTCGTTGCCAGGCACCAGGGGGCTGCTGGCCACCACGGTGTGGCCCTTGGAAGCAAAGAAGTCCAGAAAGGTCTTGCGGATGTCAGCAACAGAGAATTGGGGCGTGGTCATGAAAAGTCCAGAAAAAGGGCTGCGCACGGGGCACAGACAACCCTCAATTATAGGTTTGGCATACGTCCAACTACGCAGACGGACTCGGCTTGGCCGCGCTATGCTTGCGGTTTTGTTCAGCATACTTAACCAGCCCTGCCCCAAGCCGGCACCTGAATGGAGACTCCCATGGACATGAAAGCCACCCCTCTGGCCTTGCTCAACAACCACAGCCTGCTCAAAACCGATGCACTGCTCAATGGCGTCTGGGTGGCCAAGCCCAGCGCCGACCACGGCCGCAGCGCGCGTTTTGACGTGAACGACCCGGCCACCGGCGCCAAGCTGGCCGATGTGGCCAACCTGGGCCCCGCCGACGCCAAAGCCGCGATTGACGCAGCCAACGCCGCTTGGCCCTCGTGGCGCAACAAAACCGGCAAAGAGCGCCATGCGATTTTGCTCAAGTGGTTCCAGTTGCTCATGGCCAACCAGGAAGACCTGGCCCGCATTTTGACCGCGGAGCAAGGCAAGCCCTTCCCTGAAGCCAAGGGCGAGATCGCCTATGGCGCAAGCTTTGTGGAGTGGTTTGCCGAAGAGGCCAAGCGCGTCAACGGCGAGACCCTGCCCCAGTTCGACAACAACCGCCGCCTGATGGTCATCAAGCAACCCATCGGTGTGTGCGCCGCCATCACGCCCTGGAACTTCCCGCTGGCCATGATCACCCGCAAAGTCGCCCCGGCCCTGGCTGCGGGTTGCCCGGTGATCATCAAGCCCGCCGAGTTGACGCCTTTGACCGCACTGGCCGCAGCAGAGCTGGCTGTGCAAGCCGGTATTCCCGCTGGTGTGCTCAACATCTTGACCGCTGACAGCGAGAACTCGATTGCGATTGGCAAGGTGCTGTGCGAGAGCGATGTGGTGCGCCACATCAGCTTCACAGGTTCCACCGAAGTGGGCCGCATCTTGATGGCGCAAAGCGCACCCACCGTGAAGAAAATGTCGCTCGAACTCGGCGGCAACGCGCCCTTCATTGTGTTTGACGACGCTGATTTGGACTCCGCCGTGGAAGGCGCCATGGCCAGCAAATACCGCAATGCTGGCCAAACCTGCGTGTGCGCCAACCGCCTCTATGTGCAAGAAGGCGTATACGACGCGTTCGTGGAAAAGTTTGCGGCCAAAGTGCGCGCCATCAAGGTGGGCAATGGCTTTGAAGCCGGTGTGTCGCAAGGCCCGCTGATTGAAGACGCGGCGGTTGAAAAAGTGCAGCGCCACGTTGAAGATGCGATTGCCAAAGGCGGCAAGGTGCTGACCGGTGGCAAGAAACTGCAAGGCCAGTTTTTCGAGCCCACCGTGGTGGCCAATGCCACCGCCGACATGGCGTGCGCCACCGAAGAAACCTTCGGCCCCTTCGCACCGGTGTTCAAGTTCAAGACCGAACAAGAAGCCATTGATGCAGCCAACAACACCATCTTCGGTTTGGCCAGCTACTTCTACAGCCGCGACGTGGGCCGCATCTTCCGCGTGAGCGAAGCGCTGGAGTACGGCATGGTCGGCATCAACGTGGGCATTTTGGCCACCGAGCACGTGCCCTTTGGCGGCGTGAAGCAATCCGGTCTGGGCCGTGAAGGCTCAAGCCACGGCATGGAAGACTATGTGGAGATGAAGTACCTCTGCCTGGGCGACATCCTGAAGTAAACTCATCCGCTCTGCGGGTGTCGTTCAATGGTAGGACTCTTGCTTCCCAAGCAAATAACGTGGGTTCGATTCCCATCACCCGCTCCAAACAAAAACCCCATGTGTTGCCACATGGGGTTTTTGTTTGGAGCGAATGAAAGCTTATATCAGCGTCACGCCAGTCTTGCTTTGCAGGAACTCGCGGGTCACGCCCGGGGCGAGTTCGACCACTTTCAAACCTGCATCGGTCACGTCCATCACGGCCAGGTCGGTGATGATGCGGTCCACCACCCCAGAGCCTGTGAGCGGCAGCGTGCATTGGGGGATGATTTTGAGGTCTTCGGTGCCGTCTTTTTTGCGGGCCACATGCTCCATGAGCACGATCACACGCTTCACACCCGCTACCAAATCCATAGCGCCACCCATGCCCTTGACCATCTTGCCCGGGATCATCCAGTTGGCCAGGTCGCCTTTTTCGCTGACCTGCATGGCACCCAGAATCGACAGGTTGATCTTGCCGCCGCGGATCATGGCGAAGGACTGATCGCTGCCGAAAATCGACGAGCCTTTGATGGTGGTGACGGTTTGCTTGCCAGCGTTGATCAGGTCAGCATCCACCTCGTCTTCGGTGGGGAAAGCGCCAATGCCCATCATGCCGTTTTCAGATTGCAGCCACACCTCGATGTCGGATGGCACATGGTTGGCCACCAGCGTGGGCATGCCGATGCCCAGGTTCACATAAAAACCGTCTTCCAGTTCGCGGGCAGCACGTGCTGCCATTTGGTCTTGACTCCAGCTCATTTCAAACTCCTGTTGTGTCGGTCGCGGCAGGCTTAAACGCCTGCCTTTTCTGTGATCGTACGTTTCTCAATACGTTTTTCGGGGTTCGCATTGAGCACGATGCGGTGCACATAAATGCTGGGCAGGTGCACGTCATCGGGGGCGAGTTCGCCGGTCTCCACGATCTTCTCCACTTCCACAATGCAGACCTTGCCGGCCATGGCCACCGCAGGGTTGAAGTTACGCGCGGTGTAGCGGAAGCGCAGGTTGCCCGACTTGTCCGCCATGTAGGCTTTGACCAAAGACACATCGGGTGTGAGCGCGCGCTCCATCACATAGGTCTCGCCATCAAACTCTTGGTGTGGTTTGCCTTCGGCCACCATGGTGCCCACACCGGTTTTGGTGAAGAAAGCAGGAATGCCCGCGCCACCGGCACGCAGCTTCTCAGCCAAGGTGCCTTGCGGGGTGAATTCAAGCTCCAACTCACCAGCCAGGTATTGGCGCTCGAACTCTTTGTTCTCGCCCACGTAGCTGGAAATCATTTTTTTGACCTGGCGGGTCTCGAGCAATTTACCCAGGCCAAAACCGTCCACACCAGCGTTATTGGAAATCGCGGTGAGGTTTTGCACGCCAGATTCTTTGACCGCCTCGATCAGCGCCTCAGGAATGCCGCACAAACCAAAGCCGCCCACGCCCAGGGTCTGGCCATCGGCAATCACACCTTTCAAAGCCGCTGCCGCGGAGGGATAAATCTTGTTCATGGTGAAGGTCCAAGTTCAAACAACCTCAAATGGTAATGGATACAACGCAGGTTCGACGCGGCGCGGACGCATAATTACCCACCAATTCACACACCCACGCCATGAACCGCTACCCCCACCCCGAGATCAAAGACCTGCCCGAAGACCTGCGCGCCAAAATTTTGGAGGTGCAAGACAAAGCCGGGTTTGTGCCCAATGTGTTTTTGGCTCTGGCACGTCGCCCGGCCGAGTGGCGGGCATTTTTTGCGTACCACGACGCGCTGATGGTGCCCGAGAGCGTGGGGCGTGAGAGTGGCCTGACCAAGGGTGAGCGCGAGATGATTGTGACAACCACCAGTGCGGCGAACAAATGCCTGTACTGCGTGGTGGCCCACGGCGCGATTTTGCGGATTTACGAGAAAAAACCTCTGGTGGCTGACCAGGTGGCGGTGAACCACCGCAAGGCGGATATTTCGCCGCGCCAACGCGCCATGCTGGACTTCGCCATGAAGGTCTGCCTGCACTCCGACGAGCTGGGCGAGGAAGACTTTGCCCCGCTGCACGCCCACGGTTTTTCCGACGAAGACATCTGGGACATCGCGGCCATCACCGCATTTTTTGGCTTGTCCAACCGCATGGCCAGCTTCAGCGGCATGATGCCCAACCCAGAGTTTTACCTGATGGGTCGGATCCCCAAAGAGAAAAAGCCTGCTTAAAAATTTCTTTTAAGCGACGATCTCGCGCAGCCACTGCGGCATGGGCGCAGACTTCTGTTTGGGGAAGTCCGTCCACACCGTGGTGGCGCCACCCGCGGCGTCAACCTGCCCAGGGCGATCAGCGCGTTCCATGGTGATCCAGGTCTCGAAACTGCTGCGACCGGGCTCGCTGGTGTAGAGCTTCAAAAGCACATCGCCCGGGTACTCGAACTGGCGGTAAAAATTGCAAAACGCGTTGATGATGACCGGCCCCTCGCCCAGGGGTGTGGACAGGCATCCGATCGAGCGAAACCAGTCAATGCGCACCGTCTCAAAGTATCGGAAATACGAGGCGTTGTTGACGTGCCCCATCGGGTCTTGGTCGCCCCAACGGATGCTCAGGGTCATCTCGTAAACGAGTTTTTTCTTCTCAGGAATCTCGATGCGCATCGCAGTCCTTACAGGGCAAAGCCGTCGTCGGCGGCAATCACCGCACCGTTGATGAAGTCGCTGTCTTTGCTGGCCAACATCACAATCAGCGCATCCAGATCACGCGGGTGGCCCACACGTTTGCGGGGCAGCATGTTCATCAGCTTTTGACCGCCTTCGGTTTCCCAGTGGTGGTGGTTGATTTCGGTGTCGATGTAGCCCGGGCAAATCGCGTTGGTGTTGATGCCAAACTTGCCCCACTCCAAGGCCATGGCCTTGGTCATGTGCACCACTGCGGCCTTGCTCATGCAGTACACGCCAATTTGTTGCAACACCTTCAAGCCGGCCATGCTGGCAATGTTGATGATGCGACCACCCGTGAACGAGCCAGGAGCTGCGCCGCGTGAGCGTGCCACCATGCGCTTGCCCACCTCTTGCGCCACGAAAAACGCGCCTTTGGTGTTGGTGTTCATCACAAAGTCGTAGTCTTCTTCGGTCACGTCCACCAAACGCTGGGTGGTGCTCACGCCCGAGTTGTTCACCAGAATATCGATCGAGCCCACCTCGGTCTCGGCATGCGCCACCGCGGCCTTGATGGAGTCCAGGTTGGTCACATCCATCTCCACCACATGGGCGCTGCCCCCGGCGGCTTCAATTTGCAAGCGCAGGTCGCGCAGCTTGTCGGTGCGGCGGCTGGCCAGCACCACCGCGGCCCCGGCACTGGCCAGGGTACGGGCAAATTGGGCGCCCAGGCCGCTCGAAGCGCCGGTCACCAGGGCCACGCGGCCGGACAAATCAATGCTGTATGCCATGTGAAATCTCTCTTTCTGTCGCTTTTGGAGTCAGGTTAACCCTGATAACAATGCCCAGCATGGGTGTCTGGAGCACCTAAAATGATGACCATTATCCGAGAGATCGCACCGCGAGAAGAAGCAAGCATGAACCAAGACGACATCCTGGCCCAATTCGGCCCCCGTGAATCGATGGACTACGACGTGGTCGTGGTCGGCGGCGGCCCCGGCGGCCTGTCCACCGCCATCCGCTTGAAGCAACTGGCCGCCGACAAAGGCCAAGACATCTCGGTGGTGGTGCTGGAAAAAGGCTCTGAGCCTGGCGCGCACATCCTCTCGGGCGCCATCATGGACCCGATTGCCCTGAATGAACTCATCCCCGATTGGCGCGCCAAAGGTGCACCGCTCAACCAGCCGGTGACCGACGACGCGTATGTGATGCTGAGCGAGACCGGTGGCTTTCGCATTCCCAATGCGGTGCTGCCGCCTTTTGCACACAACGACGGCAACTACATCATCAGCCTGGGCGCGCTGACCAAGTGGCTGGCCGAACAAGCCGAAGCCCTGGGCGTTGAAATTTTCCCGGGCTTCACCGCCGCAGAAATTTTGTACACCCCTGAAGGTGCGGTGCGCGGCGTGGCCACCGGCAATTTGGGCGTGGGCAAAGACGGCGAACCGACCGAGAACTTTCAGCTGGGCATGGAACTGCTGGGCAAATACACCGTGTTTGCCGAGGGCGCGCGCGGCCACCTGGGCAAGCAACTGATTGCCAAATACAAGTTGGACGCCGGCAAAGACCCGCAGAGTTTTGGCATCGGCATCAAAGAGCTGTGGGAGATTGACCCCGAGCGCCACGAGCCGGGTTTTGTGATGCACACCGCCGGCTGGCCCATGGCCAGCGACACCTATGGCGGCGCGTTTTTGTACCACCTCGAAGGCAACAAAGTGGCGGTGGGCTTTGTCACCGGCTTGGGCTACACCAACCCCTACTTGAGCCCCTTTGAAGAATTCCAACGCTGGAAAACCCACCCGCGTGTGCGCTACTACTTTGAGAACGCCAAGGGCGAAGTCACGGCCAAGCGTTTGTCGTACGGTGCGCGGGCCATCAACGCCAGCGGCTTGAACTCGTTGCCCAAAACCGTGTTCCCTGGTGGCGCGCTGGTGGGCTGCAACGCGGGCTACCTGAACGTGAGCCGCATCAAGGGGAGTCACGCCGCTATCAAAACCGGCATGCTGGCTGCTGAGGCCGCGTATGACGCGGTGGTGGCGGGCCGCCAGCACGACGAGCTCAGCGCCTACCCCGAGGCGTTTGAGAAGAGCTGGCTGCACACCGAGTTGCACAAAGACCGCAACTTCAAAAACTGGTTCAAGTACGGCCTGGCCACCGCCACCGTGATGAATGGGCTGGAGCAATTTGTGCTGCGCGGGCGCATGCCTTGGACGCTGCACCGCGAGAAACCCGACCACGCCTACCTCAAGCCCGCGTCGGAGTGCCAGCCCATCGTCTACCCCAAGCCCGACGGCAAGCTCACCTTCGACCGTTTGAGCAGCGTGTTCATCAGCAACACCAACCACGAAGAAAACCAGCCGGCGCACTTGACGCTCAAAGACGCCTCGGTGCCGGTGAGCCTGAACCTGGCCAAGTACGCCGGGCCTGAGGCGCGCTACTGCCCCGCTGGTGTGTACGAGTACGTGAAGAACGACGACAACTCAGACCGCTTGCAAATCAACGCGCAAAACTGCGTCCACTGCAAAACCTGCGACATCAAAGACCCCTCGCAGAACATCGTGTGGGTCACGCCCGAGGGCGGCGGTGGCCCCAACTACGCAGGCATGTGAACGCCGTTCAAGGAACAAAATGATCAAATTCAGCGACGAGCACGTGTGGCTCAGTTTTGAGGGTGAGCCCACCAACGGCAGCACGGCCACCGTGGGCATCACCCCGCATGCGCAAGACACCCTGGGCGACATTGTGTTTGTGGACTTGCCCGCCATCGGCGCGAGCTTTGCGCAAGCCGGTGTAGCCGGTGTGGTGGAGTCTGTGAAGGCTGCGGCCGATGTGCACATGCCGGTGGACGGCGAGATCGTGGAGGTCAATGAGGATTTGCGTGCCGACCCCTCACTGGCCAACACCGACCCGCAGGGCGCGGGCTGGTTTTTCAAAATCAAACTCAGCAACCCGGCGCAAGTGGCCGGGCTGTTCGACGAAGCCGCTTACGAAGCGTTCCGCTCCCAGTAACCAGGTTCGGGCAGCTCGTTGAAGACCTTGCGCAACTGCTGCGCCCAGCGCTCACGTATCGACGCAAAGTAAGGGTCTTTGTGTTCGATGAGCTTGTGCTGACTGACTTTCAAGCTATCTTTTCCATAGCACATCAAATCCAGCGGCAAGCCCACCGATAAGTTGGATTTGATGGTTGAGTCCATTGAGATCAAGCAGCACTTGGCCACCTCGTCCAAGCTCAGGTCTTCGCCAATCACACGGTCCAAAATCGGTTTGCCGTATTTGGATTCGCCAATTTGGAAGTAAGGTGTCTCGGCCGTGGCTTCGATGAAGTTACCGGCTGAGTAGATGTTGAACAAGCGCGGCTCTTCGCCTTTGATTTGGCCGCCGAAAATCATGTTCACATTGAACTCGATGCCAAAGTCTTTCAAGCCTGCAGCATCGCGCGCATGCACTTTGCGCACCGCATCGCCCACGGTTTTGGCCGCTGAAAACATATTGGGTGCGTTGCGCAGGCTCTTCTCGTTGTCTTGACCCATCATCACCCGCAGGCCACTGGCCACCGACTGGCTGATGGCCAGGTTGCCCGCGGTGAGCAGCACCATCACCCGCTCGCCAGGCACCTCGAACACATGCATCTTGCGAAAGGTGCTGATCTGGTCCAGGCCCGCGTTGGTGCGGGAGTCCGACAAAAAAACCAAGCCCGCGTGGTTGCGAACAGCGACACAGTAAGTCATGACAAAGAAAAAGAAGTTTGCCCAAGCATACAACGCAGGGCCATGCGTGGTTTGCCAAAGTGCCCCGCTGAGGAGGCCGGCCTTATTGGTCCATCATCATTTGAAGGCCAGCCTGCACGCCGTCTTGTACCGCCACCTTCACCGTCATGGTCTCGCCGGTGCCACCCATGTGCATGCCGCGCATGGGGCTGGCGTCAGCGTAGTCGCGCCCCACCGCCAGGCGACACAGCTCAGGGCCGGCCAAGCGGTTGTGGGTCACATCAAAACCCAGCCAGGCATGGGCTTGGGGAATCCAAGCCTCGGCCCAGGCATGGGATGCGGCATGGGTCGAGTCGGTCAACAAATAGCCACTCACATAACGCGCGGCCACACCACGCGAACGGCACAGGGCCAGGAACACATGGGTCATGTCTTGGCACACGCCCTGCCCGAGCTTGAGCGCCTCAGGCGCGGTCACCGTCACATCGGTCACCCCCTGCACATAAGTGATGGACGCATGCACCGCCTCGCACAGCGCGGTCAGTTCAAGCTGGGTGATGTGCGGTGGGTTTGTCTGTGGCCCCAACACGCGCTGGGCCATGGCTTCGATGGCAGCATCGGCCTGGGTCAAAAGTGTGGGCAACGCAAACGCCAAGGGGGGCACTTGCGAGTCGTGGGCAATCAACACGCCGCGTTCATCCAAGGTTTCCACCTGGCCGCGCGCGATGACCGAGATGTTGTGGTGCTTCTCCACGACCGAGGTGATGTGCACTGTGTTGCCGTAAGCGTCTTGCTGAATCCAGCGGCGACCAGGCGCATCAATTTGCCAATGGCGCACCCGCTGCCCGCCGTCCGAGCGCGGCCACAAGCGCATGGTTTGCAAGCTGTAGTTGGCCGGGGTGTCGTAGCTGTATACCGTTTGGTGGTGGATGTCGAGCAGCATAGGAATCTTTCGGTCAAGCCATGGGCACCAGGAAGTCTTGCGAGATCAGATTGCCCAGCTCGTTGGTGCCTTCCAGGAAACGGGTGAGGTAACCGTGCAGGCCTTCGCCCACGATGTCCTCAATACGGCCGTAACGCAGGCGCGAATACATCTCGCCGGCGCGGCGTGTGGTTTCGCGTGAACGCTGGTTGGCCACCAAGCCCAAAATTTGCTGAACCTCTTTGATGCACGAATGCAAAGAGCGCGGCATGTCGTCGCGAAGAATCAGCAGCTCGGCCACACGATGCGGCGTGATGACATCGCGGTACACCTTGCGGTAAATCTCAAAGGCCGAGACCGAGCGCAGCAAAGCGCCCCACTCGTAGTACTCGCCGGCCGGGCCGTCTTTGGGGGCGAGTTCGTCAAACTTCACATCCAGCAAACGCGCGGTGTTGTCGCCCCGCTCCAAAAACGTACCCAAGCGGATGAACTGAAACGCTTCGTCTTGCAGCATGGTGCCCACCGTCACGCCGCGCGAGAGGTGTGAGCGGAACTTCACCCACTCAAAATATTTGGTGAGCTCGCTGCCCTGCATGTGCCCTTGGGTGAGGTTGCCTACCGAGTCGCGCGCCTCCAGCCAGGTGGTATTGAGCGTTTCCCAAACTTCAGAAGTGACCGTGCCGCGCACCGCGTGGCAGTTTTCGCGCGCAGCACGCAGGCACGACAAGATGCTCGATGGGTTGTCCACGTCCACGCTCATGTAGCGCAGCACTTGCTGGGCGGTGATCTCGCCGTGTTTTTGGCGGTAGCTCTCTTCCAAACCAGTGATGCCCAGGGCGGCCCCCCAGTAGCCCATGTTGTCATCGGGCATGAGCAACGAGGTGCGGTACGTCACCTCCAGCAAGCGGGCGATGTTCTCAGCCCGCTCGGTGTAGCGGGACATCCAGTAAAGGTGGTCGGCGGTTCTTGACAGCATGTTTATTCCCCCAACACCCAGGTGTCTTTGGTGCCGCCGCCTTGCGACGAGTTCACCACCAGCGAGCCTGCCTTGAGCGCCACGCGCGTCAGCCCCCCGGGCGCCATGCGCACCTCTTTGCCCGAGAGGACAAAGGGCCGCAAATCAATGTGGCGCGGTGCAATACCCGACTCCACAAACGTGGGGCAGGCCGAGAGCGCCAGCGTGGGCTGGGCGATGTATTTGGCCGGGTCGGCTTTGACACGGCGCTTGAAGTCTTCCACCTCGGCCTTGGTGGAGGCTGGCCCCACCAACATGCCGTAGCCACCCGCGCCGTGTGTTTCTTTCACCACCAGATCGTGCATATTGGCCAGGACATAGCTCAGGTCTTCAGGCTTGCGACACTGGTAGGTGGGCACGTTGTGGATGATGGGCTCCTCGTCGAGGTAGAAGCGAATCATGTCGGGCACATAGGGGTAGATGGATTTGTCATCGGCCACGCCGGTGCCAATCGCGTTGGCCAAAGTCACGCGGCCTGAGCGGATGACCGAGAGCAAACCGGGCACACCCAGCGCAGAGTCGGCACGAAACGCCAAGGGGTCCAAAAAGTCATCGTCGATGCGGCGGTAAATCACATCCACCCGCTGCGGGCCCTGGGTGGTGCGCATGAACAGGGTCTCGTCATGCACAAACAGGTCTTTGCCTTCGACCAGCTCCACGCCCATTTGCTGGGCCAAAAACGCGTGTTCGAAATACGCGCTGTTGTAGGCCCCGGGTGTCAACACCACCACCGTGGGTTCGTGCGCACCCGCGGGGCTGGCCTGGCGCAGGGTGTCGAGCAGCAAGTCAGGGTAATGCTCCACCGGGCGCACTTTGTAGCGGCCAAAGAGCTCGGGGAACAGGCGCATCATCATGCGGCGGTTTTCCAGCATGTACGACACACCCGAGGGCACCCGCAGGTTGTCTTCGAGCACGTAGTAGGCCGCTTCGCCACCGGGCAAGCTGGCCCGCACGATGTCAATGCCGGCAATGTGCGCATAAATGTCGTTGCGCACCGCCACACCCTGCATTTCGGGGCGGTACTGGGCGTTGCAAAACACCTGTTCAGGTGGAATCAAGCCTGCTTTGATGATGCGTTGCTGGCCGTAGATGTCGAGCAAAAACGCATTGAGCGCGTTGACCCGCTGGCGCAGACCGGTCTCGAGCAGGGCCCACTCATGGGCGGGGATGATGCGCGGAACAATGTCAAAAGGAATCAGCCGCTCTTTGCCCGCGTTTTCGCCATACACAGCGAAAGTGATGCCGTAACGGTGGAAGGCCGAGTCAGCCTCTGCACGCTTTTGGGCAATGTAGGCCGCTGGCATGAGCGACAACCAGTCCTGATACGGTGCGTAATGGGCACGAACGCTCCCATTTGGTGCATGGAGCTCATCAAAGATGTTTTTCATGGGTGATCTACCTGGTCTCAACCTGGTCTTGCAATCACCGTGCCCGGTTTGGGGCTGATCGCCCCCCCGGGGTTCACGCCTGCTGCGTGTCGTTGGCCGAGTTGGCGGCAATTTGCCGCAAAGCGCGTTCAAACACCTCGGCCGGTTGACCGCCGGAGATCAAATGCCGCTCGTTGATGATGACCGCCGGCACCGAGTGGATGCCCGCCTGCAGGTAAAACTGCTGCTGCGCACGCACCTCGGCGGTGTACTCGTCGCTGCCCAAAATAGCTTGCGCGCGCTGGGCATCCAGCCCCACCGACGCGGCCACTTCCACCAGCACCTCGTGCGAGGCGGTGCAGCGGTCGTGGGTGAAAAAGGCCTGCAACAACGCTTTTTTCAGCGCGTGTTGACGGTCTGATGTCTCACCGGCCCAATGCAACAAACGGTGCGCATCAAAGGTGTTCCAGACCCGGCTGCGACCCTCAGGCTTGAAGGTGAAGCCCACCTCGGCCCCGCGCTGGCGAATGACCTCGCGCATCTGTGCCTGTTGCTCAGGCGTGGAGCCATACTTTTCAGTCAGGTGCTCGCTCACGTCCTGGCCGTCAGGCCCCATGTGGGGGTTGAGTTCAAAGGGCTGAAAGTGCAGCTCGGCGCTGATCTCGCCCTGCACATCTTGGAGCGCTTGCTCCAGCGAGCTCAAACCCACCGCGCACCAGGGGCAGGCGATGTCCGAGACGAAATCGATCTTGAGGTGTTGCATGCGGCCATTGTGCCAGCGTGCTGTGTCACCAGGGCGTCGCGCAGGCGATCAGGTGCGTAGTTCCACCAAGAAAGCACCCCTGGTGCAGGGCTATGATTTTCGAAGCTATCACCCCAACACCATGAACGCTCCAGACCCGATCGAACTCACCCAGTCGCTGGTGCGGCTCAACACCATCAACCCGCCCGGTCATGAAGACCAGTGCGTGGAGCTGCTGGCCGACTTGCTCAGCCCCGCCGGCTTTGATTGCCGCACCCACAACTACGGGCCGCGGCGCACCAGCCTGGTGGCCAAAATTGGCGGCAAACCTGGTCACCGCCCCTTGGCCTTCACCGGCCACATGGACGTGGTGCCCTTGGGCGCCAAAGCCTGGCAGCACGACCCGTTTGCCGCGACCATCTTGGGTGACCAGTTGTTCGGCCGCGGATCGAGCGACATGAAAAGCGGCATCGCCGCCTTTGTGAGCGCAGCCATTGCCGGGGCTGACCAGTGGCGTGACGGCCCGGGGCTGACCCTCATCTTGACCGCGGGCGAAGAGACCGGTTGCGAAGGCGCGTTTGATTTGGCCCGCACGGCCCCTGAGTTGCTGGGCAAAGCAGGTGCGCTGATTGTGGGCGAGCCCACCAGCAACGAGCCTCTGCTGGGCCACAAAGGCGCGTATTGGCTCAAGGCCCAGGCCAGCGGCGTGACCGCCCACGGCTCCATGCCGCACCTGGGCGAGAACGCGATTTACAAACTCGCCCGCGCGGCTTTGGCGTTGGAAGACTTTGCGTTTGACACGCCCGCGCACCCGCTGATGGGCGCGGCCACCCTCAACGTGGGCACGGCACGCGGTGGCATCAACATCAACTCGGTGCCCGATGCGGCGGAGCTCACCATCGACATCCGCACCGTGGCCGAGCAAGACCACTCGCACATTTACCGCTGCTTGTGCAACAAGCTTGGGGGCCAGATTCAACTCTCTACCCTGCTTGATGTGGGCAGCGTGTACACCGCGCCCACCAACGCTTGGATGCAAGATGTGTTTGCCGTGTGCGGCCAGCATTTGGGTAGCACGCCAGTGGGAAAAACCGTGTCTTACTTCACCGATGCGGCCGCCCTCAAAGCCCCGCTGGGCGCACCCCCCATCGTGATTTTGGGGCCAGGCGAAGCCGGCATGGCCCACCAAACCGACGAGTACTGCCTGGTCTCGCGCGTGCACCAGGGCGTGGCGATTTACCGCGACTTGATCACGCGTTACGTTGACCACGCCAACACGTTCAGCTCAGCTTCTTGAATAAAAAAACACCCATGACTGCCCCTCACCAACTCAGCGCCTTTGAGGCCGCCACCCAACTGCAAACCCGTGAACTCACAGCCACCGCGCTGGTGCAAAGCTGCTTGGAGCGCATCGAGGCGCGCGAGCCCGTGCTGCACGCCTTCGCCCACCTGGACGCTGAGGGCGCTTTGACCCAAGCCCGCGCCCTAGACGCTGGCCCCGTGCGCGGCTTGCTGCACGGCCTGCCCCTGGGCATCAAAGACCTGTTTGACACCGCGCAGTTCCGCACCACCTACGGCTCCAAGGTCTACGCACAACACCGCCCCTCACTCACCGCAGCCCCTGTGACCATGTGCCAAGAAGCCGGTGCGGTGCTGATGGGTAAAACTGTGACCACCGAGTTCGCCTACTTCACCCCTGGCCCGACCGCCAACCCGCACAACCCCGCACACACGCCTGGCGGCTCATCGAGCGGCTCGGCTGCCTCGGTGGGCGACACCATGTTGCCCTTGGCCTTGGGCACGCAAACCGCAGGCTCGGTCATCCGCCCTGCCGCCTTTTGCGGCGTGGTGGGCTACAAGCCCAGCGTGGGCAAAGTGTCTGGCGCAGGCGTAAAAAGCTTGTCGTACACCTTGGACGTGGTAGGTGGCTTTGGCCGCAGCGTGCAAGACGTGGGCTTGCTGGGCAGCGCCTTGAGCGGTGATATGCGCTTGATCGACGGCGTGCGCCAAGTGCCCGCACAACGCCTCAAAGTTGGTATGTTCCCCACGCCTTGGTGGTCAGAAGTCACCGCAGACACCGTGCAAGCTTGGGAAGCAGCTACCAAAAAAATAGCAAAGCACGCGCTGCAAGATGTGAAGGCGCCTGCGGGTTTTGATGGGCTCATCGACCTGCAAAAAGAGGTGATGGTGTTCGAGATGGCCCGCGCCTTGAGCTTTGAGCGGGTGATGTTTGGCGCGCAATTGAGTGAGCGTTTGAACGAGTTGCTGCGCGACGGTATGGCCATCTCTGGCGAACG
>CANGLW010000002.1 GCA_947454955.1 Comamonadaceae bacterium
AATGTGCGCACAGCCATTGGTGCAGATTACCTCACTACAGCTACCTTGATTGATCACAACTCAGTATTTAAGTCTGGCACAGGTGTATCTGTTGGCACTCCTTCAACAGCTACAGATCTCACTAACCTAATTACTAACAACACTTTCAATCTGGTTCAAGGCGGTACCACGTTCAACTTCCAGAACATGACCACAGCGCCAACCTTCGCGGGAGGCAGCAACACAGGTACTTTGGGTGGTGTTGAGGGCATGATTTACTTAGGTTCAAAAGCCATTACAACGGGTGATACGTTTACTGGTACGGCTGTCGCAGAGTACTTTACGGGCCAGAACGGCAACGACACCTTCAACGGTGGTGATGGCAACGACACAGCGGTTTACTCAGGCAGTTTGTCTGATTACACCTTCACATCCAGCAATGGCGTGCTGACCGTTACTGATGCAACAACTGGGAGAAACGGTGTTGATAAGCTAACCAACATTGAAAATATTTTCGTTGGCAACATAAATTACACAGTCAGTCAACTGCTGAACAAAGCAGCTTTAGATATAGCTATTTCAGCCACAAGCGTGACTGAAAATGTGATTATTGGTCAGGGTTTGAAAGTAGGTGACATCACCATCACTGACCCTACAGGCGGCTCCAATGTGCTGAAGCTGTCGGGTGCTGATGCAGCTGCCTTTGAGATGCGTGATAGCAATGTGTTGTACTTTATTGGTACCGCGCCTAACTTTGAAACTAAGAACAGCTATGCGCTGACTATTGAGGCTTATGACGCCAACGGTGGTCTGAATTTGAGCTACAGCGAGTCGTTCATCATTAACGTGAATAACGTCGATGAAGTTGCACCTGGCTTTACGTCTGTAAATACGGCAAGCGTGGATGAGAACGTAGCGGCTAACACGGTTGTGTACACCGCTGCAGCGACTGATACTGACTTCAATCCGCCAGCTACGGCTACGAGCGTTAGCTACAGCCTTAAGGATGGTGGTGATGCTGCTGACTTTACCATCAACAACATAACAGGTGAGGTGAGCATCAACGTAAGCCCGAACTTTGAAGCCAAGCAAAGCTATAGCTTCACGGTGGTGGCTACTGATGCGGCAGGTAACCCACGTGAGCAGGCAGTTACTTTGCGTGTGACCAATGTGAACGAGGCACCAACTACACAAGCTGCTGCTACGGTTGATGTTGCAGAAAATACCACTTCAGTTGGAACCTTTGCAACGAAAGATGTGGACGGCGATACGCTGACCTATAGCCTCAGTGTTAAAGATCAAGCGCTCTTCAACATCGATTCAGCCACCGGTACAGTGCGCTTCAAAGCAGCGCTTAACTACGAAGTAGATGCAAGAGGCTACAAATTCAACGTGGTAGCCACCGATGCTGGTGGATTGACATCGAGCCAGGAAGTGACCGTCAACGTCACGGATGTGAACGAAGCGCCCACGGAGGTGGTGCTGAACAACCAAACCAGCAGCCTTGTAGAAAACACCTCTACGGCAAGCCGAATCAAAGTGGCTGACATTGCCATCACGGACGACGCGCTGGGCATCAACACGGTCAGCTTGAGTGGCGACGACGCAGCCAGCTTTGATGTGATGGATAATGCGCTGTATCTCAAGGCCGGTACAGCTTTGAACTACGAAGCCCAGACCAGCTATGCTGTAACGGTTAACGTGGTCGACGCGGGTGCAGCGAACATCGCGCCGCTGAGCACAAGCTACACCCTGGGTGTGACCAACGTCAACGAGGCACCCACAGTAGCGCCCACCCAAGATGTGCCAGCTACGGAAGACACTGAGGTGAAAGTCACCGTCGCAGGTGCCGACGTGGATGCGAACGACACTTTGACTTACATCGCAGGACCTGCAGACAAAGGCACGGTCACAGGCGGAGAGGGTGGTGTATTCACTTATAAACCCAACCTCAACACCAACGGTACTGACAGCTTTGTGGTGACTGTCACAGATGCAGCCGGCCTTAAAGCTCAGCAAACCGTCACGGTCAAAGTGGCCGCGGTGAATGATCCATCCACAATCACGGGTACTGGCACTTCAGGTTCAGTCACTGAAGATGGTGGCCAGAACAATGGCACAGTGGGTATTCGATCAGCCACAGATTCACTGACGGTTAGCGATGTCGACTTTGGCGAAAATGTCTTTCAACCCATATCGGCACAGCAAGGAAAATACGGCTTGTTCAGCGTGACTGCAGCTGGTGTGTGGACTTACAACTTAGACAACTCACTTGTAGCAACACAGGCACTTGCCCCCAACGTGAATGTGAACGACAGCTTTACTGTAACCAGCAAAGACGGTACGGCAACTCAGTCTGTAAGTATTACTGTGAACGGCGCTAACGATGCTCCTACTGTGAGCTTGGTTAATGCCAACTCGGCTGGCTTCTCGATCAGAGCTAACGATATCGATGTGGGCTCAACGCTCTCCTTGGCCGGTTCTACCTTCCTGACTGCGACGATTGGGCAGAATGGCAACAAGTTATCTAGCTCAGTAACCAACGGTTCGGACACGACCTATTTCGTCAGCGCGCGCAACAACACTCAAGAAATCAGTATTACTGACGGAACTGAGGTAACCTCGCTTATGGATGGTGATCGTCAAGTGGTTGTGGTGATGGGCCGAGCTGCTAATAACGCATCTGCAAATGACGTATTGGGTGTGACAGATCTTGATGCTGACTCCGGTTCAGTAGCCCAAACTGGCTTGCTTTATGGCTTTAGTGGTGACGACACCATCTACGGTGCTGGAGGTAACGACCAATTGTTCGGTGGCTCTGGGAATGACACCCTGATTGGCGAAAAAGGTGCCGATCGACTGATGGGTGAGGCTGGCAATGACACGTTTGTGTTTGCAGCAGGTGACACAGGTATCTCAGCAGCCACGGCTGATGTGATCCTTGACTTCATGACGGGCGCTGATAAGTTGAGCTTTGGTCTTGCTGCAGGAGATGGCAACAACTATGTTGAGGCTACTGCTACATCGTTTGATGCCGGTTTGGCTGCTGCCAATACTTCTGGTAAAGCCTACTACCTTGCACAGGTGGGTAACGATGCCTACCTGTTTGTAAACCGTAACGCAGACAGCATGATGGATGAGGCCGTGAAGCTAGTGGGTGTCAACACCAACACCTTCGCCGCAACCGACATCATTGCCTGATTGTTAGTTGCTTAGTCCGCCGAATGGCTGACTTTGAAGCCCCACCTCTCACAAGGAGGTAGGGCTTTTTCGTGACAGTTGTCATTTTTTGATAATCAAAATGGTGACAAGAATTTGCTCTTCACACCTCTATTTATCTCACCAAAAATTTGTTGACACTGCTAGATTCAAAGGCTTAAGGGCTGTCATGTGAAGCGGCCCAAGAGTTGAACAGCAAGGGGGTCAGCATGTTGGGCAGGCTGCTAGGTTGGGGTGTAGCGCAAGACGCTACGCGTATGAATGCGTTGGGTGCGGTGTTGCAAGAATGCAAGCAGGCATTCTGGTTGGCCGCAATCCTCACAGCGGTGGTAGAAATTCTGTCGATTGCCCCTGTGCTTTACATGATGAACATGTACGACCGGGTCTTGGTTTCTCGCAGTGAGGTGACTTTGGTGTCGCTCACAGCGTTGATCATGGGTATGTACGGCTTTTGGTCTGCACTTGAATGGTTGCGAACACGCTTGATGGTGCGCATTTCCATGCGCTTAGATTGGGATTTAGCTGCCGCCACCTTTGACGCCGCATTTCGCCGCCAGGTAGGCCGAAAAAAGATTGACGTTCACCAGATGCTGGGCGACTTGTTGCTGGTGCGACAATTCTTAACCGGTCAATCCATATTGGCATTGATGAGCGCGCCTTTTGCGGCGCTGTTCATTCTGATTGCTGCGTTTTTTCACTTCTATCTGGCCTTGTTTGTGTTGGTGGCATCGGCCTTGTTGGTTGGTGCCAGTGTCATGACCCAACGTGTAACCACACCCGTGTTGCGCCAAGCCAATGACGCCAAGGCTGAGGCCAATCGCTTGGCTGCCCAGTCTTTGCAGGTTTCAGAAACGGCCTTGGCATTGGGTATGCAACAAGCTGTGCGTAAGCGCTGGTACCAAAAGCACCAAGGCTTTTTGGGCCTACAGGCCCACGCCAGTGAAGCAGCCGGCACCATGGGTGGCGTGTCTGGCTTCTTGCAAAAGGCATTTCCATCTTTGCAGTTGGCTTTAGGCGTGATGCTTGCTATTGAAGGCTTGATCACGGCCGGTATGGTGATTGCCTCGACCGTATTGATTTCCAAGGCTCTTGCCCCGATTCAAAAACTGTTGATGACTTGGCCCGAGTTGGTGAGTGCCCGTCAGTCGTTTGAACGGCTAGAGACCATGCTGCTGGAAGACGAAATTCACCAAGACCGTGTAACTTTGCCTGCACCTACTGGCGATTTAGTGGTGGAGCGTTTGGTGGGCGTGCCTCCTGGCATGCAAAAGCCGGTGGTTGAAGGCATCAGCCTGAGCATGAACCCTGGAGAGGTCACGGCCATCATTGGCCCCAGTGCTTCGGGCAAGTCGTCTTTGGTGCGTTTGCTGGTGGGTATTTGGAAGCCGGCTGGCGGCACCGTGCGCTTAGACGGTGCGAATGTGTTTGACTGGATGCGAAGTGACCTTGGGCGCGCTATTGGTTATGTGCCGCAAGACGTGGCTTTTTTTGAAGGCACGGTGGCTGACAACATAGCCCGCATGGGTGAGGTGGATGATGCCAAGGTCATTGCCGCTGCCCAATTGGCGGGCATGCATGAAACCATTCTTGCTTTTCCTAATGGCTACGAGACGCCTATAGGTGAGACCGGCCATGTGTTGACGGGTGGGCAAAAGCAAAGACTGGCCATTGCACGCGCAGTGTATGGCGAACCCAAGTTCATGGTGATGGACGAGCCCAATGCTGCCCTGGATGAGGCCAGCGAGCGAGCCTTGGTAGAGATGATCAAGACCCTTAAAGCCAAGGGTTCGACGATTCTGTTCACCACCCACAGGCCGCAATTGCTCAGTGCTGCTGACAATGTGTTGGTGTTGACCCAAGGCCGACAAGCCGGCTATGGCCCAGTGAAGACGATGCTGGAGGCTGCCAAGATGAAGGTGCAAGCGGCCAGCCAGGCTCAAAATAACATGACGGTGGCGGTATGACACAGGCACAAGTTCAAAAGACAGGGTGGATGAGTTTCTTCAACCCATATGACCCCAGTAAGCTCGAGCGTGATGGCTTGCGTGCTATCAAATTAGAAGAATCTGCCAGCAAAAAGACCCTGAGTTGGATGGTGCTGGTGGCCTTTGCCTTGTTCATGCTGTGGGCTTTTTACGCCCCACTGGATGCTGGCGTGAGCGTGAACGGCACGGTGATTGTGAAAGGTAACCGCAAGGCTGTGCAGCACCCTGCAGGTGGTGTGGTGACTGAGCTGATGGTGAAAGAGGGCGATGTGGTCAAAGAGGGCGATGTCCTTCTCAAGATCAGCCCCTTGAACAGCGAGGCCAACTTGACGGGCGCAGAGATTGACTACATCAACTCGTTGGCCACCGAATCTCGATTGGCTGCGGAGCGGATGGGTACGCCAAGAATTGAGTGGCACCAAGAGCTGCGTAGTTATGGTAACGACCTACGTGTGGAAGAGGCGAAGGCTTTGCAGGTGAAGTTGTTCGAGTCCAAACGCAGCGAGTTCAACGACCAGCAGCGCATTTACCAAGAGCAATTGGCGGGCCTGCAAGGTCAGTTGCGTGAATTGCAAACGGTGGTGAAGCTACGTAAAGAGCAGTTAGAGGTGATGGGCGAGGAATCGCGCAACAACCGTGACCTGGCTGCACAAGGTTTTATTCCCAAAG
Source organism: Comamonadaceae bacterium (assembly GCA_947454955.1). GTDB lineage: Bacteria > Pseudomonadota > Gammaproteobacteria > Burkholderiales > Burkholderiaceae_C > Hylemonella. The sequence continues at coordinate 5,853 of CANGLW010000002.1, forward strand.
CCAAGGCCAATGAGGTGGAGCGTACCCGCTCTGAAATGTTGTCGAGCTTATCGAACGTGACGGCGGAAATTGCCAAAACACAGGCGGGTATTTCATCCACCCGCTTACAAGCCACGCAGCATCAGGCCACATTCCGCAAAGAAGCAGACACCCAGTTGGCTGAGGTACAGAAGAACCGTAAGGCTGTGAAGGGGAAGGTGGACGCGTTTGCTTTCGACCGCAGCCTGAGCGAGATCAAGTCGCCGGCCAATGGTGCGGTGGTGGGCCTCAAGGCCAATACGGTGGGGGGCGTGATTCAGAGCGGTCAGGTATTGATGGAAATTGTGCCCAAAGACGGCCGACTGGTGGTGGAGGCACAGGTGCCACCGCAGTTCATTGACAAGGTGTCAGTGGGTATGTTGTCTGATTTACGTTTCAGCGCTTTCAATGTGGTGACGACGCCCGTGATACCAGGCCAGGTGAGCATGGTGGGGGCCGACAAGCTGATTGGCACACCACCACTGCAAGCGCCCGAGTACTACATTGCGCAAATTGAAACCACCCAGGAAGGCTTGAAGCTGCTAGATGGCAAGGTGGTGCAGCCAGGTATGCCGGTGGAGGTAATCATTAAAAACGGGGAGCGCAGTTTCATGAGTTATTTGGTCAAGCCCATCACCGACCGCTTTGCGCGTTCCTTCAAGGAGAGCTGAAGTGCGTGGGTTGATGTTGAACAAAAAGTATTTGGGATGCTTGGTCTTGGCTTGTAGCGCAGGAGCCGCAATTGCAGGACCCTTGGTGAATGCGCTAGGCCAAGCGCGGCAGTTCGATCCGGCGTTTCAAGCGGCGAAGTCAGAGCGCGACGCCAAATTGATTGATTCGCAGGTCACGTCCGTTGCTTATTACCCGCAATTTCAGGGTTCGTACAGCAAGCTAGAAGTTGAGACCAGCACACGGCAAACCTACGGCCTGACGCAACCGCTCATTGACGCTGGCCGTTACGCAACGCTGAAAGAGACTGAGCCAAGGGCTGTGCTGGCAAGCGCGACTTTTCAGTTTCGAGAGCAGGAATTGGGGCAGCGATTACTGGCAGCCGTGGTGGAGTTGCTCAAGCAAAGCGAAAGCCTACGCTTGAACCAATCCAAAATTGAGGCTTTGCAAGGGCAGGCTACCTCAGCTCAAAAGTCGTTTGAATTAGGGCAGGGCACCATCACTGATTTGCGTGACGCTCAGGTTCGCCTTGACCAGGCGCGAGCTGATAGCCTGACACTTGAGGCCTTGATTGGTTCTGCAAAACGGCAAATAGCTGCCATCACTGGTGCTAGCGCGAATGACCTCCAAGCCCGCGTGCCCCAGGCAAGGCGCAATGTGCCTATGCAGCCGATGGACGGCTACGTTGACCGAGGTGTGAAAGCAAATCCGCAAATCGTGGCGGCCCAGCAAAACCAAAAAATTGCACAGATCAACACCCTTCGTGCTGACGGCGCTTTGTTTCCAGTGGTGAATGCGGTTTACACCACGACCAGTACCAGCTTGGCGGCCAATAATTATTTTGGTTTAACGGTGAGCCTGCCTTTACAAGCCGCAAGCTTTTACCAAATGAAGGGCGCAGCTGCTAACGCCTTGAAAAGCCAAGAGGACGTGCGTGACATCGAAGCTAAAACGCGTATTGAAATTCAACGATTTTGGTCGCTGGTGAATGCGGGATTGCAAGAAATTCCGATTCGCTTGTCGGCCATTGAGTCTGCCCAGTTGAGTGTGGAGGCCAATGAGAAAAGCTTCAAGGGCGGGGTGCGCTCACAAATTGATGTCCTCAACAGCATTCAAACCTTGTTTCAAGTGCAGCAAGACTTTGTAACGGCAGTGTTGTCGCTGGCCGATAATTACCTCAATTTGTTGCTCCAATCGGCGACGCCACTTGATGAAGCAATGGTATTGGTAGAGCAGGCCTTGCTGCCTTCAATGACGACTCCAGCACGCTGATTATTCTGTGGACTGAACATCCTCCCGGCTATACGGCCGAGGAGGATTTTTTATTTTTCAACGCTATAAAAATTGAAGCTTGATGCACGCGGGCATCAGGATAGGTGTGTCCTTGTCGGAATTTTTTCACGTTTGTTGCTCGTTATGACACTTATCTGCTTTGTTTCAGTATGTGTGTCATGACCAAATTTGTTGCTTCCTCTTAAATTCGCCTTATTACTTGTTTTTAGGAGATGAAATGAGAGCAAAAACATCCAATAGATACAGGAGTTTAGGCAAGATAGCTTCCAAGTTGGGTGAGGCCAAATCCCTAACGAACGCCGGGGCTTTCTTCCTGCTGGCGATGGCCCACGAAGCAGCCAAAGCGCGTTCATTTGAGCCATTGAACGAAGTTCAGCAGCTGCTGGTTGGACGTAAATCTCCCGCTTTAAGCCAGAACGAAGAAGCCCAAGCTCTGGAAGAAGGCTTTGATGATTTGCTCTCCGCCTGGACTAATACGGTTCCCGATGCCGCCAATCTGGACGAAGCCTTCGAAGCCATGACCCGCATGAGCGCATCAGAGGTGCAAGTCGTGTTGGCTCAAAGTGGTATCAATCGCGCACCGGTGTCTGATGCGGCGGTGGACTACATTGACCCCACAAGCTTCACGGCCATGAAAGAGGCGGATAGTTTGCAAAGCGTGCCTGCGCCTGTCGCAGCTACAGCACCGGTGGCAGACGAAGGCGCTTTGGCCCTCAAGCTAGACCCCGAGTTGGCCTTAGACCCGAATGCTCTGGCAGCCACCAGTGCCGGCCCCTTGCTGTTGCCCGTGCCTTTGTTGCTGGGCGCAGGTGCCGTGGCACTTGCTGGTGGTGGGGGTGTGGGTGGAAGTGGTGCTGGTGCTGGCGGTGGTGGTGCAGGCGCTGTACCTGTCAATGATTTGAATGGTCGTGTGATTGATGGCTACATCAAGGGCGCGACGGTGACGGTGAAGCAGACGGCCGATAACAAGGTGGTTTACACCGCGCCTGTGAGCACTGACGTTAATGGTGCCTATGTGATTCCTGAAAAGTTCGCGTACATCAAAGGCACTTACTTCGAGGCAACCGGCGGAGATATTCTGGCCATCAACAGCGCCAATAAGTTGGCAACCAATTTCACCGTTTTCAAAGCGCCGTTTGGTTCCACAGTCATCTCGCCATTGACCACCTTGGTGCAGGCTTACATGGATAAAAACGGTGTGGATGTGGCCACTGCCAAAGATGCCGTGACCAAGTCCCTGGGCCTTGATGGCAAGGCGGTTGACTTGACCACCTATGACCCTCTGGCTGTTTTGGCCACCAAGCCCACCGACGCCACCGCTTTGCTGGTGGAAAAAAAGATGGCCATGCTGGGACAACTGGCCAATGATGCCGCGCAAAACCCTGACACCGGTTTAAGCGCCCAAACCGCTACTGCCAAGTTGTTCGACAACATGGCTGGCGTGGTGAAAGGTGGGTCTTTAGACCTGACGAATGTGTCAACGTTGGATACGGTCACCTTGCATGTCATCAACCCGGCTAAATTGCTGACGTCTGAATTGCAGTTCAAGATCAAAGGGCTGAACGATGCTGGTAATGTGACGGACCTGGCCAACAGCCAAACACAGGCTGCAAACAACCTCAAAGCCACCATCAACTTCACCACGGGTAACGACCAGGGTGCAGCCAACGAAGATGGCAAGCTGACCGCCAGCGGTGAATTCACCGTGGCAGACCCCGACAGTGGTCAAAACAAAGTACAAACACAAACAGCGACAGCTGGCGTGTATGGAAATTTCAGTCTCAATGATGCGGGAGCCGGTAAGAGCACCTGGAGCTACCAACTCAACAATGCCTCGGGCATCGTGCAATCTTTGCGCGCTGGTGACATGGTGACAGATAAGTTCATGGTCACATCGTTCGACGGATCAGCGCAGCAGCTGGTGACCATCACCATCAGCGGCACCAACGACAACCCCACAGTCAGCGCTGCGTTGACCAATGCCCAGACTGAAGCTACAGGTAAGTTTGATGTGAACCTGTTAGCAGGCGCCACCGACGCAGATGCGGGCGAAACAGCCACCCTGAGCGTGGTGGACAACAGCTTGACCTACAAGGTCGACAACGCGCTTGCCAGCACCAATGTGCCTGGTGGCTTGAGCCATGCAGCACTGAGCAATGTGCTCAACATCGATACCAACGCGCAAGCATTTGACTACTTGGCTGCAGGCGAAAAAACCAAGGTGCTGGTGAGCTACCAAATCAAAGATGCACAGTCTGTGGTGGTTCAACAAACAGCAACCGTGATTGTCAGCGGTACGAATGATGCGCCGCTGATGTCGCTGCAAAAAGATGACGTGGCCTCTGCGAATTTGGTTGAGCCTGCTATTGCCACAAGTTTGAAAACTTCGGGCACACTGACCTTGCGTGATGTGGACACATCTGACAAGGTGAATGTTGAGGTGTCTTCTGTCAAGCTGGGCGGCACGGTGGGAACATTGAGCGAGGACGTTATCAAAGCCATGTTCACCTTGGGGGGTAACGCCAACAATGAAGCTTCGGTCACGACAGCGAACAACCTGACATGGTCTTTTGACTCTGGATCACAGGCCTTCAAGTTCCTGGGGCAAGACCAAACCCTGACCCTGACCTACACCCTCAAAGCCACAGACACCAGCAGCTCGCCCTTGAGCAGCACGCAAGATGTAACGATCACCATCAAAGGCATGAACGATGCGCCGGTGATCAATTCAGTGACGCCTGTTGCATCGGCTGAGCGAACCATCACTGAGCTCTCCAACACAACAGGGAGTACTACTTTGAGAACCTTGGAAGGTGTGATCTCCATCACCGACCCTGACATGTACACAGATTTAAGCAAGTTGATCATCACAGCCACACCAGATGGCCACAAAGACTTTCCGGGTTCTTTCTCCATCGACAAACCCGATGCTGCCGGCAACGCAGTTTGGCATTACGCCATTCAAGACAAGTACCTTGATTCCTTGAAAGGCTCTTTGGGTGGAAGCCCGCCAGACAGCCATACCCTGGACCATGTGTTCGTGGTGAATGATGGCAGCGGCACCGCCAACGCCACAGCGTCGGGCCATGTGTATGTCACGTTGCTGGGCGCAGACGGTCAGTAGCCACTTCATGCAAAAATAGGCCAACTACATAAGGAGACTGACGTGCGTTTGCCTATTTTCAATGTCTTTGCCAAAGCCATGGGTGCCATGGCTGCTTTGCTGGGCTTGGCTTTGTCGCTCTTAGCAAGCCCTGTTCACGCCCAATCCAACTTGCCTGGCCGCATCGAAATGCATGTGGTCTCAAGCACCACCGTCACGGGCGACGAGTTTTTGCTGGGCATCAAGGGCAGGGTGGTTTTGCTATCTGGCGAGCTGCGTTTGCCGCAGGGCACCACGCCTAAGTTTCCTGCCGTGGTGTTGGTGCATGGCAGTGGTGGCATTGGGGCGGCCATGGACGCTTGGGTGCACCACCTCAACCAGGCAGGCGTGGCCACCTTTGTGTTGGACACGTTCACGGGCCGCGGTATCACCAGCACGGTGGCCGACCAAACGCAGTTGCACAGCTTGGCCATGATGGTCGACACCTACAAAGCGCTGGATATTTTGGCCAAACACCCACGCATTGATGCCAACAAAATTTCTGTGATGGGCTTTTCCAAGGGTGCGGTGGCTTCTATCTTTTCTGCGTCCACCCGCTTCAAGAAAGCCTATGGCAGCAGCAACACCTTCGCCTCGCACATTGGCTTGTACACACCTTGCAACTCGCGCTACCAGGGCGACACGCAACTGACCGGTAAGCCCATGCGTTTGTTCCACGGCACCACCGATGACTATGTGAGTGTGCTGCCTTGCCGCGACTATGTGAAAAGCTTGCAGCAGCAAGGTGTGAACGTGACGCTGACCGAGTTCCCGGACACCGACCATTCCTACGACGGCCCCACCTTGCCCAAGAAGCTGCCGTTCCCCACGGCGCAAAGCACGCGCAACTGCCAGTTTGTGGAGGCCACACCCAGCGTGATGGTGAACGAGAAAACCGGTCAGCCCTTCAGCTATTCAGACCCTTGCATTGCACTTGGTGCGCATGTGGGGCACAACCCTGAATCCACCGCGCAGACGGTCAAAGCGGTGATTGAGTTTCTCAAGTCTCTCTGATCGGAAATCGGCCCAAGCCATGAACACCTTCGCCGTTTTGTTTGTGTGCATGGGCAATATTTGCCGCAGCCCCACCGCGCATGGGGTGTTCAGGCACAAGGTTCACCAGGCGGGTTTGGCTGAGGTGGTGCGGGTCGACTCGGCCGGCACCCACAACTACCACCCGGGCAGCCCGCCCGATGAGCGATCAAGCCGGCACGCCAGTTTGCGCGGCTACGACCTGCAAGACCTGCGCGCCAGGCAGATCACCGAGCTGGACTTTGAAGCGCACGATTTGATCCTCACCATGGACTGGGACAACCTGGCCCTGGTGCAACACCAATGCCCGCCGCAGCATCTACGCAAGGTCAAACGCTTCACCGAGTTTTGCGTGCGTCACAGCGCCACCGAAGTGTCCGACCCTTACTACGGCGGCGCGCAAGGTTTCGACCATGTGCTCGATTTGGTTGAAGACGCCAGTGAGGGTTTGCTGCTGCATGTGCAGTCGGTGCTGTCGCTGGACAGGCGGCATTAGGCTTCAGATCATTGACAAAAACCCTGTCTGCACATATTATGTGTGAATGTTGAATCGGGGGTTGAGGCCATGAACATCACCTTGTCAGTGGACGAAAAGGTAGCGCAAAAAGCGCGCGAGGCTGCCCAGAAAATGGGTAAGAGCCTGAACCAGGCTGTGCGCGACTATTTGGAGCAGTTGGCGGGCACGTCAAAGCGTCAAAAGCAGTGGGCGCAGTACCTGGCCAGGTGTGAGGCCTCAGGAGCCAAACTCAATGGCTGGAAGTTCAACCGCGACGAAGCCAACCAACGTTGATATGCGCGCTTTTTTAGACACCAATATGTTGGTGTATGCCGAGGCTGACGATGAGCCTCACAAGAGGCAACAAGCACAAGCTTTGTTGCAAAACCATTACCTCTCGGGCACTGGGGTGATCTCAACACAGGTGCTTCAAGAGTACTGCAACGTGGCTTTGCGCAAGCTTAAAAGATCGCACGCCCATGTGGTGTCGCAGCTTGAATTTTTCGAGCAGTTCGAAGTGGTTCAAGTCACGCCCATCCTGGTACGCGAAGCTGTGGAATTGATGAAGACGCGGTCGCTGTCCTACTTTGATGCGTTGATTGTGGTGAGTGCGTTGGCAGCCAATTGTGATGTGCTGCTGAGCGAAGACATGAATGCCGGCGAGTCCATCGGTACGCTTCAAATCCAAAATCCCTACGCTTGATTCTCAGCTCTTGGTTGAGCCGTGAGCAGGTTTTAAGAATCCCGCAGCAAACGAGTGATGTGCTGCGGGAAGCTCCTCGGGCTCACTCCAAACTGATGTTCTTACGCGCCACCAGTTTTTCGTAAACCTTGCTTTTGATCTCCGCGTTTTTGCGGATGTCATCAGCGGACCAGGTGATGGTCTCGAACGCGAAGGTGTTGTAGCGTGCTTTGACTTCGGTGTCGGCCAAGACCTTGAGCACATCAGCATGGATTTTTTCTTGCACGTCTTTGGCAATGCCTTTGGGCGAGAGCAAGCTCACGAACGAGTTGACTTCCAAACCATTGGGGCCGCCGGCTTCACCCATGGTGGGCACCTCAGGCATTTGCGACAAGCGCTTGGCCGCAGCCACCGCGATGTAACGCAGCTTGCCGGCCTTGAACACGCCTGCACTCGAGGGGATGGACGCGAAGCTCCATTGCACATCGCCTGCACCCACCGAGGTGAAGAGTTGCGAGACTTCGCGGAAGGCCACGTGCGTCATTTCCACGCCGGTGAGCAACTCGATTTCTTCACCACCCAAGTGGCCGGGGCTGCCCACGCCCCAGGAGCCAAAGCTCACTTTGTTGGGCTCGGCCTTGGCCGATGCCAGCAGGTCTTTCATGTTTTTCCAGGGCGAGTCGGTGGCCACCGCCACGAGGAAAGGTGTGCGGAACAAGGGCGCTACCGGGTCGTAGTTTTGCAGCGTCACAAACCCTTTGGATTTGTAGAGGTGGGGCAGGGCAGCGAGGTGCTCCGAGTCGAGTTGCAAGAGGTTGTAGCCGTCAGCGGGCAAGCGGCGCGTGGCCTCAATGGCAATGAAGCCGCCGCCTCCGGGCTTGTTGCTGATCAAGACGGGCTGCCCCCAAAATTTGGAGAGCTTTTCAGACACTTGGCGCAGCACCGCATCAGGCCCAGAGCCCGCGGCAAACGCGGTGGTGATGTTCACCGGCTTGTTAGGAAAGGTTGCAGCTGTTTGGGCTTGTGCTTGCGAAGCCAAGCCAAGAGTCAGCAAGGTGGTGGAGATGATGGTTTTGAACATGATGTGTTTAAGAAGCGTCAGGTTGGGCCAGAGGTGCAGCGTCTTGGAAGGCGCTCAAAGTCATGCAATGCGCGTCGATGGCGGAAATCAAAGGCCAGCGGGCCATGTCCACCTTGAAGCGGCGCGCGCTTTCCACTTGGGGAATCAGGTAAACATCGGCTAGCGTGGGGCTGTTGCCAAAACAGCAGGTGCCGCGCTTGCTGGAGGCATGGAGCATCGCCTCCATCGCATCAAAGCCAGCGGTGATCCAGGTGGCGCACCAGCCGTTCACAGCCGTTTCATCGGCCTTGAACTGATGTCGCAGTGTTTCCAGAATACGGCGGTTGTTCACCGGATGCACATCGCAACCCACCACCGCGGCCAAGGCGCGCACATGGGCGCGGTCCATGGCCTGGGCGGGCAGCAGTGCAGGGGTGGGGTAGGTCTCTTCCAACCACTCGATGATGGCTGGCGACTGGACCAACACCTCATGCGCGTCAGTCACCAGTGCAGGCACAAAACCTTGGGGGTTGATGGCTTTGAATGCAGCACTTGAATGTTCTTCTTTGCGCAGGTCAATGGCCACATACTCGGCCTTCAGGCCTTTGAGGTTGAGCGCGATGCGCAAACGGTGTGAGGTGCCGCTGCGGAAAAAACTGTAAAGCTTCATGCCGGCTGCCCCACGGTGATGTGAATGCTGCCCACGCCTTCCACGCTGCCTTCAATTTTGTCGCCGGGCAGTACCGCGCCCACGCCTTCAGGCGTGCCAGTGAAAATCAAATCGCCAGGTTGCAGGTGGTAGAACAAAGAAAGATCCGCAATTTGCTCGCGGATGTTCCAGATGAGCTTGTTCAGGTCAGAAGCCTGTTTGGTTTGACCGTTCACGCGCAGCTCGATATGGCCGGTTTCCAAAGCCACGCCGGGCATGGGCACCACTTCAGAGCAGGGTGCGGAGTCTTCCACGTCTTTGCCCAAGTCCCAAGGGCGGCCCTGGTCGCGGTAGATGAGTTGCAGGTCGCGCCGGGTCATGTCCAGGCCGCAGGCGTAGCCGTAAATATGTTCGTGCGCTTGCTCGGCTTTGATCTCAAAACCAGCTTTGCCAATCACCACCACCAGTTCCATCTCGAAGTGGTAGTTCTTGGTTTGCGCAGGGTAGGGCACGGTGGCACCGTCTTGCACCAGGGTCTGCGGCGACTTGGTGAAGTAGAACGGGCGCGAGGTGGCTTTATCCACCGGGCGTCCCATTTCCTGGGCGTGCGCGTGGTAGTTGCGGCCCACACAAAAAATGCGGTTGATGGGCAAGCGCTCGGTTTTGCCACGGATGGGCAAGGACAAAGGCGCGGGTGGGTTCCAAATGTAAGAGGTCATGTTTGCTATGAAATCAGGAGCTGATTATTGAATAGAGATGGGTTTTAGCCGCGGTTTTCATAAATACCAAGCTTTTGGTGCAAGGGCGTTTCATCGGCCATGAAGACAAAGGTGGGGTCGTTTTTGAGGTTGGTGAGCGTGACTGCGGTGTAGCCGGGGGCGCAGCAGGTGTCGGCCTCGCCCAGGGTGAAGGTGCTGCCTTCGATCTCGGCACGCAAGCCGCCTTCAATCACATGGAACACGCAAGCGGGCGAGCGCGCCGGCAAGCGCAGCGTTTGACCGGGGCGCAGCATGAGCGCGTAGTAGCCCAAGATGTTTTGCACATGCGCGCCGGTCTCGGGGTTGGTGTAGGTGATTTGCACCGCTTTGTCAGCTGGCTGCGAGTCTGCCAATGCCAAGAGCGATGCACGAGCTTGTTGCCAGGGGTAACGCAAAAGCGGGTAGGCCTTGTGGCTGCGTTCAAACACGGGTGTGGGTGCCAAGCCTGCAGCCACCACAGGGGGGTGCAAGGGGTGTTCGGTGTGCACGTGTTGGCGCTCACCGTTGATGTGGTAACTTGTCTCGGTGTAGTACACCAGCGGCAAGTCCAGCACATCGAGCCACACCACGGGGTCAGTGCCGTCGTGGCCGTGTTCGTGCCACAAACCGGTGGGGGTGAGGATCAAGTCGCCACGCGTCATCGGGCATTTCTCGCCATCCACCGTGGTGTAAGCGCCTTCGCCTTCCACGATCATGCGAACCGCATTGGGGGTGTGTCGGTGGCTGGGTGCCCATTCGCCGGGCAGCAGCAACTGCATGCCCAAATAAATGGCCGCGCTGGCTTGCATTTTGTCCAGGCCGTGACCGGGGTTGGCCAGCACCAGCACGCGACGCTCGGCTTTTTCAATCGGGGTGAGTTCACCGGCTTTGATCAAGAGCGGGCGAATGTCTTGATAAGCCCAGCAGGTGGGTTGGGTTTGGCGAGTTGGAATTTTCGGGGGCAGCACGCCACGCAGGCTGGGCCACAAGGGCACCAGGTTGTGACTGCGCATCTCCTGCACATAGTCCGCGGGCAGGTCTTCAAGTCGGCCGAGGTCGTTCATGGGTGTTCCTTTCAGTGTGTCGCGGCGTCGAGGCAGTTGCCCACGTTCCAGCCGTAAAGCCATGCCATCGCATCGTAAAAGCGTTCCGGGCTGCGGCCGCGCCACAGGTCGTTGCGCACCAAGCGCTCCACACCCTTGGCATGGTAGATACGCCCCATCTCGCGCGCCGAGAGCACGATGCGCGCGGTGCGTGCCACGCGGGCGTGTTGGTACATGTCAAAAGCCTGGTCGAAGTGGTTGTTGTGAACCTTGAGCGCCTCGCCCAGTGTCACCGCATCTTCCAGGGCCATGCAAGCCCCTTGGGCCATGTATTGCGTGGTGGGGTGGGCAGCGTCGCCCAGCAGCGTGACTTTGCCAAACGACCATTGGCCGATAGGCTCGCGGTCGGCCGTGGCCCAACGCTTCCAGCTCTTGGGCAGGTCGATCAGCTGACGCGCTTTTTGGCAAATGCCTTGGAAGTAGCTTTGCACTTCTTCTTTGCTGCCATCGGTCACACCCCATTCTTCTTGCTGGCGGCTGTGGAAGGTCACCACCACGTTGTATTGCTCGCCACCGCGCAGCGGGTAGTGCACCAAATGGCAGTTGGGGCCGACCCAAATGCTCGCGGCGTTCCACTGCAGGTCTTGCGGAAAATCCTCTTTGTCCACCACCGCGCGGTACACCACATGGCCGGTGACACGAGCCGGGTCGCCCACAAACTGTTCACGCACCACCGACTTCACCCCATCAGCGCCAATGAGGGCCAAGCCGCGATGTTGCACCCCGTTCTGGTCGGTCACCGTCACGCCTTGTGCATCTTGGTGAATGCCAGTTGCGCGGGTGGAGGTGACAAATTCAACGCGGCCCGTTTCAAGCGCGCCCTCCAAGAGCGAGAGGTGCACATCGGCGCGGTGAATCACGGCGTAGGGGTTGCCAAAGCGTTGGATGAACGCCTCGCCGGTCGGGATCTTGCCCACCTGGTACTCGTCAATCGCGTCGTGCATGACCATGTAGTCGGTGTAGACCGCGCGGCTACGGGCTTTGTCGCCCACGCCTAGCGCGTCAAACGCGTGGAAGGCGTTTGGGCCGAGCTGGATGCCAGCGCCGATCTCGCCAATCTCGGGTGCTTGCTCCAGCACCTTGACCTTGAAGCCCTGACGGGTCAAAGCCAAAGCAGCGGCCAAGCCGCCGATGCCGCCGCCGGCGACCAAAACGGGTACTTCTGGGGTTGATGATTTGATGTGGGTCATGATGTAATTGATCAGTGTGCTGACGATTAGTATACCTTTACAATTCGTACTACACAACTTTTTTCATCATGGAAAACCCGAGTGCTTTAACGTCGGACCTGGCGGTGCTGCCTGGCCATCTGATTCGCCGGCTGCAGCAGATCGCGGTGGCGATCTTTCTGGAAGACACCGCGGATTTTGGCGTGACGCCGGTGCAATACGCGGCACTTCGCTGGTTGGGCAGCAGCCCCGGCATCGACCAGCGCACTCTGGCGGGCAAGGTGGGTTTGGACACGTCCACCCTGGGCGGGGTGGTGGACCGGTTGGAAGCACGTGGCTTGGTAAGTCGACAGCCTTCGGCCACAGACCGTCGTGTGAAGCAGCTTTTGTTGACTGAGAACGGCGCTCAGCTCTTGCTGGACATGGAGCCCGCGCTACAAAAATCGCAGCAGCGAATCCTGGCACCCTTGTCGGCCAAAAAGCAAACGCAGTTTTTGAACTTGCTGGTGGAGTTGGTCGACAAGAACAACGACCTGAGCCGCGCGCCGATTCCTAGCGAAGACTAAACACGGCAATAGCCCTGTGCCCATCAAGCCGTCAACAAGACGCTGATGTCTTCAATCACCCGGTCGGGCTGGGCTCGTTCAATTGGCTCGCCCATGTTGTAGCCATAGGGCAAGGCCCACACCGCTACTTTGGCGTTGCGCGCGGTGGCGATGTCGATGCTCGAATCGCCCACAAACAAGCTGCGTTCACGCGTGGTGTTGAAGCGCTTCAAGCAACGCTCAATCCCTGCGGGGTTAGGTTTTTTCACTGGCAAGGTGTCGCCACTGACCACCACATCAAACAGGGCCGTCAGGCTGTGCGCATCCAGCACAGTTTGCGTGAAGCGCGATTCTTTGTTGGTCACCACCGCCAAGCGCACATCAAGTTCGCGCAAAGCGTTGAGCGTCTCGCGCACCTGGGGGTACAAATAGCTGCGTGTGCCACAACACGCTTGGTAGTGCTTGTTGAACGTGGCGGAAATACCGGCTAACGCTGCGCTATCCCGCACCTGCTGGTCGCTGACGCTTTGTGTGTAGGCCAGGGCTTGAATTAGCAGCTCTAAGGTGCCGTGGCCGATCCAGTCGTTCACCTGTTGTTGCGTGACGGTGTTCAGGCCCACCTCATGCAGGGTGAGGTTCACAGCATCGGCAATTTCAGGGGCGGTTTCAATCAGGGTACCGTCCAGGTCAAACATGACCGCATCAAAAGGTTTCATCGTCATCACAGCAAAGACAAGGCGCGTTTGCGGCGTTCCATCATGCGCCACACAAAGGGCGTGAAGATGAGTTGCATGGCAATTTCCATTTTGCCGCCAGGCACCACGATGGTGTTGGCGCGGCTCATGAAGCTGTCGTGAATCATGTTGAGCAGGTACTGAAAATCAATGCCCTTGGGTTGCGCAAAACGGATCACCACCATGCTTTCATCGGCACTGGGAATGTCACGCGAAATGAAGGGGTTGGACGTATCCACCATCGGTACGCGCTGAAAATTCACATGGGTGTGCATGAACTGTGGGCAAATGTAGTTCACATAGTCGGGCATGCGGCGCAAGATGGTGTCGGTCACCGCCTCGGTGCTGTAGCCGCGTTGCAATTTGTCACGTTGAATTTTCTGGATCCACTCCAGGTTGATCACCGGCACCACGCCCACCAGCAGGTCAGGGTGCTGAGCGATGTTGACTTGGGGTGTGACCACCGCACCGTGCAGGCCTTCGTAAAACAACAAGTCGGTGTTGTTGGGCACGTCTTCCCAGGCGGTGAAGGTGCCGGGTTCTTGCGCGTAGGGGGCGGCTTCGGTGAGGTCGTGCAGGTATTTGCGCGTGCGGCCGGTGCCTGATTTGGCGTAGTTGGCAAACAGTTGCTCGAGCTCTTCAAACAGGTTGTTTTCCACCCCGAAGTGGCTGAAGTTTTTGTTGCCTGCGGCTTCAGCTTCCGCGGCTTTGACCTTCATGGTTTTGCGGTCGAAGCGGTGAAAGCTGTCGCCCTCCACCATGGCAGCGTGCACGCCTTCGCGTCGAAAAATATTCGCGAAGGTGCGCGTGACCGACGTCGTGCCCGCGCCGCTGGAGCCGGTGATGGCAATGATGGGGTGTCTCTCCGACATGGTCGCTCCTCAAACTCAATCCATGAACAAGCTGCGTTCAGCAAACAAGGGGTTGTGCCAGTTCAGCGGCTGGGGCTCGGCGTGGTAACGCTCGATGCGTTCCACCTCGTTGCGCGAGCCAAACACCAGGCCAATGCGCTGGTGCAAATCGCTGGGCTTGATGTGCAGGGCCGCTTGGTGCCCGGTGCTGGCGCGGCCGCCAGCTTGCTCAATCAAAAAGCCAATCGGGCTGGCTTCGTACATCAGGCGCAGGCGGCCGGCTTTGCTCGGGTCTTTGCTGTCGCGCGGGTACATGAACACGCCACCGCGCATCAGGATGCGGTGCGCCTCGGCCACCATGCTGGCGATCCAGCGCATGTTGAAGTCTTTGCCGCGCGGCCCGGTTTTGCCAGCCAAACACTCGTCAACATAGCGCTTGACCGGTGGCTCCCAGAAGCGGCTGTTGGATGCGTTGATGGCGAACTCTTGCGTGTCCGCGGGAATTTGAATGTCGGGGTGGGTGAGCATGAACTCGCCCAGGTTCGGGTCGAGCGTGAAGCCCGCCACCCCATGCCCCACGCTGAGCACCAGCATGGTCGACGGGCCATACAGTGCGTAACCCGCGGCCAGTTGCTGGGCGCCGGGTTGAAAAAAATCTTCAGAGCGCACATCGCGCCCGCTGGCAATCACCTCGTCGGGCGCGCGCAGCACGCTGAAGATGCTGCCCACCGTCATGTTCACATCCACATTGCTAGAGCCATCGAGCGGGTCAAACACCAGCAGGTGCTTGCCGCGCGGCAGCGCTGCCGGAATTTGCCAGGGCTCTTGCATTTCTTCTGAGGCCATGCCCGCCAAATGACCGTTGGTGGCGGTCATGTCCACAAAGGTTTGGTTGGCGTACACATCGAGCTTGTGCTGCACCTCGCCTTGCACGTTCACGCTGGCCACATCGTTGTGCAGATGGTGGCCGTGCATGTCGGCCAGGCGCCCGAAGGCCACGGCCCGCGCGATGGCCTTGCAAGACAGGGCCACATCCAGAATGAGGTTGTTGAAGCGCCCGCTGGCCTCGGGGTAGCGGCGGCGCTGCTCAATCAGGTATTGCGTGAGGGTGGTGCGCGAGTTCATACGGGGTTGGGTCAGCTGTGCCAGGTTTTGAGTTGCGCCACATCCACGCCGCGCAGCGAGGGCAGCACTTTCAAAGCGCCGTCAAAGTCGTGCGTGCGGGTGTAGTCGGTTGGGGTGATGATGGTGGCCAAGCCAGCGCTGGTGGCGGCTTGCAGACCGTTGCGCGAGTCTTCAAAGGCAAGGCAATCCTGGGCTTTCAAGCCCAGCTTTTGCAGCAGCTGCAAATACACCTGCGGGTGCGGTTTTTTCACCGGAGCGGTGGAGGCGTCTTCCACCGCTGCAAAGTGCGAGCGCCAGTCTGGCCCAATCGCATGGCGCAACAGGGCGGCGATGTTCACTGGCGAGGTGGTGGTGGCAATGGCCACACGCAGGCGTGAATTCACAGCCTCTTGCAGCAAGGCCAACACACCTTCGCGCAGCTGCACCTCGCCGTTGTTCACCGCCGATTCGTAATACGCGGTTTTGAGCTCGTGAATGCGCGCGATGTGGTCGCCCAATGCCTGTGCATCCAGCCCTTTGACCTTGGGGTTTTCTTGCAGCCAGAACTGTTTGATGCGCTCTTTGCCGCCAGAAATTTCAAGCAGCGTGGCGTAGTCTTGTGGCGACCAATGCCAGCCCAAACCCAGGTCCTCAAAAGCCTGGTTGAAGGCTTTGAGGTGCACGTCTTCGGTGTCGGCCAGGGTGCCGTCCACATCAAATATCAGGGCTTTGAGCATGTCAGTTCTCCGGGTTTTGAAACAGCCTGCTTGCCAGAATGTCAGAAGCTTCGAGGGTGCACAAGTCCTGCGCGTTCAAAACACGGTCGCGGTCGGCAAAAAGGCGACTGGCTTGTCGCAAACGGGCCCTGTCCAGGGCGTTGCGCACGCTGCGGGCGTTGGCAAAGTGGGGCTGCTGGCGGCGCAGGCCCAGGTACTGCTCAAAAGCTGTCAAAGCCTCGGGGGAGAAGCTGTAGTGCTGGGCGCCCAGCATGGTTTGGGCGATGTGCAGCAGCTCAGGCGTGCCGTAATCGGGAAAGTCCAGGTGGTGCGCGATGCGCGAGCTCATGCCCGGGTTGCTTTGGAAAAACGTGGCCATGCGGTCGTGGTAACCGGCCAGAATCACCACCAGGTCATCGCGATGGTTTTCCATCACCTGCAACAAAATTTCGATGGCCTCCTGGCCGTAGTCGCGCTCGTTCTCGGGGCGGTAGAGGTAGTAAGCCTCGTCGATGAACAGCACCCCACCCATGGCTTTTTTCAGCACCTCTTTGGTTTTGGGCGCGGTGTGGCCGATGTACTGACCCACCAGGTCGTCACGCGTCACACTCACCACATGGCCCTGGCGCACATAACCAAGCTTGTGCAGGATCTGCGCCATGCGCAGCGCCACCGTGGTTTTGCCGGTGCCCGGGTTGCCCGAAAAGCACATGTGCAGGCTCGGGGCCTGGCTGCTCAAGCCCAGGTTCAAACGCAGTTTGTCGATGACCAGCAGCGCAGCAATGTCGCGAATGCGAGCCTTGACTGGTGCCAAGCCCACCAAGTCGTCGTCCAGCTCTTTGAGCACCAATTCCACTTGCGACCCCGCCAACACCTCAGCCACGGTGCGCGCGCTGCCCAAGGCCTGGGCTGTGTCTTGCGCAGGCGTGGCCGCACCCGTGTTTGGTGCGCTGGATGCGGTTGGTTTGATGCCTGGAATGGCGTAACTTGGCGTGGTCATGAGCTAGTTCGCTATGAAATCAGTAGCGTTCGCCTTCAGGCTTGCCCGCGGCGTAACCACGTGTGGTGTAGCGCAGGCTGCGGCCGTTGACCTCTTGGCGCTCAAGCACAAAACCCGGTTCGGTGCTGGGGCGGTTGACGATGAAGCTCATGGCCACCGACTCCACGCCACGTGTTGAGTCAAACGCCATCATGCGGATGTAGTGCTGCGGGAAGGCAGCGCGGCAGGCGTGCACTTCTTGCATCACACCTGCTGCGTCGTGCAGGTCAAACATGGGCAGGCCAAACATGTCCCAGTAGGTGTTGCGCGGGTGCGCGTCGTCGGTGTATTCCACGCTCCAGGCGTAGCCTTTGCTCAGCCCGTAGGTGATTTGCAGGCTGATTTCTTCGTCGGTCAAATCGGGCAGAAAACTGAACTGGCCTTGGGTCAGGCGGCCGGTGGGGTTGCTCATCATGGTGTGTGCTCCTTGAAGGTCAGGCCACCGACGGGGTGGCGGCGTAGTCGCTGGTGTCGGTCGAGGCGTAGTTGAAACTGATGTCGCCCCAGGTGTCGAGCGCCGCTTTGAGCGGGCCGCAGGACTGCGCGGCTTTTTTCAGAATTTCCGGGCCTTCGTTCTTGATGTCTTTGCCCTCGTTGCGGGCTTTGACCATGCATTCCAGCGCGACACGGTTGGCCACCGCACCGGCTTGGATGCCTTGCGGGTGGCCGATGGTGCCGCCGCCGAACTGCAAAATCACATCATCACCGAACAGGTCCAGCAGCTGGTGCATTTGACCGGCGTGGATGCCGCCCGAAGCCACCGGCATGACCTTTTTCGTATCGGCCCAGTCCATGTCGAAGTACAGGCCGCGCGGCAGGTCGGTCTTGGTGTAGCTGTCGCGGCACACGTTGTAGAAGCCCTGCACGGTCATCGGGTCGCCCTCGAGCTTGCCCACCGCCGTGCCGGTGTGCAGGTGGTCGCAGCCTGCCAAGCGCAGCCACTTGGCAATCACCCGAAAGCTCACGCCGTGGTTTTTTTGGCGGGTGTAAGTGCCGTGGCCAGCGCGGTGCATGTGCATGATCATGTCGTTGCGGCGGCACCACTCGGCCATGCTTTGAATGGCGGTCCAGCCAATCACGAGGTCGACCATCACCACCACTGAGCCCAGCTCTTTGGCCAGCTCGGCGCGCTCGTACATGGCTTCCATGGTGCCGGCGGTGATGTTGAGGTAAGAGCCCTTAACCTCACCGGTCACGGCTTGCGCTTTGTTGACACCGTCCATCACGTACAAAAAGCGATCGCGCCAATGCATGAAGGGCTGGGAGTTGATGTTCTCGTCGTCCTTCATGAAGTCCAGGCCGCCTTTGAGGCCCTCGTAAATCACGCGGCCGTAGTTGCGTGCGCTCAAACCCAGCTTGGGCTTGGTGGTCGCACCCAGCAGGGGGCGGCCGAATTTGTCCAAACGCTCACGTTCCACCACCAAACCGGTGGGCGGGCCCTTGAAGGTTTTGATGTAGGCCACTGGGATGCGGATGTCTTCCAAGCGCGCGGCTTTGAGCGGCTTGAACGAGAACACATTGCCAATCAGGCTGGCCGTCATGTTGGCAATCGAGCCTTCTTCAAACAAGATCAGGTCGTAAGCCACATAAGCAAAGTACTGGCCGGGGGTGTTGGGCACGGGGATGACTTTGTAGGCCTTGGCGCGGTAGCTGTCGCAGGCGGTCAGGCGGTCGGTCCACACCACCGTCCAGGTGGCGGTGGATGATTCACCGGCCACGGCCGCAGCGGCCTCTTCGGGGTCCACACCGTCTTGCGGGGTGATGCGAAACAGGCAAATGGTGTCGGTGTCTTTGGGCTCGTAGTCGGGCATCCAGTAGCCCATTTGCTTGTATTTCAGAACGCCGGCGCTGTAGCGGGTTTTGGCGTCGGTGATTTGCGAGGTGTCGGTTGGGCTCATGCCGTGGCTCCTGTGTGGGGGTGGACGGACTGTAGGTGGCATTTGAAATAAGGTAAATTCACGATTTATTAATATTCAGTTAAGAAAAACTTAAATGAAGAACGCCACCTTTCGCCAGTTGCGCATCTTTGTGGAGGTGGCGCGGCACTTGAGCTTTTCCAAAGCCGCTGAGGTGCTGCACCTCACGCCTCCGGCTGTGACGATGCAAATCAAAGAGCTGGAGTCACAGCTGGGCATGCCGCTGTTTGACCGTCAGGGCCGCAGCGTGGCCTTGAGCACGGTGGGCGAGTACATGCTGGTCTATGCCAAACGCATGCTGGCCACCCTCAAAGACGCGGAAGACGCAGCCGCACGCTTGCAACGTGTGGAGTCAGGCCGCTTGAACGTGGGCATGGTGAGTACCGCAGGTTATTTTTTGCCGGGCTTGCTGGCCGACTTTGCCAAGGCGCACGAGGGCGTGGACATCCGCATCTTGATTGGCAACCGCGAGATGCTGGTGAAGATGCTGCAGTTCAACGAGGTGGACATCGCCATCATGGGCCGCCCACCGCGCGAGATGTCCACCCGCGCCGAGCCCTTTGCAGCGCACCCGCATGTGTTTGTGTGCGCGCCCGATCACCCGTTGCTCAAGCTGGGGCAACTCGACCCCGAGGTCCTGCGCGATCAGCCTTTCATTGCCCGCGAACCTGGCTCGGGCACGCGCGCAGCCCTCGATGAATTCAACCGCACCGCGGGTGTGGCGTTGAGCATCAAGATGGAGCTGTGGGGCAATGAGATCATCAAGCAAACCGTGATGGCCGGCATGGGCATCAGCTTTTTGTCGCTGCACACCATCGGCTTAGAGCTCGACATGAAACGCATCGCAGTGTTACCCGTGCAGGGCGCGCCATTGATGCGCGGCTGGAACTGCGTGCACACCTTGGCCAAGGTGCTCTCGCCCGCAGCGCAAGCCTTGCGTTACTACGTGCTGGAAAACGGCGAGGCGTATTTGGCGCAACGCTTTGGCGTGGCGCAAGGGCCGATCAGGTCGGGGGCGCTTCAGTAGTCCTGCGCGTGCACACCGTCGAAGTTGAGCAAGATGCCCACCACCACCAAAGCGGCAATCGGGCCGGCCAAGGGCTCCACAATGGCCGCCAACACCGGCGAGACCAGCACCATGTAACGCAAGCCCCAGCTGTAGAGCATGCCGGCGCGGCGCAAATGGCTTTTGCCAGAGGGAGTCCAACGCTGGCGGGCATCGCAGCCCACCGGCAGCGCCACGATGATGCTGGCGTGGTTGTAAAACCGAATGGCCACTGCCGAGGCCACCAGGGAAGCCATGAGCAACAACAGGAGCGTGAGCTCCAACATCAAACGCGGGGTGAGGTGGTCTAAAACCCCTGCCACCCCCACCTCAGGGGCCATGAGCGGCTGCAGTGAGGGCGCTGCCAATGTGACCGAACCCACCAAGCCCAAAGCCGCTGTAGAGGCGGTCATGGTGGCTGACATGAGCGAGTTGCGCAGGGTTTGCACCGCCAGAATTTCTGAGCCGCTTTGCGCGCTCACCGCCTCAAACCAATCGTCGCGCAATTGCGCGTGGGCTCGCCAGGCCATCTGCTGTTTGCCGTGCCGAGGCGACAGCATCATGTAAAGCAGGTAAGCCAGCAGCAAACACAAGGTCAGGGCCAGCATCAGCCAGGGCGAGCTCAAGGTCATGATGCTCAGTTGGTCAACACCAATTTGCCGCGCACACCGCGTGAACCCATGTGGGCGTAAGCCGCCATGAGTTCGCTCATGGGCATGACGCGGTCAATCACCGGCTTGATCTTGCCTTGCAAATACCACTGCGCCAGCTCTTGCAACATGGCGGTATTGGCCTTGGGCTCACGCCGCGCAAAGTCGCCCCAAAACACCCCAACCAGCGAGGCGCCTTTGAGCAGCGCCAGGTTCCAGGGCAGGGCGGGGATGGGGCCTGATGCGAATCCCACCACCAGGTAGCGGCCACGCCAAGCGATGGAACGAAACGCGGGCTCGGCCAGGTCGCCACCCACCGGGTCGTAAATCACATCGGGGCCTTTGCCGTCAGTCAGCGTTTTGAGCGCTTCACGCAGGTTTTGCGTGGCGTAGTTGATGGTGGCATCCGCGCCAATCTCTGTGCACAGGGCACACTTCTCATCGGTGGACGCTGCAGCAATCACCTTGGCGCCCATGGCCTTGGCAATTTGAATGGCGGCTGTGCCCACACCACCGGCAGCGCCCAACACCAACAATGTTTCGCCGGCCTTGAGTTGCGCGCGGTCCACCAGCGCATGGTGCGAGGTGGCGTAGGTCATGATGAAGGCGGCTGCATCCTCAAAACTCATGGCATCAGGCAGGGGCATGCACAGGGCGGCGGTGGCCACGGTGTGGGTGCCAAAACCGCCGGTGCCTGACAAACAGGCCACACGCTGGCCCACTTTGAGGTGGGTCACGCCTTCACCCAAAGCTTCGACCACACCCGCGTATTCCGAGCCGGGCACGAAGGGCAGGGGCGGCTTCATTTGGTATTTGTTTTGAACAATCAGGATGTCCGGAAAGTTCATGCTGGCCGCCTTGATGGCGATGAGCAGCTGGCCCGGGCCGGGTTGCGGGGTGGGCAGGGTTTGCCAGGTCAGGGCGTCCACGCCCACGGGGTTCTCACACAGCCAAGCTTGCATTGGGGTCTCCTTGTTCAGGTGAGCATGATAAAGCGCCCACGCATGCACCTGTTTGGGGCTGGTCGTTCATGTGCAAGGGGCATGAGCCAGCCCTACAATTCAAGCCACTCCTATGAAAATTCTGATCTCCAACGACGACGGTTTCCAGGCCCCGGGCATCGTCGCCCTCTACCAGGCCCTCAAAGACATGGCTGAGGTGGAGGTGGTCGCCCCCGAGCACAACAACAGCGCCAAATCCAACGCGCTCACCTTGCATTCCCCTTTGTATGTGAACCGCGCAGCCAACGGTTTTCGTTATGTCAATGGCACGCCAGCCGACTGCGTGCACATCGCGCTGACTGGCTTGCTGGGCTACCGGCCTGACCTGGTGGTCTCGGGCATCAACAACGGCGCCAACATGGGCGACGACACGATTTACTCTGGCACGGTGGGCGCAGCCATGGAGGGCTATTTGTTTGGCATCCCGGCGATTGCGTTTTCGCAAGTGGACAAGGGCTGGCAACACCTGGACGCCGCGGCCCGCAAGGCGCGTGAGTTTGTGCTGCACATGAAACCGCTGATTGGCAAGCAACCCTGGTTGCTCAATGTGAACGTGCCTTGCCGGCCTTACGAACAAATCTTGCCCACCAAGGTCTGCCGTTTGGGGCGCCGTCATGCGGCAGAAAAAGTCATCACCCAAACCAGCCCGCGTGGCGAGACCATGTACTGGATCGGCAGCGCCGGTGCCGCACTTGACGAAGGCGAGGGCACCGACTTTCATGCCGCAGCACAGGGCCATGTGGCCATGACGCCGCTGAAGGTGGACCTGACCGACCACGACGCCTTGAAATACTGGGGCCAAACCGTGGCACCCACACACCCTGCATGAGCACCAAAGCGCGCCCGGGTTTTCCGGCCAAGCTCGATTTGCCCGCACCCGGCAAAGGACGCAGCTTGAGCCAGCCTGGTGTGAGCCCAATTGCTGCAAAACCCCTGACGGCTAAGGCGGTGATGCCGCAGCCTTTGGCGCCTCTGGCTGCCAAGCCCAAAGCGGTGTTGCCCCCATCGCGCGTGCAGCCACCTGCCACAGCACCGCGCGGCTTGGGGCTGGACTCTGCGGCGGTGCGCGCGGCCATGGTGAACAAGCTGGCCGCCCAAGGTGTGAGCGATGCGCGCGTGCTGGGCGCCATGGGCCAGGTGGAACGCCACCGTTTTGTGGACAGCGCCTTGGCCATTCAGGCCTACGAAGACACCAGCTTGCCCATCGGCTTGGGGCAAACCATTTCCAAGCCGGGGGTGGTCTCCCGCATGATCGAGCTGCTGCTGGAAGTTCACCCCGACAAGCCCAAGCGCTTGCTGGAGATCGGCACGGGCTGCGGCTACCAGGCTGCGGTGCTGGCCAAAGTGGCCACCGAGGTCTTCAGCATGGAGCGCCTGCGCGGCTTGCATGAGAAAGCGCGCGAAAACCTGCGGCCTTTGCGTGTGCCCAACTTGCACCTGATTTTGGGGGACGGCATGCTCGGCTACCCCCAAGGCGCGCCCTACAGCGGCATCATTGCCGCCGCTGGT
Source organism: Comamonadaceae bacterium (assembly GCA_947454955.1). Lineage (GTDB taxonomy): Bacteria > Pseudomonadota > Gammaproteobacteria > Burkholderiales > Burkholderiaceae_C > Hylemonella. The sequence continues at coordinate 29,013 of CANGLW010000002.1, forward strand.
GGCGAAGCAGTGCCGCAAGCGTGGATCGATCAGCTGGCGGTGGGTGGTCGTTTGGTGGCGCCGGTGTCGCAAGGCGGGAATCAACAAGCCCTGATGGTGCTGGACAAAACACCGCAAGGCATTGAGCAGCGGCTGCTCGAGGCGGTGCTGTTTGTGCCCCTAAAATCAGGCATCGCGTGAAGGAAGTGAACATGGTGCAAGCAGTGGGTGAGTGGCAAGGTCAAACCGCATGGCGCAGCAAGCCGCAAGCTTTGGTCTCGGGGCTGCTGGGTGTGTGCGTGGCCGCCCTGTTGACCGCTTGCGGCTCCACCGCTGTCAACCGCGCGCCGGTGGAAGACCGCAGCGCGCCACGCGCCACATCAAGTGCCCCCATGTCTGCCGCGCCGGTCGCCGAAGCTGCCACACCCAAGGTGCTGCCCGGTCAGGAAAACGCGGGCAAGCCCGGTTACTACACCGTCAAAGCGGGCGACACCCTGATCCGCATCGGCCTGGACCAAGGCCAGAACTGGCGTGACATTGCGCGCTGGAACAGCTTGGAGCGCCCCTACACGATTGAGATTGGCCAGGTCTTGCGCGTGGCACCGCCCTCAGGCGCGGTGGCCAGCAGCACGGTGGTGGGCAAGCCCTTGCCTCCCGCTGGTTCAGCCACACCCGCACCTGCTCCTGCATCGTCGTCTGCATCGTCAGCCCCCTCGAAAGAGCCCAGCACTGAGGCTGATGACATCGCCTTTGCCTGGCCCGTCAACGGCCAGGTGATTGCCGGTTTTGATGAGGTGAAAAACAAAGGTGTCGATTTGGCTGGCAGCGCAGGTGACGCGGTGCTGGCTGCGGCTGATGGGCGGGTGGTGTACGCCGGCTCTGGCCTGCGTGGCTATGGCAACCTCATCATCCTCAAGCACAACAACACCTACCTCACGGCCTATGCCCACAACCAAACGCTGTTGGTCAAAGAAGACCAGAACGTGCGCAAGGGCCAGAAGATCGCCGAGATGGGCAACACCGATGCCGACCGTGTGAAGCTGCACTTCGAGGTGCGCCGTCAAGGCAAGCCCGTCGACCCACAGAAGTTCTTGCCAGCGCGTTAAAGCGGCGGTGCCTGCGATGAGACAATCGCAGGATGAGTGCTTCTGACCTGACCACCACCCCCGACCACACGCCTGCCCCCACGCCTGACCATGAGCAGGCATCGGCCGCTACCCCAAGCGCCAAGCGCGACATCTCGGCCTATTTGCCCAAGCCTCCGGCCCATGCGCCGGAGGGTGCTTTGGTCATCGAATCGCTGGACATGGACGCCCAAGGCATTGCCCACCGCGCTGACGGCAAGGTGGTGTTCGTCGAGGGCGCGCTGCCTTTTGAGGTGGTGAGCGGCAACGTCAACCGCAAAAAGAACAACTGGGAACAAGCCACCCTGACCCAGATTTACGCCGAGTCGTCGCAGCGCGTCACACCTGGTTGCCCGCATTTCGGATTACATGCGGGGGCTTGTGGTGGCTGCAAGATGCAGCACCTGCACGCTGGCGCGCAAGTGGCGGTCAAGCAGCGCGTGCTTGAGGACAACCTGTGGCACCTGGGCAAGGTCAAGTCAGAGACGATGTTGCGCCCCATCGAAGGCCCGGCCTGGGGCTACCGTTACCGCGCCCGTTTGTCGGTGCGCTTTGTGCGCAAAAAAGGCACGGTACTGGTGGGTTTTCATGAGCGCAAAAGCCGCTATGTGGCCGACATGCAAACCTGCAAAGTGCTGCCCCCCCATGTGGATGCCATGCTCATGCCACTGCGTGCGCTGATTGGCAGCATGGACGCGGTGGAAACCTGCCCGCAAATTGAACTGGCTTGTGGCGACACGGTGACGGCCATGGTGCTGCGCCACCTCGAACCTTTGAGTGCCGGTGACTTGGCCAAGCTGCGTGCTTTTGCGCAAGCACACGGCGTGCAATGGTGGCTGCAACCCAAGGGGCCGGAGACGGTGCATCTGCTCGACGAGGGCGGCCCCATGCTGAGTTACGCACTGCCGGACTTTGGCATCACCATGCCCTTCAAGCCCACCGACTTCACGCAAGTCAACCCGCACATCAACCGCGTCTTGGTGTCCACCGCTTTGCGATTGCTGGATGTGAAAAACACCGAGCGGGTGATTGACTGGTTCTGCGGCCTGGGCAACTTCACCTTGCCGTTGGCAACCCGCGCCAAAACCGTTTTGGGCATTGAGGGCAGCGAGACCCTGGTGGCTCGGTCGCGTGACAACTTCAAAGAAAATCAAGCGGCAAGCCCTGCGCGTCCGGCCTTGTGTGCTACTGATTTCGTAGCGCGCAATTTGTTTGAGATGACGCCCGAGATGCTGGTGCAAGATGGCGTGGCTGACAAGTGGCTGGTGGACCCACCACGTGAGGGCGCGTTCGCCTTGGCCAAAGCATTGGCCGATTTGCATCAGCAGCGTGTGAACCCAGCAGCTTATGCCGAGGAACACCCCGAGCACCCTGTCACACCTGGCGCAGAAAACTGGACACCGCCTAAGAAAATTGTGTATGTGAGCTGCAACCCCGCCACCTTGGCGCGCGATGCGGGCTTGCTGGTGCACTTGGCGGGTTACCGTTGCGTGGCAGCCGGTGTGGTCAACATGTTCCCGCACACGGCCCACGTGGAGAGCATGGCAGTGTTTGAGCTGGCCTGATCAGACCTTCTCAGGTTGCCGGTGTGCGCCTCATTGCTTGACCTCAGTACTTGGGGTCAATGTTTGGATTTGGCCTTCTTTTTAGGCTTCTCGTCCTCGTCTTCCACGATCTCTTCGACCGGGGCTGGCGCCTGCGCCACCACCGTGGTTTTTTGCCCGTCGAGCTTGTTCTCGCGCATGTACAGGTCCATCTCTTTCCAGCCATCGTAAATGGCGGTTTTTGAGCCTTTGGGGTTGAGCAAGTAACAGTCTTCAATGCCGCGCAGCGCATGGCGGCAAGCCGCGCCGGTGGCTTTGCTGTCGGCCTCGAGCTTGAGTTCAGCCGGGTCTTTGCCCAAACCTGGGATGTCGCACGCCGCCAACAAGCAGGTCATCCCCACACACAAGATGGTGCGAAGCAGGGTGGGGGTGGGCGAGACGTTGTTAGCGGGCATGGTTTATCGGATGAACGGCAGGTTCATGCCACCTGATTAAGCCCATAAAAAAAGACCCCGAAGGGTCTTGGTGAGGGGCAAAGCCACAGCATTTCTGCCGTGGCTGAGCTTCACTCTTTCTCGCCGCCAAAAATGCCGAGCAAGGCCAGCAGGCTTTGGAACACATTGATGATGTCCAGGTACAGGGCCAGGGTGGCGCTGATGTAGTTGGTCTCGCCGCCGTCAATGATTTGCTTGACGTCGTACAGCATGTAAGCGCTGAAGATGCCAATGGCTGCGACCGAGATGGCCAGCATGCCAGCACTTGAGCCCACAAAGACGTTGATGAGGCTGCCCACCATCAACACCACCGCACCGACCATGAGCCACTTGCCCATGCCTGAGAGGTCGCGCTTGATGACGGTGGCCAGGCTGGCCATGACCAAAAACACGCCAGCGGTGCCGGCAAAGGCGGTCATGATGAGTTCAGAGCCGTTTTTGAAGCCCAGGATCATCCCAATCATGCGCGAGAGCATCAGGCCCATGAAGAAGGTGAAGCCCAGCAGCACGGGCACACCGGTGGCGGAGTTCTTGGTTTTCTCGATCGCGTAGATGAAACCAAAGGCCCCGGCCAGGAACACGATCATGCTCATGCCGCTGCCCATGGCTTGGGTGATGCCGGTGGCCACGCCCAGCCAAGCCCCCAGCACGGTGGGCACCAGGCTCATGGCCAGCAGCCAGTAGGTGTTGCGCAGCACTTTGTGCCGTTCGGCCTGCGAAAGGGCCGCGCCAAAAGGACTGGAAGAGATGGAATAGTCGCTCATGAAAATCTCCTTAACACTGAGGAATAACACCCCAGTTGCGGGCATTCTAGGGCGAATCAAGGGGCGTGAATTGATTTGCCACAGGGCTGTGGGGGTTTGTTTGTATGGTTTTGTCAGGGCTATTTTGTGGATCGTGCGTCAATCCGGCCCTTGCCAGGCACTATGCTTGAGGTTTTAGCCATTGGACAACCCATGAAAACCAAGCATTTCCTCGAACTCGCCGACCTCAAACAAATCATGGCCGCCGCTGAAGCCGAAGCCCTGAAAAACAACTGGCAAGTCACGATCGCCATCGTGGACGACGGCGCCAACCTCCTGATGCTGCAGCGCCTGGACGGTGCTGCGCCCATTTCGGCTCACATCGCTCCGGCCAAGGCCAAAACCGCCGCGCTGGGTCGCCGCGAGAGCCGCATTTACGAAGAGGTCATCAACGGCGGCCGCGTGTCGTTCTTGAGCGCACCCACCATCGAGGGCATGCTTGAGGGTGGTGTGCCGATCATCAAAGACGGTCAAGTCATTGGTGCGGTGGGTGTGAGCGGTGTGAAGTCCACCGAAGACGCACAAATTGCCCGCGCTGGCATTGCCGCCATCGGTCTTTGATATCACTGGGGCTTGGAGGCTTTATGGCCTTTGAGCCTCAAAGCCTTGGTATTGCTGAGCGCTTAGCTATTGAAACAATAGCTAAGCTTCACTGGCTTTAATTCGCCGGTTCGGTCAAAAAGCCAATTTTCTTCATGCCCGTGCGCTTGGCTGCGGCCATGGCCAGGGCCACCCGCTCGTAGCGCACCGCACGGTCACCACGTATTTGCAGCTCGGGCTGCGGTGTTTTGCCGCTGGCAGCCTGCAGTTGCGCCAGCAACTCCTCATCGCTCACCTTGGCCTCGTTCCAGTAGTACTGGCCCGCTGCATCAATGCTCAAGCGGATCATCTCGGGCTTGGCGTCTTGGGGCTGGTTGGTCGCGCGCGGCAGGTCAATGTCCACCGCGTGCTTCATCACCGGCACGGTGATCATGAAGATGATGAGCAGCACCAGCATGACGTCCACCAGCGGCGTCATGTTGATCTCGTTCATCACCTCATCGCTGTCGTCTTGGGTTCCGAAGGCCATGGCTTAACCTTGCTGGGTGTTTGAAGCGCTTTTGCCCACGCGCGTGCCGGTCACAAAATAAGCGTGCAGGTCGTGCGCGAAGCGGTTGAGCTTGGTGAGGATGGCCTTGTTGCCCCGCACCAGGGCGTTGTAGCCCAGCACCGCGGGAATAGCCACCGCCAGGCCCAACGCGGTCATGATGAGTGCCTCGCCCACGGGGCCAGCCACTTTGTCGATGGTGGCTTGACCAGCCATGCCCATGCCCAAGAGCGCATGGTAAATGCCCCACACCGTGCCAAACAAACCCACAAACGGTGCGGTCGACCCCACCGAGGCCAGCACCGCCAAGCCCGACTGCAAACGCGCCGTGCTGTCGTCGATCGAGTTGCGCAGGCTGCGGGTGATCCACTCGCTCACATCAATCGCGTCTTGCAGCTGCACCCGGGTTTCCTGGTGGTGGGCGCTGGCCTCCTGGCCGGCTTGCACCAGTTGGTGAAAGGGGTTGTCATCCGCCTCGCCCAGGGTTTGCAGGCCCTCGTGGATGCTGCTGCTGTGCCAGAAATTGCCAGCTTTGGCTGCGAGCTTTTTGTAGCGCAGGATGTCCAGGCTTTTGAGGATGATCACGATCCACGACCACAGCGACATGCCCAGCAAGAGCACCGCCACGCCACGGGTGACCGCATCACCTTGGTTCCACACATTCAACAGACCCAGTTGGGATTCCATAACGACTCCAGAAAACTCACTCTAAAACGAAATTGATCGGCACGTTGAACCACATGGCCTCGGGCACGCCACCGCGTTTGCCTGGCACATATTTCCAGGCCATCACGGTGGCCATGGCCGCTTTGTCCAGGCGATCAAAACCGCTGGACTGCTTGATCTCGGCCTTTTGCGGCAAACCATCGGCCCCAATGAGCACATGCACCACCACCTTGCCTTGCTCGCCCATGCGTTTGCTCAAAGCGGGGTAGGCGGGTTTGGGGTTTTGCAGGTACTGCGCGTCACTTGAAGGTAACTCTACTTTCACTGGCGCAGGGGGTGCCGCCACCACCGGCGGGGCCTGGGTGACCACCGGGCTGGCAGGTGCTGCCACCACGGGCGAGTTGGCGCTGGGGGCGGCGGTGCTCACAGGCTCCACAGGCACCGGGGCGGCCACAGGCACGGGGGAGGGCAGCAAAGCCGGCAGAGGTGTGTTTGCTTTAGGGGTTGGCTTAGGCTCAACTTTGGGAGGTGGGGGAGGCTTAAGCGGCTCGGGCTGGGTCAGATCAGCTATCAATTCAGTAGCAACGATGACCTCAAACGCCCGGTGAATCAAGCCGTGCTGGAAGGCCCACAGCAACAGCGCGTGAAACACCACCACGCCCGCAACAATCAGGGGCGTGCGCTGTGCGCGGGTGAGCAGGGGCAGGGCAGGCATGGGCCAAGAGTTTAAGGGGCGGCCTGGCTCAGTACACCAGCCGCTCGGGGTGGATTTCTTGCAGGATGGTGGTGGCGATTTCTTCGATCGACTTGGTGGTGGTGGACAGCCAGCGGATGCCTGAGCGGCGCATCATCTGCTCGGCCGCGTTCACTTCCATGCGGCAATTGGCCAGCGAGGCGTATTTGGAGTTGGGCCGGCGCTCGTTGCGAATCTCGCTCAAACGCTCGGGGTTGATGGTCAGCCCGAAAATTTTGCTGCGGTGGGGCATGAGGGCGGGGGGCAGCTGGTTGCGCTCAAAGTCCTCAGGAATCAGCGGGTAGTTGGACGCTTTGAGGCCGTACTGCATGGCCAAATACAGCGAGGTGGGGGTTTTGCCGCTGCGGCTCACGCCCACCAAAATCACGTCCGAACTTTCCAGGTCTTTGTTGGACTGCCCGTCGTCATGCGCCAGCGAGAAGTTGATGGCCTCAATCCGGTCGTGGTAGGCCTGGCTTTTGCTCACATCGCTGAAGCGCCCAATGCGGTGGTTGGACTTGAGACCCAGCTCCACCTCCAGGGGTTTGACGAAGGTGCCGAACATGTCGAGCAGCATGCCCTGGCAGCCCTCGGTGATCACCGCCAGCACCTCTTCGTTGACCAACGTGGTGAACACGATGGGTTTGCTGCCCTCCAGGGTGGCGGTGTGGTTGATCTGGCGTACAACCTGGTGCGCTTTGTCCACGTTGTCGGTGAAAGGCAGGCGAACATGTCGCAGGGGCGTTTCAAACTGGGCCAGGATGGCATTGCCAAAGGTCTCGGCGGTGATGCCGGTGCCGTCAGAGATGTAAAAAACCGTGCGTTGGCTCATGGTGTGCTGGGGTTGGAACCCCTCAAAGTCCTGAATGGGCAGGGCGCGGATGGCATCCCAACCACCCCTTTCCTGGGGCGTCAAGCTTACAATGAGAGGCTGAATTGAAGGTGCTGGTTTGTCACAGAGGTCCACAACAGAATAACAGCGACTTCAGGCTCTTGATGCCATGACCAAGCCCGTGCCCGCCGGTTTTTTAACTTTAGGAGCTTTTCATGACCACCCTTTTCAAGGCGACCGACCTGGTTGTGCCCTTCGAAAAACTCAGGATGACCGACGTCGAGTCGGTGGGCGGTAAAAACGCCAGCCTGGGCGAGATGATTTCCCAGCTGCCCCAAGGCGTGCGCGTGCCCACCGGCTTTGCCACCACCGCCCATGCGTTTCGTGAGTTCCTCAAGCACGACGGCTTGAACGACCGCATCAACGCCAAGCTCAACGCCCTGGACACCGAAGACGTGCGTGCCTTGGCCCAAGTGGGTGCGGAAATCCGCACCATGGTCGAAGCCCAGCCGTTCCCGGCGGACCTGGAAGCCGCCATTCGCGCTGAATTTGCCACCTTGAGCGCGGGCAACCCCCAGGCGTCGTTTGCGGTGCGTTCTTCAGCGACTGCTGAAGACTTGCCTGACGCGTCGTTTGCCGGCCAGCAAGAAACCTTTTTGAATGTGGTGGGCATCGAGGATGTGCTGCACAAGATGAAAGAGGTGTTTGCTTCCCTCTACAACGACCGCGCCATCAGCTACCGCGTGCACAAGGGCTTTGCCCACGCTGACGTGGCCCTGAGCGCTGGCGTGCAACGCATGGTGCGCTCTGACCTGGGCGCGGCCGGTGTGATGTTCACCATCGACACCGAGTCGGGCTTTGAAGACGTGGTGTTCATCACCTCGAGCTACGGCCTGGGCGAAACCGTGGTGCAAGGCGCTGTGAACCCCGACGAGTTCTACGTGCACAAGCCCATGCTGGCAGCCGGCAACCGCGCGGTGGTGCGCCGCAACCTGGGCTCCAAGTTGATTCAAATGGTGTTTTCCACGCCCGAAGAAAAAGCCTCGGGCGGTAAGTTGGTGAAAACCGTGGATGTGCCTTCCGAGTTGCGCAACCGCTATTCGCTCACCGACGCTGATGTGGAAGCCCTGGCGCGTTACGCCCTGGTGATTGAAAAGCACTACGGCCGCCCGATGGACATCGAGTGGGGCAAAGACGGCACCGACGGCCAGCTCTACATTTTGCAGGCCCGCCCCGAGACGGTGAAAAGCCAGTCCAAAGGCCAGGCTGAGATGCGCTACAAACTCAAGAGCACCGGCACCGTGCTGGCTGAGGGCCGCGCCATTGGTCAGAAGATCGGGACCGGCCCGGTGCGTTTGGTGCATTCGCTCTCCGAGATGGACAAGGTCCAGCCTGGCGATATTTTGGTGACCGACATGACCGACCCCAACTGGGAACCGGTGATGAAGCGCGCCGCAGCCATCGTGACCAACCGTGGTGGTCGCACCTGCCACGCGGCCATCATCGCGCGCGAGCTGGGTATTCCTGCTGTGGTGGGTTGTGGCGATGCCACCGAAAAACTCAAAGACGGCACCCTGGTGACGGTGAGCTGCTCAGAAGGCGACACCGGCTTCATTTACGACGGCCTCTTGGAAACTGAAGTGACCGAGGTGCTGCGTGGCGAGATGCCCGAGATCCCGGTGAAGATCACCATGAACATCGGCAACCCGCAGCTGGCTTTTGACTTTGCGCAGTTGCCCAACGCTGGCGTGGGCCTGGCTCGCTTGGAGTTCATCATCAACAACAACATTGGCGTACACCCCAAAGCGATTTTGGACTACCCCAATGTGGACGCTGACCTGAAGAAGGCGGTCGAGTCGGTGGCTCGCGGCCATGCATCGCCCCGTGCGTTTTACGTGGACAAAGTGGCCGAAGGCGTGGCCACGATCGCCGCGGCCTTCTGGCCCAAGCCGGTCATCGTGCGCTTGAGCGACTTCAAGAGCAACGAGTACCGCAAGCTGATTGGCGGCAGCCGTTACGAGCCCGAGGAAGAAAACCCTATGCTGGGTTTCCGCGGTGCGGCGCGTTACGTGAGTGCTGAATTTGGCGAAGCCTTTGCCATGGAGTGCGAGGCCATGCGCCGCGTGCGCCAGGAGATGGGGCTGACCAATGTGGAGATCATGGTGCCCTTTGTGCGCACCTTGGGCCAAGCCAAAAAGGTCACCGAGCTGTTGGCTGCCCAAGGCCTCAAGCGTGGCGAAAACGGCTTGAAGATCATCATGATGTGCGAGGTGCCCAGCAACGCGATTTTGGCTGACCAGTTCCTCGAGTACTTCGACGGCTTCTCGATTGGCTCGAACGACCTGACCCAGCTCACCCTGGGGCTGGACCGCGACTCGGGCCTGGAGTTGTTGGCCGCTGATTTTGACGAGCGCGACCCCGCGGTCGAAGCCATGGTCAGCCGCGCGATCACGGCTTGCCGCAAGCAAAACAAGTACGTGGGCATTTGCGGCCAAGGCCCCAGCGACCACCCCGACTTTGCGCGCTGGTTGGTCAAAGAGGGCATCACCTCGATCTCGCTCAACCCCGACTCGGTGGTGGCCACGTGGCAAAACATTGCGGCCATGTGATGTGCAGGCCTTGAGGTTTTAAGAGACCCTAGGGCCTGATGCAAAAACGCGAACCATGATCAAGACCTCCACCGCGCGTGGCAGCCTCTTGGTGCTGTGGTTCGCGTTTTCTTTTGGGGTGATGTATTTCGCCCGCGACCTGCACCAGATCGTGGCGGGTTGGCCGTTGTCGTTTTGGTTGAACGCCCAGGGCACGCTCTTGGTGTTTTTGGCTGTGGTGGCGGTGTTTGCCTGGGTGGGCAACCGCAACGACACCGAAGCGACCGCACGGGTGGACCTGCGCCGCTTGCACCGCTTGTTCGGCACCTATGTGCTGTGCCTGCTTTTGTTTTTGGTTGCTCTTTATGTGGGCGAAAAAGCCGGCTTGTCACGCCAGTGGATCGGCGCTTTGTTTTTGCTGGCTTCGGTGTTGTTTTATGCGGGGGTGGGCATTTATGGCCGCACCACCGACATGAACGAGTACTACGTGGCCGGCCGTCGCATTCCCGCGGTCTACAACGGCATGGCCACCGCCGCAGACTGGATGAGCGCGGCGTCTTTCATCAGCTTGGCCGGTGGCTTGTACGCGCAGGGTTTTTCAGGCACCGAGACACAAGCCGGGGGGCTGGCCTACATCGTGGGTTGGACCGGTGGTTTTTGTTTGCTGGCCCTGTTGGTGGCGCCGCAATTGCGCGGCATGAACATCTACACCGTGCCGGACTTTTTTCAGCTGCGGTATGGCGGGCAGTGGCCGCGTCGCTTGGCCGCGCTGGCTGCTATTTTGTGTTCCTTCACCTATGTGGTGGCGCAAATTTACGGGGTGGGGCTGATCAGCTCGCGCCTGACTGGCGTGCAGTTTGAGATTGGTGTGTTGCTGGGGCTGGGCGGGGTGTTGGTGTGTTCGTTTTTGGGTGGCATGCGGGCCATCACCTGGACGCAGGTGGCGCAGTACGTGGTGATGATCCTGGCCTTTTTGATTCCTGCGTCGTGGCTGGCCTACAAGCAATTGGGCAACCCGCTGGCGCCTTGGGTGTACGGCCAGCAACTCGCACAGGTCACCCAGCTTGAGCAACGCATCATCAACTCGCCCTCTGAGCAGCAGGTGATTGAGGAATACGCGCGCCGCGCCAAAGACTACGAACAAAAGCTGCAGAACGTTCAGCTGTCTTTGGACAGTGAACGCTTGTTGCTCAAAGAGCGCCTGCGCCTGCTCAACGAAGAGCGCGCCGATGCCGAAGCGGTGTTTGACGCACGACGGGCCATTGTCAATTTGCCCAAAGACCCTGAACAGGCCCGCAAGCTCTGGTCGCAGGCCATGCAAGACAACTTGCAGCGGGCCAAGCCTTTGGGGGGCATGCCGCCGCACGCCACACCGTTTGCCGGTGACCCGCAAGGCACGCCCGAGCAGCGTGAAGCCTTTGAGTTGTCGCGCCGCAACTTCATGGCGCTGGTGTTTTGCTTGATGGTGGGCACCTTGGGGCTGCCGCATTTGCTGACCCGGTTTTTCACCACCAGCTCTCAGGCTGAAACACGCCGCTCGGTGGCGTGGTCGCTGTTTTTCATCGCCTTGCTCTACATCTCGGCTCCTGCGATTGCGGTGATGGTGAAGTTCGAAGTGATGAGCAGCCTGGTGGGTAAGAGCTTTGAAGACCTGGCGCCCTGGATGGTGCAGTGGGCCAAGGTCGATGGCTCGCTGTTGAGCCTGCAAGACGTTAATGGTGACCAGCGTCTGCAGTTCTCCGAGCTGCGTCTCGGCCCCGACCTCATCATGCTGGCCATGCCTGAAATTGGCGGCTTGCCCTATGTGATCTCTGGCCTGGTGGCCGCAGGGGGCTTGGCCGCGGCCCTGTCTACCGCTGATGGCTTGTTGCTCACCATTGGCAATGCCTTGGCCCACGACTTGTACTTCCGCGGGGCCACCGGCCATCCCAGGCCTGGGCAAAGTGAGCGTTCTTACGAGATGCGCCGGGTCATTGCCTCCAAGTTTGCGCTCTTGTTGGTGGCGCTGACCGCGGCTTATGTGGCGGCCCAAAAGCCGGCAGACATCCTTTACCTGGTCTCGGCCTCGTTCTCGCTGGCGGGGGCGGCCTTTGTGCCAGCCATGGTGCTGGGCATTTACTGGCAGCGCACCTCCGCAGCCGGGGCCTTGTGCGGCATGGTTGCCGGCATTGGGGTGACGCTGTACTACATGGCCATCAACGCCACCTGGTTGCGCGAAGCTTTCAAGCTAAGTGGCACGGGCTTGTGGTGGGGCATCCAGCCTATTTCGGCCGGTGTGTTCGGTGTGGCGGTGGGCACAGTGGTCATGGTGGCGGTGAGTTTGCTCACCCGCGGGCGGGGCCTCATGTCCCTCAAAGCCCCGGTGGCCCAGGACAGCCCGGTCATCCACCTCTGAGCCGCTTAAAAAATAGGCTACAATAGTCGGCTTACCTTGCCACACCCCGTCCGACGCCGGAGGTGGCTTATCTGCCCGAGAGGGCTTATCCACAAGGAGTTTGAATGCGTCACTATGAAATCATTTTGATGATCCACCCGGATCAATCCGAGCAGGTGCCTGCCATGCTCGAGCGCTACAAAGGCATGATCACTGCCGGCGGTGGCAAGATCCACCGTGTTGAAGATTGGGGCCGTCGTCAGATGACCTACATGATCAACAAGCTGGCCAAAGCGCACTACCTGTGCGTGAACATTGAAGCTGACAAAACTGTGATGGCTGAGCTTGAGCATGCGTTCAAGTTCAACGATGCTGTCTTGCGTCACCTGACCGTTCAGAAGAAGAAAGCTGAAACCACGCCTTCTTCCATGATGAAAACGGTCGAGCGCGAAGACGCCCGCAAAGCTCAGCAAGCCGAATACCAGGCCTGATGGCATGACTTTGGCCTTCAAGGATTGTCACCTACCCATAACCAACTGCGTATCACGGCTTGTATCGCTGAGGTCAAACCTCTGAGGTACACACCGGCGGGCTTACCGGCCTTGGACATCTTGCTAGAGCACAGCTCCAGCGTCGTTCAAGACCAACAAACCCGGCAAGTGCAAGCCAAGGTCAAAGCGGTCGCCATCGGCGCCCTGGCTGAAACCCTGGCAAGACAAGCGATCGGCAGTCAGTGGTTGTTTTCAGGGTTTGTGTCGAGTCCTCGCGGCCAGAGCCTTGTGTTTCACATTCAAGCATTCAGTCAAGATTAAAAGGAGTCCAACATGCCCGGACCTAAACGTTTCAACAAAGACAAGCGCCCCAAGCGCAACACCCAATCGCTGCTGTTCAAGCGCAAGCGCTTTTGCCGCTTCACCGTGACCGGTGTGGAAGAGATCGACTACAAAGACGTCGACACCCTGCGTGACTTCATCGCTGAAAACGGCAAGATCATCCCCGCACGCCTGACTGGCACCCGCGCGATCTACCAGCGTCAACTCAATACCGCTATCAAGCGCGCGCGTTTCCTCGCGCTGCTGCCTTACAGCGACCAGCACAAGATCTAAGGAGTAACAACCATGCAAATCATCCTGCTCGAAAAGGTTGTGAACCTGGGTAACCTGGGCGAGATCGTCAAGGTCAAAGACGGTTACGCACGTAACTTCCTCATCCCCTCCGGCCGTGCCCGCCGTGCCACCGAATCTGCCAAGGCAGAGTTCGAAGCCAAGCGTGCTGAACTGGAAAAAGCTGCTGCTGCCAAATTGGCTGAGTCCCAAGCTCTGGGCGAGAAGCTCGGTGGTACCGCCATCAAGCTGACCCAAAAAGCTGGCGTGGACGGCCGTTTGTTCGGCTCGGTGACCAACTTCGACATCGCTGAAGAACTGAACAAAAACGGTTACAAAGTGGTGAAGGCGCAAGTTCGCATGCCCAACGGCCCCATCAAGGTCGTCGGTGACAGCACCGTGAGCGTGGCCCTGCACACCGACGTGGTGGTCGACATCACCGTGTCTGTGTACGGCGAAACTGCTTAATTGCAGCGCCTCCTGAAAGAACCGCCAGTTTGACTGGCGGTTTTTTTATGCCTGTTTGGGTTGCGTGACACAGGCTTGGCAGAAGCCCCAAAGTTATGCACAGCCCATGCACCGCTTGTGCTGAAAAAATCCACCACTTATACAGAGCTGTCCACAGCCTGTGCCTCGACGGAGCAGGGGCGGGGGCTTAACATCCAGGGTTCTGATTGATAAAAATATGTCCGCTGTATTGAACGACTCTGAAGAGCCCGATCGCCAGATCGCGCAACTGCGAATTCCCCCGCATTCGATTGAAGCCGAGTCCAGCGTGCTGGGTGGTTTGTTGCTGGACAACAGCGCCTGGGACCGGGTGGGCGATTTGCTCAAGGACACCGACTTTTACCGCTACGAACACCGCCTGGTGTTCGAGGCCATGGCCGCGCTGATCAACGCCAGCAAGCCAGCCGATGTGATCACCGTCTTTGAGCACCTTCAAAGCCTGGGCAAGGCCGACGAGGTGGGGGGGCTGGCTTACCTCAACGCCCTGGCGCAGTACGTGCCTAGTGCCAGCAACATCCGCCGCTACGCCGAGATCGTGCGTGAGCGCGCCATCCTGCGCAAGCTGGTGACCGCCAGCGATGAGATCGCCACCAACGCCTTCAACCCCAAGGGTCGCCCGGTCGCGGCGATTCTGGACGAGTCGGAGCAGAAGATTTTCAACATCGGCGAAGAAGGCTCGCGCATGAAGCGCGGCTTCCAAGCCATGGACACCCTGGTGGTGGACCTGCTCGACCGCGTGCAGGAGATGGCCGACAACCCCAACGACATCACCGGCGTGCCCACAGGTTTCTACGACCTCGACCGCATGACCGCCGGCCTGCAAGCCGGTGACATGGTGGTGCTGGCCGCTCGCCCGTCGATGGGGAAGACCGCATTCGCGATCAACATCGCCGAGCACGTGGCGCTCAATGAAGGCTTGCCGGTGGCGGTGTTCTCGATGGAGATGGGCGCAGCCCAGTTGGCGGTGCGTATCGTGGGCTCGATTGGCCGCATTGACCAAGGTCATTTGCGGACCGGTAAGTTGACCGACGAAGAGTGGCCGCGCTTGACCGAAGCCATTGAGAAGCTGCGTAACATCTCGCTGCACATCGACGAGACCGCAGGCTTGACCGCCAGTGAGTTGCGGGCCAACGCGCGGCGCTTGGCGCGCCAGTGCGGCAAGCTCGGTTTGATTGTGGTGGACTACCTGCAGCTCATGAGTGGCTCGTCGGGCGACAACGAAAATCGTGCGACCGAGCTGGGTGAAATTTCACGGGGTTTGAAGATGTTGGCCAAAGAACTGGGTTGCCCAGTGATTGCGCTCTCGCAGCTCAACCGCAGTGTGGAGCAGCGGCCCGACAAACGCCCGATGATGAGTGACTTGCGCGAGTCCGGCGCCATCGAGCAAGACGCCGACATCATCATGTTCATCTACCGTGATGAGTACTACAACAAAGAAACCACCAAAGAGCCGGGCGTGGCAGAGATCATCATCGCCAAGCAACGTAACGGCCCGACGGGTACGGTCAAGTTGGCCTTCCAACGACACCTCACGCGCTTTGAAAACTTGGCGCGCGACAGCTACGGTGACTTCTAAATAAAAAGGGCCTGGTTCACACCAGGCCCTTTTTGCATCTAGCGCTCACGCTCCTAAATCAGGAGCAAGCCATACCTCACACAGTCACAGCACCTCACTGGCAAAGTCAGCCAAGCGTGAACGCTCGCCGCGTGCCAGGGTGATGTGGCCGCCGTGCGGCCAGCCCTTGAACTTGTCTACCGCAAAGGTCAGACCCGAGGAGCCTTCGGTCAGGTAGGGGGTGTCGATCTGCGCGAGGTTGCCCATGCAGATGATCTTGGTGCCCGGACCCGCGCGTGTGATCAGCGTTTTCATTTGCTTGGGCGTGAGGTTTTGCGCCTCATCGATGATCACGTACTTGTTCAAGAAGGTGCGGCCGCGCATGAAGTTCATGCTCTTGATTTTGATGCGGCTGCGAATCAACTCGCTGGTGGCCGCGCGCCCCCATTCACCTGCACTGGTGTCGGTTTTGCTCAGTACCTCCAGGTTGTCGTCCAGGGCGCCCATCCACGGCCCCATTTTTTCTTCTTCAGTGCCAGGCAGAAAACCAATGTCTTCGCCCACGCTCACCGTGGCGCGGGTGACGATGATCTCGGTGTAACGGCGGTCGTCCAACACTTGCGTGAGGCCCGCAGCCAAGGCCATCAAGGTCTTGCCAGTGCCGGCGGTGCCGGTGAGCGTCACAAAGTCCACCTCGGGGTCCATGAGCAGGTTCATGGCGAAGTTTTGCTCGCGGTTACGGGTGGTCACGCCCCACACCGCGTTTTTGAGGTGGTTGAATTCGCGCAGGGTTTTGAGCACCGCAGACTTGTCGCGAATCTCGGTCACCCGGGCGTACAGGCTGGGTTCGCCCGGCGCTTCAAAGTACACAAACTGGTTGATGTGCAGTTGCGGCACCACCGGGCCAGTCACGCGGTAAAACGTGTGCTGACCTTGCTGCCAACTCTCCACGGTTTGGCCGTGGGTGGTCCAGAAGTCCTGGGGCAGGGCGAGGTGGCCGCCATACAGCAGGTCACCATCGTCCAGGGTTTTGTCGTTTTGGTAGTCGTCGGTGTGCAGGCTCAAAGCACGCGCCTTGACGCGCATGTTGATGTCTTTGGACACCAGCACCACCTCACGCGGGGCGAACTGCTTGCTCAAGGCGGCCACCACACCCAAGATTTGGTTGTCGGCCTTGCCCTGGGGCAGGCTGGTGGGCAGGGTGTAGTCCAGCGGCTGGGTTTGGAAGAACAGCTTGCCACCGGCCTCGCCGTGGCCGGTGCTGCCCAACTCCAGGCCCACGCTCATGTCGGCCCCGGTCACTGCGGCCAGTGCGTCCAGGGTGCGGCTGGTTTGGCGGGCATTGCGCGCCACCTCGGTCATGCCTTTTTTATGACCATCGAGCTCTTCAAGCACGATCATGGGTAAAAAGATGTCGTGCTCTTCAAAGCGGAACAGGCACATCGGGTCGTGCATCAGCACATTGGTGTCGAGCACAAAAAGTTTGCGCTCGCCCACCGGCACTTTGCGCACCTTGCTGCGAGCCGGCGCTTTGGCTTTGGTAGGCGATGACCTGGTGGCGCTGGCGGCTGGGCTACTCGGCATACCCGGGGCGCGCATCACCGTCACAGGGGTGGTGGCGACTTCCTCAGCGTCTGGGGTGATCACCGGATGAACGATGGCCAGTTCGGGTTTGCTGGGGCGTTTGGATTTGGCGTTGCTTTTTTTGTTGAAGGCGTCGGTGGAAAGGAGTGCGGCTCGTTGGGTCGGTGCTGGAGGTAAGGGCATAGATCAGGTCAAGTGGTGGGGCCGCAGAAACGAAAAAGCCGCCTGGCAAGGCCGGGCGGCTTGAACGGTTGGGTGAATGTTGTGACGGACAACATGAGCCCATTATGCATGAGCTGGATGACCTGAAAAGGGGGTGTGTTCCTACCAGGTCAAATCAGTTCAAGAAATGTGTCAGGCGGCTTTTTTCAGCAGCTTGACCGCTTTGAGCACCTCGTCCACATGGCCAGGGACTTTCAGGCCGCGCCACTCTTGCTTGAGCTGGCCGTCGGGACCGACCAAGAAGGTGCTGCGCTCAATGCCTTTGACTTTTTTGCCGTACATGATCTTGTTCTTGACCACGCCAAACATGTGGCACATTTTTTCTTCGGTGTCGGCGATCAGCTCAAAGGGCAGCTCGAGCTTGGTTTTGAAGTCGTCGTGCGACTTCATGTTGTCGCGCGAGACGCCAAACACCACCGCGCCGGCTTTCACGAAATCTTTGTAGCGGTCGCGAAACTGCATGGCTTCGGTGGTGCAACCCGGTGTGTTGTCCTTCGGGTAGAAGTACAAAATCATGGTTTGACCCAGGTGGGTGGTGTTGGAGACACTCACGCCGCCGGTGGCGTTGGCTTCGAATTCTGGGAGGGGTTTGTTGACAACGATAGCCATATGCAATTAGTCTCTGGTCGCTTGGATCACACCAGCGTGTGTCCGCTTCATCTTCTGAATGGTTGAAAAACGCCGCGCACGGCATATCCTTCCTCAACCCAGTATTTTAACCGTAAAACCCGGCATTCCCCCGAGTGGGCGGTACTTGTACGCTCAGTTGACCCCGATCAACAAAATCGCCAGCACGTGGCGCCCCTCGCCAGCCAGGATGTTGAAGGTGCGGCAGGCCGCCGCGGTGTCCATGGTTTCCAGCCCTATGCCGTGACTGGCCAGGAGCGCGGCCCGCGCCGGGTGGGGAAAACGCAGTTTGGGGCCGCTGCCCAGCACCACCAGCTCAGGCTTGTGGGCTATCAGGGGGGCCAGGTGGCTGTCGCTCAGTTCGGCCCAAGAGGCGCAGTCAAAGTCAAAGCGCTCGCCGCGCGAGCCCACCACCACGCTGCGGAGAATTTTTTCGCCGTCCAGGCCCACCCAGTCCGGGCCGTAGCCGGTGATGGTGGGAACGTCAAATTTGTCGGGTTGGAGTTTCATGGGGGCTTAGAGAACCGTGGATAATTATAGGTTTCGCCTCAATATCCCCTCGGAGAGATTTTGAAAACCATCACCAAATCAGCCAAGCTGGCCAACGTCTGTTACGACATCCGCGGCCCCGTCATGGAACGGGCCAAGCAGATGGAGGAAGAGGGCCACGCGATCATCAAGCTCAACATCGGCAACCTGGCGGTGTTCGGCTTCGATGCGCCCGAGGAAATTCGCCAGGACATGATCCGCAACCTGCCCAACGCGGCAGCCTACTCGGACAGCAAGGGCATTTTTGTGGCCCGCAAAGCGGTCATGCAGTACACCCAAGAGCAGGGCATCAAGGGCGTGACCCTGGATGACATCTACTTGGGCAACGGCGCGAGCGAATTGATTGTGATGGCCACCAACGGCTTGCTCAATGACGGCGACGAGATGCTCTTGCCCGCACCTGACTACCCGCTGTGGACCGCTGCGGTGAGTCTGTCGGGCGGCATGCCCGTGCACTACATGTGCGACGAGAACAATGGCTGGATGCCAGATCTTGCCGACATCCGCGCCAAGATCACCCCGCGTACCAAGGGCATTGTGGTCATCAACCCCAACAACCCCACCGGCGCGCTGTATTCCGACGAGCTGCTCAAAGGCATCATCGAGATTGCGCGCGAGCACAACCTGGTCATCATGGCCGACGAGGTCTACGACAAGGTCTTGTACGACGGCGCCAAGCACACCGCCATGGCCAGCTTGGCCGATGACGTGCTCACACTCACCTTCAACTCGCTCTCCAAGAGCTACCGCTCTTGCGGTTACCGCGCGGGCTGGTTGGTGGTCTCGGGCGATAAGAAATCGGCCAAGGACTACATCGAGGGCTTGAACATGCTCTCGTCCATGCGCTTGTGTGCCAACGTACCCGGGCAGTGGGCCATCCAAACCGCTTTGGGCGGCTACCAAACCATCAACGACCTGGTGTGCGAAGGAGGTCGCTTGCGCCGTCAACGTGACCTGGCCTATGAGCTGGTCTCGAACATTCCGGGCGTGAGTTGCGTCAAGCCCAGCGCGGGTTTGTACATGTTCCCGCGTTTAGACCCGGCGGTGTATCCCATTGATGACGACCAGCAGTTCATCTTGGACATGCTGCAAGAAACCCGCGTGCTGTTGGTGCAAGGCACGGGCTTCAACTGGCCGCAACCCGACCACTTCCGCATTGTCTTCTTGCCCCATGAGGACGACCTTCGCGAGGCCATTGGCCGCGTGGCCAAGTTCCTCGAGGCTTACCGAAAACGTCACGCGCGGGCTTGAAAGCCTGCAGGTTTTTTAGAGAGTTGTATGAAAGCTATTCAAGTCGGCCTGATTGGCATTGGCACCGTGGGTTCGGGCACCTTCCATGTGCTCCAGCGTAACCAGGAAGAAATTCAGCGCCGCGCCGGCCGAGGCATCGCCATCACCATGGTGGCAGACCTGGACACGGCCCGCGCCCAAGCCCTGGTGGGCGACAGCGCCAAGGTGGTGAGTGATGCGCGCGCCATCATTGCCAACCCCGAGATCGACATCGTGGTGGAGTTGATCGGCGGCTACGGCATTGCCAAGCAGCTGGTGATGGAAGCCATTGAAGCCGGCAAGCATGTGGTGACCGCCAACAAGGCCTTGCTGGCTGTGCACGGCACTGAAATTTTTGCAGCCGCCCACCGCAAGGGCGTGATGGTGATGTTCGAAGCCGCGGTGGCCGGTGGCATTCCCATCATCAAAGCCCTGCGCGAGGGTTTGACTGCCAACCGCATCCAGTGGCTGGCGGGCATCATCAACGGCACCACCAACTTCATCTTGTCCGAGATGCGCGACAAGGGCTTGGACTTTGACGTGGTGCTCAAAGAAGCACAGCGCTTGGGCTATGCCGAAGCCGACCCGACCTTCGACATTGAAGGCGTGGACGCGGCGCACAAGGCCACCATCATGAGCGCGATTGCGTTTGGCATTCCGGTGCAGTTTGACAAGGCACATGTGGAAGGCATCACCAAGCTGGGCGCACAAGACATCAAATACGCCGAGCAACTGGGCTACCGCATCAAGCTTTTGGGCATTGCCAAGCGCCGCGAAAAAACAGCCGCTTCTGCCGGTGGTGTGGAGCTGCGTGTGCACCCCAGCCTGGTGCCGGCCAAGCGTTTACTGGCCAATGTGGAAGGTGCGATGAACGCGGTGGTGGTGCAGGGCGATGCCGTGGGCACCACGCTGTATTACGGCAAGGGCGCAGGCTCTGAGCCCACCGCCAGTGCGGTGGTGGCTGACCTGGTGGACATCGCCCGTTTGGTGGACGCGACTGCCGAGCAGCGCGTGCCTTACCTGGCCTTCCAACCCGATGCCATGAGCAACTTGCAAGTGCTGCCCATGAGCGAGGTGGTGACGAGTTACTACCTGCGCTTGCGTGTGGCCGATGAGCCCGGCGTGCTGGCCAAGGTCACCGGCATCATGGCGGGCATGGGCATCAGCATTGATGCGGTGCTGCAGCGCGAAGGCGACGAGGTGGTGAGCGCCAACGATGCGCCACAAACCGACCTGATCATCCTCACCCACGACACCCGTGAAGGCACCATGAACGAAGCCATGGCCGCCCTGCAGGCTTTGCCCACCGTGCTGGCCCCGATCGTGCGTATCCGCAAGGAAGAGCTGGCCTGATGAAATACCTCAGCACCCGCGCTTCGGCCAGTAGCACCGAGCGCAAGCGCTTTTGCGAAATTTTGTTGGAAGGCCTGGCGCCGGATGGCGGCTTGTACCTGCCCGAAACCTACCCGCACATCAGCGCCGCGCGCCTGGAGGAACTGCGCCAGGTTTACAAGACCCAGGGCTATGCCGATTTGGCCTTCGAGGTCTTGTCGCTGTTCATCGACGACATCCCGGCCGATGACTTGCGCGCCCTGTGCCGCAAGACCTACACCCAAGCTGTGTTTGGCACGGCAGAGATTGTGCCCCTGCGCCTCTTAGAGACCGGCTTGTGGCTGGAGGCTTTGTCCAATGGCCCCACGCTGGCTTTCAAAGACATGGCCATGCAACTGCTGGGCAATTTGTTTGAGTACGAGTTGGCCCGCCGCGGTGAAGAGCTCAATATTTTCGGTGCCACCAGTGGTGACACCGGCAGCGCAGCCGAGTACGCCATGCGTGGCAAACAAGGCGTGCGGGTTTTCATGACCAGCCCATATGGCCGCATGAGCCCGTTCCAGCAGGCGCAAATGTTCAGCCTGCAAGACGCGAACATCCACAACTTGGCGGTCAAAGGTGTGTTTGACGACTGCCAGGATTTGGTCAAGGCCGTGTCCAACGATTTGGAATTCAAACGCCGCTACAAAATTGGAACGGTGAACTCCATCAACTGGGCGCGCTTATTGGCCCAAGTGGTGTACTACTTTGCTGGTTACTTTCAAGCCACGACAAATGGCTCTGAGCAGGTCAGTTTTACCGTGCCCTCGGGTAACTTTGGCAATGTGTGCGCGGGCCATGTGGCGCGCATGATGGGCTTGCCCATTGCCAAGCTGGTGGTGGCCACCAACGAGAACGATGTGCTCGATGAGTTTTTCCGTACCGGTGTGTACCGTGTGCGTGGCACCGCCGACACGCACGAAACCTCTAGCCCGTCGATGGACATTTCCAAAGCCTCGAACTTTGAGCGCTTTGTGTTTGACCTGCTCGGGCGCGATGGCGACCAAACCCGCGCCTTGTTTGGCGATGCGCTGAACAAGACCGGCCACTTTGACCTGAGCCAGCACCCCGCATTTGCACAAGCTGCTACGCGCTATGGATTTGAGAGCGGGAAAAGCACGCACAGAAACCGCTTGAAGACCATTCAAGACACCTATAAGCGTTTCAACGAGATGGTCGACACCCACACGGCCGACGGCATCAAGGTGGCGCGTGAGCACCTCACACCGGGTGTGCCCATGGTGGTGTTGGAGACCGCGCTGCCCATCAAATTTGCTGCCACCATCGTCGAGGCCCTGGGCCGCGAACCGGTACGACCGGCTGGGTTCGAGGGCATCGAAGCCTTGCCCAAACGCGTGACGGTGATGGACGCGGACGTGGCCTGGGTCAAGGACTACATTGCACAGCACTGTGCCTGAAGGCTCGGTATGAAAGTGGTGGGCTTTGCTGGCTATTCCGGCTCGGGTAAAACCACCCTGGTCGAGCGGCTCATTCCTGCGCTCAAAGCACGCGGTCAACGCGTCTCGGTGGTCAAGCACGCCCACCACAGCTTTGACATTGACCACCCCGGCAAAGACACCCGCCGCCACCGCGAGGCGGGTGCGTTTGAGGTGGTGGTGGCCTCTGGCAAGCGCTTGGCACTCATTCGTGAGTTCGAGCAAGACGCCCAACTCAATGTGCACCAATTGCTGGCCGAGCTTTACGACGGCGTGGACTGGGTGCTGGTGGAAGGTTTCAAGCAAAGCGACCTGCTGAAAATTGAGGTGTGGCGCGCCGCCACCCAACAGCCCGTGCGCTACCCCGACGATGATTTTGTGGTGGCCATCGCTACCGACTCTTCTGACCAATTGCCCGAGGCCACCCTGCGCCCGCTGCTCAACCTGAATGCGCCCGACGAGGTGGCCGATTGGCTGCTGCGTGAGGCCCATCGTTTCGATTACCAAGCCCCCTTATGAATGCTCCCCGCGCTCCCCTGATGAACTTGGACGATGCGCTGGCCAAGTTGCTGGCACATGCCCAAGCTTTGCCTGGTGTGGATCAGGTCAGCACCTTCGAGGCCGACGGCCGCGTGCTCGCGCAAGATTTGGTGGCTGAGCTGCAAGTGCCTCCGAACGACAACAGCTCGATGGACGGTTACGCGGTGCGCGCCTCCGAGGTGGCCGGTGGCGCTTTGCTGCCCGTGTCGCAACGCATCCCTGCGGGTGCACAAGCACAACCCTTGGCCGCTGGCTCGGTGGCGCGCATCTTCACCGGTGCGCCGGTGCCCGAGGGGGCAGATGCGGTGGTCATGCAAGAAGCCTGCGACGTGCAGGGCGAGCAGGTGCGTGTGCTCGAAGCCCCGCAAGTGGGGCAGTGGATCCGACGTGCGGGCGAAGATGTCACGCGTGGCTCGGTGGTGCTCTCAAAAGGTGAGCGCCTTAACCCTGCATCCCTTGGCCTGGCGGCCAGTTTGGGCTTGGCAGTTGTGCCGGTGGCACGCCGCCCCAAAGTGGCTTTGTTTTCGACTGGTGACGAGTTGGTGATGCCTGGCGACATTGCCCCGGCCGACATGCGCCCGGGTGCGATTTACAACTCCAACCGTTTCTTTCTGCGCGCACTCTTGCTGCGTTTGGGCTGTGAGGTGTCCGACCTGGGCATCGTGCCTGACAAGCGCGAGGCCACGGTGCAAGCCTTGTCGCAAGCCGCGCAAAGCCACGACTTGATTTTGACCAGCGGCGGTGTGTCGGTGGGCGAAGAAGACCACATCAAACCCGCGGTGCAGCAGTTGGGTGAGTTGGACCTGTGGCAGATTGGCATGAAGCCGGGCAAGCCTTTCGCCTATGGGAAAGTCAATCAAGCCGCCCATGCCGCGCATTTCATCGGGTTGCCAGGTAACCCGGTCTCAAGCTTTGTGACCTTTGCCTTGTTGGTGCGGCCTTTCTTGCTCAAGCTCCAAGGGGCCGCGCAACTGCAGGTGCCGGTGAGTGCTTTGCCTGCGCATTTCGATTGGCCGCGTGCTGACAAGCGCCGTGAATTTTTACGTGTGCGCCGCAACGCGCAAGGCGGGCTGGACTTGTTCCCCAACCAAAGCTCGGGCGTGCTCACCTCCGCCGTGTGGGCCGATGGTGTGGTGGACAACCCCGCAGGTCAAACCATAGCGCGTGGCGACTTGGTGCGTTACATCGCCTGGTCAGACCTGATGGCTTAAAGTGATGCCCATGCAAGTTCAAGTGAAATATTTCGCCGCCATCCGCGAGGCCCTGGGCACCTCGGGTGAGCGCGTGCAGACCCAAGCCACCACCTTAAGTGGTTTGCGTGACGAACTCATCGCCCGTGGCGAGGCTTATGCCCAGGCACTGGCCCGCGGCAAGGCGGTGCGTGTCGCGCTCAACCAGGTCATGCAAGACGAGTCGGCCGCCTTGACGGATGGCTGTGAGGTCGCGTTTTTCCCACCGGTGACCGGGGGCTGAGCGCATGACCGAGATCGTCAGCTTGCCGCGTGTGCGCATCCAAACCCAGGACTTCAACCTGGCTGAAGAAATTGCCGGGTTGCGTGCGCAAGACAAACGCATCGGTGCGGTGTGCAGTTTCATCGGCACGGTGCGCGACCGCAACGATGGCAGTTCGGTGGCCAGCATGGAGCTGGAACACTACCCGGGCATGACCGAGAAATCCATCGAGGCCATGATCGACGAAGCCTTCAAGCGCTTTGACATTTTTGGCGCGCGTGTCATTCACCGCGTGGGTTTGCTCCAGCCGCTCGACCAAGTGGTGATGGTGGCCGTAACCTCCGCCCACCGGGGTGAGAGCTTTGATGCTTGTGAGTTTTTGATGGACTACCTCAAAACCCAAGCGCCGTTTTGGAAAAAAGAAGACACCCCCGAGGGCGCCCGCTGGGTGGACGCCCGTGTGAGCGACGATCAGGCCCTGGCCAAGTGGGGCATTCAGGCCAGCAACGCGTCCAGTTAATGACCTAGTTAAGCGCCAAGTTAAGCGCTTGGCCAAACACCCGGCAAAGTACCTCGACCTTGTGGTTAGCCGCAATGCCAGGCCCCTGGTCTGGCTGTAAGCTCAGTTGCAACTTGTTTTGAGGTGACTTCATGGCTAACCGTGTCTTCAAAGGCTTTTCGCTCGCACTGGTCTCTTGGCTGCTCTGCCTGGTTCCAGGCCTTGTGTTTGCGCAGACCTATCCCACCCAGTCACTCAAAATCATCGTGCCTTTCACGCCCGGCACGGGCATGGACACGATCGCCCGCACGGTCTCGCCACGTTTGGCCGAGCGTTTGGGCCAGCCCGTTGTGGTGCAAAACATGCCTGGCGCCAGCGGCAACATTGGCGCTGACAGCGTGGCCAAGGCCAATGCCGATGGCTACACCTTGCTCATGGGTGCCAACACCATGCTCATGGCCACACAAATTTACAAAAACGTGCCCTTCAACCCGGTCAAAGACTTCGCGCCGGTGTCCATGTCGGCCTACGGCACCTTGATGCTGGTGGCCAACCCGAAAACCGGCATCAAAACCCTCAAAGAGTTGGTGGATCAAGCCAAAGCTCGCCCGGGTGCTATCAATTTCGGATCGCCGGGTGTGGGCACGCCGCACCACATGTCCATGGAGTTGTTCAAGGCTGAAACCAATTTGTTCATGCTGCATGTGCCTTACAAAGGCACGGCCGGCTATGTGCAAGATTTGCTCTCGGGCGAGATCAATGTGGGCTTTTTGCCGGTGCACGTGGCCCAGGGTTTTGTGAGCTCCGGGCGCTTGAACGCCTTGGCCGTGGGCAGCCCCAAACGCCACCCGGTGGCCCCCAATGTGGCCACCATCGATGAGCTGGGCGTCAAAGGCGTGAACGTGGACATGTGGTACGCCTTCTTTGCCCCGGCCAAAACCCCGGCCCCCGTGGTCAGCCGCCTCAACACCGAATTGATCGCGGTGATGGCCCTGCCCGAGGTGCGTGAAGTGCTGGGCAAGGCCGGTCTGGATGCGATGTCCAGCAGCACCGCTGACCTGGGCAACATTGTGGGGCGTGACTACACCCGTTGGGGCTCCGTCATTCGCCGCGCTGGCATCCAACCCGACTGACCCACGCAGTTTCTGGCACTGCATGGCCCTGGCTCGGGCTAAGATGGATTTGATCTGGCTCAAATCCTCAGGCGCCTGTAGGCCTTGAAATGGGCCTGTTCACCCATAGTTGGGTGACTACAGGAGATGCAGATGCGCACCGACAAGTTCACCACCAAGTTTCAAGAAGCTCTGGGCGACGCCCAAACCCTGGCCCTGGGCGCGGACCACGCCTACATTGAGCCCGCCCACTTGATGCTGGCCATGCTGCGCCAGACCGATGGCCCCAAGGCCTTGCTGCAACGCGCCGGCGTGAACGTGAACGGCTTGCAAAGCGCTGCTGAAGCCGCGGTGAAAAAACTGCCTGAGGTGCAAGGCCAGGAACAGGTCCAAGTGGGCCGCGAGTTGGTGAGCCTCTTGCAAGCCTGCGAGAAAGAAGCCATCAAACGTGGCGACGCGTATGTGGCCGGAGAGATGTTTTTCCTAGCCCTGTGCGATGCCAAAACCGAGCTGGCCCAAAGTGCCAAAGCGCAAGGCTTGAACCGCAAAGCCATGGAAACCGCCATCGAGTTGGTGCGTGGTGGCCAATCGGTCAACAACCCCGAGGCCGAGGGTCAGCGCGAAGCCTTGAAGAAATACTGCATGGACCTGACCGAGCGCGCCCGCCTGGGCAAGCTCGACCCGGTCATCGGGCGCGACGACGAGATCCGCCGCGCCATCCAGGTGCTCCAGCGCCGTACCAAAAACAACCCGGTCTTGATTGGTGAGCCCGGTGTGGGCAAGACCGCGATTGTCGAAGGCTTGGCCCAACGCATCGTGGCCGGTGAGGTGCCTGACTCCCTCAAGGGCAAGCGCGTGCTGAGCCTGGACATGGCCGCGTTATTGGCTGGTGCCAAGTTTCGCGGTGAGTTTGAAGAGCGCCTCAAAAGTGTGCTCAATGAGTTGGCCAAAGACGAGGGCCAAACCATTGTGTTCATTGACGAGCTGCACACCATGGTGGGTGCCGGCAAGGCCGAAGGCGCGATGGACGCGGGCAACATGCTCAAGCCCGCTTTGGCGCGCGGTGAGTTGCATTGCGTGGGTGCCACCACGCTGGATGAATACCGCAAATACATTGAGAAAGACGCCGCGTTGGAGCGACGCTTCCAAAAGATTTTGGTGGGCGAGCCCACGGTGGAAGCCACCATTGCGATTTTGCGTGGCCTGCAAGAAAAGTACGAGGTGCACCACGGTGTGGACATCACCGACCCGGCCATCGTGGCTGCGGCCGAGCTGAGCCACCGCTACATCACCGATCGCTTTTTGCCGGACAAGGCCATCGACCTGATTGACGAGGCTGCGGCCAAAATCAAGATCGAGATTGACTCCAAACCTGAGGTGATGGACAAGCTCGACCGCCGCATGATTCAGCTGCAAATTGAGCGCGAGGCGGTGAAGAAAGAAAAAGACGAAGCCTCGCAAAAACGCTTGGAACTGATTCAAGAAGAAATCCAAAAGCTCGGCGTGGAAATTGCCGACATGGAAGAAATTTGGCTGGCCGAGAAAGCCCAGGCCCAAGGCAGCCAGCATGTGCGCGAAGACATCGACAAGCTGCGTCAGCGCATTGAAGAGCTCACCCGCAAGGGCGACTTCAACAAAGTGGCCGAACTGCAATACGGCAAATTGCCTGAGTTGGAAAAGCGTTTGAAAGAAGCCCAGGCCAAAGAAAAAGGCGGGGAGGGTGCCAAGCCGCGTTTGCTGCGTACCCAAGTGGGCGCGGAAGAAATTGCCGAGGTGGTGAGCCGCGCCACCGGCATTCCAGTGGCCAAGATGATGCAGGGCGAAAAAGACAAGCTGCTGCAAATGGAAGACAAATTGCACGAGCGCGTGGTGGGCCAAGACGAAGCCATTGCCGCGGTGGCCAATGCCATTCGCCGTTCGCGCTCGGGCCTCTCAGACCCGAACCGACCCACCGGTTCGTTTCTGTTCCTTGGCCCCACCGGGGTTGGCAAAACCGAGTTGTGCAAAGCCTTGGCGGGCTTCTTGTTTGACAGCGAGGACCACCTGGTGCGCATGGACATGAGCGAGTTCATGGAGAAGCACTCGGTGGCCCGCCTGATTGGTGCGCCCCCCGGTTATGTGGGTTACGAAGAGGGCGGTTACCTCACCGAAGCGGTGCGCCGCAAACCCTACAGCGTGCTGCTGCTTGACGAGGTGGAAAAAGCCCACCCCGATGTGTTCAATGTGCTCTTGCAGGTGCTCGATGACGGGCGTTTGACCGATGGCCAAGGCCGCACGGTGGACTTCAAAAACACCGTGATTGTGATGACCAGCAACATCGGCTCGCACCTGATTCAAAGCATGGTGGGGCAAGACGCGGCCGACATCAAAGAGGCGGTGTGGGGTGAGTTGAAAAGCCATTTCCGCCCCGAGTTCCTCAACCGCATTGACGAGACGGTGGTGTTCCACGGCCTGGACGCCAAGCACATCGAGCGCATTGCCGACATTCAGCTCAAGGTGCTCTCGCAGCGCTTGGCCCGCATGGATTTGACCTTGCAAATCTCGGCGCCTGCCTTGGCCGAACTTGCCAAGGTCGGGTTCGACCCGGTGTTCGGTGCGCGCCCGCTCAAACGCGCGATTCAGCAGCGCATTGAGAACCCGCTCTCCAAGCTCTTGCTCGAGGGCAAGTTCCCACCCAAGTCGGTCATCTCTGCCAAGGTCGATCCGATTCGCGCGCCGGGGCAGTTTGATTTTGCGCTGGTGGAGCAAGCTGCCTAATCAAGCCGAGTAAACAAGCCGATTTAACAAGCCGCCCCGGTCAAGGCCACAGTAAACCCCGCGACGCCCTAGGCAATTCCCCTCGAGGGAAGCCCCTCGGGCTGCGCTACGATGCGGGGGATGACAACTGCCCAAGCCTCAGCCAATATCAACGCATCCTGGCGTCAGGACGTGAACCTGATTGGCCTGATTGGCGTGGCGCACATGATGAGCCACTACAGCCAGCTCATGCTCGCGCCCTTGTTCCCTTGGCTCAAAGACGCGTTTGCCGTGAGCTATGCCGAGCTGGGCTTTCTCATGACCATCTTTTTCACCGTGTCGTGTGTGGTGCAAACCGTCTCTGGCTTTTGGGTGGACCGCATGGGGCCGCGGCCCGTGCTCTTGGTGGGCTTGGTGTTATTGGCCACTGCAGCCTTTGGTTTTGCGCTCAGCCCCAGCTATGGCTGGCTCATGGTGTTCGTGGTAGTGGCCGGTACGGGCAACGGCGTGTTTCACCCGGTGGACTACACCCTCATCAACAAACAGGTCAGTGCCCCGCGCCTGGGCCATGCGTACAGCGCGCACGGCATTTCCGGCACCTTGGGTTGGGCGGTTGCGCCAGTCATGCTGGTGCCCCTGGCGGTGGCGTATTCATGGCGCGTGGCGCTGGGTGCTGCCGGGGTTTTGATCATCGCAGTGCTGGTCTTGGTCTGGTTTTACCGGCACCTCATGAACGCAGCGCCCCCGCGCGCAGCTTCGGCACCCTCGTCACCCACGCACGTGCAGGCCAAAGCTGAAGAGTCCAGCTTCTCGTTTTTGCGCATTCCCGCGGTGTGGATGTGCTTCACCTTTTTCTTTGTGTTTGCCATGTCGCTCAGCGTCATTCAGGCCTTTGCGCCCGGTGCTGCACGTGAACTGCATGACGTGCCGGTGACCCTGGTGGCGGTGTGCCTGACCACCTACATGGTGGCCAGTGCGAGTGGCATGGTGGTGGGCGGCTTTTTGGCCACCAACCCCGAACGTGCCACGCGCACGGTGGGAGCAGGGTTTGCCTTGGCGGCTGTTGTGTCGCTGATGTTGGGCTTGATGGCCTTGCCGTCGTGGCTGGTGCCGGTCATGTTCGGTGTGATGGGTTTTGTGGCGGGCACCGCCGGCCCCTCGCGCGACTTGCTGGTCAAACGCGCCACACCGGAGAACGCCAGCGGGCGGGTGTTTGGCGTGGTGTATTCCGGGCTGGATATTGGGCAGGCCGTTTCGCCACTGTTTTTTGGGGTGCTGATGGACCAGCACAATTACACAGGTATCTTTTTGGGGCTGGCAGCCATACAAGGCCTGCTGGTGTTCACCGCGTTCCAGGTGCGGCATGCGCGCCGCACGCTCTGAGGTTTGACCATGACAACTTCGACAGATTCACAACTCGCCGGCCACTTGCTGGTGGACTGCCTGGTGGCCCAAGGCGTCACCCACGCGTTTGGCGTGCCTGGTGAGAGTTATTTGGCCGTGCTGGACGGCTTTCATGCCCGGCGCGATGCGATTGAATTTGTGATCTGTCGCCAAGAGGGCGGGGCCGCTTACATGGCCGATGCGCATGCGCGTCTCACGGGCCGCCCGGGCGTGTGTTTTGTCACCCGTGGCCCGGGTGCGACCAACGCCTCGATTGGCATTCACACTGCCTTCCAAGACTCCACGCCCATGGTGCTGTTTGTGGGCGATGTGGCCACCGACACGCGTGATCGCGAGGCCTTCCAAGAGGTGGACTTCGCCGCCTTCTTTGGCCCCAGCACCAAGGGCATGGCCAAGCGGGTCGAGCGCATTGACGATGCCAAACGCATTCCCGAGTACGTGGCCCGTGCCTTTGCCATGGCCATGAACGGTCGCCCAGGCCCGGTGGTGGTGGTATTGCCTGAAGACATGCTGACCCACACCGTGCAGGGTTTGCAGCCGCTGCCTGCTGT
Source organism: Comamonadaceae bacterium (assembly GCA_947454955.1). Lineage (GTDB taxonomy): Bacteria > Pseudomonadota > Gammaproteobacteria > Burkholderiales > Burkholderiaceae_C > Hylemonella. Next base: position 59,754 of record CANGLW010000002.1, read on the forward strand.
GCCAGCGGTGGAGGCATGGAGCGACCCCGGAGCACTGCGCGACTTACGTAGCTTGCTACTGAATTCAGAGCGGCCGATGGTTTTGGCTGGTGGCGGTGGTTGGACGGTGCAGTCCGCGCAGGCCCTGCAGCGCTTTGCAGAAAACTGGAAGCTGCCAGTCACCAACACCTTCCGCGCGCAAGACACCTTTGACAACCACCACCCGCAGTACGCCGGCGATGTGGGCATTGCCATCAACCCCAAGCTCGCTGCACGCATCAAAGCCAGCGACTTGCTGCTGGTCATCGGCTCGCGCCTGGGTGAGATGACCACCAGCGGCTACACCTTGCTTGACCTGCCCAAGCCCGCGCAAAAGCTGGTGCATATTCACGCGAGTGCCGAAGAGCTCAACCGCGTGTACCGCGCAGACCTGGCCATCAACGCCACCATGAACGCGGCCGCGCGCTCGCTCGAGGTGCTGACCGCCCCGCCCGTGGTGCCTTGGGAAGATTGGACTGCCGCGTGCCACGCCGATTACCTGGCCAACATCGAGCCGCAAAGCTTGGGCCTGCAAGACTCCGAGCGCGGCTTGGTCGATATGCCCACGGTGGTGGCGTGTTTGCAAAAGCATTTGCCCGCCGATGCGGTGCTGACCAATGGCGCGGGCAACTTTGCCAGCTGGGTGCACCGCTACTTCAAGCACCATGGCTTGGCCAAGGGCCACCGCACGCAATTGGCGCCCACCAATGGTTCGATGGGCTATGGGGTGCCTGCAGGCATTGCCGCGTCGATTGTGAGCCGCTCTCAGGGCTTGCCTGGGCGTGTGGTGTTCACCATCGCTGGCGACGGCGACTTTTTGATGAACGGCCAGGAGCTGGCCACCGCGGTGCAGCACGGCGCCAAGACCATCATCGTGCTGCTCAACAACGGCATGTACGGCACCATCCGCATGCACCAGGAGCGCGAGTACCCGCAGCACAACACCGGTTCGCGCTTGCAAAACCCCGACTTCGCGCGGCTGGCGCAAGCCTATGGTTATGAAGGTGTGCGCATCACACGCACCGATGAGTTTGAGCCGCAGTTGATCGCCGCCCTGGCGCGCGACCAGGGCACGCTCATTGAGATCATCCTCGACCCCGATGTGATCACCACCCGCGCCACCCTGAGCACCATCACCCAAAACGCTTTGGCCAAAGGTTAAGAGGCTTGGTGTTCTGATGCCTCAGAAGCGTTGATGTACCCCAACCCACGGCAGCGTGCGCTGAATGAAGCGCAGATGGAAGCTCACATTGATGCTCACATTGAAGCGCCCATGAGAAAAGCCACCTTGCGGTGGCTTTTCTCTTGAGGCAGTCCTGAATTACTTCAGGTGCTTGCCGATCAGGCCGGACATCTCGAACATCGAGACTTGGGCTTTGCCGAACACTTCTTTGAGCTTGGCATCAGCGTTGATCATGCGCTTGTTGGTCGCGTCTTGCAGCTTGTTCTTCTTGATGTAAGCCCACAGCTTGCTCACCACCTCGGTACGGGGCAGGGGAGCAGCGCCCACCACAGCGGCCAAAGCGGCGCTGGGAGCCAAAGCCTTCATGAACGCAGCGTTGGGGGTGCGCTTCTTGGCAGGGGCCTTTTTAGCAGCTACTTTTTTAGCAGGAGCGGCCTTCTTGGCGGGAGCGGCTTTCTTGGCCGGAGCTGCCTTTTTGGCGGCTACTTTTTTAGCGGGAGCGGCCTTCTTTGCAGGCGCTTTTTTAGCGGGAGCTTTTTTCGCAGTTGCCATGATGATGTTGTCCTCTATAAGTTGGGATGTTTGCCTCTGAAAAATTGCTTTTTCAAAGGCTGCCTGCATGCTAATGGAGAAAACACCTCTTTCCAATAGAAAAACACGTTTTTCAGAGGGAAAAAGTGAATTTTTCTCTCGAAGATGTTGTTTTTTCATGATCTTCTCCCTCTGAGGCCCCTCTGAAAGCTTCACGAGCTGCATTCAGGGTCACTGCGATTGCGTAAAAGATGCTTTCGCATCGTGAAATTTCACCAATCCGGCCCAACTATTTTTATGCCGCCAGGCAAAGACGTATCCCGCATCTCGAAATCGTTCGTCTAAGTTATTGATTTCATTGTGTTAAAAATATGTCTTGTATAAGACATAAGAATGTTTCGAGTCTTATATAAGACCTAGAATAGTTTCACCGCGACACGAAAAGTGCCGATATCCGGTTCTCAATCAACCCTAGGAGTGAACATGCCTCAAGCCCTGACCGAACAACTCAGCCGTGAACAACAAGTTGCTGCTCTTGAAAAAGAGTGGGCCACCAACCCCCGTTGGAAAGGCATCAAGCGCGGCTACAGCGCCGCCGACGTGGTGCGCTTGCGTGGTTCTTTCCCCATTGAGCACACCGTGGCGCGTCGCGCTGCTGAAAAGCTCTGGGACATGTTGCACGCTGAGCCCTATGTGAACTGCCTGGGCGCGCTCACCGGTGGTCAAGCCATGCAGCAGGTCAAGGCCGGCGTGAAAGCCATCTATCTGTCCGGCTGGCAAGTGGCTGCTGACAACAACACCTACTCGTCCATGTACCCCGACCAGTCGCTCTACCCCGTGGACTCGGTGCCTAAAGTGGTGGAAACCATCAACAACACCTTCCGTCGCGCCGACGAGATCCAGCACTCCAAAGGCATCAACGCTGGCGACAAAGGTTATGTCGATTACTTCGCCCCCATCGTGGCTGACGCTGAAGCCGGTTTCGGTGGCGTGCTCAACGCGTTCGAACTGATGAAGGCCATGATCAAGGCCGGCGCTGGTGGCGTGCACTGGGAAGACCAACTCGCCTCGGTGAAGAAATGCGGCCACATGGGCGGCAAGGTGTTGTTGCCTACTCGCGAAGCCTGCCAAAAACTCATCGCTGCACGTATGGCTGCTGACATTGCTGGCGTGCCCACCCTGGTGATTGCCCGTACAGACGCAGAAGCCGCTGACCTGTTGACCTCCGACTACGACGAGATCGACAAGCCTTTCCTCACCGGTGAGCGCACCGCTGAAGGCTTTTACAAAACACGCAAAGGCATGGACCAAGCCGTGGCCCGCGCCATTGCTTACGCCGAGTACGCTGACCTGGTGTGGTGCGAAACCGGCACGCCTGACCTGGACTTCGCCAAGAAGTTCGCCGACGCTGTGCACAAAGTTCACCCCGGCAAGATGCTGGCTTACAACTGCTCGCCTTCCTTCAACTGGAAGAAGAACCTGGACGACGCCACCATTGCGAAATTCCAACGCGAATTGGGTGCGATGGGCTACAAATACCAGTTCATCACCCTCGCGGGTATTCACAGCATGTGGTACAACATGTATGATCTGTCACAAGACTACGTCAAGCGTGGTATGTCTGCCTACGTTGAGCGCGTGCAAGAACCGGAGTTCGCTGCACGCGACCGAGGCTACACCTTCGTGTCCCACCAGCAGGAAGTCGGTACCGGTTACTTCGACGAAGTGACCACCGCCATCCAAGGTGGTCAGTCCAGCGTCACAGCGCTGACCGGTTCGACCGAAGAAGAACAGTTCCATTAATCCTTCATACACACAGGCCCTCTGCAAGATGGGGGCCTGACGGAGTTATTTGCCATGAGTCATCAGTACAAAGTTTTGATTTTGGGTGCTTCCTACGGCTCTTTGCTGGGAAGCAAATTACTCATGGCGGGTCACGCCGTCAGTTTGGTGTGTCGCCAAAAGACTGCCGACCTGATCAATGCCGAAGGCACCCGCGTGCGCATGGGCATCAAGGGTCGCGAAGGCATGGTTGAAATTGATTCGCGCCAGTTCCCTGGCCAACTCAACGCCGTGACCCCTGAGGCCGCGCAAGTTGAGCAGTACGACCTGGTGTGTCTGGCCATGCAAGAGCCGCAGTACAGCGAGCCCAGCGTGAAGGCCTTGATGCAGCGCATCGCCTTGGCCAAGGTGCCTTGCATGTCCATCATGAACATGCCCCCGCTGCCTTACCTGGCACGCATCCCTGGTTTGAACGCGCAAGAATTCAAAGCCTGTTTCCATGACGCTTCGGTGTGGGACAACTTCGAGCCCGGCTTGATGACCCTGTGCAGCCCCGACCCACAGGCCTTCCGTCCGCCTGAAGAACAACCCAATGTGTTGCAAGTGGGCCTGCCCACCAACTTCAAGGTCTCGCGCTTTGAAGACCCCCAACATAACGCCATGCTGCAAGCCATGGACGAAGGCATTGCCAATGCCCGCCTGAATGTGAACGGCGAGATGCTGGACCTGCCCGTCAAGCTCAAGCTGCATGAATCTATTTTTGTGCCCTTGGCCAAGTGGAGCATGTTGCTGACTGGCAATTACCGTTGCGTGCAAGCCGATGGCATGCGCCCCATCAAAGAAGCGGTGCACAGCGACATCGCGGTCTCGCAAGAGGTGTACGAGTGGGTCTCTGGCCTGTGCGTGCTCTTGGGTGCTGACCCGCATGACATGGTGCCGTTTGAGAAATACGCCAACGCGGCTCAGGGCTTGCTCAAGCCCTCATCAGCCGCGCGTGCGCTGGCCGCAGGTGCGACCGACATCGAGCGTATTGACCTCTTGGTCAAGCTGGTGGCCTCGCAGCTCAACCTGCAGTCGGACTCGGTGGATGAGACCGTGCGCCAGGTCAACGGCTGGTTGGATAAAAACCGCCATCCGGCAGTGACTGCGGTGGCAGAACCCGCCGCCGCTTGAGGCGTAACTCAGGCGCAGCACTCACGGTTAAAATGTGAGGCTGAGGAATTCAATGCAAGGCGCGGATGATTTCCGCGCCTTTTTCTTTTTCACGAATGAGCAACATGGTCCAGATCACGCTTCCCGACGGTTCCACCCGCGATTACCCCGGCCCCATCACGGTGGCCGAGGTGGCCGCTTCCATCGGGGCTGGGTTGGCCAAAGCCGCTTTGGCCGGCAAAGTGGACGGCAAGGTTGTGGACACCAGCTATCTTTTAGATAGCAACACCGCCTTGTCCATCATCACTGCCAAGGATGCTGAAGGCCTGGACGTCATTCGCCACTCGACCGCGCACTTGTTGGCCTACGCGGTCAAAGAGTTGTTCCCTGAGGCGCAGGTCACCATCGGCCCGGTGGTGGAAAACGGTTTTTATTACGACTTCTCGTACAAGCGCCCCTTCACGCCTGAAGACCTCGCGGCCATTGAGAAAAAGATGACCGAACTGGCCAACAAAGACGAGCCGGTGGTGCGCCGCGTGCTGCCCCGCGACGAGGCGGTGGCTTATTTCAAGAGCCTGGGCGAACACTACAAGGCCGAGATCATTGCCAGCATTCCGGCCAATGAAGACGTGAGCTTGTACCGTGAAGGCCAGTTTGAAGACCTGTGCCGCGGCCCCCACGTGCCCAGCACTGGCAAGCTCAAGCATTTCAAGCTCATGAAGGTGGCGGGCGCCTACTGGCGCGGCGACCACCGCAACGAGATGTTGCAGCGTGTGTATGGCACCGCCTGGGCCAGCAAAGACGAGTTGCAGCAGTACCTCACCATGCTGGAGGAAGCCGAGAAGCGCGACCACCGCAAACTTGGCCGTGAGCTCGACTTGTTCCACATCGACGACCACGCGCCCGGCCTGGTGTTCTGGCACCCCAAGGGCTGGACGGTCTGGCAGGGCGTGGAGCAGTACATGCGCCAGGTCTACCGCGACAACGGCTACCAAGAGGTCAAAGGCCCGCAGGTCATCGACAAAACCCTGTGGGAGAAAACCGGCCACTGGGACAAGTACCGCGACAACATGTTCACCACCGAGAGTGAAAAGCGCGACTACGCCTTGAAGCCCATGAACTGCCCGGGCCATATTTTGATTTTCAAGCAGGGCATCAAGAGCTACCGCGACCTGCCGTTGCGCTTCGGTGAATTCGGCCAGTGCCACCGCAACGAACCCTCGGGTGGTCTGCACGGGATCATGCGGGTGCGCGGTTTCACCCAGGACGACGGCCATATTTTCTGTACCGAAGACCAAATTCTGGACGAGTGCGTGAACTTCACCACACTCTTGCAAAAGGTCTACAAAGACTTCGGTTTCACCGACATCATTTACAAAATTGCCACCCGCCCTGAAAAGCGCATCGGCTCAGACGAGATTTGGGACAAGGCCGAGCACGCCTTGATGCAAAGCCTGAAGTCATCGAACTGCAGTTTTGAGATTGCCCCGGGCGACGGCGCTTTTTACGGCCCCAAGATCGAGTACACCCTCAAAGACGCGATTGGCCGTCAGTGGCAGTGCGGCACGATCCAGGTCGACTTCTCCATGCCCGAGCGCCTGGACGCCGAGTATGTGGGTGAAGACGGCGCCCGCCACCGCCCGGTGATGCTGCACCGGGCCATCCTGGGTAGCCTTGAGCGGTTTGTCGGGATTTTGATCGAAGAACACGCCGGCGCCTTGCCCACGTGGCTCGCGCCCGTGCAGGTGGCAGTGCTCAATATCACCGACGCGCAGAGCGACTATTGTCGCGAAATTGCCGATAAATTGAAAAAAGCTTTGCCAAATCAAGAGCTTAGAGTCATCACTGATCTGCGGAACGAGAAAATTACGTATAAAATACGCGAGCACTCGTTGCAAAAGCTGCCCTACATCCTGGTTGCAGGAGACAAGGAAAAAGCAGCCGGCGCTGTTGCCGTGCGCGCCCGGGGTAACAAAGACCTCGGTGTGATGTCTCTCGATGCGTTTGTTCAAACCATCGCCCAAGACATTGCCACCAAATCCGTTGCTTGAGCATCAAGATCACGATTTGACCGCGTCCACGCGACAGCATTCGCTACGCTTTTTGTAGCAAAAACATTGAAGGATTGAACCATCGCTACTGAATTTCGTGATCGCCGCCAGCGCGAAGAACGCAAGCACCGCTTGAACCGTGAAATCATGGCCCCTGAGGTCCGTATTTCAGGCCCTGACAATGAGCCCCTCGGTGTGGTGAGTCTGGCTGAAGCCCTGCGCATGGCAGGTGAGCTGGATGTGGACCTGGTTGAAATTGCCCCCACCGCAAACCCACCGGTTTGCCGTTTGATGGATTACGGCAAGTTCAAGTACCAGGAACAAAAGAAGGCGGCTGAAGCGAAATCCAAGCAAAAGGTCATCGAGGTCAAGGAAATCAAGTTCCGACCCGGTACCGACGATGGTGACTACAACATCAAGTTGCGCAACATCAAGCGCTTCTTGGAAGACGGTGACAAGTGCAAGATTACCTTGCGCTTCCGTGGTCGCGAGATCACTCACCAAGAGATTGGTATGGCGCTGCTTAACCGCATGCGCGATGAGTTGGCGGATCTGATCGTGGTCGAACAGTTCCCCAAACTCGAAGGTCGGCAGATGGTCATGATGATCGCGCCGGGCAAGAAGAAAAGCGGTGGTGCAGCCAAACCGGCAGCACCTGAAGCGAACCAGGCAGCCTAAGGGTTGTTTGGAAACAAGTGGCGAATTAAACCTCGTCACTTAAACAAGTGGCGAACTCAACACTCGTCACTTGAACAAGTGGCGAATTCAACACTCGTCACTTGAACAAGTGGCTCGGGGCCAACAAGTTCGAATAGGGTTTCGAACGCCTCACGAGCACAAAAAATAGGAGCAGTCACATGCCCAAAATGAAGACCAAGAGCGCGGCGAAAAAACGCTTCCGCGTCCGTCCTGGTGGCACCGTCAAGCGCGGTCAAGCCTTCAAACGTCACATCTTGACCAAGAAGACCACCAAAAACAAACGCCATCTGCGTGGCGCAACAGCAGTGCATGAGACCAATATGGGTCACATGGCACAGATGTTGCCCGGCATGGGTCTGTAATCAACGACGAACAAGGAGTAACACATGCCTCGCGTCAAACGTGGTGTAACGGCTCGCGCCCGCCACAAAAAAGTTCTCGCCCTTGCCAAAGGTTTCCGCGGTCGCCGCGGTAATGTTTTCCGCATCGCTAAAGAAGCGGTGATGAAGGCCGGTCAGTACGCTTACCGTGACCGCCGCACCAAAAAACGTGTCTTCCGCCAGTTGTGGATTGCGCGTATCAACGCTGCAGCCCGTTCATGCGGTCTGACCTACAGCCAGTTTGCCAACGGCTTGAAAAAGGCCCAGATCGAGATCGACCGCAAAGTGCTGGCCGACATCGCTGTGCACGACATGGCTGCTTTCGCAGGCATCGTCGAGCAGGTCAAGGCCAAGCTGGCAGCCTGATCGATTTGCTACTGATTCAGTAGCAATCTATGCAGTCTGAACAAGGGCTAGAGCTTCAACAGCTTTAGCCCTTTGTTTTTGTGGCAGACCTCTGTCTGCCATCAAGCCATGCGGTTCTCAGAGCCCCATGACTTGATGACCCTCGCAAAGCGTCCCCACCGGTCAGTTTGAAAGCAAGAAGATGAACGATTTGGACTCCATCGTCAGCAGCGCCCAGGCGGCTTTTGCCCAGGCGCCCACCCCGGCGGAACTTGAAAACGCCAAGGCCCGCTTTCTGGGCAAAACCGGCCAGATCACCGAGCTCATGAAGGGCATGGCTGCTCTGAGCGTTGACGACAAGAAAACCCGCGGTGCAGCCATCAACCTGGCCAAACAAGCCATTGAAGCCGCGCTCAATGCGCGCCGCCAAGCCCTGGCTGATGCCGAGCTGCATGCACAGTTGCAAGCCGAGGCGCTGGATGTGACCTTGCCAGGCCGCCAACGCGGGGAGGGTGGTTTGCACCCGGTCTCGCGCACGCTTGAGCGCATCGAGCAAATTTTTGGCTCCATGGGCTTCGAGGTGGCCCAAGGCCCCGAGATCGAGACCGACTGGTTCAACTTCACCGCGCTCAACACCCCGCAAGACCACCCTGCACGCTCGATGCACGACACGTTTTACGTCGAAGGCGGCAGCGCCGAGGCGCCCAACTTGCTGCGCACCCACACCAGCCCCATGCAAATCCGCCACGCGGTGCAGCACGTCAAACGTTACGCGGGTAATGCCGGTGGTTTGTTTGCTGGCGACATGCCAGAGATTCGCGTGATTGCCCCTGGCCGCACCTACCGTGTGGACAGCGATGCCACCCACTCGCCCATGTTCCACCAGTGCGAAGGTTTGTGGATCGGCACCGAGGTGAGCTTCAAAGATTTGAAGTTTGTGTTCACCGATTTTTGCCGCACCTTCTTTGAAGACGACAACCTGGTGCTGCGTTTCCGTCCCAGCTTCTTCCCCTTCACCGAGCCCAGCGCCGAGATCGACATCCAGTTCACCAGCGGCCCATTGGCCGGTCGTTGGCTCGAAGTCGCAGGCTCTGGCCAAGTGCACCCCAACGTGGTGCGCAACATGGGCCTGGACCCCGAGAAATACATCGGCTTTGCCTTTGGCATGGGGCCTGACCGCCTGACCATGCTGCGTTATGGCGTGAACGACCTGCGCATGTTCTTTGACGGTGACGTGCGCTTCTTGTCGCAGTTCCGCTGAACACCTTCTTGCCCAACACCACGCCCATCTGCTGACCCGTCTTACCCGAGTTCACCATGCAATTTCCAGAATCCTGGCTGCGCGAATTTTGTAACCCGCCCCTGTCCACCCAAGCCCTGGCCGACACCTTGACCATGGCTGGCCTGGAGGTGGAAGAACTGCGCCCCGTGGCCCCGCCGTTTGAAAAAGTGGTGGTGGGTGAGATCAAAGAAGCTGTGCAACACCCCAACGCCGATCGCCTGCGCGTGTGCCAGGTGGACGTGGGGCAGGGCGCTTTGCTCAACATCGTTTGCGGCGCACCGAATGCGCGCGTGGGCATCAAAGTGCCTTGCGCTTTGGTGGGGGCTGAGTTGCCCCCGGGTGAAGACGGCAAACCCTTTGCCATCAAGCTGGGTAAGCTGCGTGGTGTGGAGAGCCAGGGCATGCTGTGCTCGGCCAAAGAACTGCAATTGGCCGACGACCATGGCGGCTTGTTGGAGTTGTCAGCCGATGCGCCGATTGGCCAAAACATCCGCGAGCATTTGAAGCTCGACGACACCCTCTTCACCCTCAAGCTCACGCCCAACTTGGCGCATTGCCTGAGCGTGTATGGCGTGGCGCGCGAAGTGGCCGCCCTCACCGGCGCGCCTTTGAAGGCGCCTGCGTTCCCAGCAGTGGCTGCCACCAATGCCGACATCGTGCCTGTGACGGTCAATGCGCCTGATTTGTGCGGTCGCTTCAGTGGCCGCGTGGTGCGCGGTGTGAACCCCAAGGTCAGCACACCAGCCTGGATGGTTGAGCGCCTGGCACGTTGCGGTCAACGTAGCGTCTCGCCCTTGGTGGACATTTCCAACTACGTCATGTTCGAGCTGGGTCGCCCCAGCCATATTTTTGACCTGGACAAAATCCATGGCGCACTCGATGTGCGTTGGGCCCAGCCCGGCGAAACACTGAAACTGCTCAATGGCAACACCGTCACGCTTGACGCGCAAGTGGGCGTGATTGCCGATGCGCAGCAGGTCGAGTCGCTGGCCGGCATCATGGGCGGTGACGCCACCGCGGTGTCTGACGACACCGCCAACATTTACATCGAGGCCGCGTTCTGGTGGCCCACTGCCATTGCAGGCCGCTCGCGTCGATTCAATTTCTCCACCGATGCGGGTCACCGCTTTGAGCGTGGTGTGGACCCCAGCGAAACGGTGGCGCACATCGAGCGCATCACGCAGCTGGTGCTCGACATTTGCGGCACCGCGCAAACCACGGTGGGTCCGATGGACGACCACATCGTCAACTTGCCCCAAGCCAAAGCGGTCACCCTGCGTGTGGCACGTGCCGCCAAAATCATAGGCATGCCTTTGACGCAAGCGCAATGCGCCGATGCGCTGCGCGGCCTGGGCCTGCCGGTGCAAGAGGGGCAGGGCGAGTTGCAGGTCACGCCGCCAAGCTGGCGCTTTGACTTGCAGATCGAAGAAGACCTGATTGAGGAAGTGGCCCGCATGATCGGCTACGACCACTTGCCCCACACCCCGCCCAAAGCGCCCATCGTGGCGCAGTTGCGCGATGAGGCGCAGCGCTCGGCCTTTGATGTGCGTCACGAACTCGCGCGTCTGGGCTACCAAGAAACCATCAACTTCAGCTTTGTTGAAGAACGTTGGGAACATGAACTCGCGGGTAACCCCAACCCCATCAAGTTGCTCAACCCTATTGCCAGCCAAATGAGCGTGATGCGCTCGTCTTTGCTGGGTTCTTTGCTACAGGTTTTGAAGTTCAACCTCGACCGCAAAGCCCCGCGCGTGCGCGTGTTCGAGCTGGGCCGTGTCTTCTTGCGCGATGATTCGGTGACCAACACCGACACCACCGTGCAAGGCTTTCACCAGCCCATGCGTGTGGCCGGTTTGGCCAGCGGCCAAGCGCAAACCCTGCAGTGGTCCGGCGAATCGGCAGTGGATTTCTTTGACGTCAAAGGCGATGTGCAGGCCCTGCTGGCCCCGCTGCAAGCCGTGTTTGAAGCCGCCCAGCACCCCGCCATGCACCCCGGCCGTTGCGCCCGCGTGCTGCTCGATGGTCAGGCCATCGGTTTTGTGGGTGAGTTGCACCCCCAGTGGCGTCAGCGTTACGACCTCAACCAAACGCCTGTGTTGTTTGAGTTGGAGCTCGATGCTGTGCTGGCCCGCCGGGTGCCCGCGTTCCAAACTGTGCCCAAGCACCAGGCGGTGGAGCGCGACATCGCGGTCATCGTCAATGAATCCGTCACCCACGCGGCCTTGATGGCGGCCATCCACGCTGCACCCACCTCGGGCTTGTTGCGTGAGGCGGTGCTGTTCGATGTGTACCGTCCCAAGGCTGGTAGTTCGCCAAGCACCACAAGCGGTGCGGGCGGTTTGCAAGCCGGTGAGAAAAGCCTGGCCGTGCGCTTGCAATTGAGCGATGTGCAAGCCACACTCACCGACGAGCAGATCGACGCCGCCGTTTCGGCCGTGCTGGCCCAACTGTTGGCTGATCTGGGCGCACGACTGCGGGCATGACCATGGAATTCACTGTCGACAGTTTAGAAACCCCGGCCCTCACCAAGGCCCAACTGGCTGATTTGCTGTTTGAGCAAATCGGCCTGAACAAGCGCGAGTCCAAAGACATGGTGGACGCCTTCTTTGACCTGCTCGCTGCCAGCCTGGTCGATGGGCAAGACGTCAAGATTTCAGGCTTTGGTAATTTCCAGATTCGCACCAAAGCACCCCGCCCGGGGCGCAACCCCCGCACCGGCGAGGCCATCCCGATCGAGGCGCGCCGGGTGGTCACCTTCCACGCCAGCAGCAAGCTCAAAGAGCAAATTCAAGACGCCGGCAAGGCCGACTGAGATTTATTTGCGCCACCCCCTAGCGCGCCGGCCGGACTTAGAGTAATCTCTCACACCCCGCTAGAAGTGCTTTGATTTCAAAAGAGAAATCAGAACACCTTAAAGTATTTCTTTAAGTCAACTTTGTGCGTGGCTTGTTGAACCAACCTAGAAGATTCGCGTGACATCTGGTGTAAGTCCTATCCCTGCCAAGCGTTATTTCACCATCGGTGAAGTGGCTGAGCTGTGTGGCGTCAAGCCTCACGTGCTCCGTTATTGGGAGCAAGAGTTCACCCAACTGCGCCCCATGAAGCGCCGCGGCAACCGCCGTTACTACCAGCACCATGAGGTGCTGATGATCCGCCGCATCCGCGATTTGCTCTACGACCAGGGCTTCACCATCAGCGGTGCGCGCAACAAAATGCAGGAACTCCTGCAGGCCGAACGTGAACTCAAACGTGGCCAAGGCGTGGTGGTTTCAGACCTGCCCGATGCACCTCACGATGCCTTGGATGACGAGGCTTTCGACGACGAGTTCGAAGACAGCCCACAGGCGCAAGACAGCGCAGGCTTCACCTTGAATTCGCCCTCCTGGGGCGCGGTGCGCCGCGAGCTTCTTGAGATTCGCGAACTGCTGGCCGAACCTTTTTAATTTTCCGAACTCGCCAGAGCAGAAGGCCGCTTTTTAGCAGCTATAATTCAAGGCTCGATCGGTGTGTGGCGCAGCCTGGTAGCGCACTTGCATGGGGTGCAAGGGGTCGAAGGTTCGAATCCTTTCACACCGACCATCGAATAAAGACTAAGCCTTCAAGCAGTGATGCTTGAAGGCTTTTTCCGTTTCAGGATGCCGCTAAGGATGCCATGCCTGAACAGACGCGCCAAAGTCGCGGCATGTCATCGATCTACATTGACGTGTTGCTCAAGAAACCGTGACGTTGGCGCTTCATAGATCCATCAAAATCAAAGGCTTGATTTCTTCCAGGCGATGCATACGCTCAAGGGCCAGATTCACATCGGCCAGCGCATACTGCCCGGTGATCATTTTTCTGAACGGAATCCGGTCCATGTGTGCCGATGCGAATTGCAGCGCCTTCCAATAGGATTTGACATCGCCTGAAAACGAGCCGATCACCCGGATGTTTTTCTTGACGATCGTCGAAGGACTGAAGGTGGTCGTTCCAGCGCTGAGCTGACCCACCGTGAGGTAGCGCCCACCTCTGCGAACCAGGTCCAGCCCTTCGTTGAAGGCGCCTGGAAACCCAGTGAATTCCAGCACGACATCGGGCCCTCGGCCATCGGTCATCTGGCGCACCACAGCCAATCGTTCTTCATGCGTGGTGCTGTCAATGTCCAGAACATGCGTGGCACCGAATTCTTTGGCCAAATCCAGCCGCTTGGCGGGTGCGCCAATCACCGTCACCGACCGCGCACCTTGGACACTGGCCACCGCTGCAGCCAAAATGCCCAGCGGGCCGGCGCCTTGAATGACGACATGCTCTGAAGGTTCAATCGCGCCGAGGTTGTCAAAGGCATTCATGACCGACCGGAAGGCGCAACTGCAAAGGCTCGCCACTGCGTCGTCGACATTGTCCGGCACACGCACGCGCCCAGAGTCTGGAAGGACATAGCCGTATTCTGAAAAGCCACCGAGCAAGTACGGTGGCTTTTCACAGTTTTCATACATGTACATGCGTCGGTTTTCACACAGCGTGGGCTGTTGTGTGACCGTGCAGAAATAGCACGAGCCGCAAGATGTGTGCGTCCACAAAATTCGGTCGCCGATGCGTACAGGCTGCCCGACGCTGTCGCGTTCAGCCCCTGCGCCAATAGCCACCACCCGCCCGACCATCTCGTGGCCAAGAATCACCGGCAAGTCAACCTTGAGTGCGAGGTTTCCGCGCGACAGATGCACATCGGTGCCACAGATGGAGCAAGCGGTCGTCTTCACGATCAGCGCCCCAGGCTCAAGTGTTTCAGGCATGGGCACTTGCTTGATTTCAAGCGGCTGCCCAAATTGACTCACCACGGCCGCCCGTGAAAATTTAGGCAAGCTGCCGAGGTAGGTTCCTTGTTCTTGAGTCATGGCGGGTGATGGTGATTCGTGGATGGTGATGACTGGATGGTGAAGATTGATGTCAGCGCGACGTGTCTTAGCTTGTTAACTAGTTTAAGCCTGTCCTTCGCACGTCAGGTCATGCCAACGAAGTGGATCAAATTCTTGGATTCATCCTTTGAAGTTTTGAACTTTGACACTGGTCAAAACACGACAGCTGTTCGGGCCGTACATTGAACTGACCACCTGACCTTTGCCGGTCGTGGGCACTTCAATGACCAAAGCCAAGCCATCCACCATCACCACGCCCCTGGCCAAGACTGACACAGCGTTGGTTCAGTTACCCAAGTCTTTGACGGGCATTGAGGGCCTGGACATCATCACCGGAGGTGGCTTGCCCAAGGGGCGCGCCACCTTGGTTTGCGGTGGCACGGGCACAGGAAAAACCATCCTGGCGCTGGAATTTTTGTACCGTGGCATCACGCAATTCAATGAACCCGGGGTGCTGTTGACGTTTGAGGAAAGCAGCCCCGATGTGATCCTGAACATGCGCTCCCTGGGCTTTGACTTGCAAAGCTTGGTCACCAACAAAAGTTTGGTCATGGACTTTGTGGCCCTGAACCCTGACGAGGTGGTGGAGGCTGGCAGCTTCAACTTAGACGCGCTGTTCATCCGGCTGTCCCAAGCGATCGACAGCATCGGAGCCAAGCGCGTGGTCCTGGACACCATCGACGCTTTGTTCAATGGCTTGCCCAACCCCGCTCGCTTGCGCGCGGAATTGCACCGCTTGTTTCAGTGGCTCAAAGACAAAGGGGTGACCGCCATCGTCACCAGTGAGAGCGGCGCACAAACTTACTCCCGTGATGGGCTGGAGGAGTATGTGTCGGATTGCGTCATCTTGTTAACCGCCCACATGGAAAACAGGATGGCATCAAGGTGCCTGCGCATCATCAAATACCGCGGTTCTTACCATGGCACCAACGAATACCCCATCGTGATTGATGCCCACGGCGTGTCTTTGATTCCCATCACCGCCCAAGGCTTGCAAAGCCCGGCCACTAAGGATCGCATCTCTAGCGGCATCCCCAAATTAGACGACATGTTGGGTGGCCAAGGTTTTTACCGCGCCAGTGCCATCTTGGTTTCTGGTGCGGCGGGTACAGGAAAAAGCACCTTCTTGGCCTCATTTTCCCGTGCGGCCTGTCAACGTCAGGAACGTGTGATTTATTTTTCTTTTGAAGAATCTGCCGGACAAATTGTGCGCAACATGCAGTCAGCGGGTATCCAATTGGATCAGTATCTCGAAGATGGCTTGCTGCAGATTGAATCCAATCGTTGCACGCAGTTCGATCTAGACCAACACCTGCTCAAGATCGAAAAATCGGTGGCTCATTTTGACCCCCAAGTGGTGGTGATCGACCCCATCACCAGCTTGACCGACATAGCCAGCCACCTCTTCATCAAACGCATGCTGGCCAAGTTGGTGGCCTTTTTGAAAAACCGCAACATCAGCTTGATGATTGGCAGCTTGACCCCCAGTGGGGCGGCACCCGAAGGAAGCTCTCTGGCCATTTCCTCGCTGATTGATTCATGGCTTTTTCTGCAGGACATCGAAGGCGATGGTGAGGTCAACCGGGCTCTGATCGTCCGCAAATCGCGCGGCATGGCGAACTCCAACAAAGTGCGTGAATTCAAAATCACCGACAACGGTGTTGAGATCTGCGACATCTTGTATGGCGCTTCAGGCGTGCTGACCGGTCGACCCCGGCAATTGATGTTGGCCAAGAGCCAATCTGCGTTGCTCCAAACCGAAATAGACCAAATGTAGAACGGTGTGATTCCAAACGCACAAGGACAAGCCATGCCCCCAACCCCCACCCTGAGTTTGTGTTTGTATGTGGCCGGCACCTCACCCAAATCTGTGTTGGCTTTGAGTAATTTGAAGAAAATTTGCGAGCAGCACATCCCCGTCAAGTACGAGTTGGAGGTGGTGGACCTGAGCCAGGACCCCTCGCAAGCGGTGGGTTACCAAATCAATGTCTTGCCAACGCTCGTGCGTAAGCACCCCAAGCCTGTGAAAAAAGTGGTGGGCGATTTGTCCAATGTTCAAGAGGTGCTGCTTGAGATTGGCCTCAAGCCCAACGGGCACAGCCCAGGACCGTGAGAGGCTGTGTATGTCTGAGCTCTTGAATGTGGGTGCCAAGCCGAAAGAGTCTGGCAAATCACCCAAAAAGTTTTTGTTACGCCTGTATGTGGCGGGCACCACGCAGCGCTCGATGACGGCCATCACCAACATTCGAAAAATTTGTGAAGACAACCTCAAAGGTCGCTACCTGCTGGAGGTGATAGACCTTTATCAACAACCCAAGCTCGCTGCTGGTGACCAGATTGTGGCGCTGCCGACCTTGATTAAAAAAATACCACCACCTTTGCGTCGGATCATCGGCGACTTGTCGGACACCGAGAAGGTCTTGATCGGCCTAGACCTCAAGGTGCTGTGATGCAAGCATCAGTTCCCGATGTACAAACAAGCCAGGCCGCTGAGCTGTTGCGTCTTCAGCGAGAGCTAGCCGAGGCGCAACAAAGCCTGGAAGCTATTCTTGCGGGCAATGTGGACGCGCTGGTGGTCAAGGGCCAACAAGGCGAGCAGGTCTTCAGCCTGGTGAGTGCCGACCACCCTTACCGCATCTTGCTCGAGGGCATGAGTGAAGGCGCGCTGACCTTGAACCGCGAAGGCTTGGTGCTGTACTGCAACGAGCGCTTTGCCAAGATGACGGGCTTGCCCCTCAAGCATGTGATTGGCGACAACCTGCACCGCTGGCTCGATGCCAGCAATCAGGCTTCGTTTGAAGAGCTGCTGCTGGCGGCCGGCTCACAACCCAGCCGTAAGCAATTGGTCTTGCAAAGAAACGGCAAGCCCGGTGTGCCGGTTTATGTGTCGGTCAGCAAGATCGTGATGCCCGGACAAGCTGATCTTTATTGCGTGATCGCCACGGACATGACGGAGCATCTCTTGCTCGAAGACTTGGCCACCTCTAAAAAAATGGCGCTGCAGGCGCTCGCTTCTTCCAAAGCGCTCGAGCAGAGCCTGGAGGCCTCCATCAAGGCCATGGCCACCACGGTGGAAGCGCGCGACCAATACACCGCTGGCCACATGCAACGGGTGAGCCAACTCTCACTGGCGATTGCCAAAGACATGGGCTTGAGTGAGGACGAGCAGCATGGCATTGGCTTGGCATCGAGCATTCACGATGTGGGCAAGATCGGTGTGCCACTGGAGATCCTCATCAAACCCACCAAGCTCAGCAAGTTGGAATACATGTTGGTGCAAGAGCATGTGAACATTGGCCACGACATTCTGAAAAACATCGCTTTTCCCTGGCCTGTGGCCGAAATGGTGTACCAACACCACGAACGGCTTGACGGCTCGGGCTACCCCCGTGGCTTGAAGGGCGCTGACACACTGTTGGGTTCCAAAATCATCGCGGTGGCCGATGTGATGGAGGCCATGTCCATGAACCGCCCTTACCGTTTTGTGCTGGGCCAAGACGCGGCCCTGGCCGAAATCAAGCAGGGGCGTGGCAAGCTGTATGACCCGGCCGTGGTGGATGCTTGCCTGAACGTCTTCAAAGACTTTTCATTCACGCCAGGGGCTTGAACGACAAGCGCGCCACCGTTTTGTTGGCTTGGGTTTCAGTTGGCTTGGGCACGTGCTGAGCGCGCGTACTCGGCCGCCGCAGTGACGAAAGTCAAAACTTCATCAATTGATGTAGGGCTGCCGTGAGCGCTCTTCGAGCAAGGTGTCCAGCGCTTTGATTTGCTCGATCTTTTGGTCGAGCAGGCTTTCTTTGTCTTGGAGGGCTTGCAGGTCATGGCAGGCGCTGGCCACACGCTTGTTGAGCTGGAGGGGCAGCGCTCGCAGGCTCTGGTTTTGCCCGCGCAGTTCTTTGAGCTCGGCTGAGAGATGTTTCAACGCACGCGCGAGTTGTTTCACAGCTTGCCTTTGGTCTGTTCCAGTGCCTTGGCAACGTCACCAAGATGCACAAGGGTGAGGCCTGTGGGTTGGAAAGTCAACTTCTCGATCAGCCGGTGTTTACCAGCAGGGATGAGCCTTATCAAGCTCGGTGACTGTGGACTTGCACCGGTGTAATCCCTAGAACACTTTGGCTGAAATCGCGCTTCAATACTTGTAGTGCCAAAACGGCATCAACCAAGAACAGGAGACCCGTATGAAACAGCCCGTCCAAGCCATGAATCCAGCGCGTCGTGACCACCTCAAGCGCATGTCCGTCAGTTTGTTGGGGGTGGCCGGCGCCAGCCTGGGCGTGCCTGCCATGGCCATCACTGGCAAGGGCTTTTCTGCGCAGGGTCTGGGTCGCATTGCGCCGGCCTTGAAAGCGCAAATGGACCAGAACATTTTCCCCGGTGCTGTGAGCCTGGTCGCCCACAAGGGCAAGACGGTGCATTTTGAAGCGCATGGTTTTCAAGATGCACAAAAAACAGTGGCCATGTCCAAGCAGAGCATTTTCCGCTTGGCCTCCATGACCAAACCCATCGTCACCACCGCAGCCATGATGCTGGTGGAGCAGGGCAAGCTGCGCTTGAACGACCCGGTGTCGCGTTGGTTGCCCGAGCTCAAAACCATGAAGGTTGAAACTTCACCGGGTAACGATGTGGACCTGGTTCGTCCCATCCTGGTTCATGACCTCATGCGCCACACGGCAGGTTTGGTCTATGGCGGCAGCACAGGCTCAGCGCGCATCCGCAAGATGTACGATGAACTCAACATTGAAGCGCGCGAGGTGGACATCAGCGCTGAGCAGATGCTCAAAAACCTGGGCCAAATTCCTTTGGCGCACCAACCCGGCACCTTCTGGGAATATTCCATCGCGGTGGATGTGCTGGGTTTGTTGATCGAGCGCGTGGCCGACAAATCGCTCGATGAGCTGGTGCACAGCCTCTTGCTGGCGCCTTTGAACATGAACGACACCTCTTGGTGGATTCCACAGGCCAAGAACGCACGCGTGGCCGAGTGTCTGGACAGCGACCCGCTCAAGGCCGAGATGCTCAAGTCTTACCGCCAGTCCTACGACCCCAAGGGCAAGTGTTACTTCAAGGGTGGGGCAGGTCTGGTGGGCACCGCACAAGACTATCTGCAGTTCGCGCAGATGATGTGCAACCACGGCACGCTCAATGGTCGCCGTTACCTCTCGCCCAAAACCGTGGAGTTCATGCTCTCTAACCACACCGTGGGCATGGGTGGCACCACAATTGGCACCACAGGGCCAGGCTACGGTTTTGGCATTGGTTTTGGTGTGCGGCTCGACGAAGGCCTGGGCTGGACCGCGGGCTCCAAGGGCGATGCCATGTGGGCTGGCGCCTGGGGCACGAGTTTCTGGATCGACCCCAAAGAGCAACTGGTGGGCGTCCTCATGGCGCAAGCACCGTCCTTCCGCGTGCCCAACCGCATGCTCTACAAAAACCTGGTGTACGGCGCAATGATTTGATACTTTAAGCCGCGAAGACCCGACACAAAAATACAGGAGCGAATTGATGGGTGCAACAGGTTTGGTGCATGGCAAGGTCGTGCTGGTCACGGGCGCGGGTGGCGGCATAGGCCGCGACATCGCCCTGGCCATGGCACGCGAAGGTGCCAAGGTGGTGGTCAATGACATTGGTGCCTCTGTGTCGGGTGAGGGGCAAGACGCTGGGCCAGCGCAGGCCGTGGTCAATGACATCAAAGCCCTGGGGGGTCAGGCGGTGGCCAACACCGACAGCGTGTCTGAGGCCAACAGCGCAGCGCGCATCGTGCAAACCGCTCTGGATACTTTTGGACGCATTGATGTGGTGGTGAACAACGCTGGTATTTTGCGTGACCGCTTCTTCCACAAAATGAGCGTGGACGAATGGGATGCGGTGCTCAAGGTCCATCTTTACGGTGCGTTTTTTGTCAGCCGCGCGGCTGCCCCGCATTTCAAAGAGCAAGGCAGTGGCAACTACATCCACATGACCTCCACCTCAGGCTTGGTGGGCAACTTCGGCCAGGCCAATTACGCGGCCGCCAAGCTCGGGGTGGCGGCTTTGTCCAAGTCCATCGCTTTGGACATGGAGAAATTCCATGTGCGGTCCAACTGCATCTCACCCTTTGCCTGGAGCCGCATGATTGGGTCTATCCCCACCGACACGCCCGAAGAGCAGGCCCGTGTGGAGCGCATCAAGCAAATGACCCCGGCCAAGATTGCACCCCTGGCGGTGGCCTTGGCCAGCGACAGTTCGGCCCATGTGAACGCGCAAATTTTTGCGGTTCGTAACAATGAGATCTTCCTCATGAGCCAGCCTCGACCGATTCGTTCGGTGCACCGCAGCGAAGGTTGGACACCACAGACGGTGCTGGACCAAGCCATGCCCGCACTCAAAGCCAGCTTCTTCGAGTTGGAGCGTTCGGGTGATGTGTTCAGCTGGGACCCGATCTGAGGTTGCTGCATGACGCAAGCCATCCCAACCGGCGTGTTAGTGCGCCACCAAGCCGCCTTGGCCAAGGGCGAATTTTTGATTCAGCAGTGTGGTGATTGCCAGCAGCACATCTATTTTCCGCGTGAGATGTGTCCCCACTGCGGCAGTGCGGCAGTGAACTTCGTCAAGCCCAGCGGGCAAGGCACGGTGTACTCGGTCACCACCGTGCGACGCAAACCGGCGGAGGGGGGCGACTACAACGTCAGCCTGATTGATTTGGACGAAGGTGTGCGCCTGATGAGTCGCGTGGATAACCTGGCGCCTGATGCGGTGAAGATTGGCCAGCGTGTGATGGCCCGTGTGCTGCTGAAAGACGATCAGGGCATGGTGGTGTTTGACGCGATGGCAGGCGGTGCCGCATGAGCACCGATGTGAAGTCTTTACGCGGCAGTGCTGCGATCGTGGGCGTCGGCACGTTTGGTTGTGGCGAAGCCCACGGCTTTTCAGAGATGGAGCTGCTCGCACGCTCAGCCCATGCGGCTGTGGCCGAAGCCGGCTTGAAGATGAGCGACATCGATGGCCTGTGCACCGCCAGTGTGGGCTCCACCATGTGGACCATGCCCGTGGTGGAGTATTTGGGCCTACGCCCGACCTTCATCAACGGCACCATGGTGGGGGGCTCAAGCTTTGTGGCTCACCTGCTGCCGGCCATGCACGCCTTGCAATCGGGGCAATGCCAGGCGGTGTTGGTGTGTTACGGCAGCACCCAGCGCACCGCCACTTTTGGTCGGCGTGAGATTGCGCAGGCACGCCGCTGGATGGACCCGCAGCCCTACGAGACACCGTACGAACCTTTCAACCCGCCAAGTGCCTACGCGCTAGCAGCGTCTCGTCACATGCACCAGTACGGCACCACACGCCGCGATTTGGCTGAGGTGGCTGTGGCTGCCCGCCAGTGGGCGCAGCGCAACCCGGAAGCTTTCGTGCGCGACCCCTTGTCGATCGACGATGTGTTGGCCGCCCGCATGGTCAGCGACCCGCTGTCGGTTCGTGATTGCTGCTTGGTGACCGATGGGGGTGGTGCTTATGTGCTGGTGCGTGCCGACCGTGCCCGCGACTTGGCCAAGAAGCCTGTGTATGTGCTGGGCAATGGCACGGCGGTGTGGAACCGCCAAATCTCGTCGATGCATGACCTCACCATCACAGCGGCCACGCAGTCGGGGCATGAGGCTTATGCCATGGCAGGGCTCGGACCGAAAGACATGCATGTGGTGGAGTTGTACGACGCCTTCACCATCAACACCCTGTTGTTTTTGGAAGACCTGGGCTTTTGCAAAAAAGGCGAGGCCGGTGCTTTTGTACAGGGTGGTGGCATTGCGCCGGGTGGTCACCTGCCCGTCAACACCAATGGGGGTGGTTTGTCGTGCGTGCATCCGGGCATGTACGGCATTTTCACCATCATCGAAGCCGTGCGTCAGTTGCGCGGTGAGGGCGGCGACCGCCAGGTGTCTGGCGCGCAAACCGCCTTGGCCCACGGCAATGGTGGGACGCTATCAAGTCAGTCCACGGCAATTTTTGGAACTGCAGACGTGCTGTGAACATCGTCCTGCACCACCGCCATAACAATCTCACAACCCTTTAGGAGCGCCTCATGCAACCCTTGTTGAGCACACATGGCCGCCGTGGCTATCTGGCTAAGTCGCTGGCCATGACCCTGGCATGTCTGGCTGGTATGACGGGTCCTGTGTCGGCGCAGACAGGCACGGTCAAGCTCGTGGTGGGTTATGCCGCAGGTGGCCCGGTGGATTCGGCAGCCCGGGTGTTTGCGCCCCTGTTGAGCCGTGAGCTTGGGCAGCCTGTGGTGGTTGAGAACCGCTTGGGTGCGGGTGGTGCGGTAGGAGGACAGACGGTGGTCAAAGCGCCGCCGACGGGGCAAGAGCTTTATTTCGCGGCCAGCCCGACGATGACCATCAGCCCGCATGTGCTCAAGGCCATGACGTTTGACCCTCTCAAGGACATGACCCCGCTGGCACCCATCTTGAGTTATGCCAATGTGCTGGTCATCAACCAGCAGCAACCCTTCAAAACCTTGCCTGAGTTGGTGGCCTATGCCAAGGCCAACCCAGGCCAAGTGGCGTATGGCTCGGCAGGCATGGGCGGCTCTAACCACCTCAGTGGCGAATTGTTCGCGCGTCGTGCGGGCATCTCGCTCAACCATGTGCCCTACAAAGGCAATGCGCCGGCCATGACCGATGTCATCGGCGGGCAAATTCAGATGATGTTCGACATCGTGGGCGGTGCGAAGGCCTACATCGATGGTGCGAAGGTTCGGCCGCTGGCGGTGACATCCAAAGAACGCAACCCGGCTTTGCCGCAAATTCCCAGCCTGACAGAGCTGGGCATCCGCGATTTCGACATTGGGGGTTGGTATGGTTTGTTTGGGCCGTTGGGCATGAGTGCTGAGGTGGTTCAACGCCTGGGAGCCGCCACCAACCGTGCTTTGCAAGACCCTGAGTTGCGCAAACGCTGGATCGATCAGGGCTATGTGATGTGGCTCGGCGCCCCTGCCGATTTGAGCGAGCGCATGCAGCGCGAACATGCCTTGTGGGCAGAGATCACACGCGGCATGCGCTTTGAATGAGCATGGCCTTCCAACGCATTCACCAGTGTTTTGACGAACGGGTTGCACAAGACCCCAGTTTTCCCTTTTTGTTGTTGCCTGGTGCCCCCATGACCATGGGTGAGTTGTCGGTCTGCGTTGACAGCTTGGAGGCCGAGTTACGCCAGCTGGGCGTGAGGCAGGGTGACCGTGTGTTGGTGGTGGCAGAAAACTGCCCTGAGCATGTGGCCTTGGTGCTGGCGTGTAGCCGTGTGGGCGCCTGGGCCTGTGGTGTCAATGCACGCATGACAGCCGCTGAAATTGCGGGCTTCATGCACAAAGCCGATGCGCGCTTGATTTACTTCACAACGGCCGTGTCATCGGCAGCGCGCGATCATGCCAAGCGTGAGGCCTCTCAAGCCAGTGTCTTGCCTGGTCTGCAGCGATCGGCGGTGTACGCCCATGCAATGGCAGAGCAGGGGGCGTTGGCAGAGCGTGTTGCCGCGGTGATTTTCACCTCGGGAACAACCGGTCAGCCCAAAGGCGTCTTGGTCAGCCATGAGGGTTTGCTGCAGTTTGGACGGGTCTCGGCCGAGTCGCGTGATCTGACACCACGCGACAGGTCGTATGCCTATTTGCCGATGACGCACATCTTTGGTTTGGGCACGATCCTCATGGCCTCCTTGCATGCAGGCGCAGGCTTGTTGATGCGCAGCCAGTTTGACCCCGCAGATGTTTTTGATGCCTTAGCCAACCAAGGCATGACCCAACTGCAGGGGCCGCCGGCCATGTTCACCCGCCTGCTGGCTTGGCTCGATACCCAAGGCATTGAAGGACCCGTCGCACCGGACCTGCGCTATGTTTACACCGGTGCTGCGCCTTTGGACATGAGTGTGAAACACGCGGTCGAGCAGCGTTTTGGCCAGCCCTTGCACCATGGCTACGGCTTGTCGGAGTATGCGGGTGCGTTGACGCTTTGCCGCAAGGACGTTTGGCGTGATGACACCAGTGCGGGCTATTTGGTGGAGGGAGCCGAACTGCGCATCGTCGATGCGCAGGGCCTTGATGTTCCCCAAGGTGAGACCGGCGAAATTTGGATGCGCGGTGTGGGCCTGATGCCAGGTTATTTTCGTGACGCAGACATCACCGCCAGCGTTATGAAACCTGGTGGCTGGTATGCCAGTGGCGACCTCGGCCGCCAAGACGCGGATGGCGCATTGTTGGTGGTGGGGCGCCTGAAGGAAATGATCATCCGCTCAGGTTTCAATGTGTATCCCGGTGAGGTGGAGGCGGTGTTGTTGGCTTATCCCGGTGTGCACCGTGCTGCCGTGGCCGGCCGCAAGGTCGCAGACGGCAACGAAGAGATTTGCGCTTTCATTGAGCCGCGGCCAGGCGCGTCAATCAAACTGGATGCGCTGCATGCCCATGTGCAAGAAAAACTGGCCCCTTACAAACGACCCTCGGTGTTCCAGTTGGTCAACGAGATGCCCATGACCCACAGCGGCAAGGTGCTCAAACGAGAGCTCTTGTTGCAGTTGACGCCCTCCACAAGCAGCGCTCACTGAGGGCTGATCGATCGCGATCACTTCATGGTGTTAAATTGAGAACTTGACATCAACGAAACACATCATGCACACACCCAAGCCAGAGCGACTGCCAGAAATCCCGCGTGAAGCCATGACCGATGCGCAGCGCGCTGCGGTGGATGAGCTCATCAGCGGGCCACGCGGCAAACTCAGCGGCCCGTTTGTGCCTTTGATGCGCAGCCCTGAGTTGATGCGCCGTCTGCAAAAAGTGGGCGAGTACCTGCGTTATGACAACACGGTTGGCTTGCACAACTCAGAATTTGCGGTGCTCTTGGTGGCGCGCCACTGGTCACAGCCTGTGGAGTGGCACATCCATAAACCCATTGCCATGAAAGCTGGCGTGAGTGAAGAGACCTGCGATGCGATTGCCCAGGGTCGCCGTCCACCCCACATGACACCCGAAGAAACTGTGGTGTACGAGTTCATTCAAGAACTGCTGCACAACCATTCGGTCAGCGATGTGACCTGGGCCGCTGCCCAGCAGATGTTTGGTGATCAGGGGGTCATCGACATGACGGCGCACTGCGGCTATTACAGCCTGCTGGCCATGGTGCTCAACACCACGCGCCGCAGCTTGCCCGACAACGCTGCGCCGGGCATCGAGCCTTTCCCGATGTGATGAATTAACCGAAGGCGTTGAGCGTTTGCCCACCCGCTTCAACGGGTTTGGCATGGACCAGCATCACAGCCATCACGCAGGTCTGGGTGCCCCGGTTGATCCAATTGTGGACAGTGCCACGTTGCACCATCACATCACCAGCCTTGAGGTGCACCTCTTCGCCTGACTCTAATTCCATGTCGATCTCACCGGACATGACCACGATGTAATCGATGGAGTCGGTGCGGTGCACGCGCTGTTGAACACCGGGATGAAAGTCGAGAATGCGAAACACGGTGCCGTTCTCAATCACGGTGAACTTGCCTTCGCGCTTGCCGTCGTCGCCTTGTCCATCGTTGTTGGCTGGGCTGGTGTCAGTCGTCCAGATGTTGCACACAAAACCGTTGGGGCGACCCTGACGGAAGTGGGTGCAAATCTCGTCTATGTGCACCTTGGCTTTGCCGTGCTCATCGTGGCCTGTGACCACGCGGCGGATGGTGGGGTTGATCAAATCGCTCATTCAAAGACTCCTTCTAAATTTCAATGTTCATTCACCATGATACGGGGCATGAACTCGACCACCGATGGGTGCACAGCATGGCTCAGTTCATGAGGTCGGGCAGCTGCCAAGCGATGGCTTTTTCAAACGCGTGCGCCACGGCCATCAAGCGAGGCTCATCGTGCATGGCAGCACCGATCTGCAAGGCCATGGGCAAGCCTTCCTGGGACACGCCCATGGGGCAGGTCAGGGCAGGGTGCTCGGTCAAGCTCAACAAGCGGTTACAGGCACTGCGTTGCGCGGTGGGGCGCTCCATCAGGGTTTGCAGGGTTTCAGGCAAGGCTTCACGCCCGGGCCATATGAGCACATCCACATGGTCCGCCAACAAGGCGTTGAGGTCGTGTTGCCACACGTCAGCCTTCACGCGCTCGGCATGGTAGTCATTCAGGCTCAAGCCAGCTGCACCTTCAAGTTTCTTTTGCAGCCCTTCGCCCAGGTGGTCGGGGTGGTCGCGCCAGATGTGTTGAAGTTGCTGAAATGCTTCAAAGGCAATGATGGTGTTGGCCGCTTGCACTACTTGGTTTTGTGGTGGTAAGGTGATCTGCACAAGCTGAGCACCTTGGGCTCTCAAGACATTCAAGGCTTGTTCAAAACACGCCTGAATTTGTGGGGCGTGGGTAGCCTGCCCTGTGGATGGGTCTTGCCATAAGCCTTGTGGCAGACCAATGCGCAGACCTTGGAGGGTGGTCGTGGACGACTCGCACAAGCGCGTCACGTCGCTGCCGTGCCAGGCATCCCACACCACCGCTTGGTCCAGCGCGGTTCGGGTGAGAAAACCTGCCACATCCAAGCTTTGTGCCAGCGCGATGACCCCGGACATCGGGTAGGTGTGGCGTGTGGGCTTCATGCCCACTACACCGCAAGCAGCGGCAGGGTGGCGGATAGAGCCGCCTGTGTCGGTGCCCGTGGCGGCCATGCACAAGCCGGCTGCCACCGCAGCGCCCGAGCCGCTGCTGGAGCTGCCTGGCATGTGGGCCAAGTTCCAGGGGTTGCGTGCGGGTTCAAACACATCGCTGCTGGATGGTGAGCCGAAAGCAAATTCATGCAGGGCCGTTTTGCCCAGGCTGATGGCCCCCAGTCGCTCAAGCTCGGTGACCATGGTGGCGCTGGTGGTGGGCACCCAATCTTTCAAATGCCGGGAATGCGCGGTGGTGCGCACCCCTTGGGTAAGGAAGACATCTTTGTGCGCGATGGGAATGCCGTGCAAAGGCCCCCGGTATTGACCAGCTTGAATCTCGCGTGTGCAACGATGCGCTGCCTCAAGCGCAGTCTCTGCGGTGCGGGTCACAAACGCGTGCAGCCGACCATCCACCGCTTCGATCCGCTCAATGCAAGCTTGCACCAGCTGACTGGGCGTGATGGCTTGCTGACGAATCAGTCGACTGGCTTGCGCCAGGGTGAGTGCATGCAAGGGGCGCTCAGGAGACATCAAGCCGCAGGCAAGGGGTTGGCTTTCTGAAACCAGTTGCTGATCTGAGAGCCGTTCCAGAACACAACACCGGGCTGCTTGGCCAAAAACTCCAACATCATTTCAAAGAACTCAATGCGGTGAGCAGCGCCCGAGATGTAGGGGTGCACACCAAAGGCCATGATGCGTGCACCATGGGCTGATTCGGCATACAGACGTTTGAAGGCACTTTGGGTGCGCAGCAACATCGCATCAGACCGCTCATGCGAGGTCAACATGATGTTGATGTCATTGAGCTCAATCGTGTAGGGCACAGAGACCAAGGGGCCGTGCTTGGTGTGCACATATTGCGGCTGGTCATCGAGCACCCAGTCGCCAAACCAGCTCATGCCCAACTCCTTGATCAAGTCAGGGGTTTCCAGCGTCTGGCTGCGGCCCGGGCCTAACCAGCCTTCAGGACGCTGACCGGTGAAACGGGTCAGCACATCCAGGGTTTGCTCCATCATGGCGCGCTCGTCCGGGATTTTTTGAATGGGGATTTGCTCGTAGCAATGCGCCATGAATTCCCAGCCTGCATCCAAGGCGGCTTGTGTGACGCGGGGCCGCGTTTCGCACACCTTGGCATTGATGGACAGGGTAGGGCGGATGCCTGCATTTTTGAAGGCATCCATCAGGCGCCAAACGCCGACACGCATGCCGTATTCATGCCAGGTCCAGTTGGGCACATCAGGTACAGGTGCTTGGCCTCCAGGAGGTGGCGAGACCATGCGTGGCATGGGGCGTGAAATGTCCCACTCTTCAATGTTCACCACCGGCCAAACCACCAACCTCACGCCCTCAGGCAAGGTCAGGGGCGGGCGGTCGATGATGGCTGAGAAGGGCAGGCGGTCTTGGGGACGAAGGACAGAGGTCATAGATGGTTTCGGTTTAATTCACGCCGCCAGGAATCGAGGCGGCAATTTGTCGAAGCTTGGCGGTTTCGCTCACAATTTCTTGCACCACTTGCTCAGGTGTGCTGCCCACCAGGGTCATGCCCATGCCATTGAGCTTGCGTTGCACATCCGGGTCAGCCAGCGCGGTTTTGACCGACGCATTCAAGCGAGCCTGTATCTCTGGCGGCAAGCCTTTGGGGCCAAAAATGCCGACCCAATACGTCAAGTCATAACCTGTCAAACCGCCTTCGCTGAGGGTGGGGGTGTCGGGATAGCGTGGGTCGCGCACCGAGCTGGTGGTGCCCAAGAGCCGAACTTTGCCGGCATCCACTTGCGGTTTGGCCGCACCATCAAAAATCACTTGGCACACACCTGCCAACACGTCTTGCATGCCCGGGCCTGAACCTTTGTAGGGCACATGCACCATGTCGGTCTTGCCCATGGCGTTGAACAACTCGCCTGCGAAATGTAAGCCACTGCCCATGCCGGATGAGGCGTAATTGATCTTGCCTTTGTTTTTAGGGTCGCGGGCGTAGGCTAAAAATTCGGGCAAGTTTTTGGCGGGCACCGCGGGGTTGGTCACCATCAGCAAGCCGTATTTGCCCACCAATGAAATCGGGGTGAAGTCGTTCACCGGGTCATAAGACAAAGATTTTTCCACCACCGCCATGTAGGTCATGGTGCCGTTGGTGGTGATGAGCAACTGGTAACCGTCGGGGGTCACTTTGGTGATGGCCTCGCTGCCGATGCGCCCGCCGCCGCCCGCGCGATTTTCAATCACGATGTTTTGTCCCAAGTTGCGCGACATGGCCTCGGCAATGATGCGGCTGGCTTGGTCTGAAAAGCCACCAGCCGCGTAAGGCACGATGGCCTTGATGGGACGTTGCGGGTAAGTTTGCGCCTGTACAGACATCGTGGCACTCAAGGCCAGGCCCAAACCCAGGCAGGTCAGAAGTTTGCGCTTGATCAATCTCATGTTTCTTGGCCCCTCATCGTCTCACGCGTTTGATTCGGACTGAAGCATCACACCTGACGCCAAAAATCAGTATGCGTGCTGTGTTTTGAGTTGGCAATCGGGGCAAGCCCCTTTTCCTGAACGTGGATTCAAGCTGAATGCCAATATTCCGAATTGTGGAATTGTTTGTAAGATTCGGGCTTCGATCTTTTGGTTTTTTGTCACGCACCCACCACCTCAGACCACCATGCCCACGTCTTTGAAAAGCGAAGGTGCCCAAAGCATTGCACGCGCCGCTTTGCTTTTGCGCACCCTCTCGACCTTCGGTGCACAGGGCGCAGCCCTGATGCAAATCAGCACGCTCACCCAACTGCCCAAAGCCACTGTGCACCGCATTTTGTCGGCCATGTTGGATGAGCATTTGGTCGAGCGACCTTGGGGCACACGCCATTACCGCTTAGGCCCCCTGGTGTATGCCTTTGGTATTTCGGTCAACAACATCTTCGATATCAAGTCCATCGCACAGCCTTCGTTCGAGCGCTTGGCACAAACCACCGGGGAGACGGTTTATTTGGGCATACGCTGCGGCTATGACGCGGTGTGCCTGGACAAGCGGCAGGGGCACTTGCCACAAAACGCGGAGCTGCTGCAAATCAACGACCGTTGGCCCATGGGCATCGGCTCTTTCAGCCTGGCCATCCTGGCGCATTTGCCCGAGGAAGAGATTGCCGACATTGTGGCCTTCAACCACCTTCGCAGTGGGGAAGACAAAGCCTTCAGCAAAATGGCCAGCGGCATTCAAAAGACGCGTAAAAACGGTTATGCCCTGACCCGCACCCGTTCGGCCCGGGGCATCTCCGGCATTGCCGTGCCCATCTTTGACAGGCGACGTTACCCCATCGCCTCTTTGTGTGCGGTGTCTACCCTGGACCGCATGAAAGGCAGTTACCTCACCGGGCTGGCCAGTGCCCTGAGCCAAGAGGCCGAGATCATGTCTGCTCAATACGAGTTGGCACGCCTGAACCCCACCCAGGCAGAGACCTGGCGTGCTGCCATCAAAGACAACCCGCCTGGCAAAGTTGTGTTTTGAGCTTCATTTATAAATTCCACATAACGGAATATTTGATTTGGTCAATGACCCGCTGAACCCTAGAATGGTCCATCAAATAACGATGGAGGCCGTCGATGAATAAGTTGGTTCGTTGGTTCATGTGGGCTTGTTGCTCATGGGGTATGAGCATCGGCTTGGCTCAAGCGCAGGGCTACCCCACCAAGCCCATCAAAATCGTGGTGCCCTTCGGCCCAGGTGGCTCGGGTGACATCACGGCACGAGCCTTCGGTCAGTACCTCGAGGCACAACTCAAACAAGCGGTGGTGGTTGAGAACAAAGCCGGTGCCAACGGCATCCTGGGCACCGAGGCGGTTAAAAACTCGCCTGCTGATGGCTACACCCTTTTGCTCACCACCAACACCACGCTGGCGGCCAACTTAAGCCTGTACAAAAAAGTGCCCTACGAGCCGCTCAAAGACTTTGAGCATTTGGGGCAGTTTGGCACGGCCGCGTCGGTGGCCCTGGTCAGCAAAGAGTCTGGTATCAAGTCAGCCGCTGAACTCACGGCTTATGCCAAGGCCAACCCGGGTAAGGTGTTCTTCGGCCATTACAACTCTGCCTCGCAAATGACGGCCGAGCTCTTCAAGGTCAAGACCGGTGCCCCCATGACCGGCATTCCCTACAAAAGCATAGGCTCAGCTTTGCAAGACTTTTACGGCGGTCAACTGCAGGTGATGTTCATTGAGTACCTGCCGGCCATGTCCCACATCGACAACCCCAAGGTCACGGTGCTGGGCGTCACGGGCGCTGGCCGTTTCAAAACTTGGCCCAATGTGCCGGCGATTGGCGAAACCTACCCGGGCTATGAATTGGGCTTTTTCTTAGGGCTGGCAGCACCTGCGGGCATTCCTGCCGATGTGGCACGCAAGCTCGAAGGCGCCATCGCCTCAGCTTTGAAAGACGAGGGCTTCCTTGCCCGTTTGGCGCAGCTGGGCCTGGAGCCTTCCAAGGTGTCCAAGGCTGACTACCCCCGTTTCATTCAAAGCGAAATCACTCGTTGGGCACAGGTCATCAAAGACGCTGGCGTCAAACCCGAGTGAACTTTCATTTTTCAAACGCACACAGGACCTCACCATGCGCTTAGGCTACTTCACCATGCCCCTGCACCCGATCGATCGGGACACCACCGAAACTTTGCATGAGGATCGGCAAACCATCATCCTGGCCGACAAGCTGGGTTTTTACGATGCGTTTGTGGGCGAGCATTTGACCGACAAAGCCGAGAACGTGACCAACAGCCTGTTGTTCCTGGCCACCTTGATTCCAGAAACCAAAACCATCAAGCTGGGCAGCGGCACGTCGAATTTGTCGCACTCGCACCCCACGCTGCTGGCTTCTCAGGCGGCCATGTTTGACCATCTGGCCAAGGGCCGTTTCATCTTTGGTATCAGCCCGGGTGCGCTTGCGTCTGACGCTGAGGCGCTAGGCATTCTTGACCAGGACCGCAACAAGATGTTTGCCGAAGCCATCGATGTCATCTTGGCGATTTGGGAGCGTGAGCCCCCGTACAACATCGATTTTCCGGACAACCGTTTCAAGGTCACCACCCAGGTCACCTTGCTGCCAGAAATTGGCCGTGGCGAGTTGATGAAACCTTTCCAGAAGCCCTTGCCTGAAATTGTGGGCACGGTGGTGGCGCCTTATTCCAAAGGGGTGATTGCCATGGGCAAGCGCAACTTCCACCCCATGTCTGCCAACTTTTTGATGGACCATTGGCTCAACAGCCATTGGGACAACTATTGCGAAGGTAAGGCCTCGGTAGGGCAGGTGGCCAACCCCGGTGACTGGCGCGTGGCTCGCACGATTTTTGTCAGCGATGACAGCGCCACCGCACATCGCTACGGCCGAGCAGACGCCAACAGCCCCTACCGCTATTACTACCGTCAAATGCTGACCAAGATGATGATGTCCAAGCGGCACGTCATCTTCAAAAAGCACATGGACGAAGATGACAGCCATGTCACTTTGGACCGCTTGCTCGATGAGCTGGTCATCACCGGCACGGTCAACGAAGTGACCGATAAGATTTTGGCCATGCGCGAAAAGGTCGGTCCGTTTGGTGAGATCGTCTATGCCGGTATGGACCTGGTCGACCCGGCCCTCGGCCGTCGCTCGATGGAGCTCATGGCCAACGAGGTGATGCCGCGTGTGAACCAGGCCCTGGGCCTGGGCTCGGAGATCAATGTGGACGCGCCCATGGAAGCTGCCGTGGCATGACGCCAGCTGCATTTCGACAGTTGATGCGCATGCACCCGGCAGCGGTGAACATCATCGCCACCGGCCATGCGCCACAGCGAACCGGCATGACGGTTTCTGCCTTCATGTCTTTGGGGGTGGAGCCACCTACCGTGGTGTGTGCCATCAACCGTCAGGCCTTCACTTATGCGCACATGCGTGAGAACCAGGTCTTCAGTGTGAACACCTTGGCGGTTGAACACGTGGAGTTGGCCAAGCTGTTTTCGGGGCAAGCCCAGGTGTTTGGTGATGATCGTTTTGAAGATGGTCAGTGGGACATGTTTGAATCAGGTTCACCCTGCCTGCGTGATGCCGTCATGAGCCTGGAATGCCGTTTGGTTCGACAGGTTCAAGAAAGTACGCATTGCCTCATGATCGGTGAGGTCATCTCTGGCCGAAGCAAAGACTTGGCAGCCCCCTTGCTTTACCGCGATGGGCTATGGATGACCACCACCTATGAGGGTTTTCCTGAAATAGCGTGAATGCTAAAAACAGTCACACTTGAACGCATGCATGTTTGACTTGAATAAGGAAGGGAATCGACCCATGAACACTTTTGACCGTCGCCACTTTTTGATGGCTGGTGCCAGCGCTTCAGCCCTTGCTGCTGTGGGCGCTTTACAAGCATCTTCGGCGTCAGCCTCTGTGTTGCAAGCACCTACCGTGGACAAGCTCAGCATCCGCGTGGTGGTGGACAGCAGTTACGACCTGTTCTTCCGACCCAACAAGGTCGGTGGCGTCGCCATCACACCACCCCCGCGTGCCGCTGATTTCCGTCGTGGTTTGCACAACGAATGGGGCCTGTCCTTGTGGATGGAGTCGATGAGTGCGAACGAAGCCCGCACCATCATGCTCGACTATGGCTACAGCCAAAACGTGTTGTTCAACAACATGGAGTTGCTGGGCATCGACCCGCGCAAACTCGACGCCATGATCGTGAGTCATGGCCACTACGACCACTTTGGTGGCTTGATGGGTTTCTTAGACAAGTACCGCAGTGTTTTGCCTTCAGGCGTGAAGCTCTATGCCGGTGGCGAAGACAACTTCTGCCGCCGCTACAACGGCGCGCCCGGTCAATTCAGCGACTTCGGTGCCCTGGACCGCCGTGAACTTGCCGCCCGCAACATCACCCCGGTCTTGGCGGACAAGCCTGCGGTGGTGGTTAACCATGCCTTCACCACCGGGCCGATCAAGCGGCGCAGCATCGAGCGCGTGTTGCCCAACACCCATGTGGAGTTCGGCGTGAAAAACGGCGTGGGTTGCGATGTGGGTCAGTACCTCTCAGCCGACATGGCGGGCAAAACAGTGCCCGATGAACACCTGCATGAGCACGCCACGTGCTACAACATCAAAGGCAAGGGCCTGGTGGTGATCAGCTCTTGCGGTCACGCCGGCATTGTGAACTCGGTGCGCCAGGCGCAGGAGGTGTCGGGTGTGGAGAAGGTGCACGCGATTGTGGGCGGTTTCCACCTTGGCCCAGCGCCCAAGGACTACCTGACGCAGGTGGTGGCTGAGATCAAAAAGCTCAACCCCGATGTGCTCATTCCCATGCACTGCAGCGGCTTGAACTTTGTGCAAGAAGCACGCGCGCAAATGCCTGAGAACGTGCTGGTGACCACCACGGGCAGCATGATCACCTTCGGTGCTTGATCGGTGACGGTGAGTTGGATGGGTCAACGCCTGCTGCGGCAGGCGTTGTTTTTGGTGATGTTGTCTGCGCAAGCGGCCTTGGCGCAAGCGCAGCCTAAGCGCAGCGCCGCCGAATTGATGGACGCGATCATGTGGAACCGCGAGCCCATCGGGGGGTCGTTTCGCTTGACCGACCACCAGGGCCGCACCCGGCGTGACACCGATTTTCGCGGCAAGCTCATGCTGGTGTACTTTGGCTACACCACCTGTCCTGACATCTGCCCGACGGACCTGCAACAGATCGGACAAGCCTTGGATACGTTGGGTGATGCTGCAAAAAGCATAGCGCCTATCTTCATTACCTTGGATCCGCAACGCGATACGCGCAAGCTGTTGTCGCAGTATGTGCCCGCCTTTCATGCGCAGCTCATTGGCTTGACCGGCAGCGAGGCTGACATTCAAAAGGTCACCCGCGCTTACCGGGTGTATTCAGAAAAGGTGCCGGTGAGTGGCTGGTTGCGCTACACCGTGGATCACTCGTCCTTCATCTACCTCATGGGCACGGATGGTCGCTACCTGGGCTTTTTGCCCCCAGGCACCACAGCCGATCGCATGGTCGATGTGCTCAAGCAGCACTTGAACCCGCAGCAGCGCTAGCGTCGTGTTGGCGGGTTGCCTGGTGCGACACAAAACCTTGGCAAGTATTCAAATACACTGATATAAAGATATATCTTTAGCCCAACACACCATGCTGCACACCAACCAAGAAACCGATTTTCACGCGCTCAACGCCACCACCGCCAGCACGCCCACCGGAGCAACGCGCCGCGGGGCTTTGCAAATGCTGGGCCTGGGCTACGCGGCCAGCACCTTGCCCACCTTGGCGCAAACCGCCATCAAAACGTCATCGGAGGGTTTGACCTCGGGGGAGGTGACGATCGAGGTCAATGGTTTCAAAGTGCCCGCTTACCGGGCCTTTCCCACCGGCAAGACCAAGCTGCCGGTGATTCTGGTGATTCAAGAAATTTTTGGTGTGCACGAGTACATCGCCGATGTGGTGCGCCGTTTTGCCAAAGCCGGCTACATGGCGATTGCGCCTGAGTTGTTTGCCAGGCAGGGTGATCCGGGCGAGTACGCCGAGATGGCGAAATTGCTCTCCGAGATCGTGTCCAAGGTGCCCGATGCGCAAGTCATGAGCGACCTCGATGGCGTGGTGGCTTGGGCTGGTGCGCAGGGCGCTGACACCCAAAAGGTCGGTATCACTGGTTTTTGCTGGGGTGGTCGCATCACTTGGCTGTACACAGCACACAACCCGAATGTGAAAGCCGGTGTGGCCTGGTATGGCCGCTTGGTGGGCGAGTCCACCACCCTCACGCCCAAGCATCCGGTGAATGTGGCGGCTGGTTTGAACGGCCCGGTGCTGGGCTTGTATGGTGCGGCCGATACCGGTATTCCTTTGGCAAGCGTTGAGCAAATGAAGCAGGCTCTGGCCGTGGGCAGCAAGTCGGCCAAAGCCTCCGAGTTTGTGGTGTACCCCGATGCGCCGCATGCCTTCCATGCCGACTACCGGCCCAGCTACCGTCAAGCGCCCGCGCAAGACGGTTGGCAACGTGCACTGGCCTGGTTCAAAACCCACGGTGTGGTTTAAGGAGGCGTCATGGCCAAAAAAAGCACCCTGGATGCGCAGCCCATGGAGTCTGACGAGGTGTTCGAGATGGCTGCCGAAGTGTTTCGCGTCATGTCGGCCCCCATGCGTTTGAAGATCATCAGCAGCTTGTGCCATGGCGAAAAAAATGTGAGCGAGTTGCTCGCTGAGATTGACACCACCCAACCCAACATGTCGCAGCACCTCAACACGCTGTACCAATCCGGTGTGTTGGGCAAGCGCCGTGAAGGCGTGCAGATTTACTACCGCATCATCAACGAGCGTGTGGTGACTTTGTGCCGCGCGGTCTGTACCCAAATTGCGATTGAGGCTGAACCGGGTTGAGCGCCATGCATAAGAGGCTTTGGGCCACAAGCTTGTGGCTGGCTGTGTGCAGTTCAGTGTGGTGCTTGCTGCCTGCACAAGCCGAGCAGGTCACCATGAAGGCCCAGCAAGTGGCGCCCCACACCTGGTACGTTCAAGGTGAATCAGCGCTGGGAAGCGCAGCCAACCGCAACTTCATCTCTAATGCGGGCTTTGTGATCACCCCGGCGGGCGTGGTGGTGGTTGATGCCCTGGGTTCACCGGCGCTGGCGCAAGAACTCATCAAGCTCATTGCGCAGCGCACCTCGCAGCCAATCACCCATGTGCTGCTGACGCACTACCATGCCGATCACATTTATGGTTTGCAGGCCTTCAAGGGCGCACAAATTTGGGCGCACGAAGCAGGGCGCACCTACATCAATTCGGAGAACGCTCAGAGCCGCTTGGCCAGTTCGCGTGAAACCATGTTTCCGTGGATTGATGAAACCACCCGTCTGGTGCCTGCCACCCGCTGGCTCAGTGCGCGCACCGAGCTGGTGGTGGGTGGTGTGAAGTTTGTGTTGCAGCCCATGGGGCCAGCCCACACCCCCGAAGATCTGGTGGTGCATGTGCCCTCTGAAGGGGTCCTGTTCAGTGGCGATTTGATTTTTCGAGGTCGTGTGCCTTTTGTCGGCAATGCCAACAGCAAGCAGTGGCTGGTCGCTCTTGACACCATGCTGGGTTTGGA
Source organism: Comamonadaceae bacterium (assembly GCA_947454955.1). GTDB lineage: Bacteria > Pseudomonadota > Gammaproteobacteria > Burkholderiales > Burkholderiaceae_C > Hylemonella. Next base: position 96,782 of record CANGLW010000002.1, read on the forward strand.
TGCCCGCACCATGGTGCCAGGCCATGGCCCAGCCTCCTTGCAAGCGCGTCAGGACATGTTGTTGACACGCGAGTACCTGGCCTATGTGCGACTGGCCATGGGCCAAGCTGCCAAAGACATGGTGCCTTTTGAAGAAGCCTACGCCCGCACCGATTGGCGCGCGTTTGAGCATCTGCCTTTGTTCAAGTCAGCCAACCGCATCAACGCCTACAACACTTACTTGGAGATGGAGCGTGAGTAAGCACCAAGGCTCACTTTGGCTTTGCATCTCAGTGCTTCTGTGCTGTTTGACCTTGCATGCCCAGGGCGCAGCGTTGTTTGCTGAGGCTGACCACAGCTTGGGTGCGTCCTTGATGGTGCAAAACAAATGTTCTGCCTGCCACATCAGCAGGGTAGGTGGGGACGGTTCGGCCATCTACCGACCGCAAGGCCGCATCCGCACACCCGCTGCGTTGACCGCCATGGTCGAACGATGCAGCACCGAGCTCAACCTGAGCTTGTTCCCCGACGAAGTCAATGCCATTGCTGCGGTTCTTAACCGCGATCACTACAAATTCAAGTAAGCCTGCGAGCCTAGGGTTTATACCAATGACACCTGTTCGTGAAGTTTATATATTCGTAAATAGTGATATACAAATGGACTGATAAGGAGTCCCAATCTCATGGACACGTCTGAACTTGGTGGACGATTGATCAAGGCACCTGAAAACTTCATCGACCTGGCGGGCGTGAAGACCGTGTTTCAGGAAGCCAAGGCCGGCCGACGTGATTTCATACGCTCAGCCTTTGCAGCTGCAGCAGCGGGCGTGGCGACAGGCTCAGCCTTGGGGCAGGCCAACCCAGTGCCTGCAGCCGGTGGTGACCCCAACATCCTGGAGCTGCCTGAGCACACCCGCGGCTTGGGTCGTGGCGTGGTGACCGATGGCTACGGCAAACCCTCACGGTTTGAGTCCAACATTCAACGCCGTCAAAGCCCTGGCTTGACACAAACCACCCAGTCGTCCGTCTCGTTTGCGCCTTTGCAGTCGCTGTTTGGCATCGTCACGCCCAGCGGTTTGCATTTTGAGCGACACCACCAGGGGTGGTGGGACATCGACCCCTCCAAACACCGTTTGATGGTCAATGGCCTGGTCAAGCGCAACATGGTGTTCACCATGGACGAGTTGATGCGCTTGCCTAGCGTGTCGCGGTTTCACTTCATCGAATGCGGTGCCAACACCGGCATGGAGTGGGGCAATGTGGCTGTGCCCACTTGCCAGTACAGCCATGGCATGTTGTCGTGCAGCGAGTTCACCGGTGTGCCTTTGATTCGCTTGTTGGAACTCGCCGGTGCGGACCTGAAAAACGGCAAGTTTGTTTTGGCCGAAGGGGCGGATGGTTCGTCGATGACGCGCACCATCCCCATGAGCTTGATCACCTCGGGCGAGGTGTTGGTGGCTTATGGCCAGAACGGAGAAATGTTGCGCCCCGAAAACGGCTACCCCTTACGCTTGGTGGTGCCAGGGGTGCAGGGCGTGAGTTGGGTCAAGTACCTGCGCCGCATTGAAGTGGGCGACCAACCCTACGCCACCAAAGACGAGACGGTGCATTACATCGACCTCATGCCCGATGGTGTTCACCGTCAGTACACCAGCATTCAAGAGGTCAAGAGCGTGGTGACCACGCCATCAGGCGGTCAGGTGTTGCTTGACAAGGGCTTTTACAACATCACCGGTCTGGCCTGGTCGGGCCGCGGCAAGGTGAGCAAGGTGGATGTGTCGGTCGATGGTGGACGCAACTGGCGACAGGCCCGCATTGAAGGGCCAGCGATGAGCAAGTGCCTGACCCGTTTCAACCTGGATTGGGTGTGGGACGGCCGGCCCGCCATCATCCAAAGCCGCGCAACCGACGAGACAGGCCATGTGCAGTCCACTTACAAGCAAATGCGCGCGGTGCGCGGGTCAAGGTCCATCTATCACAACAACGCCATTCAATCGTGGCTGGTGCAAGAAAACGGCGAGGTGAAAAATGTTCAGGTTTCTTGAAACGCCCCGCCGCGTGAAGAGCCTGGTGGCTGGCGGCCTGGTGCTCAGCGTCTTCGTGTCAGGTGCGGCACTGGCACAAGCCAACGTCTACCCAGGCGTGGGCCGACTGGCCACCCCGTCGGAAGTGGCGGCGTGGGACATTGATGTGCGCCCCGACTTCAAAGGTTTGCCCAAAGGTTCGGGCAGTGTGGCCCAAGGGCAGGATGTGTGGGAGGCCAAGTGCGCGTCTTGCCACGGCGTGTTTGGTGAGTCCAATGAGGTGTTCAGTCCGCTGGTGGGCGGCACCTCGGCCAAAGACATTCCCTCGGGCCGCGTGGCCCGCTTGACCGATCCCACCTTCCCCGGTCGCACCACCCTGATGAAGGTGTCCTCGGTGTCCACGCTGTGGGACTACATCAACCGTGCCATGCCGTGGAACCAACCCAAGTCGCTCACTGCGGATGAGGTCTACGCAGTCACTGCCTTCTTGCTCAACCTGGGCGAGGTGCTGCCCGATGACTTTGTGTTGTCAGACAAAACCATGGCCACTGCGCAAAGCCGCTTGCCCAACCGCAACGGGGTGAGCACCCAGCATGGCCTGTGGCCGGGCGATGAGTTCAAAGGCAAGCGCAAGCCCGATGTGCAGGGCAGCAACTGCATGCGCAACTGCCCGGTGGAGGCCCAGGTGGCGTCGTTCCTGCCGGACTTTGCCCGCAATGCCCACGGCAACCTCTACCTGCAAAACCGCTATGTCGGCCAGCAGCTAGGTGCGGACACCAGCAAGCCCGAAGGCGCCTCAAGCAGCCAGCGTGCGTTGCCCGCAGCAGTCCCTGCAGCAACGCCTTCTGCTGCCACCAACTCGGGTGTGGATGCCTTGCTGCAGAAAAACAATTGCGTGGCCTGCCATGCGGCTGATCGCAAATTGGTGGGGCCGAGCTGGAAAGACGTGGCGCAAAAGCACGCGGGCAAGGGGGATTACTTAACTGGCAAAATCAGAACTGGTGGGTCTGGCGTGTGGGGAGCGATCCCGATGCCTGCCCAGAACATCTCTGAGAACGATGCCAAGCAAATTGCAAGCTGGCTGGCAGCAGGTGCTGCCAAATAAACTTTGACCTTAGGAGAATATTGATGACCAATCGACGCGATGCGCTCAAGCAAGGCGCCCTGTTAGGTGGCCTGCTGGCATCCACCGGGCTCTTCCCCCAGTTTGCCTGGGCTTTCAACAAAAACGCTTTTGATGCCAAGACCATCAACGATGCAGTGGCTGCATTCGGTGGCAGCGTTCCTGTGGCCAGCAAAGACGTGACCCTGACCGCACCTGACATCGCCGAAAACGGCGCGGTGGTGCCCTTGGGTTTGGCCACCACCTTGACTGGTGTGAAGCACCTCTTGATCTTGGTAGAGAAGAACCCCAGCGCCTTGGTGGCCATGTTCAATGTGTCTGATGCGGTGGAGTCCAACTTCGCCACACGCGCCAAGATGGGCCAGTCCTCCGACGTTTACGCGGTGGCCATCATGAACGACGGCAAGGCTTTCTTCACGAAAAAAGAAGTCAAGGTCACCTTGGGTGGTTGCGGCGGTTGATCCGCGCTTCACTCTCCAAACACAACATCGAAATTAGGAGTCCAACATGGCAGATCCCATGCGCATTCGCGCTCAATCCGCAGGTGCTAACGCCACCGTCCGTGTCTTGATGAGCCACGAGATGGAAACAGGTCAGCGCAAAGACGCCGCCGGCAAAACCATTCCTGCTTGGCACATCACGGACATCACCGTCTCGCACAACGGCAAACCCGTCATGACGGCCGAGTGGGGCCCTGCTGTGTCCAAAAACCCGTTCATGCAGCTCACCGTCAAAGGCGCCAAAGCAGGCGACAAAATCTCGGTGAACTGGAAAGACAACCGCGGCGACACCCGCACGGATGAAGCCACGGTGTCCTGACCTTCAAGGAGACTGCGCATGACACACCACCGCACCGTTTGGGCCATGGCCCTGGGTGTGATGTTTTATGGCCAGGCCATGGCCGAGAAAACATCCATCCAAGCGATTGAAGAGTACCGCGCCATGTTGGCTGACGGTAACCCCGCCGACTTGTTTGAAGCCAAAGGTGAAGACCTCTGGAAGCAAAAGCGTGGGCCTAAAAATGCCTCGCTTGAGCAATGTGACTTGGGCAAAGGCCCGGGTGTGATCAAAGGTGCGTTTGTGGAGCTGCCACGTTACTTTGCTGATGTAGGAACGGTGCAAGATTTGGAGTCTCGCATCGTGACCTGCATGGCCAAGTTGCAAGGCTTCGATGCCGCGCAGATTGCCAAGACGCCTTTTGGTCAGGGCGAGATGGCCAATGTGACGGCCTTGGCCACCTATGTGGCGGCAGAGTCCAAAGGCTTGCGCTTTAACTTGCCGCAAAACCATGCGATGGAAAAAGCCTACTACGAGGTGGGCAAGCGCATGTTTTTCCAGCGTGGCGGCACCCATGATTTTTCTTGTGCGTCGTGCCATGGCGAAGAGGGCAAACGCATACGCTTGCAAGACCTGCCTAACCTCACCAAGAACCCCGGTGATGGCGTGGGCTTTGCCGCGTGGCCGGCTTACCGTGTGTCCAACGGTCAGATGTGGAGCATGCAGCTGCGCTTGAACGATTGCTTCCGTCAGCAGCGTTTCCCTTACCCAGAGTTTGGCAGCGAAGTGCTCACCGCACTGAGCACGTACTTGGGTGTCAATGCCAAAGGCGCAGCTTCGGCCGTGCCCACCGTCAAGCGTTGAAGAGGACGACCATGAACAAAACCAAATTGACCTTGGCCCTGGCAGTGCCCGTGGTGCTGGCCGCATGCGCCAGTGCGCCCAACCAGGCGCAGGTGGAGGAGCTATACCAGTCGATGGTGAAAGCTGCTTTTCGTACGGAAGGCATCGCCAAGGTAGAGCGCATCACCCAAGTCGACGAGACCAACAGTGCTTGCAGCCAGGCCGATGCACAAGGCAAGCCTTTGGATGCCAAAGTGGCGCAGGCCCTTGAAGCCGCCAACTTCAAAACCATACGCTGGCCCGCTAACGACAAGTTTGTGGGCGACTGGAAAAAAGGCGAAGCCATCGCGCAAAGCGGCCGAGGCCAAACCTGGACGGATACTGCCAGCACGCCCAACGGCGGCAACTGCTACAACTGCCACCAGATCGACAAGAAAGAAATTTCTTACGGCACCATCGGCCCGAGCCTTTACAACTACGCCAAGTTGCGCGGTGTGAGCAACCCCAACGATGCTGCGTCTCGCCCGATCGTGGCCTACACCTGGGGCAAGATCTGGAACTCCAAGGCTTACAACGCTTGCTCCAACATGCCTCGCGCAGGTCATGCCGGCACCTTGAACGAAGAGCAGGTGAGTCACCTGGTGGCCTTGTTGCTGGACCCTAACTCGCCCGTCAACAAAGACTGAAGTTCAAGACCCGGTGCGCCGGGTCTTTTTTTCACTACTTCCATGGGTGATTGCTGATTTATGAATTTAACCAAACGTGAATTTTTGCAAGTCCTCGGGGCCGGTTCGGTCGCAGGCATGGGTTTGGGCTCGTACGCGCAAGCGGACGCTGCGACAGCTGCCGAGGGTTTGTACAACCTGCCGCGTTTCGGTCAGGTGTCCTTCCTGCACATGACCGATTGCCATGCGCAGTTGCTGCCCATGTATTTCCGTGAACCCAGTGTGAACCTGGGTGTGGGCAGCATGAATGGCAAGCTCCCTCATTTGGTGGGCGAGCATTTGCTCAAGCACGCCAAGGTGAAGTTGGGTTCGCAAGAGGCTTACGCGCTGTCTTACCTGAACTTCGAAGCGGCGGCCCGACGTTTCGGTAAGGTGGGCGGCTTTGCGCACCTGGCCACCTTGGTCAAGCGCATGAAGGCCAGTCGCCCCGGCGCTTTGCTGCTCGATGGTGGTGACACCTGGCAGGGTTCGGCCACAGCGTTGTGGACCAACGGGCAAGACATGGTGGATGCCTGCAAATTGCTGGGTGTGGATGTGATGACCGGTCACTGGGAGTTCACCCTGGGCATGGAGCGTGTGCAAGAGATCATCGACAAAGACTTCAAGGGCAAGGTCGACTTTGTGGCGCAAAACGTCAAGACCGCTGACTTTGGCGATCCCGTTTTCAAGCCCTATGTGATTCGTGAGATGAACGGCGTGCCTTGCGCCATCATCGGTCAGGCTTTCCCCTACACCCCGATTGCGAACCCACGCTACATGGTGGCCGATTGGTCCTTCGGCATTCAGGACGAGAACCTGCAGAAGATGGTCGACGAGGTGCGGGCCAAAGGTGCGCAGGTGGTGGTGGTGCTCAGTCACAATGGCATGGACGTGGACCTCAAAATGGCCTCGCGTGTGACCGGTGTGGACGCGATCATGGGCGGCCACACGCATGATGGCATGCCTGTGGCCACCGTGGTGCCTAACCGCAACGGCCAGACCCTGGTGACCAATGCTGGCTCCAACGGCAAGTTTTTAGGTGTCTTGGACTTTGAGGTCAAGAACAAACGGGTGAGTGACTTCCGTTACAAGTTGCTGCCGGTGTTTGCCAACATGCTGCCCGCAGACCCTGAGATGTCAGCCTTGATTGAACGCATCCGCAAGCCTTATGCGGCCAAGTTGTCTGAAACCCTGGCCATGACCGAAGGCACCTTGTACCGCCGTGGCAATTTCAACGGCACGGGCGACCAGTTGCTGCTGGACGCCTTGATGGATGTGCAGGGTGCCGAGATCGCCTTTTCGCCAGGTTTTCGCTGGGGCACGTCTTTGCTCAGCGGCCAAGCCATCACGCGTGAGTGGCTTATGGACATGACAGCCACCACCTACTCGTATGCCACCGTCACGCAGATGACGGGCGAGACCATCAAAACCGTGCTGGAAGATGTGTGCGACAACCTCTTCAACCCGGATCCCTATTACCAGCAGGGCGGAGACATGGTGCGCATTGGTGGCTTGACCTACACCTGCAGTCCCTTGGCAGGTGCTGGGCGACGCATCGACAACATGCGCCTGAACGGTAAGCCCATTGAAGCCAGTCGCACCTACAAGGTGGCGGGGTGGGCACCGGTTGCCGAAGAAGCCAAAAGCGCAGGTAACCCCATGGTCTGGGATTTGGTGGAAACCTGGCTCAAGGCCCAAGGTGGTCGCGTCAAACCACGACGTCTGAACATGCCTGAACTGATAGGTATGCAAGGCAATCAGGGTTTGGCCTGAACCAAGCCCTCACGGGCTGAGCCCGAAAACCGTGGACAATACAGGGTTTGTCCAAGATTTTTGCCAGTCCATGAATGCTTTTGTCACCCAATGGGTGGATGTGCATGGTGTGCAATCCGCCCTGGTGTTGGGCGGCCTGTTGTTGGGTCTGTTGTTCGGCGTGGCCGCGCAGCAGTCCAAGTTTTGCGCCCGCGCTTCCATCATTGACGCTTATGAACGCCGCCTGAGCGACCGCTCAGCTGTATGGCTGTTCGCGTTTGCCATGTCGGTGTTGTGTGTGCAGTTGGCGGTTTACGCAGGCTGGCTCGCGCCGGCTAAGTCGCGTTTCATTGACCAACCGGGTTCACTGTCCGGCGCTTTGATTGGCGGCCTCCTGTTTGGTTTGGGCATGATCCTCACACGCGGCTGCGCAGGCCGCCTGATCGTGTTGACGGGCTCGGGTAATTTACGTGCTGCCATTTCAGGTTTGGTGTTTGCCGTGACGGTGCAAGCGGCCATTGGCGGCTGGCTCTCTCCAATTCGCAGCGGTATTGCCGATTGGTGGCGTGTGGACGCGGGTGCTTCGCGTGACTTGCTGGCCATCACCGGCCTGGGCGCCACAGGTGGTCTCTTGGTGTCTGCTGTGTTCATGGCTGTGGTGGTGTGGCTGTGCGCCAGCAAACTCAAAGGGCAAGCCTGGGCCTTGTGCATGGCCTTGCTGGTGGGCCTGAGTGTGGCTGGTGGCTGGTTGTGGACACAGTTGATTGCCAACAATTCTTTCGACCCGGTGAGTTTGCAAAGCTTGACATTTGCCAGCCCTTCAGCCGATTGGCTCATGCGTGTGCTCAACAAGCCGGGCCTCAAAGACATTGGTTTTGAAGCGGCCTTGTTGCCAGCTACTTTTGTAGGGGCTGCGGTGTCTGCCCTTTGGCGTCGCGAGTTCAAGTTCGAGACCTTCAAGTCTGAGAACAAGATGGGGCATTACATGCTCGGTGCGGTCCTGATGGGGTTCGGGGCTGTGTTGGCCGGTGGTTGCACCGTGGGTGCAGCCATGTCAGGCGGCTCTATTTTTGCGTTGACCGCATGGTTGACCCTGTTGAGCATCGTTGGCGGCTCTTGGCTCATGCTCAAGCTGCAAAGCCGCTATCGTTTTCTCACCTGAGACCTCAAGGCTGCTGGGCGCTCGCCTCAAGCTTGCTCAAGTCAAACCCTCTGGCCTTGAGCCTTTGCAGCAAGGCTTCATAAGCTTGCGCATTGACCTGGGGCGTGCGTGAGAGCACCCACAGGTATTGCCGTTTGGGCTCACTCACGGCCACCAACTGGTAGGCCTCATCCAGGTCTATCACCCAGTAGTCGCCCCACACCAGCGGAATGAAAGACAACCACTCGGGGGCAAAACGCACCTCGAGTTTGGGTGAGTCTGCCGCGCCAATCTGGCGCGCCAAGCCCAGGGCTTCGATGGTTTTGCCCTCGGCCGTGCGGCAACGGTTGAGCACTTCAACCTGACCTGGCCCAAGCACTTTGTAGGTGGCGTGGGTGTTGCTGACGCATTTGCGTTGGAACCAGTTGGGGTACTTCGCCACCTCGTGCCACACACCCATGTAGCGTGCGACATCCAGCCCAGCAATGGGCGCGAGTGGGGCGACTTGCGCTGAAGGGGCCGTGGGCTCGGCAGCCCAGGTGTTGGTCACAGACCAAGCCAGCGCCAAGCAAGCTGCCACATGCAAAGGCCAGCGACGGGCCCATCGGTTCAAGGTGTTCATGACCACACTCTAACAAGACCCACGCCTATCTGCTTGAAACGGTGGTGCGCCCTCTGGCGGGTAGCGTCAATGTACTGGTTTCATACCAGAAAAATTAACCATCAGAAAAGTGAATTCAGACCATGCCAGCGGGCTAACGGATTCGAATAATGAATCACATCCCGCTCCCTTTGTGTTGTTGGTCAAGAGGACGGGGGTGCTCAATCACTTCAAAGGAGTTGGAGATGTTCAAGTTGATCAAACACGATCTGGAATTCATCCTGAAGCAGATCAAGATTGCCGAAAACCACGTGGCCTCTGGCTACACCACGTACAACGATGCCCAGGGCAAGCCCATCGGCAACTTGGTGCCTTATGGTTTGCGCACGGTCTCGGGTGAATACAACAACTTGAGCAACATCACCAATGGCTCGGCAGACCAGTTCTTCCCGCGCCTGCTCACCCCCAGTTTCGATGCGGCTGATCCCAACCCGCGCACCGGTGCGCCCACCAGCTACCAGCAAACCTCAGGCTCGGTGTATGACGCAGACCCGCGCATCATCAGCAACCTGGTGGCTGACCAAAGTGTGAACAACGACGCAGCCATCGTTGCTGCGCTGCGTGCGATGGGTGACGCAGACCCTTATGCCTCGAGCCAGCACATCATTCAGGTTCGTGACGCCAATCACGCCAGCGCCCAGGCCAAGCAAACGGCCATCACAGCTGAACTGGCTCGCTACAACCTCACCCTGGAAAACGGCACCACACTGCTCATTCCCAACGTGATGGCTGATCTGGGTGACACCGCACCCTTCAACAGCTTCACCACTTTGTTTGCCCAGTTCTTCACCCACGGCCTGGACCTGGTGAACAAAGGGGGCAGCGGCACGGTCTTCATTCCTTTGCAAGCCGATGACCCGCTCTATGTGCCAGGTAGCCCCACCAATTTCATGGTGCTCACCCGTGCCACCAATGCGCCTGGTGCTGATGGTGTGCTGGGAACCGCTGATGATGTTCATCAGAACAACAACCAAACAACCCCGTTCATTGACCTGAGCCAGGTCTACACCTCGCATGAGTCACACCAGGTTTTTCTGCGCGAGTACAAGCTGGTCAACGGCAAGCCGGTGGCTACCGGCCATATGCTGGAAGGCCAGAACGGTGGCCCACCCACCTGGGCGGACATCAAGCTGCAAGCCGCTCAAAAGTTGGGCATCAACCTCTCCGACTTTGATGTGCTGCGCGTTCCTTTGGTGGCCACTGACCAGTACGGCAAATTCATTCCTGGCCCGAACGGCTTGCCCCAACTGGTGGTGCCCGGTGCTGCAGCCCCAGGCGCACCGGTGCCCATGACCCTGGTCGAAGGCAAGTTACTCACCCCCATTGCGGCCGCTCAGGCCATGGGCACGGGCCATGCTTTCTTGGACGACATCGCACACAACGCCGTGCCAGGTTTGGTGGACCATGACCGCAACCCGGCCACACCGCTGGTGGCCACCACCCCCGACGCAGACAATGTGGCGGGCAACAGCATCGCAGTCAACCAGTTCGGGGTGGCCACCACCTACGACAACGAATTGCTCGACAAACATTTCATCGTGGGTGATGGCCGTGGCAATGAAAACATCGGCTTGACCGCGGTTCACCATGTCTTCCATTCCGAGCACAACAACCGGGTTGATCAGATCAAAGCCGAGTTGATCGCCAATGGCGATGTGAAGTTCCTCAACGAGTGGTTGACCGTGCCCGTGACCAGCATGCCGGCTGCCACGGCCGTGGACACGTTGATGTGGAATGGCGAGCGTCTGTTCCAATCGGCCCGCGTGAGCACCGAGATGGTCTACCAGCACCTGGTGTTTGAAGAGTTCGCCCGTTTGGTCGCGCCTGATGTCGACCCCTTTGTGTTTTCTAACAATGTGTCGATCAACCCCGCCATCACCGCTGAATTTGCGCATGTGGTGTTCCGATTTGGTCACTCGATGCTCAATGAGAATGTGGACCGTTTGGCCGCTGATGGCCAAACCAGCAACAACATTGACCTGATCAGCGGCTTCTTGAACCCGCTGCAGTTTGGGCCTGATGCGGACGTGGCCGCTGGCGCCATCATCCGTGGCATGACCCGTCAAGTGGGCAATGAAATTGACGAGTTTGTGACGGGGGCTCTGCGCAATAACCTGGTGGGTTTACCGCTGGACCTGGCTGCCCTCAACATTGCCCGTGGCCGCGATACGGGCATGCCTTCACTCAATGAGGCTCGCAGCCAGTTCTTTGAGATGACCGGCAACGACACACGCCTCAAGCCCTACGCCAGCTGGGTGGAGTTCGCCAACAACCTCAAACACCCTGAATCGGTCATCAACTTCATTGCCGCTTATGGCGAGCACGCTTCCATCATCAACGCCACCACGGTGGAGGCCAAGCGAGATGCGGCGGCCAAAATAGTGTTGGGTAGTGCCGGTGCGCCCGCGGACAGCTTGGCTTTCCTCAATGCCACTGGCGCATATGCCGGGGGCAGCCTGGGTGGTTTGAACCAGGTGGACTTTTGGATCGGCGGTCTGGCCGAAGCCAAAATGGCCTTTGGCGGCATGTTGGGTTCCACTTTCAACTTTGTGTTTGAAACGCAGATGGAAAAACTCCAGGCTGGCGACCGTTTCTACTACCTCAGCCGCACCCAAGGCTTGAACCTTCTCAACCAACTTGAGGCGGATTCTTTCGCTGAACTGGTGATGCGCAACACCGACCTGGACAACCCCAACGCCACCCACTTGCCCAGTTCCTTGTTCCTCACACCCAAGTACATCTTGGAGCTGGACTTGGCCCGCCAGAAAGTGGCGGACCCTGTGAACGCCAACCCCGTCACCCAGCGCTTTTCGCCCTTGGTGGTCCGCAAAGACACCGATAGCAACGGGGAGGGTGACTACTTGGCCTACAACGGCGATGACCACGTGGTGCTGGGTGGCAACCATGCCAACAACACCTTGCTGGGCGGAAAGGGCGATGACACCTTGTGGGGCGATGGCGGCAACGACCGGCTCGACGGTGGCCTGGGCGTCGACCATGTGTTTGGAGGTGCGGGCGACGACATCATCACCGATGCGGGCAATGACATTGGTGCCGGCGATGTGCTGCATGGCGATGCGGGCAACGACGTGATCAACGGCGGCAACGGCCTGGACCTGATTTTTGGCGGCGAAGGCCAAGACTTCATTTACGGTGGCACCGAGGCCAAAGACATCACCGCAGGTTTGGGCAATGACTTCATATCTGGTCCGGTAGACGGCAGCGTGCTTAAAGGCAATGAGGGCGACGACTGGATCGAGGGGGGTTCTGGTGCCGGCGGTTTGGATGTGCTGGCAGGTGAAAACTCTGAGTTGTTCTTCAACAGCACCATCATTGGCCACGATGTGCTCAATGGCCGTGATGGCGACAACGATTACGATGCCGAATCAGGCGACGACATCATGTTGCAAGGCGCTGGCATTGAGCGCAACAACGGCATGGCCGGTTTTGATTGGGCCATCCACAAAGGGGCCACTGCCGGCGTCGATGCTGACCTGGGCATTGCCTTGTTTGCCAACCAGCAAGCCAATATTCTGCGCGACCGCTTTGACCTGGTGGAAGGTCTGTCTGGCACGGCCTTTGGCGACACCCTTAACGGTCGTGCCACCGTGTTGGGGGCTTACGATGCGGTGGCCAGTGCTGCGGCGCAATTTGATCCAGCTACGACTCCGTTCCAGTCGTACTCGAATGCCTTGACCCAAGAGGGTGTGGCGCGTGTGCAGGGCTTGAGCGAGATTTTGGCACAGCTTGCCCGCACCTCGTTCACCGTGGCCGGCCAGGCGCAAACGGTGGTGGTGTTTGACGATGCGGCGGTGGTGCGTGATGCCAACGGTCGAGCTGTGACCATGTACGACACGGCTGCTGATATTTTGCTTGGCGGTGGTGGCAGCGATGTGCTCCAGGGCAAAGAGGGCAACGACGTGATCGATGGCGACCGTTACCTCAATGTGCGCATTGCCATCAACAACCCGGCGGGGCAGCGTGTGGCTTGGGCTGACGAGATGGGTGGCAAGGTCTACAGCGAAGGCAGCAATGCTGTGCTTTACAACGGTGCGAGCTTGGCAAACCTGATGTTTGACCGCACCCTCAACCCGGGGCAGCTCAGCATCGTGCGCGAAGTGCTCGATGGCGACCTGGGCAACACCGGCGTGGACGTGGCGGTGTACAGCGACCTCAAAGCCAACTACAACTTTGTGAAAAACACCGATGGCAGCGTGACCGTGAGCCATGTCGATGGCACACGCAACGATGGGGTGGATCAGCTCTACAACATCGAGCGGCTGCGCTTTTCGGACGGCGAGTTTGCCCTCAACGCCTTGATCAACAAACCCCCAGTGTTTGTGACTGGCCCAAATTTGAGCATCAATGAAAACAGCACACGCGTGGCGGGCATCACCGCCACCGATGCCGACCCTGGCCAAACGCTGACCTACAGCATGGCCGGTGGTGCTGATGCTGCCTTGTTCAGCATAGACCCTGAAAGCGGTGTTCTGAGCTTTGTGGCTGCACCCAACTTTGAGGCCCCTCGCGATGTCGGTGCAAACAATGTTTACGACGTGGTGCTGCGGGTGAGCGACGGGATTGAAGCCACCGACCAGGCCTTCAATGTGACGGTCAACAACGTCAACGAGGCAGCCACAGGCACCTTGAACATCAGCAGTTACACCACCAACAGCCTGTTGGGCGTGGAGACATCGGCCAACCTCACCGCCATCAACAGCGCGGTTGACCCGGACGGCATGAGTAACTTGCGCTACCAGTGGCAAAGCCAGGGCGTCAACGGTGTGTGGAACAACATCGCAGGTGCCAATGGTCTGACCTTGAACAACCAATCCGGGGCGACGGTTCGCTTGTCCGCCACCTACAACGATGCCTTTGGCAGCAACACGTTGGTGTCGGTGGAAAACGGTGTGATCGGCACCAGCTTGGCCAATACCGTCAATGGCGCTGCGGGCAATGAGTTCATCTTAGGTTTGGGCGGTAACGACACGTTGAGTGGCGGTGCGGGTAACGACGTGGTGGATGGCGGCACCGGCAATGATGTGCTGCGCGCCACCCTCAACGACGGCAACGACAGCTACCTTGGTGGTGCGGGCACCGACACCTATGACCTCTCAGTGATCACAGCTGCAGTGACCCTCGATTTGAGTGCAGGGACTGCCAACAGCGCGCAAACCGGCGCCGACACCTTGAGTGGCTTGGAGAACCTGATTTTGGGCAGTGGCCAAGACGTGGTCAAAGACGCCTTAGGTGCCAACAATATCCAGCTTGGCGCAGGCAACGACACGCTGAGCCTGGTGGTCGACAATGCCCGCGATGTGATCAGCGGTGGTGCAGGTGCTGACACGGTGAACTTCAGCGCATTCACCACTGGCTTGAGCGTGAACTTGGGCAATTCGGTGGCAGTATCTGTCGTCACAGGTTCGGGCACTGCTGATGCCAGTTCGGACACCCTGACCGGGATTGAGAACTTCACGGGCGGCAGCGGCAATGATGTCATCACCGGCAGTGGTACCAACTATGTCATCAATGTGCTCAATGGCGGAGCGGGTAACGACCGCATCACCGGCGGGTTTGGTGAAGACATCCTGACAGGCGGCGCAGGTAATGACACCTTCGTCTACACCAGCACCGACGATCTGGGTTTGGTCTTTGCGCTGAACAACAGTACCGCTTTGGCCACACAGGCCGAGCGCATCACGGACTTCACACAAGGTCAGGATCGCATTGACCTCTCAGCCATCGACGCGCGGGTGGGCACGGCCGGGAACCAGGCCTTCACATTCCTGGGTACGGCAGCGTTCACCGCGGCGAATACCAACGGGGGATTGCGCTACAGCTACCTGGCTGACCAGAACATCACGGTGGTGGAGGGCAGCTTCGACAACGACCCGGCACTCGACACCGAGTTCCAGATCGTGCTGAGTGGCCGTGTGAACCTGACAGCCAACGACTTTGTGTTGTGAGCGTTCAAGCCGGGCCTGTGAGGGCTCGGCTTTCGTACATAGTCAGTGAATATCCAGGTCGTGAATCAAGTAGCGACCTGTTTTTCTGTCGGCGAAGTAACGCTCCAGGGTCTCGCGCACGGTCTTGAAGGCCAAGTCATCCCACGGGATTTCGTGCTCGGCGTATAGCCGGGCCTCGAGGGTTTCCACGCCGGGATCGAACTGGTCGCTCAAGAGCTTGGCGCGGTAGAACATGTGCACTTGACCCACCCGTGCCACATTGATGAGGGTGAACAGCCCCTCCATCTCAAAGACCGCACCCGCTTCTTCAACGGTCTCGCGGGCTGCGCCCTGAGCCGTGGTTTCACCCAGCTCCATGAAGCCTGCAGGCAGGGTCCACTTGCCCCAGCGTGGTTCGATGTTGCGCTTGCACAGCAAGACCTTGTCGTTCCAATACGCCACCGTGCCCACCACATTGAGCGGGTTTTCGTAATGGATGGTGGTGCATGACGGGCACACCGCCCGTTGTTTGGTGTCGCCGTCATCGGGCAAGCGGTACACCACGGCAATGCCGCAGTTTTTGCAGTGCTTGATGGGTTCGCGCATCAAGCGATCTTGACTTGCAATGGCGTGAGCGTGCCCACGCGACCTTCGAGCACATCGCCAGACACCACCGCAGCCACACCCTCGGGCGTGCCGGTGTAAATCAGGTCGCCAGGGTAGAGCGTCCAAGCGGCGCTGAGGTGCTCGATGATTTCACCGATGTTCCAGATCAGTTTGCTCACGCTGCTGCGTTGCCGGTCTGCACCGTTGACGGTGAGCGACAACTCGGCGTTGGCCACATCACCGGCTTGTGCGGCTTCGGTGATGGCTGCGATCGGGGCAGCGTCATCAAATGTTTTGCCGATACACCAGGGGCGCGATTGTTTCTTCATCTCGCCTTGCAGGTCGCGGCGTGTCATGTCCAGGCCGCAGGCATAACCATAAATATGCTGGGCTGCATCAGCCGCCGCAATGTTTTTGCCGCCTTTGCCAATGGCCACCACCAGCTCCATCTCATGCTGGAAATCTTTGGTCAGGCTGGGGTAACGCACCACGCCAGTTTGGCCAGGCTCAACCACCACGCAGGTGTCAGCGGGTTTGATGAAAAAGAAGGGTGGCTCGCGGCCGGTGAAGCCCATCTCTTTGGCATGCTCAACGTAGTTGCGGCCCACGCAGTAAACGCGGTTGACCGGAAAGCGCTCGGCACGGCCGACCACAGGCACGCTGACCTGCGCGGGAGGAGTGATGACAAAGCTCATTTTTTTTGCAGCAGGTTGAAGTGTTCGACAGCCGGCGGGCCAGCAAAGAAGGGGCCGACGATGGCACGCCAATCGGCGAAAGCGGGCGAACCTCGGAAGTCCACGGTGTGGTTTTCCAGGGTGTCCCAGTAAATCATGAGCACATAGCGCTCGGGGCTCTCGATGCCTTTGTTGATCTTGTAGCCATGAAAGCCTTTGGCTTTGGCAATGACGGTGCTCAGGCCTTTTTCAACCGCCACATCAAAGGCGTCTTGCTGGCCGGGGTGTATGCGGATATCGACAAGTTCGAGGATCAAAGCAGTCTCCGGTGATTGGATCGTCAAGTCTACATCCGGTTTAAGCTTGCGGCATGCAGATTCATCCGGATTGGCTCTTGCCCCAGTGGCCCGCGCCTGCGCACATCAAAGCCGTGTTCACCACCCGCGCCGGCGGTGTGTCGCGGCCGCCTTATGACAGCTTGAACTTGGGCGACCATGTGGGTGACGATCTGCACGATGTGTCTGCCAACCGGGCAAGATTGGGCGCAGGCCTTGGCGTGGCCCCGGTCTACTTGCAGCAGGTGCATGGCACCGCGCTGGTGAAGCTCTCGACGTCCGTACTTGCTGCGCAAGACGCAGCTATCTGTGCTGATGCGGTCTTGACCCAGCAGGCGCATCAGATTTGCACCATCATGGTGGCCGATTGTTTGCCCGTCCTGTTCACCAACCGCACTGGGAGCTGGGTCGCCGCTGCGCACGCAGGCTGGCGAGGCTTGGCAGGTGGGGTGTTAAGTGAAACAGTCCAGCAAATCCGAGAGGTGGATGCTAGCGAAATCATAGCGTGGCTGGGGCCATGCATCGGCCCCACAACCTTTGAGGTGGGGCCAGAAGTTCGAGAGGTTTTTGTCGGAAAGACGCAGCAAGCCGCGCAGCATTTTTTACCGCAACCCTCAGATCAACCCCAACAAAAATACCTCGCCGACCTGGCCGGTCTGGCGCGTGATGAATTGCATGGTCTGGGTGTCACCGCCTTTGGCAACGACAGCACCGCGCCCTGGTGCACGGTGCTCAACCCCTCACGGTTCTTTTCGCACCGGCGCGATCGGGTCAGTGGGCGCATGGCCGCTTGCATCTGGATGGCTTGAGGCACTGGCCTGTGCCTGGGCCGCCCGGTAGGCTTCCAACTCCGCCGCTTCCCGCGCTTTGATGGTTTTGCGTCGGCTCGAGCTGCCCATCAAATACACCACCAAACCCACCGGCAGCAGGCCATAGAGCACAAAGGTCATGATGCCGCCCAGCACTGTGCCATTGCTGTTGGTGGCCTCGGCGATGGCCATCATCAGGGCCACGTAAATCCACGCCATGGGTATCAAATACATGCAAACCTTCTCGTAAGAAAACTGACGTTCTTTTTTGCCATAATGAGCATAAGTAGTTTTTCGTATAAGGACGTCATGACGACCAGCGCGCAGGAATTCTGGGGCCAACTCAACCAATTTACCCAGCAGTTTCAAAAACTGATGGCCAGTAACCCCGCCACGTCGTCATCGATGCCCCAATTCGGCATGCCGCAGGGACAGGGCTTGAATTTCGAGCCGTCCAAGCTGCAAAGCCTGCAGCAACAATACCTCAAAGAAGCCACCGACCTGTGGCAACAGGCTTTGAGCGCGCAAACCCCGGTGGTGGGTGACCGCCGTTTTGCCGGTGAGGCTTGGCGCCACAACCCGGTAGCCAGCTTCGCGGCAGCCACTTATTTGCTCAACACCCGCACCTTGATGGAAATGGCTGATGCGGTGCAGGGCGACGAAAAAACCAAATCGCGTTTGCGTTTTGCGGTGGAACAGTGGGCTGCTGCCAGCGCGCCCAGCAACTTCCTGGCCTTCAATGCGGATGCCCAGCAAAAGGCCTTGGACACCAAAGGTGAGAGCATCGCCAAGGGCCTGCAAAACCTGCTGGAAGACATGCAAAAAGGCTCGGTTTCGATGACCGACGAGAGCCAGTTTGAAGTGGGCAAAAACGTGGCCACCACCGAAGGCGCGGTGGTGTTTGAGAACGAGTTTTTCCAGCTCATTGAGTACAAGCCCTTGACCGCCAAGGTCTACGAAAAGCCTTTCCTCCTGGTCCCACCTTGCATCAACAAGTTTTACATCCTCGACCTGCAACCTGAGAACTCCTTCATTCGCTACGCGGTGGCGCAAGGTCACCGCACTTTTGTGGTGAGTTGGCGTAACCCCGATGCCAGCATGGGCGGCAAGACGTGGGACGACTACATCGAGAACGCGGCCATCCAGGCCATCCACACCACCCAAGAGATCACTGGTGCCAAGCAAATCAATGCGCTGGGTTTCTGTGTGGGCGGCACCATCCTGGGCACGGCCTTGGCCGTGTTGGCCGCGCGCGGTGAAGACCCGGTGGCCAGTGCCACGTTCCTCACCACCTTGCTGGACTTCACCGACACCGGTGTGCTCGATGTGTTCATCGACGAGAACTTTGTGAAGTACCGCGAGATGGAGCTCGGCAAGGGCGGCTTGATGAAGGGCCGCGACCTGGCCAGCACCTTCAGTTTTTTGCGCCCCAACGATTTGGTGTGGAACTATGTGGTGGGCAACTACCTCAAGGGTGAAACCCCGCCACCCTTTGACCTGCTCTACTGGAACGGCGACTCCACCAACCTGCCGGGTCCGTTTTACGCCTGGTACTTGCGCAACACCTACCTGGAAAACAACCTCATCAAGCCGGGCAAGGTCACGGTCTGTGGCGAGAAGGTTGATTTCAGCAAGGTCAAGCTGCCGGTGTACATCTATGGTTCGCGCGAAGACCACATCGTGCCCATCGGTGGTGCGTATGCCTCTACCCAGGTGTTCCCAGGCAAGAAGCGTTTTGTCATGGGCGCCTCGGGCCACATAGCCGGCGTGATCAACCCGGCCAGCAAAAACAAACGCAGCCACTGGCTGCGCAGCGACGGCAAGCTGCCTGCCACCCGGGCTGACTGGTTATCTGGCGCCAAAGAGTTGCCAGGCAGCTGGTGGACCGATTGGTCAGACTGGCTCAAAGCACAAGCTGGCAAGCAAATTGCTGCGCCGAAAACCTATGGCAAAGGCAAGTTCAAAGCGATCGAGCCCGCCCCCGGTCGCTATGTCAAACAAAAAGCCTGAGCCAGGCCACTCTCACACTTAACACTGGAGTCATCATGGAAGACATCGTCATCGTTTCGGCAGCGCGTACCGCTGTGGGTAAATTCGGCGGCACACTGGCCAAGACACCTGCGACCGAATTAGGAGCAGCCGTCATCAAAGGTTTGCTCGAGCGCACCGGCTTGGCGGCTGATCAAGTGGGCGAGGTCATCATGGGCCAGGTGCTGGCCGCAGGCGTGGGCCAGAACCCGGCCCGTCAGGCTTTGCTCAAAAGCGGCATGGCCAAAGAAACCCCGGCTCTGACCATCAACGCGGTGTGCGGCTCTGGCCTCAAGGCCGTCATGCTGGCCGCGCAAGCCGTGGCTTATGGCGACAGCGAGATCGTGATTGCCGGTGGCCAAGAAAACATGAGCGCATCGCCCCACGTGTTGCAGGGCAGCCGTGATGGTCAGCGCATGGGCGACTGGAAGATGATCGACACCATGATCGTGGACGGCTTGTGGGACGTGTACAACCAGTACCACATGGGCATCACCGCTGAGAACGTGGCCAAGAAATACGGCATCACCCGCGAGATGCAAGACGCCCTGGCCCTGGCCAGCCAGCAAAAAGCTGCTGCAGCACAAGATGCGGGCAAGTTTGCCGATGAGATCGTGCCTTTCAGCATCGCGCAGAAAAAGGGCGATCCCATCGTGTTTGCCAACGATGAATTCATCAACAAGAAAACCAATGCCGAAGCCCTGGCCGGTCTGCGCCCCGCGTTTGACAAAGCCGGTGGTGTGACCGCAGGCAACGCCTCAGGCATCAACGACGGTGCGGCTGCCGTGATGGTGATGACCGCCAAGAAAGCCGCGGCCTTGGGCTTAAAGCCTCTGGGTCGTATCGCCAGCTTTGCCTCCAGTGGCTTAGACCCAGCCTTCATGGGCATGGGCCCCGTGCCTGCCTCGCAAAAAGCACTGGCGCGCGCCGGCTGGAAAGCTGCAGACCTGGACCTGTTGGAAATCAACGAGGCCTTTGCCGCCCAAGCTTGCGCGGTGAACAATGAGATGGGCTGGGACACCAGCAAGGTCAATGTGAATGGTGGCGCGATTGCCATCGGTCACCCCATTGGTGCATCGGGTTGCCGCATTTTGGTGACCCTGTTGCATGAGATGCAGCGCCGTGATGCCAAAAAGGGCATTGCCAGCTTGTGCATTGGCGGCGGTATGGGCGTGGCCCTGACCATCGAGCGTTGAAGAATATTTAATTAACCAAGGAGATGACAATGACTCAAAAAGTAGCGTACGTGACGGGTGGTATGGGTGGCATCGGAACCGCTATTTGCCAGCGTTTGCACAAAGAAGGTTTCAAGGTGATTGCCGGTTGCGGCCCCACCCGCGATTTCCAGAAGTGGCTCGACGAGCAAAAGGCACTGGGCTACACCTTCTACGCCTCGGTGGGCAATGTGGGCGACTGGGATTCCACCGTCGCAGCTTTCGCCAAAACCAAAGCGGAGCATGGCACGATCGACGTGCTGGTGAACAACGCCGGTATCACCCGTGACCGTATGTTCATCAAAATGACCCGTGAAGACTGGGATGCCGTGATTGAAACCAACCTGAACTCCATGTTCAACGTGACCAAACAGGTGGTTGGTGACATGGTGGAAAAAGGCTGGGGCCGCATCGTC
The DNA here is from genome assembly GCA_947454955.1 of Comamonadaceae bacterium. Classification (GTDB taxonomy): domain Bacteria; phylum Pseudomonadota; class Gammaproteobacteria; order Burkholderiales; family Burkholderiaceae_C; genus Hylemonella. The sequence continues at coordinate 117,813 of CANGLW010000002.1, forward strand.
AACATCTCGTCGGTCAACGGCGAAAAAGGTCAGGCTGGCCAGACCAACTACTCGGCGGCTAAAGCCGGTATGCACGGCTTCTCGATGGCCTTGGCCCAAGAGCTGGCCACCAAGGGCGTGACGGTCAACACCGTGAGCCCGGGCTACATCGGCACCGACATGGTCAAGGCCATCCGCGAGGATGTGCTGGCCAAGATCGTGGCCACCGTGCCCGTGAAGCGCTTGGGCGAGCCCAGCGAGATCGCTTCCATCATCGCTTGGCTGGCGTCTGAAGAAGGTGGTTACGCCACCGGTGCAGACTTCTCGGTCAACGGTGGTTTGCACATGGGTTGATCAAACCCTGTGTGTTGTTGAGGGCCTCTTCGGAGGCCCTTTTCTTTGGGGCTCTCAAGCTGCGACGCCTCACACCAAGAACACCTTGATTTGAGCCAAGTCAATTCTGCGCAGCGCAGAGTTTGGTGTACTGGGGCATGCCTGAGGTCATCACGCTCACCCTCAACCCGTGTGTGGATGTGAGCACCGCCACGGCGCAGGTGCAGCCCACCCACAAGCTGCGTTGCAGCGAGCCGGTGCGCACACCCGGTGGCGGCGGGGTGAACGTGGCGCGCTACCTCACGCGCCTGGGGCATGACGCGCTGGCGGTGCATACCGCGGGTGGGCCAAGCGGGGCCTTGCTGCAGCAACTGCTTCGGGCTGAAGGTGTGTCGCAACTGACGCTGCCCATCGCGCAGGAAACCCGGCAAAGCTGGCATGTGCAAGAGCACAGCAGCGGTCAAGAGTTTCGCTTTGTCATGCCAGGGCCGCCACTCAGTGCCCAAGCTTGGACGGATGCCACGGTGGCTTGGCGCGACCAATTGGACAGCTGTCCCCGGGTGGTGGTGCTCAGCGGCAGTCTGCCACCTGGTGCGCCACCCGATGCTTATGCCCAGCTTTTAAGTGACAGCCATGAAGTCTTCACCGTGGTGGATGCCAGCGGCTTGGCGCTGCACCATGCCTTGGCCGTGGGGGTGGGTTTGGTCAAACCCAGTTTGAACGAGCTGCGGGCCTATACCGGCCTGGGCTTGCATGAACGCGCCGAGCAAATTGCCGCCATCCAAAGCTTGGTGGCACAACAGCGCGCGCAGGTGGTGGTGTTGTCGCTGGGCGAAGAGGGCGCTTTGCTGGCCGCGCCTGACACCTTGTTGCAGGTCAATGCGCCAGCTGACCAGGTGATGAGCGCGGTGGGCGCTGGCGACAGCATGGTCGCCGGCTTGGTGAGTGGTTTTTTGCAGGGCATGAGCTGGTCTGATGCCTTGGCTTGGGCCAGTGCGGTGTCCGCAGCTACGGTGAGCCATGCGCCTGGTAATGCCTGGACAAAAAAAGACCCGCTGGCCTTTCGGTCGCGGGTCTTGCTACAAACTTTGTAGCTGTATTTGTAGCTGTATTTGTAGCTGTATTTGTAGCTGTAGGGGCTTAGATGACCTTGCTGGCGCGCAGATCTTCAATTTGCTCGGTGGTGTAACCCAACTGTTGCAACACCTCCACCGTGTGTTCACCCAGTAGGGGCGAGCGGGTGACTTCGGTGATGCTGTCCGAGAGTTTGATGGGGTTGCCAACCGTGAGGTACTTGCCACGGGTGGGGTGGTCCACTTCCACCACGGTGCCTGTTTCACGCAGCGACTGGTCTTCGGCGATTTCTTTCATCGACAAAATCGGGCCGCAAGGAATGTCGTACTGGTTGAGGATGTCCATGGCCTCGAACTTGGTCTTGGTCTTGGTCCACTCTTCAATGCGCGCGAAGATCGACTTGAGGTGGGGCAAACGCGCAGCCGGTGTGGCGTAATGCGGGTCGGTGATCCAGCTCTCTTCGTCGATGATTTTGCAAATGGCTGGCCACACGGCGGCCTGGGTGATGAAGTAAATGTAGGCGTTGGGGTCTTTCTGCCAGCCTTTGCACTTCAAGATCCAGCCAGGTTGGCCGCCGCCTGAGGCGTTGCCCGCGCGGGGCACCGACTCGCCAAACTCCATGTCGGGGTACTGGGGGTACTCGGTGAGTTCACCCACGCGCTCCAGGCGCTGTTGGTCACGCAGTTTCACGCGGCACAGGTTGAGCACCGCGTCTTGCATGGCGGCCAGCACCTTTTGGCCACGGCCGGTTTTTTCGCGCTGGAACAGGGCGGTCACAATGCCCAGGGCCAGGTGCAAGCCCGTGCCCGAGTCACCAATTTGCGCGCCGGTCACCACCGGTGGGCCGTCGTCAAAACCGGTGGTTGATGCAGCACCTCCTGCGCACTGCGCCACGTTCTCGTACACCTTGCAGTCCACATAAGGGCCAGGGCCAAAGCCTTTGACCGAGGCCAGGATCATGCGGGGGTTGATCTCTTGGATTTTTTCCCAGGAAAAGCCCATGCGGTCCAGGGCGCCTGGCGCGAAGTTTTCCACCATCACATCGCACTCTTGGATGAGCTTGACCAGCACCGCTTTGCCCTTGGGGTCTTTGGTGTTGATGGTCACCGAGCGCTTGTTGTGGTTGAGCATGGTGAAGTACAAGCTGTCCACACCGGGAATGTCACGCAGCTGGCCGCGTGTGGCGTCGCCTTCGCCGGCTTTTTCCACCTTGATCACATCCGCGCCAAACCAGGCCAGCAACTGGGTGCAGGTCGGTCCGGACTGGACGTGGGTGAAGTCCAAAATCTTCACGCCATCGAGGGCTTTGCTCATGTGAATACTCCTGAAGTTTAAAAAACCGGGGCAGTCGCCAAGGCGACGCAATGCCAAGCATTGTAGATAGCTTGGCTGACAGCCGGGATGGATTCTTAGATTCAGGCCCCCAAACGGGGCAGGCAGGGGCTTGCAGCGGGGTTTTTAGCTGGGCGAACCGTTGTTTTTCACAGCGGCTTCCAACTCGGCCATGCGTTTTTTCAGCGCACGGTCTTCGGCAAATCTTGCCGTCTCGTTGCGGATGACCGCAGCCACCCCGGTCACCTCGCCAGCTGGGTCCTTGAGCATGGCCACGGTGAAGGCGATCGACATGTTCTCGCCGGCCTTGTTGACGGCTGGCACGCGCAGCACATCGTTGCCGTAACGGGTGGTGCCGGTTTCCATGGAATGGGCGTAGCCATCGTGGTGGCGGGAGCGCAGCCGCTCGGGGGTGATGAGGTTGAGGGTCTGGCCCAGGGCTTCGTCCTCGGTGTAGCCAAACATGCGCTGCGCGCCCGGGTTCCACAGGGTGATCAGGCCGGCGCGGTCACACACGATCACCGCATCGCCAATGGCGGCCACCAGGTCTTGGGTATCAATTTGGGTTTTCATGGTGCTCCTTGCTATCTTAACGATAGCACCCAAGAAAAACGGCGCCTGGTGTGGCGCCGTTGTTTCATATCAAAACAAGCGTTGTTTAGACGGCCTTGGAAGCGTGCATGGCAGCAATTTGCTCCTTGCTGTAGCCCAACTCGGCCAAGACCTCGTCGGTGTGCTGGCCCAGCAGTGGCGAGGCAGTGACTTCAGGCTTGAGGTCCGAGAACTTGATGGGGCTGCCGATGGTGAAGTAGCTGCCGCGCACAGGGTGGGGCACTTCCACAATCGAGCCGCTCTTGCGCAGGGACTCGTCACGCAACAGTTCTTTCATGGACAAGACCGGCGCGCAAGGGATGTCGAACTTGCGGAAGATGTCCACGGCTTCGAACTTGGTCTTGTCTTTGATGAAGTCCTCGATGGTGGCGAAGATGTCCATGATGTGTGGCTGACGGCCTTTAGGCGTGTTGTAAGCCGGGTCGTTTTTCCACTCGGGTTTGCCCAAGGCGTCGCAAATTGGCTCCCAGGCGTGGCCTTGCACGGTGAAATAAATGTAGGCGTTGGGGTCGGTCTCCCAGCCCTTGCATTTCAGAATCCAGCCGGGCTGACCGCCACCGCCGGCATTACCGCCACGGGGGGTGACCTTGTCGGCGAAGGCTTCCATTTCATGCGGGTACTGGGGGTACTCTTCCAGGTAGCCGATGCGCTCCAGGCGCTGTTGGTCGCGCATTTTCACGCGGCACAGGTTGAGCACCGCGTCTTGCATGGATACAGCGACTTTCTGGCCCTTGCCGGTTTGCTGGCGGCCGATGATGGCCGTCAAAATGCCAATGGCCAGGTGCATGCCGGTGTTGGAGTCGCCCAAGGCTGCGGCAGAGATGGTGGGCTCGGAATGCTCGCCTTTCCACCAGCCGGTGGTGGAAGCCGAGCCACCAGCGCACTGCGCGACGTTTTCGTAGACCTTGAGGTCCTCGTAGTGGTGACCTTCGCTGAAGCCCTTGACCGAGGCCAGGATCATGCCAGGGTTGAGCTTTTGGATGTATTCCCAGGTGAAGCCCATGCGGTCCAGCGCGCCGGGGCCGAAGTTCTCGACCATCACGTCAGACTCTTTGATGAGCTTTTCCAACACGGCTTTGCCCTCGGGGTTCTTGGTGTCCAGGGTCAGCGAGCGCTTGTTGCTGTTGAGCATGGTGAAGTACAGCGCGTCAGCTTCGGGGATGTCGCGCAGCTGGCTGCGGGTCACATCGCCAGCGCCGGGACGCTCGACCTTGATCACATCCGCGCCGAACCAGGCCAGCAGCTGGGTACAGGCGGGGCCGGCTTGCACGTGGGTGAAGTCGATGATTTTGATGCCACTCAGGGGTTTGTTGCTCATGGTGTTCTCCAGGTGTTAAAGGGTTATTTCTTGGCGGTTTTAGGATTCAGGCTGGTGATGCGGCCGCTCTCGGTGCCAGCGGTCTCGTCAATCACCGCGTTGATCAGCGTGGGTTGGCGGCTGCGGATGGCTTCTTCCATGGCGGCGCGCAATTCAGCAGGGTTGCTGGCGTTCACACCCACACCGCCAAAGGCTTGCATGAGCATGTCGTAGCGCGCACCTTTGACGAACACGGTGGGGGCCACATCGGGGCCGCCGGTGGGGTTGACGTCGGTGCCGCGGTACACGCCGTTGTTGTTCATGATGACCACGCACACCGGCAGCTTGTAGCGGCAGATGGTCTCGACTTCCATGCCTGAGAAGCCAAAGGCGCTGTCGCCTTCGATGGCAATGACTTGCTGGCCGGTTTCCACCGCAGCAGCCACCGAGAAGCCCATGCCGATGCCCATGATGCCCCAGGTGCCCACGTCCAAGCGCTTACGCGGCTTGTACATGTCCACGATGCTGCGGGTGAAGTCCAGCGCGTTGGCGCCTTCGTTGACCAAAATCGCATCGGGGTTGGCCTTGATGATGTCGCGCACCACGTTCAGGGCGCTGTGGAAGTTCATTGGCACGGGGTCTTTGGCCAGGGTCTCGGCCATCTTGGCCACGTTCTTGGTCTTGCGCTCATTGATCGCATCGAGCCACTCGGCTGGCGGCTTGGCCCAGCCTTTATTCACATGCTCGAGCAGGGCAGACACGCACGAACCAATGTCGCCCACCAGCGGGGCGTCAATGCGCACATTGCTGTCCATCTCTTGGGCCGAGATGTCGATCTGCACAAACTTCTGACCACCCCAGGCTTTGGCATCTTTGCCGCCCCAGGTTTTGCCCTTGCCGTGCGAAAGCAGCCAGTTCAAACGTGCACCGATCATCAGCACCACATCGGCCTCAGGCAGCACATACGAGCGTGCAGCCGCGGCTGATTGGTCATGGGTGTCGGGCAGCAAACCTTTGGCCATGGACATGGGCAAATAAGGAATGCCGGTTTTTTCCACCAGGGCGCGGATGTCGTCGTCCGCACGGGCGTAAGCCGCGCCTTTGCCCAGCAAAATCAAAGGCTTCTTCGCGCCCTTGAGCAGGTCCACCGCGCGTTGCACCGCATCGGCTGCAGGGATCTGGCGGGGGGCTGCGTCCACCACCTGGATGAGCGAGTCTTTGCCAGCCTGCGCGTCCATGGTTTGGCTAAAGAGCTTGGCAGGCAGGTCCAGGTACACACCACCGGGGCGACCCGACACCGCAGCACGGATGGCGCGCGCAATGCCCACACCAATGTCTTCAGCGTGCAGCACGCGAAACGCTGCCTTACACAGGGGCTTGGCAATGGCCAGCTGGTCCATCTCTTCATAGTCACCTTGCTGCAGGTCCACAATCTCGCGCTCGCTGGAGCCGCTGATGAGGATCATGGGGAAGCAGTTGGTGGTGGCGTTGGTCAGGGCTGTGAGGCCATTCAAAAAGCCAGGGGCAGACACGGTCAGGCAGATGCCAGGCTTTTGCGTCAAAAAGCCGGCGATGGCGGCGGCGTTGCCAGCATGTTGCTCATGGCGGAAAGAAATCACGCGCATGCCTTCTGCCTGGGCCATGCGGGTCAGGTCGGTGATGGGGATACCAGGCAGACCGTAGATGGTGTTGATGCCATTGAGTTTGAGGGCATCAATGACCAGGTGAAAGCCGTCGGTCGTGGGGGAGGTGGTGTCTGTCATTCTTGGTCTCTTTGTGGTGAAAGGCTCGGGAAAAAACTAAAGCATGATTCGTCCGCGAACCCGCTAGATTTATAGGTTTTCAGCATTTTTAGCAAACCATCGCGGTATCATAGAAAGTGCTTTTCACGGTTCGATTGACCCTGGTCAATTTTCAAAAAATTGCATGGTGTGAACTCGGTCAGCACACCTTTTACAAATCCACATGTCCAGCATTGCCAACCATTCTGAGAAAAACATCATTCGCGTTCAGCTGCGGCAGAACGTGGTGCTCAAAAGTTTGTCTCAGGAAGAACATGCCGAGTTGGAAGGTTTGTTGCAGGTGGTGGAGTGCCAAAAAGGCGACTACCTCTTACATCAGGGCGTGCACGAGATGGAGCAGTACTTCATCTTGGACGGGATCCTCAAGCGCATGGTGACCAACCAGCAGGCCAAGGAAATGATTCTGCGGTTTGCGGACGAACGCGACATGGAGACCAGTTATGCCGCATGGTGCTTGCGCACGCCCACGCCGTACAGCATTTTGTCGGTTACCAAAGCGCGTGTGGTCAAGCTGCCCATGCCACAGTGGATCTCGTTCATGGACCGGCACCCCGAGGTTAAAAAAACCTTCGAGTTCCAGGTGATGAACTTGATGAGTGAGATCATGGGCCACACCATCACTTTGCATTTGCTTGACGCGCCAGGTCGGGTCCAGCGTTTCATCCGCAAGCAACCGGATTTGTTCGAGCGCATCCCGAAAAAAGAGCTGGCCTCGTACCTGAATTTGTCAGCGGAAACATTGAGTCGACTCAAGCAGCGCGGCAAGATCTGATCAGGTCTTGGAGTAGGTGAACAAGCGGGTTGAGGTCATCAAGCGCAATTCGTTGCGCACCGAGGTCACGCCTTTGACTTCCGTCGCTACTTTTTCCACCTCGGTTTTTTCACGCTCGTTGATCACAATGCCGCGCAACAGTACGTTGCCGTTTTCGGCTTCGATGGTGATGTTGATCTCGGCGGTGGCCTCATGGTCTTTGAGCTTGGCACGCACGCGTGCAGCCAGCGTCATGTTGTTCAAAAGCTTGCGTGACTCTTCGGTCTCTTGAAACTCGGGTCGCTGTGTGAGCGCCCTGATTTGTTCCACGCAGCTGTGCACCGACAAGCGGTCGGTGTTGAGCACCACGTCGTAGAGCACCGGGTCACCCCAGGTCACGCCAAACTGCTGTTGCATGCGGCTGGCATGGGCATCGTCGCTTCGGCGAATTTCTGACTCGGCAAACTCGCGGTCATCGGTTTCCAGGTGGTTCATCAGCCACTCCACCCGCTTGCTCATCGAACGGGTGATGCGCACACACACCACATGCGGCACAGGGCGCAACAAACACGTGGCCCCCCAGCCGCGTATGACCACATTGCCTTGGTCGGCCTGGGTGAACACCTCTTCGGCCGAATACAAAGCGAAGCGGTCTTTGTCGTTTTTCACGCGCTCAATCAGCGTGGCCTTGCCTTCGCGCAGACGGCTGATGACGCTGGTGGAGACGTGCAGTTTGCCAGCGAGGTGGTCCACCACCTCGTGGCGCATGACACTGAGGTTCATGCTGGCGGCGAGTTCAATGGCCACGTCTTTGGCCAAAGAACCCATCTCTTGCGTCATGGCGATGATGGGCATGGTGATTCCTTCAGTCCACAGGACGCTCGGCAGCGAACTCGTCTTGCTTGGGCGCTTTGATCAAGGCCAGTGCTTTGGAAATCACAGGCCAGAGCAAGAGCACCAGGGCCAGTGCGGTGATGGAACCCACCAGGCCGTTGGAGAACATGATGGACAAATCACCTTGGCTCACCAGCATGGCTTGGCGGAACGAGTCCTCAGCCTTGTCGCCCAAGACCAGCGCAAGAACCAAGGGTGCGAGCGGGTAGTCGAGCTTCTTGAACAAATAACCCACGATGCCAAAGAGCAGCATGAACCAAATGTCGAGCATGGCGTTGTGCACGGTGTACGCGCCAATCGCACAGATCACGATGATCACCGGCGCGATGATGGAGAAGGGAATGCGCAAGATGGAGGCGAACAGCGGTACGGTGGTGAGCACCACAATCAGGCCAGCCAGGTTGCCCAGGTACATGCTGGCAATCAGGCCCCAGACAAAGTCCTTTTGCTCCACAAACAGGAGCGGGCCGGGCTGCAAGCCCCAAATCAGGAGGCCACCCAAAAGCACCGCAGCGGTGGGCGAGCCCGGAATGCCCAGGGCCAACATGGGCAGCAAAGCGCTGGTGCCTGCAGCGTGCGCAGCAGTCTCAGGGGCCACCACGCCTTCAAGCTGACCGGTGCCAAACTTGGCGCCGTTCTTCGACATTTTCTTGGCCAGGCCGTAGCTCATGAACGAGGCCGGTGTGGCACCACCCGGGGTGATGCCCATCCAAATGCCAATGAGCGAGCTGCGGATAGAGGTGACCCAGTACTGGGGCAGCTTCTTCCAGGTCTCAAACACCACCTTGGGGTTGATGGCCGCGCTCTTGCCCGAGAAGGCCAAGCCTTCTTCCATCGACAACAAAATTTCACCGATGCCAAATAGGCCAATCACCGCGATCAGGAAGTCAAAACCGCGCAGCAATTCAGTGAAGCCGAAGGTCAAGCGCAACTGACCGGTCACCGTGTCCATGCCCACCGCAGCCAAGGCAAAACCGATGGCCATGGATGCCAGGATCTTGAAGGGAGAGCCTTTGCCCATGCCCACAAACGAGCAGAAGGTGAGCAGGTAGACCGAGAAGAATTCCGGTGGCCCGAATTTCAGCGCGAATTTCGCCACCAGAGGAGCCAAGAAAGTGATCATCACCACCGCCACAAAGGCGCCGATGAAGGACGATGTGAAAGCACCCGTCAGTGCTTCACCCGCACGGCCTTGTTGCGCCATGGGAAAGCCATCAAACGTGGTGGCCACCGACCAGGGCTCACCCGGGATGTTGAACAGCACCGAGGTGATGGCACCACCAAACAGCGCGCCCCAGTAAATGCACGAGAGCATGATGATGGCTGAGGTCGGGTTCATGCTGAAGGTCAGCGGCAGCAGAATAGCCACACCGTTGGCGCCACCCAAGCCGGGCAACACGCCAATGAGCACGCCCAAAATGATGCCGACCAACATCAGCAAGATGTTCATCGGCGTGAGGATCACGGCAAAGCCTTGAAACAGTGCGTTGATTTCTTCCATGTTCTTGTCTCTTCTTCGCTTGCGTGATCAGAAGCCCAGTGGGCTGAGCAGGTCAAATTCGCCTTTGAACAAAGGCACTTTGAACCAGACCTCAAACATCATGAAAAACACCACGTTGACGCTCAGTCCGACCGCCAAGCTTTTGACCCATGAGTACTTGCCCAGAATCACCATGAACAGGGTGATGTACAGCGCGGAGGCCACATAAATACCGATGAGCTGAATGGCCAGCACATACACCGCAGCAGGTAACAGCACCGAGAACACTCGGCCGAGTTGTTCGCGGTCCACGAACACCTCGGTGTTCTTTTTCTTGCCAAACAGCGCTTGAAAGAAAATGCCTGCGCCTGAGATGGTCAAGATCAGGCCGATGTAGAAGGGAAAGTAACCCGCGCCCGGGCCGTCGCTGGTCCATTCATGTCCCAGCTTGGAGCTGCCAAACAGCACCACACCACCCAGCACCATCACCAGCAGTGCGGTGACTGCATCCACCACATGGGTGCCCACGCCGCCGTTCTCTTCTTCTGAACTCATCTTGTCTCCTCGGATTTCTTTCTCTTAGGGCTCCGGGAATAAGCACCCTCAGTGCCTCCGAGCCCTGCTGACACGTTGAATTACTTGGCCAAGAAGCCGGCTTCTTGCATCAAGGTGCGGTGTGCTTTTTCGGCCTCGGTGAGCCACTTCACAAAGTCATCGCCCGACTTGAAGGAGGGGTTGAAAGCACCTTTTTCCATGTACTCTTTCCAGTCAGGGGTGGCGCGCACTTTGTTGAGCAGATCGAGGTAGTAAGCGGTTTGGTCTTTGGTCACGCCAGGCGCCATGAAGATGCCGCGCAGCATCACGTAGTCGGTGGGCACACCCGCTTCTTTGCAGGTGGGGATGTCGTACCAAGACTGGGTGTCGGTGACCTTGGTTTTGTAGGGCATGCGCTCGTCGTCAAACACGCACAGCGCGCGCAGTTTGCCGGCACGCCACTGGGCCACGGCCTCAATGGGGTTGTTGACCGATGAGTCCACATGCTTGCCCACCAGCTGCACGGCCACTTCACCGCCGCCCTTGAAGGGGATGTAGATGAACTTGGTGCCCGTGGCTTTCTCCAGGCCCACGGTCAGAATTTGGTCCTCTTGCTTGGAGCCCGTGCCACCCATTTTCATTTTGCTTGGGCCTGCAGCCTTTGTCGCGGCAATGTACTCAGCTGCGGTTTTGTAAGGCGCTTCAGCATTGGTCCACAACACAAACTGGTCCAGGGCCATCATGGCCACAGGGGTCATGTCTTTCCAGTTGAATGGCACGCCGGTGGCCATCGGGGTGGTGAACAGGTTGGAGAGGGTGATGATGATTTTGTGCGGGTTGCCCTTGGCTTCTTTCACGTCCAAAAAGCCTTCAGCACCTGCACCGCCGGATTTGTTCACGACGATCATCGACTCCTTCATGAGCTTGTGCTTGACGATGATGCCCTGGATCAAACGTGCCATTTGGTCGGCACCGCCGCCGGTACCAGCAGGCACCACAAATTCCACAGGTTTGGTGGGTTCCCAAGCTGCAGCGGGTGCGGTGCTGAGTAAACCTAGGCTGGCCACAGCGGACATGGCGCAGGCCATCCAATGCTTGCGTGTGAGGTGTTTCATCGTCTGTCTCCTATGGTTCATGTTGCCTCAGCCTTCGTATGCTGGGTCGTGCATATGATGATTTGGTAAAAATCATGAAACCCTATTGACTGCGGTCAAGATTCACTGTGCAGCAGACTGCGGATTTTCCCTATACCGGCTAACACGTACACGCAACAGCCAAAAGTGAAAAAGCCGTGATAACCACACGGATATCACGGCTTTAAGGAGGCAGAAAAGTGATCAGGTCTGTGACCAGCCCTGGGCTTGTGCGAATTCTGCAGCACCCATTTTCTTGCCGCCTTGAGGTTTGAGCTTCAAGATCTCGATCATGCCGCCCTGGGCATTCACAAAAATTGACTCGGCAGTGACGCGGGCCACTTCACCGGGTTTGCCTTTCACATCGGCAAACTTGCGGGCCACATGCTTGCGGCAGTCATACACCGACACGGTGTGCCCGCCAATCTCACCCCAAGCGCCAGGGGCAGGGTTGCAGGCGCGAATCAGGTTGTAAACCTGGTCGACATGGTTGTGCCAGTTGATGCGCGACTCGGCCTCTTTCATCCAACCTTCATAGCTGGCTTGCGATTCGTCTTGCGTGATTTCCTGGTGACGGCCAGCCACCACCAGATCGGCCGCTTCCATCAGGGCTTGCACACCCAGAGGGAACAGCGAGTTGAAATACACCTCGCCCAAGGTGTCATCAGGCCCGATGGGGCAGGTTTTTTGCAGGATGACGGGGCCTTCGTCCAGGCCGTCGGTGGGGCGGAAGATGGTCAGACCGGTTTGTGTGTCGCCACGTGCAATCGGCCAGTTGATGGACGAGGGGCCGCGGTACTTGGGCAAGAGGGACGGGTGGTACTGGATGGTGCCGTGCTTGGGGATGTGCACCAGCGACTGCGGCACAAACTGCAGCACATAGGCCATCACACCAATGTCGGCGTTGAGTGAACGCATGGCGGCTTCAGCGTCTTCGCCTTTGAGGCTGGCGAACTGAAACACCTGCAGGCCTTTTTCGCGCGCAGCGGCCACCAGGGCATCAGGTTTTTCGCCCGGTTTTTCGGGCTTGCAAAACACACCCACCACCTCGTCGCCGCGAGCCAAAAAGGCCTCGAGGGCGGCTTTGCCGAAATCTTGTTGACCGATGAAAGCAATGCGCATGCGTGTCTCCTGTTATCGCATGAGGAAGTAAATCACCACCGCGTACAGCACAAAGGCGAACGCGCGTTTGAGCGGGCGGATGTCCATGCGGTGCGCAGTGCGCGCACCCAGGGGCGCGGTGCTCATGCTGGCCATGGAAATCACGACCAAGCCGGGCAGGTAGAGGTAGCCAACGGCACCATCAGGCATGGCCGGTAGGTTGTGGCCGGCCCAAATGTAGCCCAGGGTGCCCGCCAGGGCAATGGGGAAGCCCAGGGCCGCCGAGGTGGCCACAGCCTGGTGAATTTTCACATTGCACCAGGTCATGAAGGGCACCGAAATGAACGCGCCACCCGCACCCACCAGGGCCGAGACCACGCCAATCAAATTGCCCATGCCGAACATGCCGGCACCACCAGGCAAGGTGCGGCTGGGTTTGGGTTTTTTGTCCAACAACATTTGCGTGGCCGAGTACGCCACAAAGGCCGCGAAGAACCAGCTCAAAATTTTCGTGGGCATGGCCACAGCAATTTGCGCGCCCATGAGTGAGCCCAACAAAATGCCAGGTGCCAACACCTTGACCACCGGCCAAAGCACAGCGCCACGTTTGTGGTGCGCCCGCACCGACGACAACGAGGTGAAGCAAATCGTGGCCAGCGAGGTGGCCACTGCCATCTTGACGATCACATCGGCCGGGAAGCCTTTGGCGCTGAGGATCATGGTCATGAAGGGCACCATGATCATGCCCCCACCAATGCCCAGCAGGCCTGCCAAAAAGCCGGCGATAGCGCCCATGAGCAAGAGCTCAACAATGAGTTGAATTTCGAGATGAGGCATGAGGGGGAGTGGGGTAGAAGGTGTCTGCAGGGGCCACCAGGCCGCATCCTGAACCGGGGTTCAGGTGGGCGAGGTCAGCGTTGGCTTCGGGTTCATCTGACGCGAGACGATCACACCTGCCAGGCGATGTTCCAAGCCCGGGCTCAATGAGCATTGGTTCAAGGAAATATAAAGCCTGATGGCACTGCAGACGGTCTCATTGTAGGTTGAAGAACAGGGCGTGTGGTGCCGTTTTCTCAGAAAAGTCGACCATCGTCACCCAGCGCATTGTCCAGGCTTTGAATCAGCAACTGCAGGGCGTCAACCTCGTCGGGCGACAGCGTGGAGCTTGACGTTTTGGTGATGGTTGATGCCGTGGAACTTGGCTCAGCTTTGGACTTGACCACCAATTCAAAAGCCAGGTTGAGCGAGGCCAGCACGGCAATGCGATCGCGCGCCTTGATCTTGCCGGCATCGCGGATTTTGCACATGGCTTCGTCCACTTTCTGCACAGCTTGCAGCAACTGGGCTTCGCCATCTTCGGGGCAGGAGAGCCGGTAGCTCTGCCCCATGATGTTCACATCAACTTGTTTCATGGTGGGGAGATGACCTGCGCTCAATCCCGCGCGGGCTGTTCTTGAGCCTGGGGCACGCGCTCGAGCAACGCATCCACACGCGAACGCGCACTGGCCAGGCGGGTTTTGAGCGAGTCGCGCTCTTGTTTGAGGGTGACCACCTCTTGCATCAACAAGGCGTTGGTGCGCTGAAGCTCTTCAAAGCGCACGAGCAAACGCTCGACGCGCTCGGTGATTTGGGCCACCGGTTCAGACAAGGGGGTCGAATTCGACATACCCTGCATTGTAGGGGCTCTCAAACCGGGTTTTGGGGCCTGTGCAACCTAGGGTAAGTTGTTGGTTTCACGCAAGAAAGCCACGTTAAACTCAACGCGTTGGTGCTCGTGGCGTGGTTCGCACGCCGCAGTTCAACGGGAAGCAGGAGGGTCATCCCCACGACCTAACCTGCGCTGCCCCCGCAACGGTAAGTGGACGAACTTAGGTTCCGCTTTCATCACCCAGCCACTGGTGCCCTGAACAAGCACCGGGAAGGCGATGAAGGTTGCATCCACCAGCCCGGATACCGGCCAACAAGGCGGTGCCATGCCTGCATGACACCAGACGCCCATGCGCTGTCGGGGAAGACGGCGAGGGCTTAGTCACTTGTTAACTCTTATGACCTTTGTTTCTACGCCCGTGCGCGCGGCTGCCTGCAGCCTGCTTGCGTCTGTGTCCCTGTCCGCGTCTTTTTCTGTGTTGGCCCAAACGGCGACGTTGAAGGAGACGGTGGTGACGGCTTCACGTTTTGAAGAGTACCGCATCAATGCGCCTATGGCCTTGCAGGTAATCACCCAACAGGACATCTTAAATTCTGGTGTTAATTCAGTCCCTGATGCACTTCGTATGCTCGCCGGTATCAATGTACGAGGCAATGCCCCAGGGCAACTCGATTTAAATGCCGCCGTTGACCTTGGCGGCTTTGGTGTCACAGCTTCGCAAAACACATTGGTACTGATCGATGGGCGAAAACTTAACCCGATTGATTCTTCTGAAATCGCTTGGGGGGCAGTCGATATGTCCTCTGTTGAGCGCATTGAAATTGCAACAGGTGGTGCCTCCGTTCAGTACGGTGCTGGTGCAACTGGTGGCGTGATCAACATCATCACTCGCCAATCTTCAAAAGACCAGTCGATGGCTCAAACTTCGGTTGGCTCGTTTGGAACGATTCAAGGCAGCCTTCAACTAGATCGTCAATTTAATGATGTGGCATTTGGCCTGTCCGCGAGCAGCGCCAAGTCAGATGGCTGGCGGGAAAACAGTCAAGTTCGAGCCCAAAACTTAACAGGGCGTTTGAAGAAGACACTAGATGCTCACAGCTATGTTTTTGCTGAACTCGCGACTGCCGAACAGAGCAATGGTTTTCCTGGTGGCGTGCTTGGTCAGGTTGGCCAGGGTGATCAAGTTGCCGCTAAATTTAACAATGTCGGATCCAACAATAATCTCAAAAGTCAGACCTTGCGTTTGGGTGGCTTCAAAGATTTGGGCGACTTGAGTTCGCTGGATCTGGATGTTTCATTGACGAAGAAAAGCAGTGATTTCAAGCAACCATACTACGATACTTCTGATTCATTTGGGTCTTTTTTCGGAGTGGGTTTTTTGACTGGCTCAGGACGTTCAACCCTTGATGGCGAGGTGCTTGCCTTTTCCCCAAAATTCAAAAAACTTCTGACATCAGGTGGTAGTTTCGTGGCTGGTTATGATTTTTCTAAGGCTAACCAATCTGGTACTTCACTGCACGGATCTGCCGCGCAGCAGGTCATCTTAAATAATCAAGTTGCCGATGGTTTTGTTGGTCAAATCGTGACCGACCTTCAATCTGTACAACTGTTGAACCAATCGGTTTACGCAATCACACGGCTACCCGTCAACTCTCAGACCGAGTTCAGCGCAGGTATGCGCCGCGAGTTTCAAAGTTTCGATACTTCAGATATCAACAAGAAGAGCGGTTCTCAGCTCAGCCAGGGTCAATACAAAGCCAACGCTTATGAGGCTGCTGTGAACTACAAATCGGGTTCCAACTCCCGATTGTTTGCACGTTTGAATCACTCTTACCGCTTTGCCAATACGGATGAGTATTGGGGCTTTGGCCCATCGGGTAACCGTGAGTTTTCTGGGGAGCTTAAGCCCCAATACACCCGGGCTTATGAGATGGGTTATGAGCAGCTTATCAATCAACATGCTTTGTCAATGGCATTTGGTCAGTCTGTTACGCAAGATGAAATACGTTATAACCCGAACTTCTTCCGCAACTCAAATCTGTCAGACGACGTGTTTCGTACCAACTTGTCTGCTAATTATCAGTACACCTCAACCTCTGGTGGTCGCTTGGCCATTGGTGGGCGTTTTCAACGCGCTGAGTTTTTGAACGGCGACTATGCAGGCCAAACAATTGGTCTTGTGCCAGCGGCTGTGTATTCAGCTTCTTGGACGCAAGCTCTCGATGCTCGAACGAAGGCAGGCTTGAGTGTCTTGCATGTCTCAAAGCAAAGCTACGACATTGCACCAGAATCCGCCAGTGGTAAAGAGCAAATGCCTGCTTACACCACGGCAGACTTATTCTGGATCAGAGCCTACGGCAAACTCGTGACCAAACTGACGGTCAAGAACATCACCGGTTCGGTCTATAGCAATTACGGTGGCTTTGCGAGTGTACAAACCCCCGGAGCGACTCTTACGCCGAGTTATTACTACTTTCCTTCTGACCCGAGGTCTGTCTTCATAAGTGCTACTTACAACTTCTAAGTCATGAACCTCCTGCCCCAACGCATCGTCTGCCTCACCGAGGAAACCACCGAGTGGTTGTACATGTTGGGGGAAGAGGCGCGCATTGTGGGCATCTCGGGCTTCACGGTGCGGCCGCGTCGGGCTCGGCAAGAGAAGCCTCGCGTGAGTGCTTTTTTAACCGCCAAAATCGACCAGATCTTGGCGCTCAAGCCCGACTGCGTGTTTGGCTTTTCTGACCTGCAAGCCGACATTGCCAGCGCCTTGATTCGTCATGGCATCCAGGTCACGGTGTTTAATCAGCGCAGCGTCTCGGAAATCTTCGCCATGATGTACCAGGTTGCCGCCATGGTGGGGCAAGCTGAGAAAGGCCTGGCGCTCATCGCCCAGTTGCAAAAGCAATTAGAGGACATTCAACAAACAGCGGCCACTTTGCCTCGCAGGCCACGCGTGTTTTTTGAAGAGTGGGATTTGCCGCACATCAGCGCGATTCAGTGGGTGTCTGAGTTGGTGGGCTTCGCCGGGGGTGACGATGTGTTCCCTGAGCTTGCCAAGGAGTCCTTGGGTAAGAACCGCATCATTGCCGATGGTGCTGAGATTGTGCGGCGCGCGCCCGACATCATCATCGGCTCTTGGTGTGGTAAAAAGTTTCGGCCTGAAAAAGTTGCAGCTCGCGCTGGTTGGCAAGACGTGCCTGCGGTGCGTCACCAGCAGCTCTTTGAGGTCAAGTCACCGGACATTTTGCAGCCCGGGCCAGCGGCCTTGACCGATGGCGTGCAGGCTTTGCACCGCATCATCATGGCTTGGGGCAAGTTGTATGCTTAAAGCTGTGTTCAGCCTTAAAAATACGCGCAAGCAAGCTATTTATTTCATAGCATCTTGTTTGCTGGCTGCCGCAACAGGTTGGGCGCAAGCGGGCATTCGCGTGCAAGACGATCGCGGCATCACCCATGAATGGGCTGTGCCGCCTGCTCGAATTGTCACACTCTTGCCCTCGCTGTCAGAAACCGTGTGTGCGCTGGGTCAATGCCAACGCTTGGTGGGTGTGGACCGGTATGCCAATTACCCGGATTCGGTCAAAGCCTTGCCCAAAGTGGGCGGCGGAATGGACCCCAGCATTGAAGCGGTGGTGGCCCTCAAGCCCGATGTGGTGTTGATGTCCACAACCACCAAAGCCGCTGCACGCTTGGAGGCTTTGGGCATCAAGGTGATTGCACTCAACACGCAGCAACACGCCGATGTTCAGCGGCTCATAGCTGTCACGGCGCGTCTGCTGGGTTTGGAAGCACAGGGCACAGACGCACAGCCCAGTGGCCCTGTCAGCCAGCGCTTGTGGCAAGAACTTCAAGCGGGCGTCAAAGCCGCAGCGAACGGCTTGCCAGCGAAATCTAAGGTTTACTTTGAAGTGAACAGTGCCCCGTATGCGGCCAGCGCATCGTCGTTCATCGGTGAAACGCTCACCCAATTGGGCGTCCATAACGTGGTGCCAGGCCAGCTGGGGTCGTTTCCGAAAATCAACCCTGAAATGGTGGTGCGTGCGGACCCGGATGTGATCATCCTCAGCGAAACCAATTTGGTTCAATTGCAGCAACGCCCCGGCTGGGCGCAGTTGCGCGCCGTCCGTGAGAACAAGGTGTGTGCGTTCACCGCCGCGCAATCGGATGTGCTGGTGCGGCCCGGTCCGCGTTTGGCTGAGGCTGCACGCCTCATGGCGCAGTGTCTCAAGGACAAGTTGGCATGAGCAAGCGCGCCCTTGTGCTGGTTGTGACGCTGGTGTTGCTCAGCGTACTGGGCTTGGTGCTGGGCGCGAGTGTGGGCAGCAGCGGCTGGTCGGCCGATGAGCTGTGGCCCGCTGACTCTGTGGCCTGGCAAATTGTGTGGGACATCCGCGTGCCTCGCTCCTTGGGCGCTTGGCTGGCCGGTGCTTTGCTGGGCTTGGCCGGTGCTGTTGCGCAAGGCTTGTTTCGCAACCCCTTGGCCGACCCTTACCTGTTGGGCAGCGCCTCGGGCGCTTCGTTAGGTCTGGCCTTGGCCTTGAGCTTGTTGGCTTTCTTTCCAGCCTGGGACCTGACCGCTGAGTTGCTGAAAACCTTGGGCTTAACCGGTGCTGCGTTTGTGGGTGCGATGGCCGCGGTGTTGCTGACCCTGAGCATGGCGCGCGGCGTACAGCACAGCTTGCGCCTTTTGCTCTCAGGTGTTGTGGTTGGGGTGGTGCTGGGTGCCTTGAGTTCTTTGTTGATGCTCTTGCAACCCTCGGTGCAGCAAACCCTGCAGGCTTTCATGTTGGGCAGCACGGCCTTGGTGGGGTGGACGTCATGCATGGTGATGGCGGCCATGGGCTTGCCCTTGTTGTTGGTGGCGATGATGCTCAGCCGCGTGTTGGACGGCCTGAGTTTGGGAGAGGCCACTGCAGCCAGCCTGGGCTTGCCCTTGCAACAGCTTCGTTGGGTGTTGATTGCAGTGATGGCCTTGGCCACCGCGACTGCCGTGGCGCAAACCGGCCTGGTGGCGTTTGTGGGCTTGGCTGCGCCCCACATGGTGCGCGCTTGGATGCCCGGTTTGCATGCCCGATTGTTGTTGCTCTCTACCTTGATGGGGGGCGTGCTCTTGATGTGGGCAGATGTGGGCGCGCGCTGGTTGTTAGCCCCTCAGGAGTTGCCGGTAGGAGTGGTGACCGCTGTCTTGGGGGGCGGCTATTTGCTGCACCTCATGCAGCGTCAAATGCGCGAGGGGTCTGGCTCATGACGTACGCCTTGCAAGCCAGAGACATCTTGGTTCGTCGCAACGGAAAAACCATTTTGCAGGTGCCTGAACTCAGCATCACTGCTGGGCGGTGGGTCAGCGTGGTGGGGCCTAACGGCGCAGGTAAATCGACCCTGCTCAAGGTCTTGGCTGGCTTGTCTGAGGACAAGCATGATCATGGTCAGGTCACGCTATTGGGCCAAGACATGGCCTCCATGCCTACACGTCTACGCGCGCAACAACTCGCTTGGATGGGGCAGAACCAAAGCACCGACGACCTGCGGGTGGCCGATGTGGTGATGCTCGGCCGATTACCGCACCAGGCTTGGTTAGCAGGCCCTTCGGACCAGGACCGCGAAAAGGTTGAGGCAGCCTTGCAAGCCACACAAGCCTGGGCTTGGTGTGATCGTCCTTTGAATCAACTCTCAGGCGGTGAGCGTCAACGTGTGTTGCTGGCGCGGTTGTTGGCGGTGGATGCGCAAGTCTTGTTGATGGATGAGCCTTTGGCTAACCTCGATCCACCCAACCAGGCCGATTGGTTGGTGTTGATGCGTGAGTTGGTGTCTGCAGGCAAAACCGTGGTGAGCGTATTGCATGAGATTTCCATGGCTTTGCAGTCAGACGAACTCATCCTCATGAAAGCCGGACAAGTCACGCACCAAGGTGCCGCAAGCGTCCCGAAGACGCACGAAGCCTTGTGCCACGTGTTTGACCAACGCATCAGCGTGCACAGCGTGGCGGGGCAGTGGGTGGCCCTACCCCGAAACCTTTCATCCCAAACGCTTTAAATCACGGGGCGGGTGTTTTGTCTTTGAAGTCGCAGCAGGATGCGACGGTGCAGCGCCAGCATTGCGGGCTACGGGCGGTGCAGACGTAGCGGCCATGCAAGATCAGCCAGTGGTGCGCGTCCACCAGGTAAGCCGATGGCACACGCTTGAGTAGTTTGAGTTCTACCTCCAGCGGGTTTTTGCCAGGCGCCAGGCCGGTTCGGTTGCCCAAGCGAAAAATATGGGTGTCCACCGCCATGGTGGCTTCACCGAAGGCTGAGTTCAACACCACGTTCGCTGTCTTGCGGCCCACACCTGGCAGAGCTTCCAGGGCCTCGCGCTGGCGTGGCACTTTGCCGCCGTGGTCACGCATCAAGATCTCACAGGTCTGCATCAAATGCTTGGCCTTGGAGCGGTACAGGCCAATGGTCTGGATGTAACTCTCGAGCTTTGCCAAGCCAAGACCCAGGATTTTTTGCGGGGTGTTGGCCACAGGGAATAATCGGCGGGTGGCCTTGTTCACGCTCACATCGGTGGCCTGGGCGGACAGCAAGACGGCGGTCAGCAGTTCGAACACCGAGGTGTATTCAAGCTCGGTGACCGGCATGGGGTTGGCCGCCTGGAGCGTGGAAAAAAATGTCTCAATTTGCTGGGTTTTCATCTTTTGCGAGTCTAACGATTTAAGCTCTCACCCATGAAGCACCTTTTTCAAAACCTCATCGGTTCTTGGTCTGTCAAAAACGGCGGCCGTTTGAAGCGCCGTCTGGTCTTGCTTGCTGGGGGCTCAGCCCTGGCCAGCATGGCCTTGCTCAGTGCATGCAGCACCACAAACACTGCCGAGGCACCACGCCCCAAATTGCTGGTCTTGCTGGTGGTGGATGGCTTGCCGCAACGCCAAGTGATGGACTACCGCGACCAATTGGGTGCCGACGGCTTTGCGCGGTTTTTCAAGCAAGGCACCACCTACACCAACGCGCATTACGGCCACGCTTTCACCGTCACCGCGGCTGGCCATGCGGCCATGCTCAGTGGGGCTTATTCGCACCGCAGCGGCATCATTGGCAACACCTGGCGCGACCCACAAACAGGCGCGGAGGTCTATTGCACCAGTGACACCAGTGCCACCTACATAGGCAACGCCACCAAGCCACTGGACGGCACCAGCCCGAAGAATTTGCGTGCCGAGATGTTGGGTGATGTGTTCAAAGGCTTGGATGCACGCTCCAAAGTGATTGCGGTTTCTGGCAAAGACCGCGGCGCGATTTTGCCGGCAGGCAAGCTTGGCACGGCCTACATGTACATGGGTGGCAGCGGTGAATTTGCCAGCACCACCCACTACATGCCGCAGCACCCGGGCTGGGTGAATGCGTTCAACCAAAGCAAGTTGGCCGACACCTATTTCAACCGGGTCTGGCAACCCCTCTTGCCTGAGGCTGCTTACAGCCGGTCATTGCCCGACGGCCAAGCTTGGTATGCGCCCGGTGGTGCGCTGCCCAAAACTTTCAGCGATGCCGCCAACAAGCCCAACGCCAAGTTTTACACCTCACTCTTGCCCAGCCCCTATGTGGACGAGATGACCCTGGCCTTTGCCAAAGCGGCTTTGGAGGGTGAGCAATTGGGTGCGGATGATGCGCCCGATGTCTTGTCGGTGAGCCTTTCCGGGCACGACTATGTGAACCACGCCTATGGCGCTGAATCGCGTTTGTCGCACGACCACTTCTTGCAACTCGACCGCATGCTCGAGGGCTTTTTCAAGCACCTGGATGCCAAGGTAGGTGCGGGCAACTATGTGGCCGTGCTCACCGCCGACCACGGCTTCATGCCCACGCCTGAGCATTTGGCGCAGTTAGGCAAGCCTTCGGGCCGCATTGACCCGCGCAAGTTTTTAGAGCGCATCAACACCGCTGTGCAAGCCAAGTTTGGCGAGGGCAAGTGGGTGCATGGTTTCAGCGGCTCAGGCATTTTGCTCAACCGCAGCCTGATCAAAGACAAGCAACAAGATGCTCAGGCCATGGCGCAGTTGGTCGCGCAAACCTTGCTGAAAGAGCCCGGCATTGCTGCAGCCTACTCCGCACAAGATTTGATGGGCACCTCGCGCGCGCAAGAGCCTTTGTTTGCCGCCATGCGCAAGTCTTGGCACCCCGAGGTCTCGGGCGAGGTGCAGTACGCGGTGCGTGATGGTTGGATGTTTTCAACGGGCAACACCGGTACCACCCACGGCTCGCCCTACACGTACGACACCCATGTGCCCATCTTGGCCTATGGCCCAGCCTGGTTCAAACCGACCCAGGTTGACGCTGCGGTGCAGGTGGCTGACATCGCGCCCACCCTGGCCCATGTTTTCAAGGTTCGTCCCCCAGCCCAGTCTGAGGGTAAGCTTCTGCCTTTGCGTTGATTCCTCACCCCGTTCTCACCTCGCTTCCCACCATGCAATTCGCTGACCGCCTCAACAACGTCGAAACCTCTGCCATCCGTGAGCTGTTCAAGCTCCTGGGCAAACCCGGCATCATTTCTTTTGCCGGGGGCTTTCCAGACAGCGCCATGTTTGACGTGAAAGGCATCCAGCTTGCCAGCGAAGCTGCTTTGCGTGAAGAACCGGGTGCCGCCTTGCAGTACGGTGCCACCGAGGGCTATGGACCTCTGCGGGAGCAAATTGCCCACTTCATGGCCACCAAAAACGAGCCTGACGTGCAGGTCGCGCCTGAGGGTTTGATCGTCACCACCGGCAGCCAACAGGCGCTGGACCTCATTGGCAAAACTCTGATTTCCCCGGGCGACAAAGTGATTGTTGAAGGCCCGACCTTCCTCGCCACCATCCAGTGCTTCCGTTTGTATGGCGCGCAGATCATCACCGCACCGGTGGATGAGCACGGCGTGAACACCGACGCATTGGCCGCGCTCATGGCCGAGCACAAGCCTAAGTTCGTGTACCTCATTCCCACCTTTGGCAACCCCAGTGGCGCCACCTTGAGCTTGGAGCGCCGCTTGCGGGTGCTCGAGCTCTCCAAGCAACACCAGATCCCGGTGGTGGAAGACGACCCCTATGGCGATTTGTATTTTGGTGAAGCCCCGCCACCCAGCCTCTTGGCGTTGAGCGCGCAAGTGCCAGGCAGCCGTGATTTGTTGATTCATTGCGGGTCGCTCAGCAAGGTGCTCAGCCCCGGCTTGCGCGTGGGCTGGATGATCGCCCCGCCCGAGTTGTTGGCCAAAGCCACCATGTGCAAACAATTCAGCGACGCGCACACCAGCACCTTTGCCCAGGCCACCGCGGCGCATTACCTCAAGGCTGGCCGCATGCCTGCCACTTTGGCCCATGTGCGTGAGGTCTATGCCCAACGCGCCCAAACCATGTGCGAGACCTTGCGCGCTGAGTTGGGCGATGGCATTGAATTCACCCAGCCAGGTGGCGGCTTGTTTGTGTGGGCCAGATTGACCGGTGCGCGCGGCCAGATGCAAGACGCAGCTGAGTTGGCCAAGCGCGCGATTGACAAGGGCGTAGCCTTTGTGCCGGGCGCACCTTTTTACGCCACCAACCCCGATCCAGCCACTTTGCGTTTGAGCTTTGCCACCGCCGATGTGGACAAGATCAAAGAGGGTTTAGCCCGCTTAGGCCAGGCGTTTCTGGCTTAAGTTGCTACGTTTTCAGTAGCGGTACACCAGGCCGATGGAGGCGCTGGGCATCAGCGTCATGCCGCCGAACATCTCACGCAAGCCGCGTTGGGTGCTCAGCTCGTAAGCGTTGCCACCTTGGGTGTTGAGGGAGGGCACGCCCAGCGTCGTCCCAACCGAGCTGCCCACTGACAAACCCACCCCGGCAAAGAAGTCCAGCCGGTTGGCGGGCATCAAGCTATAACCCAAGCCCAAGCCCAGGTAGGCGCTGCCGTTGTTGGTCGGGAGTTTGAGGCCCGGGTTGCTGTAAGCCAACTCGGTGCTGTTCAAGCCCTGGCTGTTGCCCACCAGCCGCAAACCCTGCGCCCAGCTTTTACCGGCCAGGTAACCCTCGGTCAGGTTCAGCGGGCTTTGCCAGCTGAAACGCTGAGCCAGCACGCCTTGAGAATCTGCCTCAGACGCATGCGACAGGCACGCAGTCAGGGCCGCACTGAGGCCCATCAGCCAACACAGCAGGGGGACGAGGCGACGGTTCAAAGATGGGGCCAACATGACTTCACTCCGGGTTGGGTTTTATTTTGCAGGCATTTAGGAGAAAAAGGAAAGTATTTAGCCCATGTATCGACAGTTGTTCCGGTTTTTCAAGCGCCGGTCTCTTGTTTAAAGTCCATCAGGTGCCTGTGGGTGAGGGAAGTCGGCTCTCATTTATGGCCTAATTCGGTTTCCGTTTATTTTTCAAGGAACTCCAAGATGGGTAACAAAATCATCACCGAAGCCGACCGTCAACGTACCCCCGCTCCCAAGCCACTGCCTGGTATGAGCCTGCCCACCGGCGGCCGCGGCCAGCGCGTGAGCCTGGAACGTGGTGTGGCCACACGCAGCAAGAAAAACCCCGGCAAGCGCTCTAAAAAAGGCGGTTGACCTGACTTTCCATGCCAGAGCCTCAGTTGCCCGACACGCCGGAACCCCTCGCGCAAGAGCAACTGGCGCTGGCTGAGAAAGCCCGTTTTTTTGAAGCCATCATCGAGTCGTCCGACGACGCGATCATCAGCAAGACGCTCGATGGCATCATCACCAGCTGGAACTCCGGCGCCCAACGCATCTTCGGCTACACCGCCCAGGAGATGATCGGTCGGCCCATGGCCACCATCTTCCCGCCCGATCGGCTGCAGGAAGAACCCCTGATTCTTCAAAAAATCGCCCGCGGCGAAAAAGTCGACCATTTCGAGACGGTTCGTCTGCGCAAGGACGGCAGTCCGGTCGAAGTCTCCGTCACCATCTCCCCGGTGCGCGATGCCAGCGACAACATTGTGCTGGCCTCGAAAATTGCGCGTGACATCACCGAGCGCAAACTCGTTGAACGCACCCTGCAAAGCTACCGCCTGAACCTTGAAGAAGAGGTGAGGGCGCGCACCCGCGAGCTCGAAGACGCCAAGAACATGGCCGAGCAGGCCAATGCGTCCAAGTCCACATTTCTGGCCAACATGAGCCATGAAATCCGCACGCCGATGAACGCCATCATCGGTCTGACGCACCTGCTGCAATTGCAAATTGAAGACCCGCGCTACACCGACAAGCTGAGCAAAATTTCCACCTCGGCCAAGCACTTGCTGGGCGTGCTCAACGACATCCTGGACCTGTCCAAAATCGAGTCGGGTCATTTCGAGTTGGAGGCCACCAACTTCACTGCCGGGGCTGTGACCGACCAGGTGCGAAGCATGATGTCCGAGCGCGCGCAAAGCAAGCGCTTAGGGCTGGTGGTCGACATTCCTGCGGAGCTCAAGGCCATGCCACTGCGCGGCGACGCGCTGCGCATCGGCCAGGTGCTCATCAACTTTTTGAGCAACGCGGTCAAGTTCACCGACCAAGGCACCATCGTGCTCAGGGCGCGCTTGTTATCACAAAGCGATGCTGGCTTGCAGCTTCGTTTTGAGGTGCAAGACCCGGGCATAGGCATGACGCTTGAACAAACCGAGCGCATCTTCTCGCCGTTTGAGCAGGCGGAGTCGTCCACCACGCGCAAATACGGTGGTACGGGTTTGGGCTTGGCCATTTGCCGACGTTTGGCCCACTTGATGGGCGGCGAGGTGGGGGTGCGCAGCGAACCTCAACGCGGCAGCACCTTTTGGCTGGAGTGCCAGGTGCAGCAGGGTAGCCTCGAGAGTGCACAGACCCATCACTCGCCGCTGCCGTCGCGCGATGGCCGCGTGCTGCTGGTCGAAGACAACGAGATCAACCAGGAAGTGGCTGCGCAGTTGCTGCGCAACAAAGGCCTGAAGGTCGAAATCGCCATGCATGGCGAGCAGGCTGTGGAGATGGTGCGTCACACCTCTTACGACCTGATTTTGATGGACATGCAAATGCCGGTGATGGATGGTTTGACCGCCACGCGGCTCATCCGCGAGCTGCCTTATGGCCGCTCGGTGCCGGTGCTGGCCATGACCGCCAATGCCTTTGAAGAAGACCGCAAGCGTTGCACCGAAGCCGGCATGAACGACCACATCACCAAGCCGGTGGATCCGTATTTTCTGTATGCCGCTTTGGCCCGCTGGATGCCTGCGGTCAGCACGGTAGACATGGGTCATTCAAGCGGTAATGTCACCACAGCCAAACCCTTGACCAGCAGCTTGCCCGCCATTCAACGCGAGGTGGGGCTGCGTTACTTCGGGGGTGACGCCAATACCTACGAGCGCATGCTGGCCAAGTTCACCGAGTTGCACGGGCAGGACGCTGAAGTCATCAAAGCCGCCTATGAGCAGGGGCGTCTGTCGGTGGTGGAGCAAACTGCGCACGCTCTCAAAGGCATAGCGGGTAGCTTAGGTGCGGTCTTGCTTTGCGCCCTTTCAGCCCAAGTGGAAGCTGCAGCGCGCGATGTCGAGCAACACGCCAATCTGCCTGACCTGATGCCTGAACTCGCCACCGCCATGACCGAGGCGGTGCGGCACATCCGTGGTCTTCAACCCGCCCAGCCAGGGCTGGCTGATGTATCGCTTGAATCGCAAGATGCTCAAGGGCTTGATGGCTTGGTTCAACAGCTCCAAGACTTGCTGGCTGAGGACGACCCGCAGGCCGAGGAACTTTGGCGCACGCTCAGGCCCCAGTTGGCCCAAGACTGGCCAGAGGACTTACTCAGCGAGCTGGGCAAAGAGATTGAGAACTTCAATTTCCCCACAGCCTTGCAAGTGCTGAGCAGCCACCCCAAAGTTAGTCAACCCCAGGCCAGCGCCTGAAAAAACTTCAGCGGATAGATTGCCCCGCCATCTTGGCGGCAAGCTCGCTCAAGGCCAGGTAGGCTGTGCCCACCAAAGGGTCTGAGGTCGTCAATGCATGGCCTTGCGCTTGCACCAACGTGCTGTCGCCCCGCGATGCTGGCCCGGTCAAAGCGCCTTGGGGTCCCAGCGTCAGCACGTTGTTGACAGCCAAGCTGAGCAGCTGGGTGCGCAATTGTTGAACCATGGGTTCGGGCATTCCGACCCCTTGCCAAAGCTGTTCCGCGGTGTGCTGCAGCACGGGCAAAAAGTTGGTGGCCCACACCGCTGCGGCGTGGTAGCTGAGTTTGTGTTGCGCGTCGATCTCAAAACACTGTGCACCCACGTCGGTCATCAAGGGTGTCAAGATCGCCAGGGCCTTGGCATCGCCTTCTATTGCACACACCACGCCCTTGAACTGCGTCACGGCCAACTCGGGCTGCGCAAAGCTCAGCAAACAGTGCGCGCTGGCGGTCAGCCAGCCTTGGGCTTGCAAAGGTGCCAGCAGTTCGCTGGTGTATGCCCCACTGCCATGAACCACCACGCTGGGCCGCAAGCCGGGGCGTTCCGACAAAGCCTTAGCCACGTCGGCAATGTGGCGGTCAGGCACGGCCAACAGCCACACATCAGCATCTTGCATGTCTTGCAAATTGCTCACCGGTTGGCCCTGGCCGATGAAATCCACAGCAGCTTGGGCACTGCCGGTGCTGCGCGTGAGCACCTCGCCCAGGGTGTGATGCTGGGACAGCAAGCGTCCCAGTGTCTGACCCAACCTACCTGCGCCGATCAGGTTGATGCGCATTCAGATCCAGCCCAGGGCACCCAGCGCGGCACCTGTTCCCAACAGCCACAGCAAATGCAGCTTGGTCCGCCATACCAGCAAGGTGGCGGCCAAGGTGGTGAGCCACAAGGGCCAGTCGGTTGCGAGGTTGTGGTGGGTGCTGCCCAGCAGCCAACCGGTGGCCACCAACAGCGCAATCACGATGGGTGCCATGCCTTGTTTGAAGGCACGGACCGAACGCCAACCATTGTTAGCGCGCCCCCAACGTGCGGCGAAAAACGTCAGCAAAGAGCAGGGCAGCATGATGCCGGTCATGGATAGCAACACCCCCCACAAGGCTGTGCCTATGCCACCGGCATTCAGACCCACGTTAAAGCCCATCAAGGCAATGAACAGCACATTGGGGCCAGGTGCGGCTTGGGCAATCGCGATCGATGAGTTGAACTGGCTGTCGGTCAACCAGTGCTGTTGGTCCACCAGAAAGCGGTGCATGTCAGGGGCGGTGGTGATGGCCCCACCCACGGCCAGCAGCGACAAGGTGGCGTAATGGGTGAACAGGTGCAGCCAGTCTTGCCAGGTCAGGGTTAAGGTCAAGGTGTCCATGGCTTAATCCGAAAGACGGCGATATGCCAGGGTGCAGCCAATCAGCCCCAAGCCAGGCAGCGCAAAAATCAGCGGCCAGCGCAACCAGGCCACCCCCACAAAACACAGCACGGCCAAGGCCAGGCAAGCGGGCAAGCCCAAGACATTTTTTTTCAGCGCCGGGAACATCTTGATGCCCACCGCGGCAATCAGTCCGGCCGCCACAGCACCCATGCCACGCAGTGCGCCTTGCACCGCCGGGTAGCTGGCCACCTGGGCATACATGGTGGCAATCAGCAGCACCACGACCATGGGCATGGCCAAGATGCCGGCCAGGGCGACCACCGCGCCACGCCAGCCGAAATAACGCTCGCCAATCATGATGCACAGGTTGACCACATTGGGGCCAGGCATGGTCTGGGCCGCTGCCCACTCCTCGACGAACTCATCGAGGGTCATCCATTTCTTCTTGTCCACCAACTCCCGTTGCACCACCGCCAGAACGCCACCAAAGCCTTGCAGGGCCAGCCAGGTGAAAGACCAAAACAGGTCAGACAAGGAGGCTGGGCGGGCGGTGGCTGCGGGCTCAACGGAGGCTGGAGCGTCAGTGGGGTGCGTGGACATCCACTGATTATCCCTTGGCCCCAAGCGCCCATGGGCTTGTCTCAACGCGAGGCCGCATAAAACCTTACACTCTAGGGTTATCCCCATATCGCCATGAACGCACCTGTTGACGTTTCTTTCTTTGCGCGCGCCGCCAAGCCGCTGACCAGTTACCGCAAGTACTGGGCCGCGCGCTTTGGCACGGCTCCGTTTTTGCCGATGAGCCGCGAAGAAATGAACCAGCTCGGCTGGGACAGCTGCGATGTGATCATCGTCACCGGCGACGCCTATGTGGACCACCCCAGCTTTGGCATGGCCGTGATTGGCCGCATGCTTGAGGCCCAGGGCTTTCGGGTGGGCATCATCGCCCAGCCTGATTGGCAAAGCGCCGAACCTTTCAAGGCTTTGGGCAAGCCCAATTTGTTCTGGGGTGTGACCGCGGGGAACATGGACTCCATGATCAACCGCTACACCGCGGACCGCAAAATTCGCACCGACGACGCCTACACCCCGGGCGATGTGGGCGGCAAGCGCCCCGACCGCGCGGCGATTGTGTACAGCCAGCGTTGCCGCGAGGCGTACAACGATGTGCCCATTGTGTTGGGCGGCATCGAAGGCTCGCTGCGTCGCATCGCGCATTACGACTACTGGTCAGACAAGGTGCGCCGCTCGGTGGTGGTGGACGCGAAATGTGACCTGCTGCTGTATGGCAACGCCGAGCGTGCGATTGTGGAAATTGCCCACCGCCTGGCCGCCAAAGAGCCGGTGCTGAGCATCACCGATGTGCGCGGCACAGCCTTTGTGCGCCGCACCGACGATCCCACCGGCCAGGGCTGGTTTGAGATTGACTCGACCACCATCGACAAGCCCGGTCCGGTGGAGTCGCACATCAACCCCTACCTGACCACGGCCGAGCAAGCCCAGGCCCAAGGTGCCACTTGTTCCAAAGACGATGCTCCCGAAGTTGTAGCAAGCACTTCAGCTGTGGCGGCTTCTAAAGCCGATAACAGCGTTTTACCCGCCATTGCGCCTTTGACCTTTGTGCCGCATGCTGCGCAAAGCAGCAAAAGCAAACGCCCGCCGCGCGAACGCACCGTCATTCGCCTGCCCAGTTACGAGCAGGTCAAGTCCGACCAAATTTTGTACGCGCACGCCAACCGTGTGTTGCACCTGGAGACCAACCCTGGTAACGCCCGAGCGCTGGTGCAAGCCCACGGCGAAGGTGTGACCGCGCGCGATGTGTGGATCAACCCGCCACCCATCCCGCTCACCACCAACGAGATGGACCATGTGTTTGGCCTGCCTTATGCGCGCAGCCCGCACCCAGCTTATGCGGACGATCAAGGAGGTCACGACGGTGTGACCAAAATTCCCGCTTGGGAAATGATCCGTTTCTCGGTCAACATCATGCGTGGCTGTTTCGGGGGCTGCACCTTCTGCTCGATCACCGAGCACGAAGGCCGCATCATCCAAAGCCGCTCGGAAGACTCGGTGATTCAAGAGATTGAAGACATCCGCGACAAGGTCAAGGGCTTCACCGGCGTCATCTCTGACCTGGGTGGACCCACGGCCAACATGTACCGCATTGGGTGCAAAACGCCCGAGATTGAAGCCGCTTGCCGCAAGCCCAGCTGTGTGTACCCGGGTATTTGCCCCAATTTGAACACCAGCCACGACCCGCTCATCAAGATGTACCGACGTGCGCGGGGTTTGAAGGGCATCAAGAAAATTTTGATCGGCTCAGGCCTGCGTTACGACCTGGCGGTGCAGTCGCCCGAGTACGTCAAAGAGTTGGTGCAGCACCATGTGGGCGGCTACCTCAAGATCGCGCCAGAGCACACCGAAGGCGGCCCGCTGTCCAAAATGATGAAGCCGGGCATTGGCAGCTACGACAAGTTCAAACAAATGTTTGACCGCTTTTCCGCCGAGGCAGGCAAGAAGCAGTTCTTGATTCCGTACTTCATCGCAGCCCACCCGGGCACCTCAGATGAAGACATGATGAATTTGGCCTTGTGGCTGAAGAAAAATGGTTTTCGTGCCGACCAGGTGCAGACCTTCTACCCCAGCCCCATGGCCACGGCCACGGCCATGTACCACACCTCGCTCAACACCCTCAAGGGCATCCACCGCGATGACCGCAGCGAGAAGGTGGACATCGTGCGCGGTGAAAAACGTCGCCGTTTGCACAAAGCTTTTTTGCGCTACCACGACCCCAACAACTGGCCGCTTTTGCGCGAAACCCTCAAGGGCATGGGGCGCGCGGATTTGATCGGCAACGGCAAGCACCACCTGATTCCGACCTTTCAGCCTTTGACGGACGGCACCTACACCAGTGCGCGCCGCAAGAACAGCACCAAGGCGGCACCAGCTTCACCGCAACGCGGCAAGCTGTTGACCCAGCACACCGGTTTGCCACCGCGCGTGACGGGTGCGGCCAAACCAGGCCTGAAAAAACCGTTCAAAAAGACTTGATGTGGGGTGTCGGTTGTTAAACCGGCAAGGTCATCAGCGGCAAATCGAGTTGGGTGGCCAACTTCTCCAATTGCACACGGGTTTGGCCTGCCATCCATGCCGCGATGTGCTCGCGGGTTTTGGGCGACATCATGGTGCGCAGGTCGCTCTTGTCCAGGCCACTGGCCTGGCATAGGCGCTGTGCAAAATGCGGCTCGAGCGCGGCCACCGCCACACGCCCGTTTTTGCAGGGGTAGACCTGGTAGCCCGCGTGCGCACCACCCACCGCGCCTTTGGGCTGCGTCAAGCCCCAGGCGCGGGGAAAAGCCAGCCAGCGCGCGGCTTCACTCAAAGCCACTTCCAACTGCACACCGCTGGACGCTTTAGCCTTGCCAGTTTTGTGTTTCAGTGCTTGCAGCAAGACCGCTTGCAAGACCGCTTCGCTGGCCATCAGCGCGCCACCCATGTCGGCCAACAGGCTGGGGGGCAGGTTCATGCCGGTCACCAAATCTTGTTCGGCCTGGTAGGTCAGGTCGTGCCCCGGAATCTCAGCGGCCTCACCGGGCGCGCCCACAATTTTCACCAGGTTCAGGTGCGGATGACGTTGGTGCAGCTCACGCCAGCCCAAGCCCAGCTTCTTCAAAGCTGAGGGTCTGAAGGAGGTCAACAGCACATCGCTGCGGGCGAGTTGGGTGTCTAACTGCTTCAAGCCCGCCGCGGTTTTGAGGTCCAGGGTTTTGACCTTCACGCCCTGGTGCATGGTGTCGTAGGCCCCGGGCTGGTAGCTCTTCATCGGGTCGCCTGCAGGTGGCTCAAGCTTGGTGCAGGTCGCCCCCATGGCTGCACAACGCATCAGTGCGCCCGGGCCAGGCAGGTTCAAACTCAGGCTCAAAATGCGCACGCCTTTGAGCGGCTGGGGTGAGCGGGCAGGGCGCTTGAGCGGCTTTGTGGAACTTTGAAGACGGGTCATCTCGTGCTTTTAGTAGGTTGGTGCTGTGTTGAAATCATGCCTGAATTTACAAGCCCTATGCCACCATCATCTCGCCGTCGCCCCAGCACCTCACCATCCAGTCTGTCCCAACCCGCTTGGGCAGAGCTCATGGCTTTGAGTGAGTTGGGCTGCTTGGTGCTCGACACCGATGGCCAGCTCAGCTACATCAACCCCTTGATGTGCAGCTTGCTGGGCATGCCCAGCGACAACCCGCAAAACCTGGCGGATCTGGATGAGCACATGCAGGCTCGATTGCCTGCGCATGAGCCTCGACGTCGCCCTTTGCTGCGCCTGTTTCAACAGGTCTTGACCCACCAAGAGCGCAACACCTGGAGCACCTTCAAGCTCACCCAGCCGCACGCCCAGGTGGTGCAGATCAAAGCCAAACGCTTGTCCGATGGCCAGGTGGTGATGTATGGGCGTGATGTGACGGTGGCTGAAGAGCTGGACCGTCGTCGGCATGAGTTTCTGTCGGTGGCTGCCCATGAAATTCGCACCCCCTTGGCCAGTGTCTTCGGGTATGCCGAGCTGCTCATCAAGCGCCAACTCTCGGCAGCCAAGCAACAAGACCTGCTGGGCATCATTCACCGTCAGGCCGGCCAACTGGTGACCCTCATCAATGAGCTGCTCGACCTCTCGCGCATTGAGGCCCGCCGTGGTGTGGACTTCAATCGCCAGCGTTGCACCCTGGCTCATCTGGTTGAGCATGCGCTTTCAGATTGGTCTGTGCCCGATGACGCCCGTGTGGTCAAGCTCGGCTCGGTGCACACCGATGTCTCGGTGTGGGTAGACCCAGACAAGACCCGACAAGCTTTGGTGAATGTTTTGTCAAATGCCTTTAAATATTCGCCCCAAGGTGGCGATATAGAGATGGAGACCGTCACCAAATCGCTTGCTGATCGCTTGTGGGCTGGCATCCGGGTGCGTGACCATGGTTTGGGCATGAGCGCCTCTGAGATGGAGCGCGTGTTCGAGAAGTTTTACCGGGCCCATCCCACAGGTGTCATTCCCGGCACTGGTTTGGGGATGAGTCTGGTGAAGGAAATTACCGAGCTGCAAGACGGCCATGTGCAGCTGGTGAGTGAGTTAGGCAAGGGCACCGAGATCACCCTGTGGTTTCCAGCCCGCCTAGGGGATGTGGTCTCTTGAAGTGTAATGACAAAATCTATCAGATCGGCGTTTCAAATAGCACTCTAAGAAATAAAATGGCTAAAAACATCAAACCCTTGTCCGGAACCTATGCGCAAGATCAAAGCCAATGATGAGTTGATGACCACCCGGGAGGCCGGCGAATTGCTGGGGGTGGCTGTCCGTACTGTTCAACTCTGGGTGGAGTCGGGGGTGTTGCCTGCTTGGCGCACCGCCGGCGGTCACCGCCGAATTTCACGCAGTGCAGTCGACAAGCTCATGCATGAACGCGCCGCCGTCTTCAACGATAAGAACGCGGTGGCCGTGCCCGCGTCCAACGGCATGGTCCGCATTCTCTTGGTTGAGGACGACCCCGACCTCATGCAGCTTTTCAGCCTGATGGTGGACGGCTGGAAGTTCCCGGTGGAGTTCATCGTGGCGGACAACGGTTTTGATGGTTTGGTCAAAATCGGTCAGCTGCAACCCGACATGGTCATCACCGACCTCAACATGCCTGGCATGGATGGTTTTGCCTTGGTGCGCTCACTGCGCAAGCCCGATGCGAACTTCCAGGTCAACAAACTGGTGGTCATCACGGCCTTGAGCCAAGACGACATCACCGACCGAGGCGGCCTACCGCCCGACGTGGAGGTGTTCCACAAGCCTGTGCCCTTTGACAAGATCGAAGACTTGGCTGCCGTGTTGCGCGGCGCAGACCGCATCACCCACTGAGTTCTTGCTGTCACACACCCAACCCTGCCTCGGCAGGGTTTTTTCATGGGTTCGTCAGTCCAACCAAGTTGATGTTGAGTTCTTGTTGACCTCTTGTTGAACGATGACAGGCGCGCAGCCACTGTTCGTGGCTTGAGCCTCTGAGCTTAGAACATCGCAGCGCAGAAAGTGGGCGTGATGCACAGCGTGCATCCGTAAGTGCAAGGTTTAAGCGACCAGGGTGAGCGAGACGCTGCTCTCGTCAACTGGCAAATAAAGACGGGCTAAGGTGCCTTTGCCGGCTTCACTTTCCAGCTCTGCGCGGCCGTTGTGCAGCTCGGCAATTTCCTTGACCAAACTCAGGCCTAGACCGGTGCCCGGGATGTTGCCCGAGGCATCGGCGCGGTAAAAACGCTCGAACGCTCGGGCCACTTGGTCGGGCTTCATGCCGATGCCTTGGTCTTGCACTTCCAGCACCACCATACGTTTGCCTTGGTCGGAGATCAAGCGCGCACTGAGGGTGACGTCGCCACCCTGGGGTGAGTATTTGAAGGCGTTGCTCAGCAAGTTGCTCAAGGCCAGTTGCATTTTTTCAGGGTCCATCAGCAACTGCACATCGGGCACCTCAAGCACGGTCACTTGCCGGTCGGTGTCTTTGCGCATCAAGCCTTTGACGCTGTGGTCCACCAAGTCGCGCAAGGGGTGGGCTTGAATCAACAGGTCCATGCCGCGGCGTGATTCAATGCGTGCCAGGTCTAGCAGCTCGTTGATCATCTTCACCAGCAAACCTGATTGCCGGTGAATGGTTTCGAGCATGTCGGCTTGGCGGTCTTCTTTGTATTTACGCCGCAGCAGCAACTCGGTGAAGCCAAAGATGCTGACCATCGGTGTGCGCAGCTCATGCGCGGCTGAGGCCAGGAACTCGCTTTTCATGCGGTCCACCTCATCTTCATGGGTGATGTCGCGGAAGTACAAAATGGTTTCGCCGCGCCCCACCAGGTTTCGGCGCAACTCGCCGCGCACCACGCGGTGTTGCGGCCTGGCCAACTGCAGGCGTGAATGGCTGGGGTCGCCATCTTCCCCCCATTGCGCGATCAAGCCCATGGGGTGGTCGTGGTGACACAAGCGCCCCAGCTCCGATTCAAACGACTCCAAGGTCATGGGGTCGTCCACGCTTTTCCAGCTGCGTCCGGTCATGCGCTCAAACGCCGGGTTGGCGAACATCAGGTGTTCGCATTCGTCAAACAACACAAAACCATCGGGGCTGAGGCTGAAGATGGTGTCCAACTGGGCGCTGCGTTGGGCAATGGCTTGCTCGGCTTGAATGTGCGCCGTGACATCAGAGATGATGCCCACAAAATGCGTCAAGTCTTGGTTGGGGGACATCACCAAAGACAGCGTGACCTTGGCATACAGCTCACGCCCATCCTCGAGTTTGAGCTGCAGATTCACACTGGTGTTGCGCTGCTCACGAATAGCTGCCGCCAAAGCTTGCAGGCCTTCATCGGTGTCGTGGCCCACAATCGCGTCTTCAAAATTTCGTCCCAACACCTGGTGCGGCAAGAGACCAAACACTTTTTGAAACGCTTCGTTGATGAACACCACCGGTTGGTTGTGCAACTTGGCGTTGATCACAAACACCCCGTTGTGGCTGCTGGCCAGTGCGCGTTCGTACAACTCGGAAGACTCTTGCGCTGCGCGTTCGTCGGTCATGTCGCGCACGATGCAGGCAAAGCTCAAGCTCTCAATGTCTTTGACCTCGCCCAATGAAATCTGAATGGGAAAAGGTGTGCCATCGGCCCGAAAGCCACTGAAATCCTGACGCACGATGCGCAGAGGTCGTCCGTAGTCACGGTGCACCTGACCGAAAAATTCATGCAGCATCTGACCGCTCAAGCCACTGATGTAGGTCTGCACCGGTTGGCCCACCAGCTGCGCTTCGCTGCGCCCAAACAAGCTGGTGCAGGCGGGGTTGACCGTCATCACTATGCCTTGGTGGTTCAAGCCCAAGATCGCATCGGGTGCGGTGTTGACCACCGCGCGGCTGCGCACCATTTGCTCATGCAGGCTTTGGCTGGCCTTGTTCATGAGGTGCAGCACAGCGAGCGACTGCCCCATAAGCAACACCACAATCAGCACCGGGGCACTGCCCAGCCCATCCAAAGGCAAGACGCTCACCACCACACCGATGAGCACCACCATCATGCTCACCGCCACCACGATGGTGGTCTTGAGGCTATAGGCCGGCTTGAGGATTTGCCACATGCTGTTGCTCAGGCGCTGACCAAACGGTCGACCGTATCAAGCAACTCAATGGGGCTGAAGGGCTTGACCAGGTAGGCATCGCACCCTGCGCCATGACCGCGTTCCACGTCGGTGCGCTGACCACGCGCGGTGAGCAAAATCACCTTGGTGTTGTTCTTCAGGGCTGGATCGGCTTTGATTTTTTCACACACCTGGTAACCATCAAGCCCGCCGGGCATCATCACATCGAGCAGCACCACCGAAGGGCGCAGGCTTTGGGTCAGGTGCAGCGCGTCCACGCCGTTGTCGGTCTCGTGCAGGTCGAAGTCTTCCGACTCCATGGTCATCAAAATGAGTTTTCGGATGTCGGCCTGGTCATCCACAATCAGGGCTTTTCGGTTCATATTCTTTCCTTCTTACGGCGTGACATGAGTTGGGCCAGGTCTTTGGCATAAGCCTCGGCCTGGGCTTTGTCGAGGTCTTTGTTGCCCCGCACCGGCGCACCGGTGGGGAACTCCATCAAGATTTGCACGGTGTCGGCGTCCACCGCGTTCAAGCGCATGTTCCCGCCATGCAAAGCCACGATGCGTTGCACCAGAGGCAGCCCCAGTCGCGGTGCCTGGGGGCTGGTGGCATCCCCGGTGGGTTTGCTGGCCTGCACAAAAGGCCGCAGTTTTTCTTGGTTGCTCACCTTGAGGTTGGTGACCCCGCGGTTGCGGATGGACACCAGAATGTGCTGCCCCGAGAAGGTGAAGCGAATCTCCACATCCAGGCCCAGCTTGGCATCGGTCTGGCGGCGCGAATACGTCACCGCGTTGTCCAGGCATTCGTAAAAAGCGCGTTTGAGCAGACGGTGGTTGCCGTAAATCGGCGGCAGGGTTTGCTTGGGCTCGTTGAAGCTGAAGTTCACACCGCTGTCGGCCACTTTGGCGCTGAGTTCGTCGCAGACCTGACGCACCAGCGGCAGCAGCTCCATGCGGTCGCTGTTATTGACGATGTCTTCGCCAAACACCTGAATCAAATCACCCAGACGCGACAAGCGCTGCTTGAGGATGTCTGCGGCTTGGGCTAATTTGCTGCCCGGTACGGTGCTCAAGGTGTCAACCTGACCCAGCAGGTACTGAATGGGCGGCGAGACCTCGGCCTTGAGCAACTCAATGATGTCTTTGAGCTTCATGCCTTGCGCGGCATAGCCCTCGTCTTCACCGGCCAGCATGACAAAGGCAATGTCCAAGCCTGAAGGGCCTGACATGAAGCGGCCGTGCATCAGGCTGCCGTCGGTCATCTGAATGTCCGCGTCGTAGGGCAATTTGATGGCTCCCAGGGTGGCATCTTTGATCAGCTTTTTGATCACGTCCTGCCCATTCATGGCCTCCACCGGTTTACCTGCGTGCTCGTGGGCCGCCCGGTTGGCGAAGTTCACCTGACCGCTCACACCAAAGAGCAGCAGGGGCAGGGGAGATGCGTCAAACAGCGCGTTGACGGAACTGAGGTTGAGGTTGGCCATGGTCGAAGCACCCCGGATGGGGGTTCGATCAATGTAGCAAAGCACCCTCGAAAGAAGCGGTGCGTATAAGGCGGTCTTTACCGTCCTTATCACCGCCTTTATTACTGCCTTTGCAGCAGTCGATCCATTTGTACTAGGCGCGCTTGACTTGGCTTGATTTACTCGCCGAAATTCAGTGGCAGACCCACATAGTTTTCAGCCACCGAGCGTGAACCCGACTCGCTGTGGATGAGGTAGTCCAACTCGGCTTCTTGCAGTTTCTGGTCAATCTCGCCATTGCCAGGAAAGCGGTGCATCAGGCTGGTGAACCACCAGCTGAAGCGGCTGGCGCGCCAAACG
Source organism: Comamonadaceae bacterium (assembly GCA_947454955.1). Taxonomy (GTDB): domain Bacteria; phylum Pseudomonadota; class Gammaproteobacteria; order Burkholderiales; family Burkholderiaceae_C; genus Hylemonella. The sequence goes on from CANGLW010000002.1 coordinate 155,989, forward strand.
CGGCGCAGGCAGCGGTCGGAGTAGTGGTCCACACCGGCGCGGCTGCGCTCTTTGTAGAACTCGGTGAACGCGCTGGCCAGGTATTTCACATCGGTGGCGGCCAGGTTCAAACCTTTGGCACCGGTGGGTGGCACGATGTGCGCGGCATCACCCGCTAAAAACAGGCTGCCAAAGCGCATGGGTTCTGTGACGAAACTGCGCAGGGGGGCAATGCTTTTTTCAATCGAGGCGCCGGTGACCAGGCTGGCGGCAGCTTCGCGGTCCAGACGCAAACGCAGCTCGGCCCAGAAGGCATCGTCTGACCACTGTTCCACCTTGTCGGTCAGTGGCACTTGCAAGTAGTAGCGGCTGCGGGTGTGGCTGCGCTGGCTGCACAAGGCAAAGCCGCGTGGGCTGTTGGCGTAAATCAGTTCGTGGTGAACCGGTGGTGTGTCACTGAGCACACCCAACCAACCAAAGGGGTAGACCTTTTCAAACTCGGTGATGGCGCCTTTGGGCACGCTGGCACGGCACACGCCGTGAAAGCCATCACAACCGGCGATGAAGTCGCAGCTGATGGTGTGGGTTTGGCCGTCTTTCACATAAGTGACGCTGGGTTGTGCGGAGTCAAAGTTGTGAATGGCCACATCCTCAGCCTCGTACACGGTGGGCAAGCCAGCGGCTTGGCGCGCGTTCATCAGGTCACGGGTGACTTCGGTTTGGCCATAGACCATGACCTGCTTGCCGCCGGTGAGACCCTTCAAATCAATGCGGTGGCGTTGGCCTTTGAACAGCATGTCAAAGCCGGTGTGGACCAAGCCTTCAGCGTGCATCCGCTGGCCCACGCCCGCTTCGTCCAGCAGGTCCATGGTGACTTGCTCCAGCACACCCGCGCGGATGCGGCCCAACACATACTCAGGGCTTTGGCGCTCGACAATGATCGCCTCCACGCCGGCTTTGTGCAGCAGCTGGCCCAGCAGCAAGCCCGATGGGCCGGCGCCGACAATACAAACTTGGGTGCGGTGAGTGGTGGTCATGGTGTCTCCAGATTCAATGCCATAAGATTAAGGGCGAAGGGCTTGGTGGGGCAGCGTGGTCTTTTCAATTTGTGCGATGATTGACGCAACTGCGCGATGATCGCGCAATAAACCTATGCAGATCGCCAAATCCGATTTCATTGAAGGCATGGCCAAGGGCATGGCGGTGCTCGAGAGTTTTGACACCGAGCGTCAGCGTTTGAACGCGACCCTGGCAGCGCAGCGCTCGGGCATCACACGCGCTGCAGCACGCCGTCATTTGCTCACGCTCACACACTTGGGTTATTTGGAGAGCGATGGCAGCTACTTTTGGCTCTCGCCCAAAGTCTTGCGCTTCTCCGGGACTTACCTGGCCTCAGCCCGTTTGCCGCGCGTTTTGCAACCCACCTTGAACCGATTGGCGCGTGAAACGGGTGAGTCATTTTCCGCCGTGGTCTTGGATGCGCGCGAGGTGGTCATTGTGGCGCGCAGCCTGGATGCCAAGGGCACGGGCGACCGGCAGCTCCTGGCTTATGGTTTGCACCTGGGCGCGCGCTTGCCAGCGCATGCCACCTCAACCGGACGCATGCTTTTGGCCACACGGCCTAAACGTGAGGTGCAAAGCTGGCTCAAAGCCCAGGCCTTGCCTCGGCTGACCCCGCAAACCCTCACCGATGTCAAAGCCTTGCAACAAGCCGTTGACCAAGCGCGCACACAAGACTGGTGCATGGCCAGTGAGGAACATGAGTTGGGCGTGATGGCCCTGGCTGTGCCTTTGCGTGACATGCAAGGTCGCACGGTGGCTGCCCTCAATGTGGTGACTGCTGTGCAACGCTTCACGCCCGAGGCCATGCGCCATGAACTGCTGCCCTTACTTTTAGACGCTGCGCGTGAGCTGCGTCCTTTGCTCTGAACATGTATGACCAAGCAATTCGATTTCGGTTTTGACGACGCGCCTGAGCCAGCGCAGTCCAAAGTCACCAAAACGAAAGACAAGCCATCCTCCAAACCGGTGGCCTCAGCATCCACGGCAGTGCAAGCTCCGGCTGAAGTTAAGCCTGAGGCCACCACCGCTTTACCTTTGGAGAACGACTTGGAAGCCTGCGCTGCCAAACTTGAAGCGCACCCGGACTACCGCGTGCTGCGTCGCTTGCATCCGCAGTTGAATTTCGATCGCCAGCCCCAAGGCCCGACCCAACGTGTGGTGCTGCTCGACACTGAAACCACCGGGCTTGATCAAAGCAAAGAGAAGATCATCGAGTTGGCGATGGTGGTGGTGGATGTGTGCACTGTCACGGGTTTGCCTTGCGGGCCAGTGACGGTCTTTGACGAATTTGATGACCCCGGCAAACCCATCAGCTCTGAGATCGAACAACTCACCGGCATCAGCAACGACATGGTCAAAGGCCAGCGTTTGAATGAAGCGCGCATCGCAGAGCTGCTTGAAGGTGTGGATATGGTGGTGGCCCACAACGCAGGCTTTGATAGGCCTTTTGTGGAGGCGCGAGTGTCGGGTTTTGAGACCTTGCCTTGGGCCTGCTCGGTCTCAGACATCGATTGGAAAGCGGCAGGTCAGAGTTCCGCCAAGTTGGAAATTTTGGCTTTGCGTTTGGGGTGGTTTTACGACGCGCACCGCGCCGAGGCCGATTGCCATGCGTTACTGAAAGTCTTGTGCAGCGAGCCTATTGAAGGACAAGGTACAGGTTTGGCACGCTTGATCACTGCGGCTTCGCAAATCGCCTACAGGTTACAAGCCACCGGTGCGCCGTTTGAAACCAAAGACTTGCTCAAAGCGCGCGGTTACCGCTGGAACAATGAGCAGCGGGTTTGGGGCACGCGCTTGAGCGGTGAAGACGCCTTGCAAACTGAATTGGCTTGGCTGCAAACCAACGTTTACAAAGGCCGCAACGCGCGGGTGCAGGTGGAAACTTTGAAGGCACACACCCTGTACTCATCGCGCAGCGGCGAGCTAGAAAGCAGGATGGTGGAAGGCTAAACCCAGCTTGGGCTCAAGCCGCTTCGAGCAAATCGCTCAATTCAAGCCAACGCTCTTCGGTGCTTTGCAGTTCTGCCAACACGCCTTGCAGTTTCAAGCTCAAAGCATTGACTTGATCCAGCGGCAAGCTTTGTCCGAGTTGATCTTCCAACGCAGCCACCTCGGCTTGCAGGGCTTGCATGCGCTGCTCTTTGTCGGCCAACTCTTTGACCATCTGCCGCGTTTTGTTGTCGTTCTTCAACGGCTTTTTCACGGGCGGTGCAGCAACAGGTGTGGTGGCCACTGACGTTGGGTTGACGACCGGCAATGCCTCAACTGGCTTGATGCCGCCTTCTTTCATCAGTAACTTGGCCGCCTCACGTTGGCGCTTGGCCTCGTCGAGCAAGTAGCGCTGGTAGTCATCCAGGTCGCCGTCAAACGGTGAAATACCGCCGTGCGACACCAACCAGAACTCATCACACACCGCGCGCAGCAAAGCGCGGTCGTGGCTGACCAGCATCACCGTGCCTTCAAATTCATTCAGGGCCATGCCCAGGGCTTCACGTGTGGCCAGGTCCAGGTGGTTGGTGGGCTCGTCCATCAACAGCAGGTTGGGGCGTTGCCACACCAGCATGCACAAGACCAAGCGGGCTTTTTCGCCACCACTCATGGTGCCCACGGCCTGCTTGACCATGTCACCACTGAAGTTGAAGGTGCCCAGGAAATTACGCAGGTCTTGTTCGCGGGTGGACTGACCGCTCAAGCGGCTCTCAGCACCCAGCTTTTTGGCCAGCGCGATCATGTGCTCCAGCGGGTTGTCGGCGGGCTTGAGCACATCAAGTTCTTGCTGGGCAAAGTAACCAATGCTCAGGCCTTTGCCCTCGATGATCTCGCCGCTGAGTGGCTGCAAATCACGCGCAATGGTTTTGACCACCGTCGATTTACCTTGGCCGTTCGCACCCAAAATACCAATGCGTTGCTCACCCAAAACTGACTTGTTCACATCACGCACGATGGTGATGGGCTGGGCTTGCGGGTTGAGCGCCAAAGCCTCGGCCGAGGGCGGGTAACCAAAGTTCACCCCGTGCAGTGAGAGCATGGGGTTGGGCAGGTTGGCAGGCGCTGAAAACTCAAAGGTGAATTCCGCATCGGCCAGCACTGGGGCAATGCGCTCCATACGCTCAAGTGCTTTGACCCGGCTTTGCGCCTGCTTGGCCTTGCTGGCCTTGGCCTTGAAGCGGTCAATGAACTTTTGCAGGTGCGCCATTTTTTCCTGCTGCTTGGCAAAGGCGGCTTGTTGCTGCTCCATTTGCTCGGCGCGCATGTCTTCAAACTTGCTGTAGTTGCCGCCGTAGCGCACCAGCTTGCCGCCATCGATGTGCACCGTGACTTGGGTGACCGCGTCTAAGAATTCGCGGTCGTGGCTGATGACCAGCATCGTGCCTTCGTACTTTTTCAGCCAGGCTTCCAGCCAGACCAAGGCGTCCAAGTCCAGGTGGTTGGTGGGCTCGTCCAACAGCAGCAAATCACTGGGGCACATGAGTGCGCGTGCCAGTTGCAAACGCATGCGCCAGCCACCCGAGAAGCTGTCGACCGGTTGCTCGAGCTCATGGGTCTTGAAGCCCAAGCCAAGAATCAAGGCTTGCGCCCGCGCTGGTGCATCGTGCGCGCCGGCATCATGCAAGGCCATGTAGGCATGGGCCATGCGTTCGCCGTCATCGCTCAGTTCTGCGGCTTCCACCTCAGCTTGCGCCGCTGCCAAGGTGGTGTCACCGGCAATCACAAATGCGGTGGCGGACTCATCGGTCTCAGGCATGTCCTGCGCCACTTGTGCCATGCGCCACTGCGGGGGCACAAAGAAGTCGCCACCATCCTCGTGCAGCGTGCCGTTGAGCAAAGCAAAGAGGGTGGATTTGCCCGCGCCATTGCGACCCACCAGGCCCGCTTTTTCGCCGGGGTTGATGGTCAGGTTGGCGTTGTCAATCAGCACCCGCGCGCCACGCCGCAGGATGAGGTTTTTCAGGGATATCAAATCAAGTTCTCAATGAGGTCGTCGCGTTGCAGCAGCAAGACCTGGTCTTGCCCAGCACTGGTCATGAGCCAGGTGGGCGATAAATGCTCAAACGCCGCTTCAAAGTAAGCGCGCTCGTTGCCAATTTCCAGCACCAGCACGCCATGCTCGCTCAGGTGTTCAGCTGCTTGGGCTAACAAAGTGCGGATGAAGTCCATGCCATCGGTGCCACCTGCCAAGGCTAGCTCCGGCTCGGCTTGGTATTCGGCAGGCAGCTCAGCCATGCTTTGCGCGTTCACATACGGCGGGTTGCACAAGATCAGGTCATAGACGCCTGCGCCTTGCAAAGCATCCGCTTCGATGAGCGTGATGCGGTCTTGCAGCTGGTGCTTGTCCACATTGATGCGGGCCACAGCCAGGGCATCGGCGGAAATGTCGATCGCATCCACCTGCACCTCGGGGTAAGTGAGTGCGGCAATCACGGCCAGGCTGCCGTTGCCAGTGCACAAATCCAGCACATGCTGGGTGTCGGGGTGCAGCCATCCATCAAGGGTGGCGTTGGCCATCAACTCGGCAATGAGAGAACGCGGCACGATCGCCCGCTCATCGACATAAAAAGGCACACCTTGCAACCAGGCCTCTTGGGTGAGGTAAGCCGCTGGTTTGCGGGTGCTGATGCGTGCTTTCAAAAGCGTAGCAACCGCCTGAGATTGGGCGAGGCTCAGCGGCTTGTTCTGCACCGATTCCAGGTCATCGAGCGGATGCCCGATGCGCCAAAGCACCAACCACACCGCTTCATCAAACGCGTTGGTGGTGCCGTGCCCGAAGGACACGCCCGCGCGCTCCAAGGCTTTTTGCGCCACTCGGATGTGGTCCATCACCGAGGCTTCAGCGGGCGGCGCCTGATCTTCCGACCAGGCGGCCTGAAAGCCCGGCTCGCTCATGCCGCGCCTTTGGCTGTGGCGTGGGTGGTGCTGAGTTGTTCAAGCACGCGGCGGTAGATGTTTTTCAGCGGCTCGATGTCGGCCACGCACACATGCTCGTCTATTTTGTGGATGGTGGCGTTGGGGGGGCCGAACTCAATGACCTGCTTGCAGATCTGCGCCAGGAAACGCCCATCACTGGTGCCACCGGTGGTGGAGAGTTCGGTGCTCAGACCCGTCTCGGCATGAATCGCGGCTTGCACCGCATTCACCAAGGTGCCCGGTGTGGTGAGGAAAGGCAGACCGCCCACCGTCCAGGTCAGGTCGAAGTCCAGGCCATGCTTGTGCAAGATGGCGGTCAAGCGTTGCTGCAAACCCTCGGGGGTGGACTCGGTCGAGAAACGGAAATTGAAGTCCACCACCACCGTGCCGGGAATCACATTGCCCGCGCCGGTGCCGCCGTGGATGTTGCTCACCTGCCAGGTGGTGGGCGGAAAGAAATCATTGCCGCGGTCCCATTCCACACCCACCAACTCGGCCAGGGCAGGCGAGAGCAAATGGATCGGATTTTTGGCCAGGTGCGGGTAGGCAATGTGCCCTTGCACACCTTTGACGGTGAGCTTGCCGCTCATGGTGCCTCGTCGGCCGTTTTTGATCATGTCGCCGGTGGCTTGCACCGAGGTGGGTTCACCCACGATGCAGTATTCCAGCACCTCGCCGCGCGCTGTGAGTTGTTCGCACACCACCACCGTGCCATCGGTGGCCGGGCCTTCTTCATCGCTGGTCAACAAGAGGGCGATGTTCAACGGGGTGTCGGGCTGCTTTGCCACAAACTCTTCAATGGCCACCACAAAGGCAGCCAGCGATGTTTTCATGTCGCTCGCACCGCGGCCGAACAATTTGCCATCGCGGTGGGTCGGGCTGAACGGGTCGCTTTGCCAGTTGGCCACGGGGCCGGTGGGCACCACATCGGTGTGGCCGGCAAACACCAGCGTTGCTGCGTTTTTGCTAGCGGCCTCACCTTGTTTGACAAGGCTTGCAGGTCGTTTGGCCCACAAGTTCTTGACGCGAAAATCAGCCGGCCCGCTCTCGATCGTCTCGCACACAAAGCCCAGCGGTTTCAAACGCGCGGCGATGATGTCCTGGCAGCCGCCATCCTCGGGGGTGACCGAGGGGCAGGCGATCAGTTGTTCAGTGAGCTGGAGCGTGGCCGACATGGATCAGTCGCGCAGCAAGTCGTTGATGCTGGTCTTGGAGCGGGTTTGCGCGTCCACACGTTTGACGATGATGGCCGCGTACATGCTGTAAGGCGCGCCATTGGCCGCTGTTTTGGGCAGGTTGCCGCTGACCACCACCGAGCCGCTGGGCACGCGGCCGTAGGTGATTTCGCCGGTGGCACGGTCAAAAATCGGGGTGCTTTGGCCCAGGAACACGCCCATGCCCAGCACCGAGTTTTCCTCAACAATCACGCCTTCAACCACTTCCGAGCGCGCGCCCACAAAGCAGTTGTCTTCAATGATGGTGGGGTTGGCTTGCAGGGGCTCGAGCACGCCGCCAATGCCCACACCGCCAGACAGGTGCACGTTCTTGCCGATCTGTGCGCAAGAGCCCACGGTGGCCCAGGTGTCCACCATGGTGCCGGAATCCACATACGCGCCAATGTTCACGTAAGAAGGCATGAGGATCGCGCCCGAGGCGATGTAGCTGCCGCGACGCGCCACAGCTGGGGGCACCACGCGCACGCCGCTGGCCTTGAGTTGTTCTTCGCTCAGGTGGGCAAACTTGGTTTGCACCTTGTCGTAAAAGCCCAGGTCACCAGCTTTGATGACCGCGTTGTCTTTCAAACGGAAGGACAGCAGCACAGCCTTTTTGATCCACTGGTGCACGGTCCATTGGCCCACACCTTCGCGGGTGGCCACGCGCAGGCGGCCTTTGTTGAGTTCGGTGATGACAGCTTCCACCGCGTCAGCCACTTCTTTGCTGTGCGACTTGGGGGAGATGTTGGCGCGGTCTTCCCACGCGGCGTCGATGATGGCTTGGAGTTGTTGGGTCATGGTTGGCTTTCGAACAAAGGTTTAGGAATTTTTTCTGACAAATTCAGCGATGCGCTGCGCGGCTTCCAGGCACTCGTCGGTGCCGGCCACCAGGGCCATGCGGATGCGTCCGGCGCCCGGGTTGAAGCCTTGGGCTTCACGCGCCAAGTAACTACCGGGCAAAACCGTCACATTGTATTGGGCCAGCAACTCGCGGGCGAAGGTGGTGTCTGAGCCACCGCACACCTTGTTCACGCCAGCCCACAGGTAAAAGGCGGCATCGGGCAGGGCTACATCCAAAACCTCAGCAAGCACGGGGGTGACCTGGGCGAACTTTTGGCGGTAGAGGTTGCGGTTTTCCACCACATGCGCCTCGTCGTTCCAGGCAGCCACGCTGGCGGCTTGCACCACGGTGCTCATGGCGCTGCCGTGGTAGGTGCGGTAGAGCAAAAAGGGCTTGATGAGCGCGGCATCGCCCGCCACAAAACCACTGCGCATGCCAGGCACATTGCTGCGTTTGGACAAGCTGGTCAGGGCAATGAGGTTTTTGAAATCGGCGCGGCCTAATTTCACCGCGGCCTCCAAGCCACCCAAAGGCGCTTCGTCGCGGAAGTAAATCTCGCTGTAGCACTCGTCGGAGGCAATCACAAAGCCGTGGCGGTCACTTAACGCAAACAGCTTGGCCCATTCGCTCAGGGGCATGACTGCGCCGGTGGGGTTACCAGGCGAGCAGACAAACAGCAACTGGGTCTTGGCCCAGACAGATTCGGGCACCGTGTCCCAGTCCACCGCGAAGTTCTTGGCCGGGTTGCTGGGCACAAAGTAAGGCTGGGCACCAGCCAGCAGGGCCGCGCCCTCGTAGATTTGGTAGAAGGGGTTGGGGCAAACCACCGTGGCACCCGGCTTGGAGGGGTCCACCACGGTTTGCACCAGGGAAAACAGGGCCTCGCGCGAGCCATTGACCGGCAAGACCTGGGTGGCCGGGTTCACCTTCAGGCCGTAGCGTCGTTCCAGCCATGCTGCGCAGGCCGCGCGCAGGCTGGGTTCACCCCCCGTCGCGGGGTAGGTGGACAAGCCGCTCATGTTGGCCATGAGCGCCTCGGTGATCAGACTCGGGGTGGGGTGGCGCGGCTCACCAATGCCCAAGCTGATGGGCCGGTAAGCCGGGTTGGGGGTGACGTCGGCAAAAAGCTGCTTGAGCCGCTCAAAAGGGTAGGGCTGCAGGCGGGACAACAGGGGGTTCATCCCCCGGATTATCCCGCATCAGCCTACTTCTGAGCGGGGGCAGCAGGCTTGTCCTTCTCGGCCGTGGTGTCGCTGCTTTGGTCGCCCAACACGGTCTTGAGGGGGCAAAAGCCGAAGGCCGGGCATTTTTGGCAACCAGCCACGATGGCAATAGGGCAAACCGTCATGTCATTCTCCTAAGCGTCGAAGGGGCCGTGCGCGGGTCAGGGCGAAAACCGGGGGTGTCAAGACCCTTAGAATTTGCTCAGTTCTGGGCACGGGCTGCGCTTCAGTATAGTGAGCCCGTGGCGTTCGGGGTACTGTCTGTGCAGCACCTTGGCCCTGCATCAATAAAAGGTTACTCGTGCGTCTTAACTCCATCAAGCTTTCAGGCTTCAAGTCGTTTGCTGAGCCCACCAACTTTTTGCTGCCCGGGCAGCTGGTGGGCGTGGTCGGCCCCAATGGCTGCGGCAAGTCCAACATCATGGACGCGGTGCGTTGGGTTTTGGGTGAGAGCCGGGCCAGCGAACTGCGCGGCGAGTCCATGCAAGACGTGATCTTCAACGGCACCAACACCCGCAAGCCCGCCAGCCGCTCCAGTGTGGAGCTGGTGTTTGACAACGCTGACCACCGGGCCGGCGGCCAGTGGGGCCAATATGCTGAGGTGGCCGTCAAGCGCGTGCTGACCCGCGATGGCACCAGCAGTTACTTCATCAACAACCAGCCGGTGCGTCGCCGGGATGTGCAAGACGTGTTCTTGGGCACTGGCCTGGGGCCGCGCGCCTACGCCATCATTGGGCAGGGCACCATCAGCCGCATCATCGAGAGCAAGCCCGAAGAGCTGCGTTTGTTCCTGGAAGAAGCGGCGGGCGTGTCCAAGTACAAAGAGCGCCGCCGCGAAACCGAAAACCGCCTGAGCGACACCCGCGAAAACTTGACGCGTGTGGAAGACATCTTGCGCGAACTCAACGCTAACCTGGAGCGCCTGGAGAAGCAGGCGGTGGTGGCGCAAAAGTTCAATGATTTGACGGCTGATGTCACCCTCAAGCAGCACCAGCTGTGGTGGCTCAAGCGAGCAGACGCACAGGCCGACCAGGCCCGTATCCACGCCGAGGGGGAGCGCGCGGTGATTGAGTTGGAGTCCCGCGTGGCTGACTTGCGCCATGTGGAAGCTGACCTTGAGACCATCCGTCAAGCGCATTACGCCGCTGGCGACCAGGTCAACCAGGCGCAAGGCAAGTTGTACGAGGCCAGCACCGAGGTGGGTCGCCTCGAGGCCGAAATTCGCTTTGTGGTGGAGGGCCGCCAGCGCGTTGAAGAGCGGCTGGTGCAGCTCAAAGAGCAACTGGGCCAATGGGCCACACGCGAACAAGACGCTGCCGCTGAACTCGAGCGCCTGGCCGAACTGGCCATGGCCGGTGAAGAAAGCACCGAAACCCTGGCCGCGCAATTGGAAGAGCAGGCCGCGCGCCTGCCCGACTTGGAAGACGCCCTGCGCCAGGCACAAAGCCGCGCGAACGAGCAACGTGCCAGCGTGACCCAGGTGCAGCAGCAAATTCAGGTGCTGGCCGCAGAGCAGCGCAACATCAGTGAGCAAAGCCGCAGCTTGAACCAGCGCCGCGAGCGTTTGACGGCTGACCAGCAGCAACTCGATTCACCTGATGAGCAGCGCTTGGTACAGCTGCAAGCCCAGCACGATGAGGCGCAAGAACTCCAAGCCCTAACCGAAGCGCGCTTGGGCGAGTTGCAAGACAGCGTGCCTGAGTTGGACGATGCACGACGTGAAGCCCAAAACCGGGTGAACACCGAATCGGCCAAACAGGCCGAGTTTGCGGCGCGTTTGGAAGCACTCAAAGCCCTGCAAGAAAAAGTGAAAACCGACGGCAAGTTGCAACCCTGGTTGCAACAGCACGGGCTCGATGGTTTGCAGGGGTTGTGGTCCAAGCTGCACATGGAAGCCGGTTGGGAAAATGCTTTAGAGGCGGCTCTGCGTGAACGACTGGGTGCCTTGGAAATCGGCCGACTGGAAACCGTGCGTGGCTTTTTGGGTCAGGGCACGCCGCCAGCCAAATTGGCGTTTTACAGCCCGCCCATGGCCGGTTCGCCCGAAACAGCGGTTAGCTCGCCGCGCTTGGCCGATTTGCTGCGTGTCAATGACGCAGGCCTCAAAGCGGTCTTGTCGCATTGGCTGTCTGGCTGCTATACAGCTCAGAATATGGAAGAGGCGCTCTCAAAACGTGAGCAGCTGCAAAGCGGCGAAGCGTTTTTTGTGCCCGAAGGTCACACCGTCACACGCCACAGCGTGAGCTTTTACGCACCTGATTCTGAACAAGCCGGCATGTTGGCACGCGCCCAGGAAATTGAAAACCTGGAAAAGCAAGTGCGTGCGCAAACCCTGATTGGTGAAGAGTCACGTGCATCCCTGGTGCGTGCGGAGAGCGCTTACGCCGATGCCGCGCAACGCTTGGTCTCGGCCCGTCGTGAAGCGGCTGAAGCCCAAACTGCGGCGCATCAGTTGCAGGTGGAGTTTTTGCGCTTGAGCCAACTGGCCGAGCAAGCCCGCGCCCGTAGCGCCCAGCTCAGCGGCGACCTGGCCGAGGTGGATGCGCAGCTTGAAGACTTGCAAGCGCGGCAGTTGGCGTCGGAAGCCCGTTTTGAAGAACTCGACATGCAACTGGCCGACAGCCAGGAGCGTCATGCCCAACTGGATGAAAAGGTGTTGGACGCCGAGCGTCAGGTCAACACCAGCCGCGAGCAACTGCGCAGCCTGGAACGCCAATCGCAAGAAGCCACCTTTGCCCTGCGCTCACTCGATGCCCGCAAGGCAGAACTCAACCGCACGATCGAAACCTCCACCCAGCAAGCGACATCGATTGCTGATCAAGAACAGCAAGCGCGCGATGAACTCTCGCGCTTGAGTGATGCGGCCGCCCAAGGTGGCTTGCAAGATGCGTTGGCCTTGAAGCTCGAGCGCGAGCAAACCTTGGCTGCGCGCCGCAGCGAGTACGACGACCTGACCACCAAGCTGCGCGCCAGCGATGAGCGTCGCTTGAAGTTTGAGCGTGAGCTCGAACCCTTGCGCCAGCGCATCACCGACTTTCAGCTCAAAGAGCAAGCCGCGCGTTTGGGTTTTGAGCAGTACGAACAACTCTTGGCCGATGCCCAGGCTGATTTGCAAGCGGTGGAATCATCCATCCAACAAGGCAACGTCAAGCTCACCGGTTTGCAGTCGGAGATTGAACGCATCAACCGTGAAATTGCGGCCTTGGGCGCGGTCAACCTGGCCGCCCTGGATGAGCTCACCACCGCGCGTGAACGCAAGCAGTTTTTGGATGCCCAGTCGCTGGACTTGACCGATGCGATGACCACGCTGGAAGACGCGATACGCAAAATTGACGGCGAAACCCGTGAGTTGCTCTCGGGCACCTTCAAGGTGGTGAACGAGCATTTCGGTCGCATGTTCCCTGAGTTGTTTGGTGGTGGTCAGGCCCGCCTGATCATGACGGGCGATGAAATTCTGGATGCGGGTGTGCAGGTGATGGCCCAGCCCCCGGGCAAGAAAAACCAGACCATCCATTTGCTCTCAGGTGGCGAAAAAGCGCTCACGGCCATTGCGCTGGTGTTTGCCATCTTCCAACTCAACCCCGCACCTTTCTGTTTGCTCGACGAGGTGGACGCGCCGCTGGATGATGCGAACACCGAGCGTTACGCCAAGTTGGTGGCCAGCATGAGCAAGGGCACGCAGTTTCTGTTCATCAGCCACAACAAGATCGCCATGGAAATGGCCGAGCAACTCATTGGTGTGACCATGCAAGAGCAGGGTGTGTCGCGCATCGTGGCGGTGGACATGGAGTCTGCGGTGACCATGGCGGAGGCGCTCTGATGGCGGTCAGCAATTTGCAAGTGGGTTTGGCCATCGCCGGTGGCTTGGTCTTGGCCGCGGTGGTGGCGCATGGCGCCTGGACCTCGCGCAAAAACAAGCCCCGCCAAGCCGATCCTGATCCGGTGCGTCTGGACCCGATCAACGGCGAAGCCGCAGAGATGTCGCTCAGCGAACAAGAGTTCGCCGCGGAGTTGCAAGAGCGCTCTGATGCCCCGATGCTGCTGCCGGTGGTCGAGCGGCAAGCGCAAATTGACGATTTGATTGATGTGGTCGTGCCTGTGGCGATTGACGATGTGATCTCCGGCGATGCCGTGCTGTCGGTCATGCCCGCCACGCGCCGCGTGGGCAGCAAGCCCTTGAGCGTGGAAGGCCGCAACACCGTGAGCCAACAGTGGGAACCCCCGCAGGCTGGTCAGCGTTATGGTGCTTTGCAGTTCGCCTTGCAATTGGCCAACCGCTCGGGCTCTTTGAACGACATTGAGTATTCTGAGTTTGTGCACAAGGTGCAAGCCATGTGCGATGCGCTGGGCGGCAGCCCGAGCTTTCCGGAAATGCGTGACGAGGTGGCGCGTGCCAAAGAGCTCGACGCGTTTGCCAGCGAGCACGATGCCCAACTGGGCATGCGCCTGCGTGCTTTGTATGCCGCTTGGAGCCCGGGCTACATCCAGCAACACGCGGCTCGCCATGGTTTCGTGCCCGGCGTGATTCCGGGTCGCATGGTTTTGCCTGCTTCGACCCCTGGCTTGCCACCTGTTCTCGTTCTGGCTTTTGACACCCAAGCCGCTTTGGCCGAGGACCTGAGCCAAACCGCCATACGCGACCTGTCTTTGAGTTTGGATGTGGCGCAGGTCAGCCGGCATGAGCAAGCGTTTGAGCGCATGCGCGAGGTGGCGCAGTCTCTTGCCAAGGCCATGGAAGGCCAGGTCACCGATGATCTGGGCCAGCCTCTGAGCGATGCGGCCATGGACCAGATCAGCCTGGACCTGCAAGATCTTTATGACACCCTGGACGCGCGTGAACTCAGCGCAGGCTCGGTCTTGGCGCGTCGCTTGTTCTCCTGATGAGCACCTTGGATTTGTTCGGCTCGCCCGAGCCAGGTCAAGCTGAGAACAACGCCAACCCGGCGCAGGCTCGCATGCTGGCACTGCGGGATCTCTTGCACCACCATGCGCACCAGTATTACGTGCTGGATGCGCCAGAGATTCCTGATGCCGAATACGACCGGCTCTTTCAAGAGTTGCAGGCCATCGAGGTGCTTCACCCTGAGTGGCTTACACCCGACTCACCTACCCAGCGCGTGGGTGGCCGCATCCTCGACCACTTTGCACCAGCGCGCCATGCGGTGCCCATGCTCAGCATTCGCACCGAGACCGACACCGAGGCCAGCGGCGCGCAGTCATTTGATGCGCGTGTGCGCAAAGAGTTGGGCTTGGGCGAGACCGATGTGGTGGCCTACACGGCCGAGTTGAAGTTTGACGGCCTGGCCATCAACCTGCGCTATGAAGCGGGTGTGCTGGTGCAAGCCGCCACACGTGGTGACGGCGAGGTTGGCGAGGATGTGACGCAAAACATTCGCACCATCGGTCAAATTCCTTTGCGCTTGAGCCCCACAACGTCCCACCCTGTGCCTGAGGTTTTGGAAGTGCGGGGCGAGGTGTACATGCGGCGCGATGATTTTGAAGCGCTCAACGAGCGTCAACGCTCGCGCATTGCCGCTGGCGAGAAGGGCGAAAAAACCTTCGTCAACCCACGCAATGCCGCAGCCGGTGCGGTGCGTCAGCTCGACCCGGCGATCGCAGCGCAACGGCCTTTGAGCTTTTTTGCGTATGGCTTGGGCGAGGTGTCGCCTCAAGCCGCAGAGCAACTGCACATCAGCACCCACATGGCTTGGCTGCAAGCCTTCAAGGTTTGGGGTTTTCCGGTGTCTGAGCATGCAGCGGTTGTGCACGGCGCTACTGAATTGATAGCGTATCACCAACGCATAGGTGCAGCGCGCGACAGTTTGCCGTTTGACATTGATGGCGTGGTCTACAAGGTCAACAGCTTGGCTTTGCAGCAGCAACTCGGTTTTGTGACCCGCGAGCCACGTTGGGCCGTCGCCCACAAATACCCCGCACAAGAACAACTCACCACTGTGTTGGACATTGATGTGCAAGTGGGTCGCACTGGCAAACTCACGCCGGTGGCCAAGCTCGCACCCGTGTTTGTGGGTGGCGTGACGGTGACCAACGCTACCTTGCACAACGAAGACGAAGCCCGCCGCAAAGATGTGCGTGTGGGTGACACGGTGATTGTGCGCCGCGCCGGTGATGTGATTCCCGAGGTGGTGGGCGTCTTGGCTGACAAGCGTGTGGCTTCTACAGCCATCTTCACCATGCCTGCTACTTGTCCGGTGTGCGGCTCAGTGGCCGTGCGTGAAGAAGGCGAGGCCGACCACCGTTGCAGCGGAGGTTTGTTTTGCAGCGCGCAACGCAAACAGGCCATCCTGCACTTTGCCCATCGCCGCGCGGTGGAGGTGGAGGGCTTGGGTGAAAAATTGGTCGACCAGTTGGTCGATGGTGGGGTCATCAACACCTTGCCTGATTTGTACCGCCTTGGTTTGACGGCCTTGGCCAACCTGGAGCGCATGGCAGACAAGTCCGCGCAGAACATCCTCCTTGCCTTGGAGGCTTCCAAAGCCACCACCTTGCCACGCTTTGTGTTTGGTTTGGGCATCCGCCATGTGGGCGAGGCTACAGCCAAAGAACTGGCCCGGCACTTCGGCACGCTCGATGCCATCATGGCCGCCAGTGTGGATGAGTTGCTTCTGGTGCAAGACGTAGGGCCTGTGGTGGCGCAAAGCATCCACACTTTTTTTGCGCAAGCCCACAACCGAGAGGTGGTGGAGCAACTGCGGGCGTGTGGTGTGCATTGGGATGAGTCGACCCCCGGCCAAGCTGGCCCCAAGCCTTTGGCCGGTAAAACCTTTGTTATCACAGGCACCTTGCCCACACTCAGCCGCGATGAAGCCAAAGACATGTTGGAAGCCGCGGGCGCCAAGGTGGCAGGCTCAGTGAGCAAAAAAACCAGCTATGTGCTGGCCGGCACCGAGGCGGGCAGCAAGCTCGACAAAGCCCAGGAGCTGGGCGTGCCGGTGATTGACGAAGCCCAAATGCTGCACATGCTGGAGGTGGTCCCATGACCGTGCGCGAAATTTTGAAAATGGGCGATGCCCGTCTTTTGCGTGTGGCCCAGCCTGTCACGGCGTTTGACACCGACGAGTTGCATTTGCTCATCACCGACATGCTCGACACCATGCATGCGGCCAACGGCGCGGGTTTGGCAGCGCCGCAAATTGGGGTGGACCTGCAGCTGGTGATTTTCGGTAGCGGCGAATTCAACCCGCGTTACCCCGATGCGCCGGTGGTGCCACGCACGGTGCTCATCAACCCGGTGCTCACCCCTTTGGCGGATGCCCAAGGTGTGTTGGCCGAGGAAGAGGGCTGGGAAGGCTGCTTGTCTGTGCCCGGTTTGCGTGGTGTGGTGCCGCGTTACCAGCGTTTGCGCTACCAAGGCATGGACCAGTTCGGTGATCCGATCGACCGCAGCGTGGAAGGCTTTCATGCCCGTGTGGTGCAACATGAATGCGACCACCTCATGGGGGTGCTTTACCCGATGCGCGTGCGCGACTTCAGCCGCTTTGGCTACACCTCGGTCTTATTCCCTGGCTTGGATGCTGCCCAAGACGACTGATCAAGACGACTGAGCGCCGCATCAACGCTCAAGCGGCTTCGAGCACGCCCAAGAGTTCTTTTTCAATGTCGAGTTGTGCGCGGTTGTTTTGCAGGGCTGGGCCATCCACCAAAAACACATCGTCCACCCGCTCGCCTAAGGTGTTGACCTTGGCGAGTTGCAGGTTGATCTGGTGCTTGGCCAACACACGCGCCACTTTGTAAAGCAAGCCGGCCTGGTCACTGGCAGAGATGCTGAGCAACCAACGCTGGGCTTTTTCATCCGGCTTGAGGGTCACGCGGGGCGTGACGGGGAAATTCTTCACACGACGCGACAAACGTCCACGGCTTGGTGAGGGCAAGTCGCCAGGGGCCTCAATGGCACGTGCCAATTCCACTTCCACCATGCTGGTGAGTTCTTGGTAATGCTCATGGAGTTGCGGGGTGACCACCTGGAATGTATCCAGCGCATAGCCGTTGCGCGCGGTGTGCACCCGTGCATCCAGAATGCTGAAACCCGCTTGGTCAAAGTAGCCGCAAATGCGTGCGAACAAATCGGTGCGGTCTTTGGTGTAGACCACCACTTGCAGGCCTTCGCCCACAGGGGACATGCGCGCTTTGACGACCACATCATCGGTGCCCACGAGGCGCGAGAGTTGGCGCGTGTGCCAAGCAATGTCTTGCGCATCATGGCGCATGAAGTAGCTCACATCGAGCGTGTCCCACAAGGGTTTGTGGGCTTCAAAGGGCAGGCTGTAGAGCGCGAGCTTGACCAGTGCATCACGCTTGCGGCCCTCAACTTCCGCATCGGGCGAAGGTGCGTGGCCACCTAATGTGCGCAGGGTGTAGCGGTACAGGTCTTCGAGCAGCTTGCCCTTCCAGGCGTTCCACACCTTGGGTGAGGTGCCGCGAATATCAGCCACGGTCAAGAGGTACAGCGCCGTGAGGTAACGCTCGTTGCCCACACGCTTGGCAAACGCTTGAATCACATCGGGGTCGCTCAGGTCGGACTTCTGTGCAATCTGGCTCATGCACAAATGTTCTTTCACGAGAAACGCGATCAGATCAGCATCGTCTTTGGCAATGCCATGGTCTTTGCAAAAGCGTTTGACCTCGTGGGTGCCCAGCTCCGAGTGGTCGCCGCCGCGGCCCTTGGCGATGTCGTGAAACAAAGCAGCGGCATAGAGCAGCCAGGGCTTGTCCCAGCCTGAGGCCAGTTGCGAGCAAAACGGGTATTCATGCGCGTGGTCGGCCAGGAAAAAGCGGCGCACATTGCGCAAGACCATCAGGATGTGTTGGTCCACGGTGTAGACGTGGAACAGGTCGTGCTGCATCTGACCCACGATGCCGCGAAACACCCACAGGTAACGGCCCAGCACCGAGGTTTGGTTGAGCAAGCGCATCACATGGGTGATGCCGCGCGACTCTTGCAGGATGGCCATGAACATGGCGCGGTTGGCCGGGTCTTTGCGGAAGTCGCCGTTCATCAAGCGACGTGCGTTGTAGAGCGCGCGCAAGGTGCGGGCAGAAAAACCTTTGGCCCCGCGCGTGGTCTGGAACATGTGAAATGTCTCCAGAATGGCGTGCGGTTCTTGCTGGTACAGGTCGTCGCTGTTGACCTCAATCAGACCGTTGTTGTCCGAGAAGCGCTCGTTGATGGGCTTGACCTCACGGGCGCTGGGGTTGAGGCGCGCCTCGATGTTGAGCAGCAAAATTTCGTTGAGCTGCACCACCGCTTTGGCCGCCCAGTAATAGCGTCGCATGAGCGCTTCACTGGCGCGTTTGACGCCGTTCTCGTAGCCCATGCTTTGCGCCACCGCCGTTTGCAGGTCAAACACCAAACGGTCTTCGCGCCGCTTGGCCATGAGGTGCAAGCGGGTGCGGATGAACTGCAACGTGGCTTCGTTGCGCTTGAGCTGAGTCACTTCAAAAGGCGTGGCCAGGCCATTGCGCGCCAGGTCATTCCAGCTTTTGCCCAGGCCCGCAGCACGCGTCACCCACAAGATGATTTGCAGGTCGCGCAGGCCGCCGGGTGACTCTTTGCAATTGGGCTCGAGCGAGTAGGGCGTGTCTTCAAACTTGTTGTGGCGCTGGTTCATTTCCAGCGTTTTGGCCACAAAGAAAGCACGCGGGTCCATTTGCGCAGAGTACTGCTGCTCAAACTGCGCGAACAAGGCCGCATGGCCAGTGATCAGCCTCGCCTCGAGCAAGGCGGTTTGGATGGTGACGTCTTTGGCCGATTCGCTCAGGCATTCGCTCAGCGTGCGCACGCTCGAGGCGATTTCCAAACCCGCATCCCAGCAGCTGGTGATGAAGTGCTCCAGCTTAGGCTTGAGGGCGGCGTCTTCTTCGGCGCTCAAGCCGTCGGGCAAGAGCAAGAGCACATCAATGTCTGAATACGGGAAGAGTTCGCCGCGCCCAAAACCACCAACCGCCGCCAGTGCCAGCGACGGGGGCAGGTCGCTGAGTTGCCACAGCTGCGTGAGGGTGCGGTCCGTCAGGGCTGAGAGGTCTTGCAGTGCGCGTTGCACACCGCGTGTGGATTCACCCGCCTCAGCCAAGGGCGCCAGCAGCGCATCTTTGCCATGTCGGTAAGACGCGCGCAGGTCTTGGGGCGTGGTCATAGAGCGGTTGAAGGAGAGGGTGTTTTCAGGCCAGCGATTTTTGCGCTTCGATGGCTTGGGCTGCGAAAGCGGGCAGCTCCGGGTAGCCCTCTGACATGGTCAGCACCTCAAAGCCGTTGCGGGTCACCAGCACGGTGTGTTCCCACTGGGCGGAGAGCGAGTGGTCTTTGGTCACGATGGTCCAGCCGTCGCCCAGCTCTTTGATGTCTTTGCGCCCGGCGTTGATCATGGGCTCGATGGTGAAGGTCATGCCTTCAACCAGCTCAGAGAGCGTGCCGGGTTTGCCGTAGTGCAGCACCTGGGGCTCGTCGTGGAACACCCGGCCGATGCCGTGGCCGCAAAACTCTCGAACCACCGAAAAGCCATTGTCTTCGGCAAATTTTTGAATGGCCCAGCCGATGTCGCCCAGACGCGCACCGGGTTTGACCTGCAAGATGCCGTGCCACATGGCTTCATAGGTGAACTGGCACAGGCGCTTGGCTGCGATCGAGGTCTCGCCCACCGAGAACATGCGGCTGGTGTCGCCATGCCAACCATCTTTGATGACGGTGATGTCGATGTTGACGATGTCGCCCTTTTTGAGCGCCTTCTCATTGGGAATGCCGTGGCAGACCTGATGGTTGATCGAGGTGCAGATGGACTTGGGGTAGGGCTTGTAGCCCGAGGGGGCGTAGTTCAGCGGGGCCGGAATGGCGCCTTGCACCCCGGTGATGTAGTCGTGCGCCAACTGGTCCAGCTCGTTGGTGGTGACACCGGGTTTCACAAAGGGCGCGAGGTAGTCCAGCACTTCAGAGGCCAAGCGGCCGGCGGTACGCATGCCCTGGATGTCTTGGTCGTTTTGCAGAATCGTCATCCTTGAATTATCCCATCTGGCGCTGCGGACTGGGTTCGGCCGGCCTTGGGCGCCAAGACGGGGCAAATGGGGCGGCGGGGCGGATAAAATAGCGGTCTCAGGGGGCGCGGCCCTCTACGTCTGAACAAGCCACCACCGTGACCCTGCACATCTCCTCTTTCGAGGGCGCCAGCGCGCTCAGCCCATTCCGCGTCGCGCAACTCCTGCCCCGTCTGGCGGCCATTCACGACAAGATCACCGGCATTGCCGCGCGCTATGTGCATCTGGTGGCCTGCGACAGCGCCCCCGATGCCGCCTTGAGCAGCAAACTCGCGGCCCTGTTGACCTACGGCGAGCCCTACACCGGCCCGCAAGACGGCGCTTTGGTGGTGGTGTTGCCCCGCCTGGGCACGGTCTCGCCCTGGGCCTCGAAGGCCACCGACATTGCGCGCAACTGCGGCTTGCAGGTGCGCCGTGTGGAGCGTTTGGTGGAATACCGCTTGACCCTCAAATCGGGCTTGCTGAGCACCGCAGCATTGAATGCTGAACAGTGGGGCCAAGTGGCGGCCTTGTTGCATGACCGCATGACCGAAAGTGCCTTGAGCGACCGCAGCCAAGCGCATGCTTTGTTCACCGAATTGCAAGCCGAGCCCATGGCCCATGTGGATGTGCTGGGTGGTGGGCGTGTGGCCTTGGAGGCTGCCAACAAAACCTTTGGTTTGGCCCTGGCTGACGATGAGATCGATTACCTGGTGAAAGCCTTCACCGGTTTGGG
>CANGLW010000003.1 GCA_947454955.1 Comamonadaceae bacterium
CTGACATTCAGGTGATTTGCGTGCAGATGAACGACTCCAAAGCCATGATGGACTCCATCGACGCAGAAGAACGCGTGCTGCTCGATGACGTGGGCTTGTTCAGCGACGGCACGGCGGTGAAACAAGTGGGCGAAGAGACGTTTCGCCTGACGCAAGCGCTGGTGGACGACTACATCGAGGTGGACACCGACGCGGTGTGCGCGGCCATCAAAGACGTGTTTGTGGACACCCGCAGCATCGTGGAGCCTGCCGGCGCCATGGCGGTGGCAGCCATCAAACAGTACGTGGCCAAACACAAGTGCAAGGGCAAAAGCTTTGCCGCGATTTTGTGCGGCGCCAACATGAACTTCGACCGCTTGCGCTTTGTGGCCGAACGCGCCGAGGTGGGCGAAGAGCGCGAGGCGCTGTTTGCGGTGACCATTCCTGAAGAGCGCGGCAGTTTCAGGCGCTTTTGCGAGCTGATTGGCAACCTGCCAGGCGGCCCGCGCAATGTGACCGAGTTCAACTACCGCATCAGCGACTCGGCGCAGGCCCATGTGTTTGTGGGCCTCACCACCACCAAGGGCGAGAGCGCGAAAATTGCCAACAACTTCAACAAGCACGGCTTTGAAGCGCTGGACCTCACCCACGACGAGCTGGCCAAAGAGCACATCCGCCACATGGTGGGCGGGCACTCGGCTCTGGCGCAAAACGAGCGGCTTTTGCGCTTCGTGTTCCCCGAGCGGCCCGGTGCTTTGCTGAAGTTTTTGAGCCTCATGCGCCCGGGCTGGAACATCAGCCTGTTCCACTACCGCAACCAGGGCGCCGACTACGGCCGCATTCTGGTGGGCCTGCAAGTGCCCAAGGCCGACGACAAAGCCTTTGCCAAGTTTCTCGCCACGCTGGGCTACGCTTACGTGGACGAAACCCACAACCCGGTGTTCAAGTTGTTTTTGCAGGCTTGAAACAGCCGCTGTCACGCACAGCAACCTAGGTGCAGCGCCACACTTTTAGAATGAATACGAAGGAGAAATTGATGAACTACGAGATGATTCAAGTGCGTGTGGAGGCTGGCAAGGTCGGCATCATCACGCTCAACCGACCCAAACAACTCAACGCCCTCAACGACCAGTTGATGAATGAGCTGGGCGAGGCCCTGGCCGCGTTTGACGCCGACGAGCACATCGGCTGCATGGTGATCACCGGCAGCGAAAAAGCGTTTGCTGCAGGCGCTGACATTGGCGCCATGGCCACCTACAGCTTCACCGATGTGTACAAGCACGACTACATCACCCGCAACTGGGAACGCATCCGCCAGATCCGCAAGCCCGTGATTGCCGCAGTCAGTGGCTTTGCCCTGGGCGGCGGCTGCGAGCTGGCCATGATGTGCGACTTCATCATTGCCGCGGACAATGCGCGCTTTGGCCAACCCGAGATCAAGCTGGGCGTGATTCCTGGTGCCGGCGGCACCCAGCGCCTGCCCCGCGCGGTGGGCAAAGCCAAAGCCATGGACATGGCGCTGACCGGCCGCATGATGGACGCGGCCGAGGCCGAGCGTGCTGGCTTGGTCAGCCGCGTGGTGGCGCTGGACAAGCTGATGGACGAAACACTGGGCGCGGCGCTGATGATCTGCGACTACTCGCAAATCGCCACCATGGCGGCCAAAGAATCGGTCAACCGCGCCTTTGAGAGCGGCCTGAGCGACGGGGTGATGTTTGAGCGCCGCCTCTTCCACGCTTTGTTTGCCACCGCCGACCAAAAAGAAGGCATGGACGCCTTCGTGAACAAGCGCAAGGCCGAGTTCAAACACGGCTGAAATTTCCCGCTATAATTTGCCCCTCTTGGTGATATAGCTCAGTTGGTTAGAGCGCAGCATTCATAATGCTGATGTCGGTGGTTCAAATCCACCTATCACCACCAAATTCCAAAGTCCCCGCACCCTGTGTTCGGGGACTTTTTCATTTGGAACCACCATCTTTAAAAGCCCCTGCACAGTGTGCCGGGGCTTTTTTCTTGGGTCGCCACCTCCCGCACAAGCGCCGCCACTTCAAAACTTAAGGTGACCTAACCCTCAAGAAGTACCTGTGACAGACCGTTATTACCTGTATCAATTTATTGGCGCGCTTCAATAATTTGATCAGAAGGAAGCACCGCAGATCGGCTGTGTTTCCAGCTTCCCATCACTTAACGGAGTCCTTGGTATGTCACTGGTCATGAAACGCCCCGCCGCTGCGGCACCTGAAACCAACCCTGCCGTGGTTCGCGGCGTGAGCCGGCAGATGAGCCGCGACGCCGATGCCCAGCGCAAACGCGCCCGCACCCTGGCCAAGCAGCAGCAAGCCGCCGAGCGCGTGGCCAGTGCGTCAAGCCAAGTCTCTGCCGGTGTGAACGAAGCCGCCTCCGCCGCTGAAGAACTCAAGCGTGCGTCCGACGAAATTGCCAGCGGTGCTGAAGAGGCATCCGGTGCTGCACAGGAATCATTAGCGGCCATCACCCAGATCACCGGGGCCATCGAGCGCCAGCTCAACGCTGCCAAAGACGCACAAACCCGCGCCCAAACCATGCAGCGCCTGGTGGGTAAGGTCAACGAAGAAGTACAAGCCACCGTGACCAATGTGGGCGTGGCCGCACAGCGCCAGGGCGAGTCGGTCAAGATGGTGGCCGAGCTGGAGCGCCAGGCCGCCAACATTGGCGACATCGTCAAGGCCGTGGCCCGCATTGCCGACCAAACCAACCTGCTGGCCCTGAACGCCGCCATTGAAGCCGCACGCGCCGGTCAACACGGCAAGGGCTTTGCGGTGGTGGCCGACGAGGTGCGCACCCTGGCGGAGACCAGCGAGAAAAGCGCCAAACAAATCCAAGACCTGGTGGGTCAAATCCAGGGCGATGTGAAAAGCATTGCCGAAGGCATCAACGACGCGGCTGAAACGGTGCAAAGCGAGACCGAGAAGAGCAAAACCATCATCCAGCAGCTCGACAAAATCGGTGAAGACTCGGTAGAGATTGTGGCGGGCGCCAACGAAATTGCCTCGGCCGCGCAGCAGTCCATCACCGCAGCTAACCAAGCGCTTAAGGGCGCAGAAACCATTGCCGCGGCTGCGACCGAGCAAAGCTCGGCCTGCGAAGAAGCCGCCAAAACCGTGCAAGAGCAAAGCACCGCCCTGGCCGAGTGCGAGCAAACCGCATCGAACTTATCTGAACTGGCCGATGAGCTGAAAAACAGCACCGACATTGGCAAGAGCGCCGAAGAGGTGGCCTCGGCCGCTGAAGAGCTCTCCAGCGCGGTGCAAGAAATCAACCGCTCGGCCAGCCAAATCATGGTGGCCTTGGAAGAGATTCGTAAAGGCGCGCAGGCCCAGTCCAGCGCCACCGCTGAATCGGCTGCGGCCATCAGCCAAATTGAAAAAGGCGCGCAACTGGCCTCCAACCGCGCTGGCGGTGCGCGTGAACTCGCCACCACCATCAAGAGCTTGATGGGCGAGAACAAGGTGATGATCGACGGGCTGATCAACAGCATTTCTTCGAGCGTAGAAGCCACACGCAGCAGCGCGCAGCAAATCAAGGCGCTCGAACTCATCAGCCGCAAGATCGACAAGATTGTGGATGCGATCACGCAGGTGTCCATCCAAACCAACATGCTGGCGGTCAACGGCAGCATTGAAGCCGCGCGCGCTGGCGAGTACGGCAAGGGCTTTGTGGTGGTGGCCACCGACATTCGCAACCTGGCGCACGACTCGGCCGAGAACGCCGACCGCATCAAAGACCTGGTCAAGTCCATCCAAGACCAAATTGGTTTGGTGGGCCGCGACCTGAGCGAGATCATGGTCTCTGCGATGAGCGAGGTGGAAAAAGCCAAGAGCATCACCGCCAACTTAGTGAGCATGGAAGAAGACGTGGCCAAGCTCGAAGAAGGCAACGCCGAAGCGGTGGCCGCCTCCGAAGAAATTGTGGCCGCACTCACGCAAGTGAAGGTGGGCGTGGACCAGGTGTCCACCGCCGCCAACCAGGCCGAAAAAGCTGCTGAGCAGGCCGCCACGGCAGCGCGTCAGCAGTCCACCGGCGCAGAGGAGTTGTCGGCCGCGATTGAAGAAATCGCCTCCTTGGCGGACGAGTTGCAAAGCAACTGAGCCAACACAGGAGAGCCGCTATGGAAATCTCTGACGACTTGGCATCGGCAAGCGCCGATGCCATCGACGAGGCTGCGCAGGACCGGCAATTTGTCACCTTCAGCGTGGCCGATGAAATGTTCGCGGTGCAAATGGCACCGGTGCAAGAAATCATCCGCGTGCCCACGGTGGCGCGATTGCCGCTGGCCCCCCATTCACTCGACGGCCTGGCCAATTTGCGCGGCCGTGTGCTGCCCATCGTGAACCTGCGTCGCATCTTTGGTGTGGACGCACGCGAGCATGACGACGCCACCCGCGCGGTGGTCATCAACCTGGGCCAGCCCCTGGGGTTTGTGGTGGACCATGTCTCGAGCGTGATCAGCGTGGAGCCCGAGGAAATTGAACCGGCCCACCACATCCAGTCGGTGGTGCAGTCGGATTACCTCACCGGCGTGATCAAGCGCCCCAGCCCCGAGGGCGGCAAAGACCAGTTGCTGCTGGTGCTGGACTTTGACCGCGTGGTGCGCGAGCAGTTCGCCAGCATCGCGCAAATGCAAGCCGCGCGCGGCCAGGCCCGCATCACCAGCCAAAGCCATGAGAGCGCGGCCGAAACCTCGGTGGACGACAAGGTCACCAGCGATGAGCTGCGCCTGGTGAGCTTCACCGTGGCGGGGCAAGAGTACGCGATTGACATTGCCGAGGTGCGCGAGATTGTGCAGCGCCCTGACGAGATCAGCGAGTTGCCCAACACGCCCTCGCATGTGCTGGGCTTGATGTCATTGCGTCAACGCTTGTTGCCGCTGGTGGGTTTGCGCCACTTGTTTGGCTTGCCCGATGTGGACCACGACGAGCGCCACCGCATTGTGGTGGTGTCACTGCCCGATGGCGGCCAGATGGGCCTGGTGACCGACACCGTCAAAGAGGTGCTGTCTGTGCCACGCACCCAGGCCGATGACATGCCTTCGCTGCTCTCGCACGATCCGGGCATGAAAGAGTTCTCGGCCATTTGCCGCCTGGACGATGGCAAGCGCCTGGTCTCGATCATCGCCACCCAGCACCTGCCCGGCTTGAGCCATTTGAGCGAGCTCGTGAACCACGACAACGCCCACACCCCTGAGGAGACCGAGACCATGAGCACCACCCAAGCCGGCAACGACGATGACACCCAGGTGGTCATCTTCCGCCTGGGCACCGAAGAGTACGGCGTGCCCATCATGAGCGTGCAAGAAATTGTGCGTGTGCCCGAGGTGCTGACCCGCGTGCCGCGCACACCTTCGTACGCCGAAGGTGTGATCAACCTGCGTGGCACGGTGCTGCCAGTGATTGACCAGCGCACACGTTTGGGCCTGCCCAAAAGCGAGCGCAACGACCGCCAACGCATCATGGTCTACACCCTGGGTGGCTTACGCACCGGCTTCATTGTGGACTCGGTGGCCGAGGTGCTGCGCATCTCGAAAAACAACATCGAGCACGCGCCTGAGTTGTCGCATGAGCAGGCCAAGCTCATCACCCGCGTGGCCAAGCTCGAAGGCGACAAGCGCCTGGTGATGCTGATCGACCCCGACCAGCTGCTGGGCAGCATCGACAGCACGGTGCAAGACATGGTCAGCCACCACGCTGAACCAGAAACGATGGCCATGGCCGCTTGATGGAGGGACGTGTGTTGAAGGTTCTGGTCATTGATGACTCCGCCCTCATGCGCCGCTTGCTCAGCCAAGTGCTCACCGAGGCTGGCCTGAAAGTGGCCATGGCGCGCAATGGACGTGAAGGCGTGGAGCAGGTCACCGAGTGGCAGCCCGACGTGGTCACTTTGGACATCAACATGCCCGAGATGGATGGCTTGACGGCGCTCTCGCTCATCATGCAAGCCCGCCCCACCCCGGTGGTGATGGTGAGCTCGCTGACCGAGCGCGGCGCGCAAGTCACGCTTGAAGCGCTGGCCCTGGGCGCGGTGGATTACATCGCCAAGCCCGGGGGCACCATCTCGCTGAGCATGGACAGTGTGGCCAAAGACCTCATCAACAAAGTGCGCTGCGCGGCCAAGGCACGCATCCGCATGCCCGGCCCGCACGACCCCAACACACCCGCCCGCACAAGCAAACCTGTTGCCAGTGATTCCCTGGGCCGCAAGGCTTTGAGCCGCACACCGCCTGCACCCCACACACCACCTGCACCTTTCGCAGCCCGTGCGCGCCAACGCTTGGACGACACCGGCATGTTGCCCAGCACCACACGGGGTACATCTGGCAGCGCGTTGGTCAACACGACCAACAGCACCAGCCAGCTGCCGGGCTTGGTGGTGATGGGCGTGTCCACCGGTGGGCCGCGCACGCTCGAAGACATCTTGCCCAAGCTGCCGGCCGACTTCCCCTGGCCGGTGCTGATTGCCCAGCACATGCCGGCGAACTTCACCGATGTGTTTGCCAAACGCATGGCCGCGCTGTGCGCGCTCGATGTGCGCGAGGCCGCCACACCCATGCCGATCGAACCCGGGGTGATTTACATCGCCCGCGGTGGGAGCGACATGGTGGTGTCTGAGCGCTTGGGCCGATT
This sequence comes from Comamonadaceae bacterium, assembly GCA_947454955.1. GTDB lineage: Bacteria > Pseudomonadota > Gammaproteobacteria > Burkholderiales > Burkholderiaceae_C > Hylemonella. The sequence continues at coordinate 6,639 of CANGLW010000003.1, forward strand.
GATCGTGCAGCCCTTGCCGGAGTCGGCGGTGCACCCCTGGCACCCGTCGGTGGACCGCATGGTGGAAACCGCCCTGCGCCACATGCCAGCGCAACGCATGGTGGGCGTTCTGCTCACCGGCATGGGCAACGACGGCGCGGAGCAAATGGCGCGGCTGCGCCAAATGGGTGGCCGCACGATCGCTGAATCAGCCGATTCAGCGGTGGTGTTTGGCATGCCGCAAGAACTCATCAACCGCCAAGGCGCCACCCAGGTGCTGCCGGCCACAGCCATCAGCGCGCAATTGGTGAGCTGGATGGGCAAACCCATCAAACACTGAGGACCCCTATGGGACTGAAAAAACCAAGCGCCCAACTGGGCCTGCACGAGGTAGTGGAACGCGAACACCCGCGCGACCAAGCCGGCCTGCTGATGCAACTCAAAGACGCCCAGGCTGGTAACCGCCGCTGGGCTGCACGCGACCTGGCGCAGTACCCCGCCACCGCCACCACCCTGGGCGAAGCCTTGCTGAGCGAACGCGACACCAGCGTGCGCACCGCGCTGTTCACCACCCTGGCGGGCTTTGCCACTGACGACGCGGTCAACGCCTTGCTGCCGCTCTTGCGCAGCGAAGACGCGGGCTTGCGCAACGGCGCCATTGAGGCCCTGACCGAGATGCCCCAGGCCGTGGCCCCGCGCATCCAAAGCCTGCTGCACGACAGCGACCCCGATGTGCGCATCTTCACCGTGAACTTGCTCGCTGAATTGCGCCATGAACAAGTGGCCACCTGGCTGCGCCAAGTGCTGCAACAAGAAAGTGCGGTCAACGTGGTGGCCGCAGCCATTGAGGTGATGACCGAGGTGGGCGACCTGCAAGACGTGCCGGTGCTGCGCGCGGTGGGTCAGCGTTTTGACGACCCCTTTGTGGGCTTTGCCGCAGACATGGCGATTGAACGAATCGAGGCTGCATGAGAACCGCTGCTGTCGTGGCCCCCAAGGCTTCAGCGATTGCTGACACCGACTTTCTGAAGTTCCGGGATTTTTTCTACCGAAAAACCGGCATCCACTTCGACGAGAGCAAACGCTATTTTGTCGACAAGCGACTGGTCGAGCGCATCGAAGCCACCGGCTCGGACAACTTTCGCACCTACTTTGTGAACCTGCGTTTTGAATCAGGCACTGCTGAGTTGCAAAAGCTGGTCAATGCGATGACGGTCAACGAGACCTACTTCTTTCGCGAGGCCTACCAGTTCGACTGCATGGTCAAAGACATGCTCAATGAAATTGCCAAGCGCAAACGCCCGGGCGACCGCATCCGCATTTGGTCGGTGCCGTCGTCCACCGGTGAAGAGCCCTACAGCATCGCGATTTATTTGCTCGAACGCTGGGCGCACATTGAAGACTACGAGGTCGAGATTTTTTCCTCGGACATCGACACCGAGGTCTTGGCGTCTGCGCAAAAAGGCGTGTACTCCGCACGCTCGGTGGCCAACCTACCCAAAGCGTACCTGGAGAAATATTTCAAGAAGCTCAACGACAACGAGTTCGCGATTTCACGTGACCTGGTCTCAGCGGTGGAGTTCAACCGCATGAACCTCACCGACCCGACGGACACCAAACGCTTTCGCGATATCGATTTGATCTTCTGCCGCAACTTGCTGATTTATTTTGACGAGATGTCACGTCGCATCGCAGCCGAGGGCATGTTCGAAGCGCTCAACCCCGGGGGCTTTGTGTGCCTGGGGCACTCCGAGTCGATGAGCCGCATCTCCAATTTGTTTTCCGTGCGCCGCTTCCCGGATGCCATGGTCTATCAAAAGCCCATCTAAGGAACCAGCCATGAAAAGAATTATGGTGATTGACGACGCTGCCACCGTGCGCATGTACCACCGCAAGATGCTGGGCGATGCCGGCTGGCAGGTGGAAGAGGCCATCAATGGTTTGGAGGCCCTGGAAAAAGTGGCCAGCCAAGCCAGTGACGAGCCCTTCGATTTGTATGTGAGCGACATCAACATGCCCAAGATGGACGGCTACGCCTTTGTGCGTGAGCTGCGCCGCATGAGCATCCCGCAGGTGCCGGTGCTGATGGTCTCCACCGAGGCCCAAACGCAAGACGCCAACGCTGCCAAAGACGCGGGCGCCAACTGTTACCTGGTCAAACCCGCTCGCCCGGCTGAGCTGGTGCTGACCGCGGCAATTTTGCTGGGCGACCAGGCCGCTGCGATGAAAGCTGCCAGCCAAATGACCACCTCAAGCACCCAGGGAGCCAAGGCATGAGCATGAACACGTCCGACCTACTGGAGCAATTCACGCTCGAGGCGCGCGACTGCCTCGAGGTGGTGGGCCAACGCCTGCTGGACCTGGAGCGCGAGCCCGCCAACGCGGAGATGATCAACGACCTGTTCCGTCAGGTGCACACCCTCAAAGGCAACTGCGGCCTGTTTGAGTTCAAGGCACTTGAGCGCGTGGTGCACGCTGGTGAAGACCTGCTGGACCGCGTGCGCAACGGCCGTATGGCCTACACGCCTGAGCTGGCCGACGCCCTGCTCAACGCCATGGACTACACCGCCGAACTGGTGGACGAGATTGCCGCGCACGGCGAGCTGCCCGCCCAAGCCGACGACCGTGCGGTGGTGCTGGCTGCAGCCTTGCGTGCCTTGTTGGATCCCACCAAGCCAGTGATCGCATCCGACAACGCAACGACATCTACAGTTGCCGCTACAAATTCTGTAGCAGCCCTTGAGCCTCTGCCTGACTGGGCCAAAGATTTGCCCGAGGCCTGCCACGCCAACGGTCTCATCGCCCTGCGCTACCAGCCCGAAGCGGAGTGCTTTTTCAAAGGCGAAGACCCCTGGCATTTGGCCCTCAACATCCCGGGTCTTGTACACCTTTGCGTCCAAGGCGCCAAGCCTTGGCCCAGTGCGGCCGAGTTTGATTGCTATGCCTGCAACCTCGACATCGTGGCGGTGAGCAGCTCGCCCAAGGCTTACCTGGAAGAACATTTCCGCTACGTGCCCGAGCAAGTGAGTTGGGCCGAGATGCATACCGCGCAAGCAGATGTCCCGGTGAGTGACGACGCGGCCACGGCCTTGCTCAAACAACGGGTGCTGCAAATTTGGGACGAACAACGCGCGCTCTTGGCACGCCCGGGCCTGGCCGCTGGCACTGTGGTGGGCACCCGCATGGTGGTGGCGCACTTGCTGCAACTGTGGGGCAGTGATGCCGCCACGGTTGAGGGCTTGAAAGCCTTGCCCGCTGGTGCCACACCCCTGGCCACCTGGATGCAGGCCCACCACCCCGGTGGGGCAGCCGCTGCCGCTGCACCTGTGGGTAACAACGTGGCCGCGCTGGAGCCACGCATGGGGTCGTCCATGGGCACGGCCATGGGTGGCAACGCCAGCAGCGAAGAAGCTGCTGCAGGTCACCGTGTGCTCAAGGTCGCGCAAGACAAGATCGACCGTTTGATGGATTTGATTGGCGAAATGGTGGTGGCGAAAAACGCCCTGCCCTATGTGGCCACCCGCGCTGAAACCGTGTTTGGCCAGCGTGAACTCGCCCGCGAAATCAAGGCGCAATACTCGGTCATCAACCGCATTGCCGAAGACATGCAGCACGCCATCATGCAAGTGCGCATGATGCCGGTGGGCACGGTGTTCCAGCGCTTTGGGCGCTTGGTGCGCGACCTGTCCAAGAAGCTGGGCAAAGAGGTGCAGCTGGTGGTTGAAGGTGAAGACACCGAGGCCGACAAGAATGTGATTGAGGCCCTGGCCGACCCGCTGATCCACATCTTGCGCAACAGCCTGGACCATGGCTTGGAGTTGCCCGCAGTGCGTGTGGCCGCCGGCAAACCCGCCATGGGCACGCTGCGGGTGAGTGCCCACCAAGAAGGCGACCGGGTGATGCTAGACATCGCCGACGATGGCGCGGGCATTGACACCGACCGCGTGCGCGCCAAGGCGGTGGAGCGCGGCTTGATTCCTGAAGACCGCGCCAGTTCTTTGAGCGAACAAGAAGCGCAGCAACTCATTTTCCTGCCCGGCTTTTCCACGGCCGACACCATCTCTGACCTGTCAGGTCGCGGTGTGGGCATGGACGTGGTGCGCTCAGCGGTCGAACGCATCAACGGCACGGTGACGCTGGAGAGCGAGCGCGGCAAGGGCACCACTTTGCGTTTGGCTTTGCCGCTCTCGATGGCGGTGACCAACGTGATGATGATCGAAACCGGTGAGCGCCGTTTTGGCGTGCCCATGGATTTGATCGTAGAAACCGTGCGCGTGCCGGCCGAAGACATCCACCACTTCAAGCAGTCGCGCACCGCGGTGCTGCGCGGGCGCATTGTGCCGCTGCGTGCCATGAACGAGTTGCTGTCGGTGGACACGCCGCAGCGCCTGAACGAAGAAGGCGAACACGCGGTGCTGGTGGTGCGCAGCGGGCGCGAAAACGTGGGCCTGATCGTGGATGACTTCCACGGCACCAGCGACATCATTTTGAAGCCCCTGGAGGGCGTGCTCTCAGGCCTGACGGGTTTTGCCGGCACCGCCTTGATGGGCGACGGCAGTGTGTTGATGATTTTGAACCCCAAGGAGTTGCTCTGATGGCCCTGCAATTTGACGACCAGGTGGCCACCCTGGCAGGCACGGTGACGGTGGAAGAGGCCGAGACCTTGTCGAACTGGCTCAAAGCGCAAGTGGCGCTCGAGGGCGGCAACCCTGCGGTGAACCTCAGTGACTGCGAGCATGTGCACGCCGCAGTGCTGCAAACCCTCTTGGCCCTCAAGCCTGCGTTGGCTGGTGAGCCCGCCAATACGTATTTGAAACAGGTGCTGAGCGCAGCGCTAGGTTCAACGCAAGCACAACGTGCCCCCGCCTGAGAAAGGACACACGATGAAACACATCCTTCTGGTGGACGACTCCGCCACCATGCTCATGAGCCTCAAAAGCACGTTGGAGATCAGCGGCTTCAAAGTGGACGTGGCCACCGACGGCCAAGTGGCCCTGGGCAAAGTGAAATCGGGCCTCAAGCCTGACCTGATCATCACCGATATCAATATGCCCAACCTCGATGGCATCGGCCTGATCCGCGCGGTGCGCCAGCTGCTGCGCTTCACCCCGATTTTGGCGCTGACCACCGAGAGCCAGCAGACCAAACGCGATGAAGCCAAGTCGATCGGTGCCACCGGCTGGTTGGTCAAACCGGTGGGCGGTGCCGATCTGGTGCGGGTGATCAAGCAAGTGATTCCGGGGGCATGAAAGAGACACATGAGCAGCAACACTGAACAACGCGGCGTGGTGGCCTACCTCAAGCACGCGCTCAACCCCAAAGAGCCGGTGGCTTGGGCGCTCATGTCGCTGGGGGTCGTGGCTTGGCTACCCACCTTGGCGCCGCAGTGGTTCAACTACGAGCAAGTGACCTGGCTGGCGGTGGGCCTGTGCGTGGGCTGGGTGCTGCACCCGCACCTCACCCACCACAAGCAGGCGCGCAACCTGCGCACCAACGATGTGATCGCCCAAGACATCAGCACCTCGCAGCAAGCCTTTGGCGTGCTCAAACAACAGGTGAGTGCCACCATCCAGACCTCGGAAACCGCGGTGTTTGCCATGATGGAACGCATGACGCGCGTGCACCAAACCACCATGGCGCTGCGTGAGCGCATTGTGGAATCGGTCAGCAAATCACAAACACTGTCCAGCGATTCGCTGAGCAAAGCCGGGCGTGACAGCGCGTCGGTCTCGCGCCTGGCCGACCACCAGCGTGAGTTTGAAACCATCCGCAACAACAGCTTGGAGCGGGTGCGCAGCGTGGCCAGCCAAGTGCGCCACCTCACACCCTTGGCCGCGACCATCTCTGACATTTCGCGCCAGACCAACCTGATTTCCATCAACGCCTCGATTGAAGCCGCGCGTGCGGGTGAATCGGGTGCGGGCTTCAAGGTGGTGGCCACCGAGGTGCGGCGCCTGTCCACCCAAACCGCGCAAGCGGCCAAGCAAATCACCGATGGCATCCACCAAGCGGCGCGATCGATCGAGGAAGAGTTGGCTGAGCTGCAAACCAGCATGAACAGCGAAACCTCGGGCCAACTCACAGAAATTGCGCAGCACATCGAGGACATGAGCCGCACCCTGGGCGAGGTGGTGCCTTACCTGGCCAGCCTGTCTGAGCACATGGACGCGGTGATGAACGAGGTCACCACCGACATTGTGGAAACGCTGGGCGACATGCAGTTCCAGGACATCAACCGCCAGTTGCTCGAGCAAATCAACCACGCGCTGGGCAGCTTGTCCACGCACTTCGCGCAGCTCTACAAACTCATCGACGGTCAGGCCCCGCCACCGCCCATGATGCTTGAAGAGCTCATGCAGGTCTGGACCAGCAACTATGTGATGCACTCGCAACGCGTGGCCCATGTGCTGGGCTCAGGTGGTTCGAACGAGGGCGAGGTGGTGGTGCCCGATGAAGAACAAACCGTGGGCAACCTGGAGCTGTCCACCACCAGCGGGCCGCGCATCGAGTTGTTCTGATGGCCGAGCCTGTCACCGCCCTGGTCTTGAGTGGCGGTGGGGCTCGCGCGGCCTACCAAGTGGGGGTGCTGCAAGCACTCTCGCAATTGCGCCGCGACGCTTTGGGCGACCAAGCGCTCCACGACAACCCCTACAAAATCATCATCGGCACCTCGGCCGGCGCCATCAACAGCGCAGCCCTGGCTTGCCAGGCCGATCGGCATGACACCGCGGTGCAAGCCCTGGCCCAGGTGTGGGCGAATTTTTCAGCCGAGCAGGTGTACCGCGCTGACTCGCTGGGCGTGATTCGCAGCGGCGCGCAGTGGCTCACCATGCTGTCCATGGGTTGGGCGCTGGCACGTTTCAAACGGCTCAAACCTCGCTCGCTCTTGGACAACACCCCCTTGGCCGAGTTGCTGGAACAACTCATCCCCATGGAGCGGCTGCCCACCATGTTGGCGCGCAAGCACCTGCACGCGCTGGCGGTCACGGCCTCGAGCTACTCCAGTGGCGAGCACGTGACCTTTTACAGCGCGGCCAAACCTGTGGAGCCCCTGATTCGTTCGCAGCGCTTGGCGGTGCCCACCCAGCTCATCCACGAACACTTGTTGGCGTCTTCGGCCATCCCTTTCATTTTTCCAGCCAAGCGCATCCACCACGCCAACGCCAGTGGCTCGCAGGCGGCCTGGTATGGCGACGGCGCGATGCGACAAACCGCGCCGCTCTCACCCGCTATTCATTTAGGAGCGGACAAGCTCCTCATCATCGGTGCTGGGCGCATGAATGAGCCCAAAAACGTGGCCAGGTCCACCGCGCCGTACCCCACTCTGGCGCAAATTGCAGGCCACGCCATGGCCAGCATTTTTTTGGACGCGCTGGCGGTGGACATTGAGCGCATGAACCGCATCAACCGCACGCTGGCCTTGTTGCCCGAATCGGTGCGCGAGAGCTCACCGCTGCGTCCCATGCAAAGCCTGGTGATCGCGCCTTCGCAGCGGATTGATGAGATCGCCGCACGCCATGTGCACCACTTGCCTGGCCCCATCCGGGTGCTGCTGGCCGGCGCGGGCGTGGGCAAAACGGGTCAGCAAACCCAGGGCTCGGCCTTGGCGAGTTACCTCTTGTTTGAAGCGCCTTTCACCCGCGAGCTCATGGCCCTGGGCGAGGCCGACACCCTGGCACGGCGCACCGAAGTGGCGGCCTTTTTTGGCTGGAACGACACGCCCAGGCCTCAGGCTTTATGATGTTGGCTTGAAGCGCGCGGCCGTCAAGCGGCCAACCCAGTCCTGAAAACCATCAGGGTTTCACAGCGCCATCCCCATTCAGGTCTAGATAGATAGCTATCGAAAGCATAGCAATTCATGAGCAAAAAAGTTTTCATCAAAACCTTCGGCTGCCAGATGAACGAGTACGACTCGGACAAGATGGCCGATGTGCTGGGTGCCGCCCAGGGCTACGAGCCCACACAAAATGTGGACGAGGCCGACCTGATTTTGTTCAACACCTGCTCGGTGCGCGAGAAGGCGCAAGAGAAAGTGTTTTCTGACCTGGGCCGCATCAAGCACCTGAAGAAAAAAGGCGTGCAAATTGGCGTGGGTGGTTGCGTGGCCAGCCAAGAGGGCGAGGCCATCATCAAGCGTGCGCCTTATGTGGACGTGGTCTTCGGTCCGCAAACCTTGCACCGCTTGCCCGAGCTGCTCAACGCACGCGCGCAGCTCAACAAACCGCAGGTCGACATCAGCTTTCCTGAGATTGAAAAGTTCGACCACTTGCCGCCAGCCAAGGTGGAAGGCGCGAGTGCCTTTGTGAGCATCATGGAAGGTTGCAGCAAGTACTGCAGCTACTGCGTGGTGCCCTACACCCGCGGCGAAGAGGTGAGTCGCCCGTTTGAAGATGTGCTGGTGGAAATCGCCGGCCTGGCCGACCAGGGTGTGAAAGAAATCAACCTGTTGGGTCAAAACGTGAACGCCTACCGCGCACCGATGGTGACCGACAGCATGGCCAGCACCGGGGAGGTGGCGGACTTTGCCACGCTCTTGGAATTTGTCTCGGACATCCCGGGCATTGAGCGCATCCGCTACACCACCAGCCACCCCAACGAGTTCACGCCCGCGCTGATTGCCGCTTACGACAAACTGCCCAAGCTGGTGAGCCACCTGCACCTGCCGGTGCAACACGGCTCGGACAAAATTTTGATGGCCATGAAGCGCGGCTACACCGCCATGGAATACAAAAGCACGGTGCGCAAGCTGCGCGCCATTCGCCCCGGCATGAGCATGAGCAGCGATTTCATTGTGGGTTTTCCCGGCGAGACCGACGAGGACTTCAGCAAGATGATGAAGCTCATCGACGATGTGGGCTTTGACAACTCGTTCAGTTTCATCTTCAGCCCGCGCCCGGGCACGCCTGCAGCCAACCTGCACGACGACACGCCGCATGAGGTCAAGCTCGCGCGCCTGCAAACCCTGCAAGCGGCGATTGAGACCAACCTCACCGCCATCAGCGCCAGCCGCGTGGGCACGGTGCAGCGCATTTTGGTGGAAGGCCCGTCCAAACGCGATGCGGCGGAGTTCATGGGCCGCACCGAGTGCAACCGGGTGGTGAATTTCGCTGCACCCGCAGAGCGTGCGGCGCAACTCGTGGGGCAGCTGGTGGATGTGAGGGTGACCGAGGCGCTGCACTACAGCTTACGCGCCGAGCTCGTCTAACACCGACCCAGCCGGGCCTGATTGAAAGAACCCAGCCTTAAAAAGGCTTGGGCATGCCCTTCATGCCGCCCATGCGCTTCATCATTTTCATGAGGCCGCCACCGCGCATTTTTTTCATCATGTCTTGCATCTGCTCGAACTCTTTGAGCAGGCGGTTCACATCCTGCACCTGAACGCCGGAGCCCGCGGCAATGCGGCGCTTGCGGGTGGCTTTGATCAGGTCGGGCTTGCGGCGCTCCAGCGGCGTCATGCTTTGGATGATGCCCTCTTTGCGGCGCACATCTTTTTCCACCTTGTTCAAATCCATCTGACCGGCTTTGGCCGCCATTTGCGCCGGCAGTTTTTCCATCAGGCTGGACAAACCACCCATTTGTTTCATCTGCTGGATTTGCGAGAGGAAGTCGTTCAAATCAAAGTCGCCGCCGCTCTTGACCTTGGCCGCGAGCTTTTGCGCTGCCGCCATGTCCACACCGGCAGCCACTTGTTCGACCAGGGCCACGATGTCGCCCATGCCCAGCACGCGCCCGGCGTGGCGCTCGGCATCGAAGACTTCCAGGCCGTCAATTTTTTCGCTGGTACCAGCCAGCTTGATGGGCACACCGGTGACCGCACGCACCGAGAGCGCCGCGCCGCCGCGCGAATCGCCATCGGTTTTGGTCAAGATGATGCCGGTCAGCGGCAAGGCCTCTTTGAAAGCCTTGGCGGTGTTGATCGCGTCCTGGCCCTGCATGGCGTCCACCACAAACAAGGTCTCAATCGGTTTGAGCGCGGCGTGTAACTCGCTGATCTCGCGCATCAGCGCTTCATCAATCGCCAAGCGGCCAGCGGTGTCGACCAACAGCACATCAAAGTAATGTTTGCGCGCGTAGTCCAGCGCGGCCAATCCGATGTCCACCGGTTTTTGATCGGGCGTGCTGGGGAACCACTCGGCCCCGGCCTGGGCGGTCACGGTTTTGAGCTGCTCAATGGCCGCGGGGCGGTACACGTCGCCCGAGACGGTGAGCACTTTTTTCTTGCGCTTCTCAATCAGGTGCTTGGCCAGCTTGGCGGTGGTGGTGGTTTTACCGGCACCTTGCAAACCGGCCATCAGAATCACCGCGGGCGGCTGAGTCGCCAGGTTCAAGTCGCTCACACCCTCGCCCATGGTGGCAGCGAGTTCTTTGTTGACGATGCCCACCAAGGCTTGGCCTGGGGTGAGCGAGCCCATCACCTCTTGGCCCAGGGCTTTGTCTTTGACGCGCGCGATGAAATCACGCACCACCGGCAGGGCCACGTCGGCCTCCAACAAAGCCATGCGCACCTCGCGCAGCATGTCGGTGACGTTCGATTCGGTGATGCGCGCCTGACCGCGGATTTCTTTGACGAGGCGACTGAGTTTGTCGGTGAGGGCTGAGGCCATGGATGCGTGGGCGCGTGCTTGCGCAACGCCGGGGTTGATGACGGGGGCGCTTGGCGGCTGCAAAGCGCTAAACTGTCACCCATGATTTTAGCGAATGGCTCCGGCTTGTCTTTGCTTTGCGCCATGGCTGGCGCAGCCTACGTGCTGCCCGCGGCCTTGCTGAGCCAACTCGGCGCCAAACCTGCGCGCCTGGTGCTCATGCTGGCCTGGGCACTGCACGGCCTGCTGCTGGCCTGGGGCTTGCTGGCCGATGAACCGCGCTTTGGTTTTGCCCCGGCCCTGTCGGTCACCGCCTGGTTGGCCCTGGCTATCTACGGCATTGAGAGCCGCTTCTACCCCCAGCTGCCCAGCCGCAAAGCCTTGATGGTGGCCGGTGGCGTGGGCCTGCTCACCCTGGCTTTATCGTGGCTTTACCCGGGTCAGGCCCTGCACGCCTCGGCCTCGGTGTGGCTGCCGGTGCACCTGGCTTTGGGCATTGCGTCTTATGGTTTGTTTGCCGCCGCAGCGGTGCATGCCTGGTTGATGAACCGCGCGGAAGTGCGCATGCGCCAGATCAGCGCGCCCGCAGGTGGCCTGCCCTTGCTCACCTTAGAGCGTTTGACCTTCCGCTTTGTGAGCGCGGGTTTTGTTTTGCTCAGCGCCACCTTGCTCTCGGCGGTGTTGTTTGGTGAGTCTTTGTATGGCAACGGCACGGCCTGGCGTTGGGACCACAAAACCGTGTTCTCGCTCTTGTCGTGGGTGGTGTTTGCGGTGCTGCTGCTGGGGCGCGCGCGCTTTGGCTGGCGCGGCCGGCGCGCCGCACGCCTTTTGTATGGCGGCACCACGCTCTTGCTGCTGGCCTATGTGGGCTCGCGCTTTGTGCTGGAAATCATTCTGCAGCGCAGCGCATGAAGTTCTTTTTCATCTTGCTGGTGGTGCTCATAGGCCTGTGGTTCTGGAAGCAGCGCCAGAAAAAACCCAGCAAGCCCTCCACACCCGCCAAAAAGCAAGACGCTCACGTGATCATGCTCAAGTGCGCGGTCTGTGGGGTGCATGTGCCCGACACCGATGCCCTGGCCGGCCAACGCGGCGCCTACTGCAGTGCTGAACACCGACGCCAAGCCGAAGGCCTCTGAGGTGCCCCCCGCTGGCCCCCTGTGGCTGGCGGGTTGGTACCGCTTTGCGCACCGGGTCGATTCACCCAACTTCGGCCCGCGCCCCGCTGGCGCGTGCATCGACCTCGTGGTCATCCATTCCATCAGCTTGCCGCCGGGTGAATTTGGCAATGGGTGCGTGCAGGCGCTGTTCACCAACCAGCTCGACTGGAACGCACACCCCTATTTCAAAAGCATCGAGGGGCTGCAGGTGAGTGCGCACTTTTTCATCGACCGCGCCGGCGGCCTGTACCAGTTTGTGAGCGCCGATGACCGGGCTTGGCACGCCGGGGCCTCGCAGTACCGCGGGCGCGAGAACTGCAACGACGACAGCATTGGCATCGAGCTTGAAGGCTTAGAAGGCGGCGCGTTCACGCCCGCGCAGTACGAGACCTTGATCGCGCTCAACGCGGCCATCACCGCCCAATACCCCGTGGCTCACCTGGCCGGCCATGAGCACATCGCCCCAGGTCGCAAGGCCGACCCGGGTGCAGGTTTTGACTGGGCACGCGTGGGCCGCGCCAGTGGCTTACCCGATTCGGGTTTGCCCTTGGGTGTTGCCCGCTGATCACAGACCGGGCGAACCACGGGCCGGGTGGTTGAAAAATAATTTCAATCGACACGTGAGCCCGCATTGATGCGATCAAGGCGTTTGCAGATCTAGCACTTACGCGGTTTTTTTCATATTTCATGCGCCCCAGACGGGCAAACCGCCTGCCAAGCCTTGCTGCGCTTAGCTTGGCACCCTCAAAGCCGCGATTTCCATTGCTGCCCACAGACCCCGACGCAAGCCTGTCTTGACCTTGGACAAGATAGGACTTCACGGCGTTCACCAGCATGGTGCAGCCTTCGAGGCATACACTATAGGTAGTGCTCTTGCCGGATGTCACACACCATATATAGTGTTTACCACGTTGGTGTTGCCGCCGGTTTTTTCTGACGAATTTCTCGCCAGACAGCACCGAAAGACATCAATCGACACGACCCCCAACGACGACAAGCCAGAACACCCAACACAAAAAGACGACGAGGACCCGATGCAAACAGCCACCCCCACCCCTGTGTCTGCGCCAGCTGGCGTGATGACACGCACCCTGAGCGAAGCCGCTCCCCAGGCGCTCAACCAATACCAAATCATCCGCCGCAACGGCGCGGTGGTGCCTTTTGAGCCCAACAAAATCGCTGTGGCCATGATGAAAGCTTTCCTGGCCGTGCACGGCACCCAGGGCGCGGCCTCGGCCAGCGTGCGCGAAGTGGTGGAAAGCCTCACCCAAAACGTGAGCCGCGCTTTGATGCGCTCACGCCCAGGCGGCGGCACCTTCCACATTGAAGACGTGCAAGACCAGGTGGAGCTGGGCTTGATGCGCGGTGGCCACCACGAGATTGCCCGCGCTTATGTGCTGTACCGCGAGCGTCGCGCCCAAGAGCGCGCCACCCAAACCACCCAGGCTGCCCCCAAAGCCCCGGCGCTGCATGTGACCGACAACGGTGAGCGCATCGCCCTGGACATGGACCGCCTGCAACACCTGATTGAAGCGGCCTGCCTAGGCCTGGGCGCTGATGTGAAGGCCGAGCCCATCTTGGCCGAGACCATGCGCAACCTGTACGACGGCGTGCCGGTGGACGAGGTCTACAAAGCCTCTATCCTGGCTGCGCGCACCTTGATTGAAAAAGACCCCGACTACACCTACGCCACTGCGCGTTTGCTGTTCCACACCATCGCCAAAGAGGTGCTGGGCCGTGACGTGGCGCCCGAGGACATGCAAGAGGCCTATGCCGATTACTTCCCCGGGTTCATTAAAAAAGGCGTGGACAACGACCTGCTGGACGAGCAACTGCTGCAGTTCGACCTGAAGCGTTTGGGCCAAGCCCTCAAGGCCGAGCGCGACCTGAACTTTGATTACCTGGGTCTGCAAACCCTGTATGACCGCTACTTCTTGCACGTGCGCAAAACCCGCATCGAGCTGCCCCAGGCGTTCTTCATGCGCGTGGCCATGGGCCTGTCGTTGGGCGAGATTGACCGCGAAGCGCGCGCCATCGAGTTCTATGAAGTGCTCTCGAGCTTTGACTTCATGTCCTCCACCCCCACCCTGTTCAACTCGGGCACCTTGCGCAGCCAGCTCTCGAGCTGCTACCTGACCACCGTGCCTGACGATCTGGACGGCATTTACGAGTCCATCAAAGAAAACGCTTTGCTGTCGAAATTCGCTGGCGGCCTGGGCAACGACTGGACCCGCGTGCGCGCTTTGGGCAGCCACATCAAGGGCACCAACGGCGAGTCACAAGGCGTGGTGCCTTTCCTCAAGGTGGTCAACGACACCGCCGTGGCAGTGAACCAAGGCGGCAAGCGCAAGGGCGCGGTCTGCACTTACTTGGAAACCTGGCACCTGGACATTGAAGAGTTCCTGGAGCTGCGCAAGAACACGGGTGATGACCGCCGACGCACCCACGACATGAACACCGCCAACTGGATCCCCGACCTCTTCATGCGCCGCGTGATGGAAAAGGGCACCTGGACGTTGTTCTCGCCGTCTGACGTGCCTGACCTGCACGACAAATTCGGCACCGACTTCGAACGCGCTTATGTGAAGTACGAAGAGAAAGCCGCACGCGGCGAGATCAAGCCCTCACGCACCCTGCAAGCCACCGACCTGTGGCGCAAGATGCTCACCATGCTGTTCGAAACCGGCCACCCTTGGATCACCTTCAAGGACGCTTGCAATGTGCGCTCGCCCCAACAACACACCGGCGTGGTGCACTCCTCCAACCTGTGCACCGAGATCACGCTCAACACCAGCGACACCGAAACCGCGGTGTGCAACCTGGGCTCGATCAACCTGCGTCGCCACCTCAAAGACGGCCACATCGACCACGAGAAACTCAAGCGCACCGTGTCGACCGCCATGCGCATGCTCGACAACGTGATCGACATCAACTACTACGCGGTCAAGAAAGCGCGTGACTCGAACCTGCGTCACCGTCCGGTGGGCTTGGGCATCATGGCTTTCCAAGACAGCTTGTATGAGCTGCGCATCCCTTACGCCAGCGACTCCGCTGTGCAGTTTGCCGACGAGTCCATGGAAGCGGTGTGCTACTACGCTTACTGGGCATCGACCGAGTTGGCCAAAGAGCGCGGCCGTTACGCCACTTACAAAGGCTCGCTGTGGGACAAGGGCGTGCTGCCTTTGGACACCTTGAACCTGTTGGCTGAAGCCCGCGGTGGTTATGTGGAAGTCGACCGCAGCATGACGCTGGACTGGGAAGCCCTGCGCGCCAAGATTGCCGCTGATGGCATGCGCAACTCCAACTGCGTGGCCATTGCGCCGACCGCCACCATCTCCAACATCATCGGCGTGGATGCGTCCATCGAGCCTTGCTTTGGCAACCTCTCGGTCAAGTCCAACCTGTCGGGTGAGTTCACCGTGATCAACAGCTACCTGGTGCGTGACTTGAAGCGCCTGGGTCTGTGGGACGACGTGATGGTCATGGACCTCAAACACTTCGATGGTTCTTTGAGCCCCATCGACCGCGTGCCACAAGAGATCAAGTCGCTCTACGCCACCGCGTTCGAAGTGGAAACACGTTGGTTGGTGGAAGCCGCTGCACGTCGCCAGAAGTGGATCGACCAAGCGCAGTCACTCAACATCTACATGGCAGGCGCATCAGGCAAGAAGTTGGACGACACCTACAAGCTTGCTTGGTTGCGTGGCTTGAAGACCACCTACTACCTGCGCACCATGTCGGCCACGCACGCTGAGAAATCAACTGTTGCATCGGGTCAACTCAACGCGGTGTCCTCGGGTTCTGCATCAGGCATGAGCGCTGCAGCAACACCTGCGTCGTCAGCACCGAGCGCGTTGGAAGCAGCTGCCGCTGCTGCACAAGCGCAGATGGTGACCGCAGCCACCGACATCAAATTCTGTGCGATCGATGATCCCGGTTGCGAGGCTTGTCAGTAAAAAATTTGTGGCAAAGCTTGATGACGAACGCATCAGGCTTTGCACACAACGATGCGATAGCGCAACACAAACAACGCACGAAATGATCTAAACACTTTGCATTTCATTTCACTGCGTTGATAATCACTCAATTGGATAAAACTATATGTTGAACTGGGACGAAGAAATCAAGCCTGCCGCACAACCTGCCATGCAGCCGATGCGTCAACCTGATTTGAACGAGGTGCAGGCCGCTTATTCGAAAGCTCTTCATGCCGCTACACAATCTGTAGCGGCACAAGCCTCCGTCACCTCCACAGAAGCCCCCAAAGCCGCCCACCGTGTCAGAGCTTCTGACAAACGCATCATCAACGGCCAGACCGATGTGAACCAGCTGGTGCCCTTCAAGTACAAATGGGCCTGGGAAAAATACTTGGCCACTTGCGCCAACCACTGGATGCCGCAAGAGGTCAACATGACGCGCGACATCGCCTTGTGGAAAGACCCCAACGGTTTGAGCGAAGACGAGCGACGCATCGTCAAGCGCAACCTGGGCTTCTTTGTGACCGCCGATTCTTTGGCCGCCAACAACATCGTGTTGGGCACTTATCGCCACATCACCGCGCCTGAGTGCCGCCAGTTCTTGCTGCGCCAAGCGTTTGAAGAAGCCATCCACACCCACGCTTACCAGTACATCGTGGAGTCGCTGGGCCTGGATGAGAGTGAAATCTTCAACGCTTACAACGAAGTTCAGTCCATCCGCGACAAAGACCAGTTCCTGATCCCCTTCATCGAAGCGATCATGGACCCCAACTTCCACACCGGCACGCCCGAGAACGACCAGACCTTGCTCAAGTCGCTCATCGTGTTTGCTTGCTTGATGGAAGGTCTGTTTTTCTACGTGGGCTTCACCCAAATTCTGGCCCTGGGCCGTCAAAACAAGATGACCGGTGCCGCTGAGCAGTACCAGTACATCCTGCGCGACGAGTCCATGCACTGCAATTTCGGCATCGACCTGATCAACCAGCTCAAACTCGAGAACCCGCACCTGTGGACAGCCGAGTTCAAAGCCGAGATCCGCGCCTTGTTTGAAAAAGCCGTGGAGTTGGAATACCGCTACGCCGAAGACACCATGCCGCGCGGCGTGCTGGGCCTGAACGCCTCCATGTTCAAAGGCTACCTGCGCTACATCGCCAACCGCCGTGCCACGCAGATCGGCCTGGAGGCGCTCTTCCCCAACGAGGAAAACCCCTTCCCGTGGATGAGCGAGATGATTGACCTGAAAAAAGAACGCAACTTCTTTGAGACTCGTGTGATCGAGTACCAATCAGGTGGCGCCCTGTCGTGGGATTGACCTGCAACCCATGACATTTGCATACGCCTTGCCCCTGCAACACACCGCGTGGTGTGCTTGTGAACACACCATTCGGTGTGAGGGTCCGGGCTCCCCCGTTCATGGCGTTGGGCATCTGCCCAGCCCCATGAATCGTTTCAACCGTCATCCTCGGTATGAAACGCTTCTTGTAACTTGATCAAGGAGAACACAATGGCAACTGCAAAAAAACCGGCCGCTAAGAAGGCCGCTCCCGCAAAGAAAGTCGCTGCAAAAAAACCCGCAGCAAAAAAAGTAGCCGCTAAGAAGCCTGCTGTTAAAAAAGCAGCTGCTAAAAAGCCGGTCGCTAAAAAAGTAGCCGCTAAGAAGCCTGCTGTCAAAAAAGCAGCTGCTAAAAAGCCGGCCGCCAAGAAAGTAGCAGCTAAGAAGCCTGCTGTTAAAAAAGCAGCTGCTAAAAAGCCGGCCGCTAAGAAAGTAGCAGCTAAGAAGCCTGCAGCCAAGAAAGCTGCTGCTAAAAAGCCTGCTGCCAAGAAAGCCGCTGCCAAGAAGCCTGCAGCCAAGAAAGCTGCTGCTAAAAAGCCTGCCGCTAAAAAACCTGCTGCCAAGAAAGCTGCCAAAAAGCCGGCCGCTAAGAAAGCAGCGAAAGCACCCGCTGCCAAGCCTGCCGCTGCCCCCGCTGCTGCAGCTCAAACCACACTGAACCCTCAGGCTGCCTGGCCGTTTCCCACTGCCAGCAAGCCCTGATCGACTCAGTTGAGTTTGTCAAGCCCGAAGCTCGCAAGAGCCTCGGGCTTTTTTATTAAATGCCTCGGGCTTTTTTCATGGGGAGTGTGAATTCAAAGACCGAGTGCGGCTTTGTCCAAGGTGTAGTTCTGCGGCCCGCGTTGCGCAATTTTGAGCGAGCCCAAACGGTTGCCCAGTGCCGCGCACTGCGCCAGCGACCAACCCTGCTCCAAACCGAAGAGCAAAGCGCCACGGTAAGCGTCGCCACAACCGGTGGGGTCCACCACCGCTTCAGCCTTGATGGGTGGCACATGGGTTTTGTTGCCGTCCACCCAGACATCGCTGCCATCGGCACCGCGGGTGATGATCAGGCCCTCGACCTTGCGTGAAATGTCCGCAGGACTCCAGCCGGTGCGGTCGCTGAGCATCTGACCTTCGTAGTCGTTCACCGTGACCCAGGTGGCCTGGTCGATGAAGCGCGCCAGGTCTGCGCCATCGAACATGGGCAGACCCTGACCCGGATCGAACACAAAAGGAATGTCAGCCGCTTTCATTTGCGCGGCATGCTCAATCATCGCGTCACGCCCATCGGGCGAGATGATGCCCACGCGCACATCGGCCATGGCGCTGATCTTGATCTCATGCGCGTGCATCATCGCGCCGGGGTGGAAGGCGGTGATCTGGTTGTTGTCGCGGTCGGTCATGATCATGGCCTGCGCGGTGTAGGTGCTGCTCACTTGGCGCACATGCTGCGTGCTGATGCCCAGGCCCTGCAGACGCGCCAAATAATCGGCGCCATCGTTGCCCACCGTGGCCATGGGAATAGGTTGGCCGCCCAAAGCCTTGAGTGCGTAGGCGATGTTGCCAGCGCAACCGCCAAAGTCGCGGCGCAGCGAGGGCACCAAGAACGACACATTAAGAATGTGCAGTTGGTCGGGCAAGATCTGTTCAGAGAACTTGCCCTCGAAATTCATGATGGTGTCAAAAGCCAGCGAGCCGCAAATCAGGGAAGCCATAGGGTGTCCTATCGAATCAAGGGTAAAAAGCCAGCAGCCGGTAGCCCGCCACGCGGGCGGCGTCCGGCCAAGTGTCGGGCAGGGTCAAGCCCTGGGTGATGCGCAGCTGCGCACCGGCCAAGAGCATATCGTCTTTGGCCTCGAGCTCTTGAGCGGTGATCACGCGGCGCAGCACCACGCCCGAGCTGCTGTCGGTCAGGCTCAACGCCAAAGCGGGCAAGGCCAGATCGGCACGGCTGGTGTTGCGTAAATTCATTTGCAAGCGGTAGGTGTTGCCCGCCACCCGCTCAAAGGATGAGGACTCGATCACCAAGGCCTCAGCGCGTTGGGGCAACACCGGCTCGCACGACCAGGTGCGGCACACACGCTCGAGCATCGCGGTCACACCGGGGTAGGCGCCGAGTTGTTCGCGGCTGAGCATCAACTGCAATGCCATCAAAAACAAGAGCAACACCGCCAGGAAAATCAAGGCTGGTGTGCGTGAAGAAGGCTGTAACACGCGAGCGCCCTGTCAGCGGCGCGCTGTCATCAGCACCCAACCCTCTTGGGTGTCAGCCACGTCCAGCTGCACATAGGGCGCGTACGCGGCTTTGAGCTCATCGGTTTGTCGCTCCAAAATACCGGCCAGCACCAGCGAGCCACCGGCGGCCACACGGTCGCACAACAAGGGGGCAAGCACTTTGAGGGGCGTGGCCAAAATATTGGCAAGAACTGTTTGATAAACACCATCCCCAATGCCTGCGCCTTGCTCAGGCAAAGCGGCTTGGAGGGTCACGTGGTTGGCCTGCGCGTTGAGCAAGGTCGCGCTCACCGCATCGGGGTCGATGTCCAGGGCATGGATGTCTTGCGCGCCGAACTTGGCCGCACCAATGGCCAAAATGCCTGAGCCGCAACCGTAGTCCAGCACCCGGCCAAGATTTTGAGAGTTACGCGCAATCCAGCGCAAACACATGCGGGTGGTGGGGTGGGTGCCAGTGCCAAAAGCCAAACCGGGGTCAAGCCGAATGACGGTTTGTGCCTGCGCTGGCGGCTCGTGCCAGGTGGGCACAATCCAAAACGTGGGGTTGATTTCCACCGGTTCGAACTGCGACTGCGTCAAACGCACCCAGTCTTGTTCGGGCACATGCTGCACACCCAGCACCTCGCAGCCGGCAAAGAAGTCTTGCGCTTGCAAGAGCACCGCTGCCTCGTTCGCCGCGTCTTTGTTCGGGTAGAGCGCAATCACGCGCGAGCGCTGCCAGCCGTCTTTGGGCGCGGGCATGCCCGGCTCGCCAAACAGGGCTTGCTCGGCATCGGTTTGGGCGTCGGCGTCTTCCACGCTCACGCTCAGGGCATCGAGCGCATCGAGCGCATCGCTCAGCGTCTCCACCCGGTCTTGCGGGCACATCAGGCGTAACTCGAACATCAGCGTTTGTGTTGGCTCAGCCACTCTTCGAGGTAATGGATGTTGGTGCCACCGCTCATGAACTTGGCATCCACCATCAACTCACGGTGCAAGGGGATGTTGGAGTTGATGCCTTCGACCACCGTCTCAGCCAGCGCGGTGCGCATGCGGGCAATGGCTTGCGCGCGGGTGTCGCCGTGCACAATGATTTTGCCGATCATCGAGTCGTAGTTCGGGGGCACAAAGTAGTTGGTGTAAACATGCGAATCCACCCGCACACCCGGGCCACCCGGGGCGTGCCACATGGTGATGCGACCGGGTGAGGGGATGAATTTGTAAGGGTCTTCGGCGTTGATGCGGCACTCGATCGCGTGCCCGCGGATCTCGATGTCGCGCTGGGCAAACGGCAGTTTCTCGCCAGCGGCCACCATGATCTGGGTTTTCACAATATCGATCCCAGTGATGAACTCGGTCACCGGGTGCTCCACCTGCACGCGGGTGTTCATCTCGATGAAATAAAACTCGCCGTCCTCGTACAAGAACTCAAAGGTGCCCGCGCCACGGTAGCCAATTTTTTTACAGGCCGCCACACAACGCTCGCCAATTTTCTCAATCAACTTGCGCGGGATGCCCGGGGCGGGCGCTTCTTCAATCACCTTTTGGTGACGGCGCTGCATGGAGCAATCGCGCTCGCCCAGGTACACCGCGTTGCGGTGCTTGTCGGCCAGCACCTGAATCTCGATGTGGCGCGGGTTCTGGAGAAACTTCTCCATGTACACCGCAGGATTGCCGAATGCTGCACCGGCCTCGGCCTTGGTCATTTGCACCGCGTTGACCAGCGCCGCCTCGGTGTGCACCACCCGCATGCCGCGCCCACCGCCGCCGCCTGCGGCTTTGATGATGACCGGGTAGCCAATCGACTTGGCGATGCGGCGGATCTGCGCGGGTTCATCAGGCAACTCGCCCTCGGAACCTGGCACGCAAGGCACGCCAGCTTTGATCATGGCCTGCTTGGCCGAGACCTTGTCGCCCATGATGCGGATCGACTCGGGGGTGGGGCCAATGAACTGGAAACCGCTTTGCTCGACCTTCTCGGCAAAGCCAGCGTTCTCGCTCAAAAAACCGTAACCGGGGTGGATGGCCTCGGCATCGGTCACCTCGGCCGCCGAGATGATGGCGGGCATGTTGAGGTAACTCAAATTAGAGGCTGCTGGGCCGATACACACCGCTTCTTCGGCCAACTTCACGTATTTGGCTTCGCGGTCGGCCTCGGAATAGACCATCACCGCTTTCACGCCCAGCTCGCGGCAGGCGCGCTGGATGCGAAGCGCGATCTCGCCACGGTTGGCGACCAGAATTTTCTTGAACATGAGGGGCCTGCTTTATTCGATGATGAACAAAGCTTGACCGTACTCGACGGCCTGGCCGTTGTCGCACAGGATTTTGCGCACCGTGCCCGACTTGTCGGACTCGATCTCGTTGAGGATCTTCATGGCCTCGACGATGCACAGGGTGTCGCCCTCTTTGACCACCGAGCCCACTTCCACAAACGAGGCAGCGCCAGGCGACGACGAACGGTAGAAGGTGCCCACCATGGGCGACTTGACGGTGTGACCAGTGGCTTCAACCGCCTCGGTTGCCACGGGGGCAGCGGCGGGTGCTTCAGCGACGGGGGCTGGAGCCGCGACAGGCTGGGTCAACACCGGTGCGGCGGGGGCCACATAGCTTTGCACCACAGCTGGGGCGCTTTTGACGATGCGAACTTTGCCCTCGGCCTCGGTGATTTCAAGCTCCGAGACATTGGAATCAGACACCAGGTCGATGAGGGTTTTGAGTTTGCGCAAATCCATAGAAGCTCCAACGTTTTGATGGCTAAGCATCAACAAAACAAGGTAACAGGTGGCTTTTTGCAGCGATCTTGATCGCTCTGCATCTCAAGGCCACCCGTACGCAGAAGCCCTTACTTTAACCCATGCCAGCGCTGCAGGTCATCGGGGCTGACCCGACCTATCTTGCGATCCAGCACTTGGCCTTTGGCACCCACCACCACGGTGAAGGGCAAACCACCCGGGCCATTGCCCAAACTTTGGCTCAGCGCCACCCCTTCCATGCCGGCCATGACCACCGGAAACGCCAAAGGCTGACGCGCTAAAAAGGCCTGAACAGCAGACAGCTTATCCACCGCCAAACCCAAGACTTGCCAACCGTTGGCTGAATTTTGCTGGGAAAAGGCGTTCAATAAAGGCAATTCTTCAATGCAAGGCGGGCACCAGGTGGCCCAAAAGTTGATCAGCAAAGGCTTGCCTTGCAAGCTCTTCAAGGCCAAGCTGCCACCTTCGGGCGTGTTCAGCGTCAAGCCCCACAGGGCGGCCAAAGCCGGGTCAACAGCAGCACCAGAACCCGCCGGACCCGCTGGACCCGCGTTACGCTGCCAAGCCACCCCCACACCGGCCAACACCCCCACAGCCGCAGCACCCGCCACCCAAACACGTCGATTCATCGTCACAACACACCCTCATCTGCTTCTAAAAGTGCCAAAACGGCTTTCAAGTCACCTCGCGGTGTGCGGTTTTTTGCGTCAGGCTTGAGGGCACCTCGCAAATCATCCAAATCATGGATGAGTAAATGCACGCCCACACTCTCGCCCAAGTCCAGGCAACGGTCATGAACACTCAAGGCATCGACCGGCTCGCCCTGAAAACCCGGCACGCTTTTGACCTCAAAACGCACACCCAGATCAATCAAACCAATCTCAGCCGACTTGGGGTCATCGCAAAACAATTGCAGGTAAATATCCGACAAGCGGGTGGCGGTGCCGTACCAAACCGCGCCACTCAAGTGCGGGCGAAACTCCGCCAAGCGCCGCATCCATTCGGCCGCCAGGCGGCGCAGAGCGCGCAATTCTTTGGGCTGGGTGTCGGCGCAAAACAGGTCGATGTACTCGCGCACCGCGTCTTCAAGTTCGTCGTTGCCAGGCAAGGGGGTGCGCGGCGGCAAGCCCAGTTGCTTGACCGCGCGGCGCTTGGCCGGCCCCCACTCCAGGCCTTCTTCCACCGCGATCTGCGCGGCCACTGCGGCAATTTCTGACTTGCTCATAAGCTCCCACCATGCCCATTCAATGCGCTTGATTGTGCCGCCTAAAATCAGCGCATGCATATACACATTCTGGGCATTTGCGGCACCTTCATGGGGGGCCTGGCCGCCCTGGCCCGGGAGGCTGGCCACACCGTCACCGGCTGCGACGCCGGCGTTTACCCCCCGATGAGCGACCAGCTGCGCGCCCTGGGCATCGAGCTGATGGAAGGTTTTGGCACCGAGCAACTCGCGCTCCAACCCGACATGTATGTGGTGGGCAATGTGGTGAGCCGCGCGCGCCAAGCCGACGGCACGCCGAAGTTCCCGCTGATGGAAGCCATCATGGACCAGGGCCTGCCCTACACCAGCGGGCCGCAGTGGCTGGCCGAGCATGTGCTGCAGGGCCGTCATGTGTTGGCGGTGGCTGGCACGCACGGCAAAACCACAACGACCTCGATGTTGGCTTGGATTTTGGAACACGCGGGGCTGCAGCCTGGGTTTTTAGTGGGCGGCGTGCCTTTGAATTTTGGGGTGTCTGCGCGTCTTGGGGGGGGCTCATCAAACCGTCGTGTTGATAGCGGTGAAGGCGGAGCAGGACAGGCCTTGGCTCCGTGTCCCCCGCCCGCTTTGCGGGCTCCTCCTTTACCTGCGCCAAGCCCAGACCTACCCCACCTTGGGCAGCGCCTTGATGGAGCAACAGCTGACTCAGCGTCTTCTCTCGCTGGCACGGCCCCCTCGGGGGGCAGCGAGGACACACCAGTGCCGAGCGTGGGGGCCCCATTCGTCATCGAGGCCGACGAGTACGACACCGCGTTTTTCGACAAGCGCAGCAAATTTGTGCATTACCGCCCGCGCACCGCGGTGCTCAACAACCTGGAGTTTGACCACGCCGACATCTTTGATGACTTGGCGGCGATCGAGCGGCAGTTTCACCACCTGGTGCGCACCGTACCGGCCAGCGGGCGGGTGGTGGTCAATGGGCTGGAAGAAAGCCTAGCGCGGGTGGTGCACACCGGGTGTTGGAGCGAGCAGCGCAGCTTTGGCGCTGCGGTGAGTGATTTTTCTGCGCAGGGCGAGCCGCATGATTTTGCGGTGCTGCAGGCTGGCAAGGTGGTCGCGCAGGTACGCTGGTCTCTTAACGGTGTGCACAACCAGCTCAACGCGCTGGCTGCTATCGCTGCGGCTGAGCATGTGGGCGTGTCGCCGCAGGCCGCTGCGCAGGCGCTGAGTGAGTTTCAAAACGTCAAACGCCGAATGGAAGTGCGTGGCACGGTGGGCGGTGTGACGGTGCTCGACGACTTTGCGCACCACCCCACCGCCATTCGCACCACGGTGGACGGGTTGCGCCGGCAGGTGGGCAGCGCGCGTATTTTGGCGGTGTTTGAGCCGCGCTCCAACACCATGAAGCTGGGCACGATGAAGTCGCAACTGCCTTGGAGCTTGGAACAAGCCGACCTGTCGTTTTGCCACAGTGGCGGCTTAGGCTGGGACGCCACTGAAGCCCTGGCACCTATGGGTGCGCGCTGTGTGGTGGCTGACAACATCGGCGCATTGGTCGATGCCGTCATCGCCGCGGCCAAGCCCGGTGACCACATCTTGTGCATGAGCAATGGCGGCTTTGGCGGCATTCACCAGAAGCTGCTGGATGCGCTATCGAAAAAATAGCGTCAATCTCAATATCAAAGAGACTTATCGCTGGATTTCTCATAAAAAACGCCCGGCAGAACCGGGCGTTTTCATGGGTTGAATCATGAGTTGAGGCTGAACTCAATCAGCTCAGCAACAGCTCGTCATCAACATCTCATCCGCATCTCATCCACGTTGGCGGCGTGCCAACACACCTTGTGACAAGACGTCCAAACAGGCCAGCGAATCGTCCCAACCCAGGCAGGCATCGGTGATGCTCTGACCGTAGGCCAACTTGCTCGGGTCGTCTTTGCCGGGGGTGAACTTCTGGGCGCCGGCTTGGATGTGGCTTTCCACCATCACGCCAAACACCTGGTGCGACCCGCTGCTGATTTGCGCGGCGATGTCTTTGGCCACCTCGAGCTGCTTCTCGTGCTGCTTGCTGCTGTTGGCATGGCTGCAGTCCACCATCAAGGTGGGGGGCAGCTTGGCGGCTTCCAGGTCTTTGCAGGCGGCGGCCACGCTGGCGGCGTCGTAGTTCGGTGCCTTGCCGCCGCGCAAAATCACGTGGCAGTCTTGGTTGCCGTTGGTTTGCACAATGGCCACCTGGCCGTTTTTGTGCACCGACAAAAAGTGGTGGCCACGGCCTGCGGCTTGGATCGCGTCGGTGGCGATTTTGATGTTGCCGTCCGTCCCGTTCTTGAAACCAATGGGCGCAGAAATGCCCGAGGCCAGCTCGCGGTGCACCTGGCTCTCGGTGGTGCGCGCACCAATTGCGCCCCAGGCGATCAGGTCGCCAATGTACTGGGGCGAAATCACGTCCAGGAACTCGCTGCCCGCGGGCAGGCCCAGGCGGTTGATCTCAATGAGCAGCTGGCGCGCGATGCGTAGGCCCTCGTCAATGCGGTAGCTCTCGTCCAGGTAGGGATCGTTGATCAAACCTTTCCAACCCACCGTGGTGCGCGGCTTCTCGAAGTACACGCGCATCACAATTTCCAGCGTGCCCGCGTACTGGTCGCGCAGCACCTTGAGGCGGCGGGCGTAGTCAATCGCAGCAGCCGGGTCGTGGATGGAGCACGGGCCAATCACCACCAAGAGGCGGTCGTCGGTGCCGGCCATGATGTTGTGGATGGTCTTGCGGGTGTCGGTGATCAGGGTCTCGACCGGCGTACCCAAAATCGGGAAAAAGCGAATCAGATGCTCAGGTGGGGGTAACACAGTGATGTCCTTGATGCGTTCATCGTCCGCATGGCTGGTGCGGTCCATGGGTTGCGCACCGGGGGGATATCGGTGGATCTGAGGGTTGGTCATCGCGTGTCCTTTCAATTCAATGGGGCATAAAAAAACCGCCGGGGTTTCCGGCGGTTTTGGGAGGATTCGGGCTGCTTTTCAGGCTGTGCTCAGATCTCTCTACCGCCGGTGGCGCTTGAGAAATAAAAGTAGCTAAAGAAAAACTTAGACATGCATTCAATGTAACACAGCTTGCTGACAGTGATTTGACGACCTGCTTAGGTAGGTCCTTGAGGCCGTCTTTGAGACGAACATCAAGCCGTGCCGCCCACCGTCAAACCATCGATGCGCAAGGTGGGTTGACCCACACCGACCGGCACGCTTTGGCCTTCTTTGCCGCAGGTGCCCACACCGCTGTCCAAGGCCATGTCGTTGCCGATCATGCTCACACGCGTGAGCGCATCAGGGCCGTTGCCCACCAAAGTGGCGCCTTTGACGGGGTAAAGAATTTTGCCGTTTTCCACCCAGAAGGCCTGGCTGGCGCTGAACACAAATTTGCCCGAGGTGATGTCCACCTGACCGCCACCGAAGTTGGTGGCGTACAGGCCTTTTTTGATGCTCGCCACAATCTCGCCAGGCTCTTTGTCGCCGCCGAGCATGTAGGTGTTGGTCATGCGGGGCATGGGCACGTGGGCGTAGCTTTCGCGTCGGCCGTTGCCAGTCAGGCGGTTGCCGCTCAAGCGCGCGTTCATCGCGTCTTGGATGTAACCCTGCAAAATGCCGTCTTCAATCAGCACATTGCGCTGGGTGGGGTTGCCTTCGTCGTCCACATTCAGGGAGCCACGGCGGTCGGCAATCGTGCCGTCGTCCAGCACGGTCACACCTTTGGCCGCCACACGCTGGCCGACGCGACCCGCAAAAGCGCTCGAGCCCTTGCGGTTGAAGTCGCCTTCCAGGCCGTGGCCAATCGCTTCGTGCAACAAAATGCCAGGCCAGCCCGGGCCCAACACCACGGTGAGCTCACCCGCAGGCGCGGGGCGCGCGTCCAGGTTGGTCACCGCGTTGCTCACCGCCTCGCGCACATACTGCTGCACCAGCGCGTCGTCAAAATGGTCCAAGCCAAAGCGACCGCCGCCACCCGATGAGCCCACCTCGCGGCGGCCTTTGTGCTCGGCAATCACGGTCAGGCTCAGGCGCACCAGGGGGCGCACATCGGCCGCCAGCGTGCCGTCAGCGCGCGCGACCATGACCACGTCGTACTCGCTGGCCAAGCCGGCCATGACCTGCACCACCCGCTTGTCGGCGGCGCGGGCGAGTTGCTCGACTTTTTCCAGCAAAGCAATTTTGCTGGCGCTATCGAGCGTGCTGATGGGGTCGATGCCTGGGTAGAGCGAGCGCGACGATGCTATTTTTTTGCTAGCAGCCTTGACCCGTGCGCTCTTGCCCGCAGTCGAAATGGTGCGCACGGTGTGGGCCGCATCGAGCAAGGAGTCCAGAGAAATATCGTCGGAATAGGCAAAGGCGGTTTTCTCGCCACTCACCGCACGTACGCCCACGCCCTGGTCGATGCTGAACGAGCCGGTTTTCACAATGCCTTCTTCCAAACTCCAGCCTTCGGAGCGGGTGTATTGGAAGTAGAGGTCGGCATCGTCCACGCGGTGGGCGCGGATGTCGGACAAGGCGCGCATCAGGTGCGATTCGTCCAGGCCGAAGGGGGTGAGCAGCAGGTCCCGGGCAATGGCCAGGCGTTCAAGGGTGGGTTCGCGTGAAATCATGCCCACATTCTAGGAAGAATGGCCCAGCGTGGTGGCGCTCAGGTTAATCCAGGTGCGTTCCGATGCTGATGAGCATCAAAACTTCAGCCTTGATCAACTTTGCTCAGGCTTGACCTCTAGGCTTCACAAACTGTTTGAACAGTGCGCCATCGTCCTCTTGCGCCAAACCTGCTGCACTGGCCTGGGCAAACGCACCTGCGGCCAAGGGGCCGAGCAGCCCCGCAAAGCCCGCGGCCTGCGCGGCCTCCACCGCCAAGCGGGTGTCTTTTTCCAGCAGGGTCATGTGGGCGCGGGGTTCAAAGTCAGCGGCCAGGGCGCGGCGCATGCGGTCTGAACCAATCCAGCTCTGGCCGCTGGACTGCTCGATCACATCCAAGGTTGCGGCCATGTCCAGCCCCAAAGCGTTGGCCAGGCCCATGACCTCGGCCGCGCCCACCAAGTTGATGCCAGCGAGCAGGTTGTTGACCAGCTTGGTGCGCGCACCGTCGCCCACCCGTTCGCTGATGCGAAAGAGCTTGGCCGACAAAGCTTGCAACAGCGGCTGGCAGCGTTCAAACACCGCGTTGGGGCCGGCCACCATGAGGCTCATGCTGCCGTCACGCGCACGCGCTGGGCCACCGGACATGGGCGCGTCCAGGGTGTGGATGCCGTGTTGCGCCAAGCGATCAGCCAAACGCACGGTGGCTGCGGGCGCGATGGTGGGGCACAGCACCACCACACCGCCAGCGGGCAAGCCATGCACCACGCCATCGCTTTGACCGGGCTTGCCAAACAGCACAGCCTCAGCCTGCTGGTCATCGACCACCGCGATGATGACCGCTTCTGTTTTTGTAGCGGCTTCACAAGCATTGGCGGCGCCTACAGCCCCCAAAGACTGTAAAGCCTGGAT
Organism: Comamonadaceae bacterium; assembly: GCA_947454955.1. Classification (GTDB taxonomy): domain Bacteria; phylum Pseudomonadota; class Gammaproteobacteria; order Burkholderiales; family Burkholderiaceae_C; genus Hylemonella. The sequence goes on from CANGLW010000003.1 coordinate 35,344, forward strand.
TTTCTCGGGCACGATGTCGTGCACGTTCACGGACCAACCGCGGCTGAGCAAATTGGCCGCCATGGCCCCGCCCATCAGGCCTACCCCCACGATGCCGATGTTCATGTTTGCACCAATCGTTTGGATTTGGCGATCGACATCAAAATGCCCAGCCCCAGCCCCAGAGTCACCATGGCCGTGCCGCCATAGCTGATGAACGGCAGGGGCACGCCCACCACCGGCAAGATGCCGCTGACCATGCCCATGTTCACAAAGGCGTAGGTGAAGAAAATCAGGGTGATGCTCGCGGCCAGCAAACGCGCAAACAGCGTGGGCGCTTGCAGGGCAATCATCAAGCCTCGCACCAGCATGAAGATGAAACCGGCAATCAACAACAAGTTGCCCAAGAGGCCGAACTCTTCAGAAAACGCGGCAAACACAAAGTCGGTGGTGCGCTCGGGGATGAATTCCAGGTGGGTTTGCGTGCCCTGCATGAAGCCCTTGCCAAAGAAGCCGCCCGAGCCGATCGCGATCATGCCCTGGATGATGTGAAAACCCTTGCCCAGCGGGTCGCGGCTGGGGTCGAGCAAGGTGCAAATGCGTTGCTGCTGGTAGTCGTGCAGCACCGGCCAGCGCACACCTTTGGCGCACAGCTCAGGCTCAAACACCACCAGCAAGACCAAGCCCACCAGGCCCACGATGATCGGGGGCAGCAGGTATTTCCATTTCAAGCCGGCAAAGAAAATCACCGAAAAACCAGCGGCAAACACCAAAATGGCGGTGCCCAAATCGGGTTGCTTCACGATCAGGGCCACCGGCAAAAGCAAGAGCCCCCAGGCCACCGCAAAGTCACCTGGACGCAACTGGCCTTCGCGCTTTTGGAACCACCAAGCCAGCATGAGCGGCATGGCGATTTTCAAAATCTCGCTGGGCTGAATCACCACGCCCACATTCACCCAGCGGCGCGCGCCTTTTTTGGTGATGCCAAAAATCGCCACTGCCACCAAGAGCGTCACGCCCAAGACATACAAGGGAACAGCTAAGCTCATCAAACGGTGCGGTGGGATTTGCGCCACCACAAACAGCATGAAGCCCGCAATGAGCATGTTGCGCGCGTGGTCGGCGAAACGGGTGCCATGGTCGAAACCGGCCGAGTACATGCACAGCAAGCCCGCGCCTGCCAGCAAAAACACAGCAAACGCCAAGGGACCATCGAAGCCCTCCACCCAAGGTTGGAGGCGCTTGCGCCAGGGAGCCCGTTCATAAACCACAGCCATGCCCGATTATCCCGCGTGTGGCGCCGCAGCGCGCAGCCTCAACCCCTAATAACCCGCCAGTAACCCGCTATCAACCCGCCACCCGGGCTTTGGCGCGGCGTTCATGCGGCGGGCGCTTGAGGCAAAGTTGCAAACTCGTGCGCCCGGGCTGGCTGTGCCACTGCAGTTGCGCGCCCATGGACTGTGCCCGCAAGGCCATGGAGCGCAGGCCCTTGCCACTCATGATGTCGTTCTTCAAAAGCTCGGCCATGTCAGGCGCTGCAAAGCCCACGCCGTTGTCGGTCAAGGTGAGCCAGGTCTCATCGCCCTGGGCGGTCAGCGAAATGTCCAGGCGCGTGGCTTGCGAGTGTTGAAACACATTCGACAAGGCCTCGTACAACACAAACTGCAAATGCCGCGTGGCCGTGCTGTCAAGAAAGGGCAGCGGTTCCATTTGCGCCACGTCCCAGTGCAGCTGCAAGTCTGACGCGGCAAAACGCGGCGCCAAGCGGTAACGCATGTTGGCCAACAAGGTGGACACATCGCCCGGGATCAAATTGAAGGCGTCGATCGAGAGCTTGAGTTGGTCCATCGACTCTTGCAGGCTCTCCAAAACCGCCTGCTGGCTCGATTGCCCCGACTGCACCTGGCGAATGGCCGCACTCAGGTGCGCGCCCACGCTGTCGTGCATATCGCGAAGGATGCGGGTGCGCTCGGCGCTGCGCGCCTGTTCGCGGGCCAAGCGCTCCAGGCGCTGGTAACTCTCACGCAGGGCTTGTTCTTTGCTTTGCAAATGCCGCATGAGCAGCCACAGGCCGGCGGCACACCCCAGCCCCAAAGCTAACCACCACATCGGGTTCACAGCCTCAGTGCTCCAGCAAGCCTAAGCGGGTGGCTTCAAACACCGCCTCGGTTTTAGAGCTGACCGCCAACTTGTTGTAAAGCCGTTTGATGTGGCTTTGCACGGTGTGCACCGTGACCGCTTGGAGGCGCGCAATTTCAGCGTAGGTGTAGCCCCGGGCGATGAGGGCCAGCACCTCATGCTCGCGCGGGGTGAGCAACTCAGACGCCTGGGCCGAGGGCACCAACGCAAAAGGCGCGTTGTTGACAGGCGTAGGGTTCGCGGCCTTGCCAGAAGTGCCCGGCGGGCGGCCTGAGCTTTCTTGCGCACCTTCTTGAAAGCGGGTGAGCAAACGCCGCGCGATCATGGGCGAGATGGGCGAGGCGCCCGCGCGCATGTCCAGGATGGTGCGGGCCACGTCGTCCATGGCCGAGTCTTTGTGGATGTAGCCCAGGGCGCCAGCCTCGATGCTGGCCAACACGTTGTCATCATCACCAAACATGCTGATGACCAGCGGCTCGCAAGCCGGGTGCAAGCGGCGTGCGCAACGTATCACCGCCAGCCCCGAACCATCGGGCAAGCCCAGGTCGGTGAGCAGCACATCGAGTTCGTGGTGTTCCAGCCAACTCAGTGCCGCCTGGACCGTGCCCACGCTACCGACCAGGCTCAAGCCCTCATGAGCCAAGAGGCTTTGCTCAAAAAACTCACGGGTGGCGGGGTCGTCTTCAACAATCAGTACGCGGGTCATGGCTTGGGAGGGGGCAGGAGGGCCAGCGAGACAGGGCCATTCACAGGCCTCATGCTAGGTGCAGCCCATGGGCTTAAGCGTGCGATTTGCGGCCTATCATCGGCCCAATATGGCGCTTCACACCACCCACCTGCTCTACCTGCACGGCTTTCGCTCCTCACCTGCCTCCACCAAAGCGCGCATGGTCTGCGACCACCTGGCACGCACCCAGCCGCAGGTCACGGTGTGGTGCCCGCAACTGCCGCCTTCGCCCCAAGAAGCCTTGAGCATGGTCATGCATGGCACGGCCGATTGGCCCAGCGACAGCATGGCGGTCATCGGCTCGTCGTTGGGCGGGTTTTACGCCACCATCGTCTCGCAACAACGGCACTGCCGCGCAGCCCTGCTCAACCCCGCGGTCGACCCGGCGCGCGACTTGGCCAAGTACATTGGCGAGCACAGCAGCTGGCATAACGCCGAAGAAACATTCTTTTTCCGAGCCGAGTTTGTCGACGAGTTGCGCGCCATGTCGCCAGGTGAACTGAAAGCGCCCGAGCTGATTTACGCGCTGATCGCCCAGGGCGACGAGGTGCTGGATTGGCGCGAGATGCAAGCGCGCTACGCCAAGTGTCGCCATCGTGTGCTGCCGGGCAGCGACCACGCCATCAGCAACTTTGCCGAGTATTTGGACGAGGTGCTGCGCGAGATCGGCCTGGCGGCTTAGCGATTTAGTTTGCGGTCTACTTGACGGGAGCAGGCAAGCTCAAGGTCATGCGCGCACCTTGGGGCGAGACCAGCACCGCCTCACGGGCTGTGACAGAAGCCAAGCGCCAATCGGCGTTCACCGCTTGGCCCACACGCACCGGCTTGGCCACCTGGCCGTTGATGGAAATCACCGCCGCACCCTGCGTGCCTTGGCCCGCCACCACGCCTGAGAGCACCAACACCGCATTGGTTTGAACCTCCACCGCTTGGGTCTCACCCAAAGCACGGGCCACCAAAGCGGTGTCCACCGTCTTCGGCGCATCAGACACAGCTGTGGCCAAGGGCAAGGGCGAAGGCTGGGGCCATTTCAGCACCCAGGCCATCACGCTCCAACCCACAAGGCCGGCCAGCACCGCCGCCACCCAGAGGGGCGCGCGACGCCCAGTCAAGTCAAGACTTGATGAAGACCTGGCAATTGGCGAGCTATTCAAAGGCATAGGAAGATTATGATTCAAGCACTCTCTGGAATGTTGAGGAAGTGCTCATGAAACGATTGCAACGCGGCTTCACTTTGATCGAACTGATGGTGGTGCTGGTCATCATCGGCGTGCTGGCCGCGCTCATCGTGCCCAACGTGATGAACCGCGCCGATGATGCCCGCGTGACCGCTGCGCGCACCGACATCAACAACCTGGTGCAAGCGCTCAAGCTCTACCGCCTGGACAACCAGCGTTACCCCACCGCCGCGCAAGGCTTGCAAGCGCTGATGGTCAAGCCCAGCACCGACCCCATACCGCCCAACTGGAAACCTTACCTGGACAAGCTGCCCAACGACCCCTGGGGTCGTCCCTACCAGTTGCTCAACCCGGGCATCAAGGGCGAGATTGATGTGATGTCGCTCGGTGCAGACGGCCAACCCGGCGGCGAGGGCAACAACGCGGATGTGGGCAGCTGGCAATAAACACCCCCCCCGGGCCGCGCGCGGCCTGACCCTGCTGGAAATGCTGGTGGTGGTGGCCATCATCGCCCTGGGCACCCTGGGCGTGAGCCTGGCCTTGCGCGACAACAACAACCGCCTGGACCGCGAAGCACAACGCCTGGCTGCTTTGCTCGATGCCGCCCGCGCGCAATCGCAAGCCACGGGTGTGCCGGTGTTGTTCCGTGTATCTGAGAACGGTTTTGTGTTTGAAGGCCTGCCTGTCAACAACACAAACGCTGTGTCCAACACCAACATACCGCCCACGTTGCAAACCTGGCTGTATGCCGACACCAGCGTGCAAGTTATCCGCGTCTCCAACGCCAGCCCGGTCAATGCTTTGCTGCTCGGGCCTGAGCCACTGATTCCCGCGCAAGCACTGCGCCTCATCAGCCGCGAGTCGGGCGCGCAATTGCTGCTGCGCACCGATGGGCTGCGCGGTTTTCAAGTGTCATCAGGGGCTACGCCTTGAAGCCGCGTGGCTTCACCTTGGTGGAGGTGCTCGTCGCCCTGGCGATCGTGGCCATCACCTTGGCGGCGGGTCTTCGCGCTGCGGGTGGTTTGACGCGCACTGCCGAGCGGCAAGACACCTTGGTGCTCGCGCAGTTGTGCGCCGAGAACGAGCTGGTCAAGCTGCGCCTGAGCAAGCAAATGCCCGGTGTGGGCGAGCAAACCCTGCCCTGCCCGCAACTGCAACGCGAACTGCGGGTGCAGCTGGTGGTGAGGCCCACACCCAACCCCAATTTTTTGCGGGCCGATGCGCGGGTGTGGGACGAGCAAGGCCCGGTGTGGCAACTCTCTACCGTGGTGGGGCGCTTCTGAATGAAAGCACGCGGCTTCACCCTGGTTGAGTTGCTGGTGGCCTTGAGCGTCATGGCGCTCTTGGCTTTGCTAAGCTGGCAAGGCGTGGACAGCATGACGCGCACCCAAGCGGCCATCACTGAGCGGCAAGACGCCAGTGGTGTGCTGCGCAGCAGCTTGGCGCAATGGAAAACCGACCTGGATGCCGCGGTGAGCAAAGTGCCCAACCTGCCCAGCCAAGCCGGCCCCATGGACTGGAACGGCCTGGTGTTTCGCGTGGTGCGCCACGCGCCACCGGGTGCTGCTGCGGGTTGGCGTGTGGTGGCTTGGGCCAGGCAAGACGTGAATGGCGTGGCGCATTGGGCGCGCTGGCAATCCGCCCCCTTGCCCGACCAGGCCAGCCTGCTGCAAGCCTGGCAACAGGCTGAGCGTTGGGCACAAAACCCAGGTGCCGACCCGCAAGCCCTGGCCTTGTTGCCCGCCACCCAAATGCAATTGTTTTATGCGCGCGATGGTGCGTGGGTCAACCCGCTGTCATCAGGCAACACCACAGCGGGTAATACGACAGCGAACAACACAAACACCACCGCGACGGCTTCGCCCACCGCAGTCCCCACATCCACATCCAGCCCCAGCAGCACCGCGCCTGATGGCGTGCGCCTCATCTTGAATGTGCCTGCGCAGGTTCAGGGGGGTGGACGCATCTTGAGTGACTGGGCGCAGCCCACCTTGACGGGGGGGAAATCCTGATGCGCCGCATGAAGGCAGGGCTGAAACAGCGCGGTGCCGCGCTGCTCACCGCCATGCTCACCGTGGCCCTGGTGGCCACCTTGGCCGCGGGCGCCTTGTGGCAGCAATGGCGCGCGGTGGAGGTGGAACAGGCCCAGCGCACGCAGCAGCAAATGGGCTGGATTTTGCTCGGCGCGCAAGATTGGGCGCGACTGATTTTGCGCGAAGACGCCAACGCTGGATCGGTGGACCATTTGTCTGAGCCGTGGGCACTGCCCTTGCAAGAAGCACGGCTCAAAAGTTTTCTCAACAGCGAAGCGCAAATTGACGAGACCGACAGCCTGGACCAAAGCTTTCTGTCGGGGCGCATCAGCGACTTGCAAGGGCGCTTGAACCTGCTCAACCTGGTGGACAACAAAAAGATCGACGCTGAGGCCTTCGAAGCCTTTGGCCGCTTGTTCGCCGCCCTGGGTTTACCGCCCAACACCTTGGTGGCTTTGACCCTGCAACTCAAAGACGCCACCCTGGGCCAAGGCTTGCTCATGCCCGAGCGATTGACTGACCTGCAACGATTCGGCTTGAGCAGCCCCATGCTGCAAGCCCTCTCGCCTTTTGTCACCTTGCTGCCCAGCCGTACGCCGGTGAACCTCAACACCGCACCGCCCGAGGTGCTCATGGCCGTGCTGCCGGGTCTGGACGCGGCCGCGGCGCAAAACCTGGTTCGGCGTCGCGCCTCGGCGCATTTCAAAAGCGTGGAGGAAGCCCTGCAAGCCGTGCCCGACCTCAAACCCGGGGTGCAGGTGAGCAACTTGAGCGTCTCAAGCCGATATTTCGAGGTGCGCGGCCTGCTGCGGCTGGACCGCCTGACGCTAGAACAGCTATCAATATTAGAGCGAGATAGCGGCCAAATACGGGTTTTATCCCGTCATACAGGCTCACTACAATCACTCAGAGATGTCTACGCTGATCGTTGATCTGAGCCAAGCCTGGCGGCATGCGCGTGCCGGGCTGGATTTTGTCTTGAGCCAGGACGGCGCAAGCCTGAGCCGCCAAGGCAACGCGGCGCCCGCTTTGCTGCCAGCGGCGACCGAACTCATCGCGGTGGTGCCGCCCCAGGCTTTGTCTTGGCATGTGCTGCGATTACCCGAAGGCCTCAAGCTCAGCGCCCGCAGCGAACCCAACAAGTTACGCGCCGCGCTGGTGGGCCTCATGGAAGAGCAACTGCTGGCCGAGCCCGACACCCTGCACCTGGCGGTGTTTGAGCATGCGCAGCCCCAGCACCTGTGGGTGGCGGTGTGCGATGCCGCGGCCCTGCGCGCTGCCCTGAATGTGCTCGAAGATGCGGGCCGCGTGGTGCACCGTGTGGTGCCGGCTTACTCACCCACCGCCTCATCCGAGGTGCCCAGCTTGCACGTCGTGGGCGAGGACGCCGCGCAATTGGTGCTGTCTCATTCAGAAGGTGTGCTGTGCTTGAACGGCAGCGATGAGGCCTGGCGCTTGGTGCTGAATTTGCCCATCGTTGGCGCTTCGTCAACGCCGCTGCAAATTCACGCTGAACCCGCAGCCGTTCGGCAAGCTGAACTCAAGGCAGGCCGAGCGGTCACGCTTCAAACCCCGGCGCAACACCTGCTGCGCTTGATGGCCTCGCCCTTCAATCTGGCGCAGCACAACTTTGCGCAGTCGCGCCGTTTGCGCGGGCAAAAGCTGGTGGTGCAAGGGCTTCACAACCTTTGGCAGGCCCGTGCCTGGCGACCCGCGCGTGTGGGCTTGGCACTTCTCATTTTGGTGAACTTGGTCGGCATCAAGTTGCTGGCCTGGCAAGAACAAACGAACCTGCAAGCCAAGCGCGCACAAGCCGCACAAGTCTTGCAAGCCACCTTTCCTGAGGTGACCTTGGTGGTGGATGCGCCGCTGCAAATGGCGCGCTCCATGGCGCAGCTGCAACGCGGCAGCGCGGTCGATCTGAGCTTGGCCCTGCAAACCCTGGCGCAAACCCTGCCGCAAGCCAAGGTCAGTGGCTTGGTGATGTCGGCCACCGAGGTGCGCTTGCAAGGTTTGGCGCTGGACGCGACACAGACCAGCCAATTGCAAGCCGCGTTCAAAGCCGCTGGCGTTGCCGCGCAGGCCATGGGCCAGGACTGGGTTTTAGGCGTGAATGCAGGCGCCAGCTCAGGGATAAGTGCAGGGATAAGTGCAGGGACAAATTCGGGGGTAAAACCATGAGCTCAGCCCTCTTGCCCTTGAAAAACTTCTGGCAAAAACTGCAGCCGCGTGAACGCACCGGCTTGGGCGTGGCGGCCAGTTTGTTGATCATCTATGTGATGTGGGCGCTGTGGTTACTGCCTGCTTGGCGCGTGCTGGACAACGCACCCGCCCAACACCGCGCCTTGGATGAATCCTTGGCGCGCATGGTGCACATGCAAAGCCAGGTGCAAGCGCTGCGCAGCCAAAACAAGGGCAGCACGACAGACTCTGCTAAGGCGCGAATCGAACGCAGCCTGGGCACGCTCGGCGATGGCGCCAAGCTTGAAGCACAAGGCGACCAAATCGTGGTTACTCTTAAAAACATAGCGCCCACCCAGCTTGCTGTCTGGTTGAACGACCTGCAACAGCAACAACTGGCGGTGCAAAGCGGCCAAATTCAAGCCTCAGGTGCTGAGCCCCTGTGGAGTGGCCGCTTGAACTTCAAGGGTGCGCCATGAGTGTGCGCAGCTACCTTGGCTTAGGCCTGTGCGCCGTTGCAGGTGCCTTGCTGGCCACCGTTGCGCTGGCCCCGGCCGCGTGGCTCAGCAAGGCCGTCAACAACGCCACCGAGGGCCGCGTGCTGCTCTCAGGCGCGCAAGGCACGGTGTGGACAGGCTCGTCGCAACTGGTGCTCAGCGGTGGTCCGCAAAGCCAAAGTGCCAGCCGTTTGCCCGATGGTGTGCAGTGGCAAGTGCGCCCAAGCTGGACGGGCCTGCGCTTGACCCTCACCGCGCCTTGCTGCGCACCGCAAGGCCTGCAACTCGATGTGGGTCTGCAAGGCTTGGGTCTGGCCTTGACTTTGCAAGACCAACAAAGCCGCTGGCCTGCGCAGTTGCTGGCGGGTTTGGGCACGCCTTGGAACACCCTGCAGTTGCAAGGCGACTTGAGCCTGCAAAGCCAAAACTTAACGCTCAACCTCGCCACCCAAAACTGGACCAGCACCGGACAGTTGGTGCTGCAAGCCCAGGGCATGAGTTCGCAGCTCAGCACCCTGCGCCCCATGGGCAGCTACATCCTCACCCTGCAAGGCGGGGCCACGCCCACCTTGCAGTTGCAAACCGCGCAAGGGCCGCTGCGTTTGAGCGGCGAAGGCTTGTGGGTGGGTGGGCGTTTGCGTTTCACAGGTGAGGCCAGTGCCGAGCCTGCCCAAGAGGCCGAACTGGCCAATTTGCTTAACATCATGGGGCGGCGCAACGGCGCGCGCTCTGTCATCACCCTGGGCTGATCATGCGAAACCAACACCATGCCGCTTGGCTCTTGCCTACCTTGCTTGCCTTGTGGGTGCACAGCGCCTGGGCACAAACCCCGGGCATCAACCAAGACAAACCCGGTGGCCCGGTCACCTTGAATTTTATGAACGCGGACATTGAAGCGGTGTCGCGCGCCATGGGCAGCATCACCGGCAAACAGGTGGTGGTGGACCCGCGCGTCAAAGGCACGGTGAGCTTGAGCACCGACCAGCCCGTCAACAGCGCCACCGCCTACAACCAGTTTTTGACCGTGCTGCGTTTGCAAGGCTTTGCGGTGGTTGAATCCGGCGGCTTGCTCAAGGTGGTGCCTGAGGCCGATGCCAAACTGCAAACTGGCGTGGTGGCCGCCACCGCACCAGGCACCAGCCAGATCTTGACGCAGGTCTTCAAGCTCAACCACGAGAACGCGGCTAACCTGGTGCCGGTGCTGCGCCCGCTCATCAGCCCGAACAACACCATCAACCACAACCCGGGCAACAACTCCCTGGTCATCACCGACTACGCCGACAACCTGCAGCGCATGGCGCGCATCATCAACGCGATGGATGTGGCCAATGGCAGCGATGTGGAAATCGTGCCGCTCAAGCACGCGATTGCTTCTGACCTGGCGGTGCTGGTCACACGTTTGCTCGACCCAGCCACCGCGGGCGCACCCGCGCCAGGCGGGGCAGACGCCACTTTCAAAACCACGGTGTTGCCTGAGCCACGCGCCAACGCGCTCATCATCCGCGCGGCCAACCCGGCCCGTGTGGCGCTGGTCAAGTCGCTCATTGACAAGCTCGACCAACCCACCGCCGGTGGCACAGCCAGCGGCAACATCAACGTGGTGTATTTGAAAAATGCCGACGCTACCAAACTGGCCGCCACGCTGCGCGGCATTTTGACCGGGCAGGTCAGCAACCCTGGTAGTAACCCTGGCTTGTCAGGCATGCAACCAGGTGCTCTAGCGCCCATCAATGCCGCAGCGCCCGGCTCGAGCTTCAACACCAGCACACCAGCCGCTCAGCCCGGTGGGCAGGTGCAGGCCGACCCGTCCACCAACTCGCTCATCATCACCGCGCCCGAACCACAGTACCGGCAACTGCGCGCGGTCATCGACAAGCTTGATGCGCGTCGTGCCCAAGTGTTTGTGGAGAGCTTGATTGCCGAGGTGAACTCCGACCGTGCGGCAGAAATCGGCATTCAGTGGCAAGGCCCGATCGGCAAAGCGGGTGATGCCACCGTGGGTTTGTTGGGCACCAATTTCGGCACCGGCGCACGCAATATTTTCAACCTCTCGCAAGGCACCACCGCGCCTGCACCCGGCTTGAATGTGGGCGCGGCGCAAAACATCAACGGCGTTTATGTGCTGGGTTTCTTGGGCCGCTTGCTGGAACAAAACGGTGACGGCAATGTGCTGTCCACACCCAATTTGCTCACCCTGGACAACGAAGAAGCCAAGATTGTGGTGGGCCAAAACGTACCCTTTTTAACCGGCCAATACACCAACGCGAATGTGGGCGGCACCGGTGCGGTCAACCCGTTTCAAACCATTGAGCGCAAAGACGTGGGCCTGACCCTTCGCGTCAAACCGCAGGTGAGCGAGAACGGCACCGTCAAGCTGCAAATCTTCCAAGAGGTCTCCAGTGTTGACCCCGCCTCGCTGGCCTCGCCCAGCGGCATCACCACCAACAAACGATCGATCGAGTCGAATGTGTTGGTGCAAGACGGCTCGGTGGTGGTGCTTGGTGGCCTGCTGCAAGACCAGTATTCGGGCGATCAAAGCCGGGTGCCCGGCCTGGCTGACATTCCGATTTTTGGTAACCTGTTCAAGAGCGAAACCCGCGGCCGCAAGAAAACCAACCTGATGGTGTTCCTGCGCCCGGTGGTGTTGCGTGATGCGGATTCCTTAGAGAACTTGTCGATGGACCGCTACACCCAAATGCGTGGCGCGCAACAAGGCGCGCAACCGCAACCCAACCAGATCTTCCCGATCAACAGCGCACCGGTGTTGCCCGCTGCCGAAGGGCGTGCACCAGCATCGGCGTCCACCGCACCTGCAGCCACCAACACCCCCGCACGCTGAGCCATGCGTTACCCCCTGCCCTACGCTTTTGCCCGCACCCAGCAGGTGCTGCTGGAGGACGACGGGCAGTCGACCACCCTGTGGGTGCACCCGGGCAGCAACTTGAGTGGTGTGGGTGAAGTCACGCGCGTGCATGAGGTGCAGCACCTCGCGCAACTCAGCGCGCCCGAATTGCAGCAACGCATCAGCAGCGCCTATGCGCAAAGCGACAGCAGTGCGGCCACGGTGATTGGCGAGGTGCAGAGTGATGCCGACCTCTCGCGCATGATGCAAGAGCTGCCCGCGGTGGAAGACCTGCTGGAAACCATGGACGATGCGCCCATCATCCGCATGCTCAACGCGCTGCTCACCCAGGCCGCGCGCGATGGCGCGAGTGACATCCACATCGAGCCTTATGAGAGGCATTCGGTGGTGCGTTTTCGTGTGGATGGCACCCTGCGCGAGGTGGTGCAACCCAACCGCGCGCTGCACGCTGCGCTCATCTCGCGCCTGAAAATCATGGCCGAGATCGACATTTCAGAAAAGCGTTTGCCGCAAGACGGTCGCATCTCGCTGCGCATTGGCACCCGGGCCATGGACGTTCGGGTGAGCACCCTGCCCAGTGCACATGGCGAGCGCGCGGTGCTGCGTTTGCTGGACAAATCTCAAAGCCAATTGACCCTGGAATCCATTGGCATGAAGGGTTCCGTGCTCTCAAATTTAGAGCATTTGATTTCTCAGCCGCACGGCATCATTTTGGTCACCGGCCCCACCGGCTCGGGCAAAACCACCACGCTGTACGCGGCCTTGAGCCGTTTGGATGGGCACAGCAGCAACATCATGACGGTGGAAGACCCGATTGAGTACGAGCTTGCAGGTGTGGGCCAAACCCAAGTGAACGCCAAGATTGATTTGACCTTTGCCAAGGCCCTGCGCGCCATCCTGCGCCAAGACCCGGATGTGATCATGATTGGCGAGATTCGTGATTTTGAAACCGCGCAAATCGCCATCCAGGCCTCGCTCACTGGTCACCTGGTACTGGCCACCTTGCACACCAACGACGCGTCCAGCGCGGTGACCCGTTTGATCGACATGGGCGTGGAGCCTTTTCTGCTCAGCTCGTCCCTGTTGGGGGTGCTGGCCCAACGCTTGGTGCGCAAAACCTGCACCGCTTGTGGTGGCGCCGGTTGCGAAGCCTGCGCTCACTCAGGCTACCAAGGCCGCACCGGCATTTTTGAATTGCTGCAAGCCGATGACCATCTGCGCGAACTCATCCACCAAGGCGCTGCTGAAGCAGACATCCGCGCAGCAGCTCAGCGCGCGGGCATGGTGCTGATGCGTGAAGACGGCCAAGCCTTGGTGGACCAGGGCATCACCACGCGCGAAGAGTTGCTGCGCGTGACCCGCGATTAACGCCCATGCAACCAGCCCCAAGCCATGATCAAGCCGATCATCACCGGCTGATGCACCAGGTAATACAACAAGCTGTGGCGGCCCAGCCATGTCAAAGGCGAGAGCTGGCGCGGCAAGCGCAACGCTGCAAGGTATGGGCCCCAAGTTCTGGCCAACACCGCACCCCACAACATCACACCCCACCAGGGCAACAGGGGCACGTGGTCTTCGGTCATCGGTTTGTGGCTGATCAGGCCCAGCCAGTTGAGTGCTGGCGTGTTGAACACCGCCAAATTGAACTGGCTGTGCAGCCAAGGGGCGGCTTGTTGCAGGGCCACGATGCAAGCGCCCAGCACCAACAACTTGGCGTTATTCAATCGCAAGGCCAAACGAGTCAGCAGCGTCATCACCGCCACGCCGTGCAGCACGCCAAAGTAAATGAAGCTGCTCGGAAACATGAGGTAGGAGCCTGCGCTGACCAAGAGCGCAGCACCCACAATTTGCGCCCAACGCCGCCAAAAACGTGGCCAGGGCGGGTTCATGGTGCAGGCCGCACCTGCGCACAGCAAAAACAAACTCACAATCGCGGTGCGCTGCGCAGTCCACAACACGTCGTTGTAAAAATCGGCCTTCAAGTAGCCGGCGTGTTGCAGGTCAAAGCAAAAATGAAACACGGTCATCCACACCATGGCCGCACCACGTGCACCATCGAGCGCAGCCCACCGTTCTGACCTCATGCCTGCCTACTCCTTCAAAGCCCTGGATGCCCAAGGCAACCACCGTAGCGGCATCATAGACGCGGACAGTGTCAAAGCCGCGCGGCACCAGCTGCGCGCGCAGTCGCTCATTCCCTTAGAGGTAACGCCGGGTGCCAAAACCACACTGGGTGGCCCGCGCCGCCTGATGAGCACCACCACCTTGGCGGTGTGGACGCGCCAACTCGCAGGTCTGGTGAGTGCAGGCTTGCCCCTGGAACGCGCCTTGAGTTCTTTGTCGGACGAAGCCGACTCGCCTGCCCTGGCCGGCCTCATGGGCACGCTGCGCAGCGAGGTCAACGCCGGTGCCACTTTTGGCGCAGCCCTGGCCCAGCACCCGCGCGAGTTCTCCGACATCTACCGCGCGGTCATCGCCGCGGGTGAGCAAAGCGGCAATTTAGGTTTGGTGCTGGAGCGATTGGCCGACGACCTGGAAGAACAACAAGCCCTCAAAAGCAAACTGATGGGTGCGGCGCTGTACCCGGGCATTGTGTCGCTGGTGGCCTTGTTCATCGTCATGTTTTTGATGACCTATGTGGTGCCCCAAGTGGCTGGGGTGTTCACCGGCACGCAGCGCGCCCTGCCCTGGCTCACGGTGGCCATGCTGTCTTTGAGCGAGCTGGTGCGTGTGCACGGCTGGTGGTTGTTGCTGCTGGCCCTGGCCGCTGGCGCAGGTGTGGCGGGCCTGTACCGCCAGGAAGGCCCACGCCTGACCATGGACGCCGCGTTTTTGCGCCTGCCGGTGATCGGGCGCTTGGCCCGCGGCTACAACGCGGCGCGTTTTGCATCCACCCTGGCCATGCTCAGTGCCGCGGGGGTGCCCATCCTCAAAGCCTTGCAGGCCGCAGCGCAAACCCTGAACAACCGCGCCATGCGCAGCGATGCTTTGGAGGCCCTGGTGATGGTGCGCGAAGGCGCGCCCCTGGCCTCGGCCCTGGCCCAGCACCCCAGGTTCCCGGGCCTGCTGGCCATGTTCGCCCGCCTGGGCGAACAAACCGGCCAACTGCCCGACATGCTGCAACGCGCCGCACGCCAGCTGGGCAACGACGTGCAACGCCGCGCCCTGCAACTCGCCACCCTGCTCGAACCCCTGCTGATTGTGGCCATGGGCCTGGTGGTCATGCTCATCGTGCTGGCCGTGCTGCTGCCCATCATCCAGATGAACACCTGGGTGAAGTGATAAATAGTGAAAATATATTGATATTATGGTCAGATTGAAGTAAGCTATCATAAGAAAAATCGTTTCCTTTCAAACGTAGAAAGGGAGGCGATCATGAAAAAAATAGCTGCGTATCTCGCAATGAGTACGGTCGTTTTGGCTGGGTGCGGCGGGGGTGGCGGTAGCGGTCCAGGAGCTACCGCTAGCAATCTAAGTGTTAATGGCACGGCGTCCAAGGGGCTGCTTTCTGGCGCTGAAGTTCAAGCCTATACACACGATGCCAACAACACCCCAATAAAGTTTGGCCAGGCGGTGAAGACCAATGTCAATGGTGAGTACACCTTGTCCTTGCCCAAAACCGATAAACCTGTCGTGATTGAAATCAAGGCCGTGCCTGGCACCAAGATGCTGGATGAAACAGTTGTTGAAAATGGCTCATTCAAATCGGTAGATGCGCCAGCGAATCTGGTGATACGCACTGGCGTTTCTTCGTTGACCGAAGATGCAACGGCACACGCCAACCCATATACCGAAGCAGCCGTCCATGCAGCCCTGACGGCTACAGACGGTAGCAACGTCAAAGTTCCATTAACAGCCAATACATTTAACGCCGCGAAAGGCGCAATTCGCGAAAGTCTCTCTGGGTCAAACCCCTTCATGATCCGTGGTGTTAACGCCAATCATGACAACATCACCGATGATGAGAGAAAGTTCACAACCTTACTGGCTGGTATTGCCCAAAAGGGAAAGGAAACTTCATGCCAAGGCGATTCAACAGGAATCACATGCGTCATAGCCACCTTGAATGACGCATCCAAGGTGAAGGTTGACAACACTAATAAAGTCACCTTTGCTGATCCAACAAAACAAAATGACGAACTTAAAAATATTGTTAACAAAGCAAAAGAGGTTAACAATAGTTTTGTAAATATTGCCAAGAACAGCTTACCTGATCCAGTCAAAGTTACCGCTTCGGTAGATCCAGTTGTTGTATCGGCAAAAGATAGCTTAGAGGCATTTATTAAAGCCATGCGAGATGGGTTTAAGTCATCGCAGACTACCATTCGAACTGCGACCGATGATCTCTATAAACGTACGAAAGACTTGCGGGCTGTAGCTGGCTTCACAGGGATTAACGAAGTAGTTAATAGCCTGAAAGGTTGCGACATTAACTCAGAGAAATTCACTTGTAACCCAACAAGTGGCTTGATAGCTGTCACATATACAGCTCAGAACAATGGGTTTAGCTATGCCTACAGGCTACCTTATGGATTGGATAGGTATATGAGAACAACTGGGTTTATATACCGAGACACCATCAACCAGCAAACCACACAAGCAGCTTTTAGCGTCACAGCCAATACATTTTTAGTTGATTCTTCAAACAACGTTATTAAAAATGTTGCTGAGTCTAAAATTCTCGCAAATATCTCCGTCAGCAGTGGTGCTAAATTCGATAACTGCACAGACTGCACATTCACGATTTCATCAAGCAACAAAGTATATGATGAAAGTAATCAAAGTAAATTCATAACAGCTAATTTAGAAAATATCACAGGTAGTGCCACGATTACCAATGGGATTACAAAAAAAGCTGCTGCATCGGGCAAATTTACAGTATCTACAGCTGACAATGATGTGTTCTCTGGGGGGATTGATAAAATTGAGGCAATTGCAATTGAGGGAGATATTGCCCCACAACTTCGACCTACCAATATTAGTCTTAGCTTTCTAACCAAAACTCGACTCTCAGACATCCTTAGCGGAACCTTAATACAAACTTATGACTACAGCACTTTTGATCCAAAAAAATTCTACGGAAATCAGTGTCAATACACCCTAATCACAGCACCAGGGAAAACAACAGGGACTTTTGAATACACTTACTCAGATCAAATATGCACATACAATGATAGTATTTATAATTTATCAATGAAATTAAATGTGGCAGGTAATTCCAGTATCACATACAACTCAAATCAATCTGAAAAACTAAAAAGAAGCCCTTCGTTACAAATAACAACAAATGGAAACTTCATCAGCATATCCAGTACTGAGGAAATCGTTAGAAGCAATTGGCAAATTTCACCCGGATCAAAAACCATCATCAAAAGCTCATCAGGCGACTTCGTTGCAGAAGGTGATGTTATGAATGGGGCGTTCAGTGGACCTATCATGCGCAACAAGACCCAAATCGGCCAGATCACCAAGAACGTGATCTACGTGAATGGTCAAGAAATCTCTTTGTACTGATCGATGACGAGCTTCATCTCAAATGGCCGCCTTGCGGCCATTTTTTTTAGTGCACTTTGCTTGAGCGTCTCGGCTCAAACGCTGAGCTATAGCCATGACACGCTTTTTTCTAGCGGTGGCTTGTCTGCAGATTACTGGGCTCAACAGAGTTTGAGCGAACGCCCTTCGCGAGTGGTCATGCTCGACGATGCGAGGTTACGCGCATCAGCCGAACTGGCAGGGCAAATGCTTTGGCTTGAGCGCCGGCTGCTAGGGGAATATCGCGGCAACAGCAATGTGCTGGCGCTGGCTGCTAAGCCAGACACCAGCATCAAATCGGGTCAGACTTCTAACTTTCCGTTAGAGGGTAAGGTGCGAGCCTTTGAGTTCGACGCCTTGGGCGCCACGCTGAAGCAAAGTCTTACCTCTGCATGGACAGCCAGCTTGTCTCCCCAGCTGGTGTTCTTGAAAAACTACACAGAAACTAATGGCAATGGCAGCCTGATCACGAGCAACTCAACCGCAGATGCAGCGGGGCAACTCAATCGTTTTGGCATGAGCTCTTACGGCTTTTCTACGCAAGAGCAAAACCTGCGGTTTGACCCTGGCTGGTCCTTAGATCTAAGCACGCAGTACAAGGGCGATCACTTTTCGTTTGACTTGAGTGTTCAAAATTTAGCCTCAGAGATTTCAACCCAAGGGCTTTATTACAGCTACCGTGATTACAACGTGCGCACTCAAAATGGCACGCTCAACCTCAGTGACACCCCCAGTATTTCGGGCAGGTATGGTCAACAAAACAC
Organism: Comamonadaceae bacterium; assembly: GCA_947454955.1. Lineage (GTDB taxonomy): Bacteria > Pseudomonadota > Gammaproteobacteria > Burkholderiales > Burkholderiaceae_C > Hylemonella. The sequence continues at coordinate 53,237 of CANGLW010000003.1, forward strand.
CAAGTTGGCGCTACCGAAAATTACCAAACTCGACCTCAGCCCTTCGGCCTGGCATGGCTTGAGCGTTGGAGCGTTTGGGGTGGAGAACGACTTTGTACCGGTGTTGTCTTACCGGACGGATTTGCTCCTACCGGGAGCAATGGCTCAAATGATGGGCGAAGGTAACTGGCGTTTAAGCTATTCAATGGCTTGGCTCAAGACCAAAGGTAGTATCTCCGTCACATGGGCCGCAGGGCTTGCCCCCATTTGGCAAATCAATGCTTTAAGCCTCTCCTTCTAGTGCGCCACTGAGCCCTTAAATCTCCGCCCCTCATGGGACAATCTGCCCATGTACTTATTGTTTGAAGAAGCCGGCAAATTTTTGACCGGCCGGGTGATGTCCGAGGCCGATAGTTCCTTGCAGGTGGAGCTCATCTCCGGCAAGCGGGTCAAGGTCAAGGCGGCCAATGCGCTCTTGAAGTTTGACAAGCCCACACCGCCTGAGCTGATGGCCGCTGCTCAAAGCTTGAGCGAAGGCATTGAGCTGGACCTGGCCTGGGAATTTGCGCCTGAGGACGAGTTCGGCTTTGCTGACTTGGCTGCTGTGTATTTTTCAGACCCGCCGTCTCTGACCGAACAAACCGCTGCGCTCTTGCGCTTGTTTGAAGCGCCGCATTACTTCCGCCGCGCAGGCAAAGGCCGGTTCAAAAAAGCACCCTCAGAGATCATCCAGCAAGCCCTGGCGGCGATTGAAAAAAAGCGCCTGGTTCAAAAGCAAATTGACGCTTGGGCTCAAGAGCTCGCGCAAGGGCAGTGCCCCGAGCCTATCCGCGAGCAGCTGTACAAAATTCTGTTCAAGCCCGACAAAAACGCGCCTGAGTACAAAGCGGTGGTGGAAGCTGCCAAGGCCACACAAACCGCGCCCTTGGCGCTCTTGCAAAAGGCGGGGGCCATCACCTCGCCTTACCAGTTTCACTGGAAGCGTTTTCTGTTTGAAAACTTTCCCAAGGGCACCGCGTTTCCTGCGCTGCAGGCCCCGGCCATTGCAGACGAGCTGCCGGTGGCTCAGGCAAAAGCTTTTTCCATTGACGACTCAGCCACGACTGAGATTGACGATGCCTTGTCGGTCCAAGGCTTGGGCACAGGCACGGTGACGGTGGGCATTCACATTGCCGCACCCGGCTTGGCCGTGCAGCGGGGTGATGCCATCGACAACCTGGGCCGCGCGCGTTTGAGCACGGTGTACATGCCGGGCTACAAAATCACCATGCTGCCCGACGAGGTGGTGCAAAGCTACACCTTGCAAGAAGGGCGCGACTGCCCCGCGGTGTCTTTGTATGTGAGCTTTGACGAAGCGACCCTGGAGATCAGCAGCAGCGTCACACAGCTTGAGCGCGTGCCGATTGCCCACAACCTGCGGCATGACCAGCTCGACCACATCGTCACCGAGCCTTGGCTACAAAACACCATGGAGCATGACAACACGCCAGAGCCCTTGCCAGCACTGCGTGATCAGCTATCGTTTTTACACCGCTTGGCTTTGAACCTGAAAGCCAAACGTGAAGTGGTGCGCGGCAAACCCGAAACCTTCAACCGACCCGACTACAACTTCCGCTTGGCGGGCAACGACGGCGTTGAACCCCAAGGCCATGAAGAGGTGTTGATCGGCATTCGCCAACGCGGCGCGCCGCTGGACTTGATCGTGGCCGAGGCCATGATTTTGGCCAACAGCACCTGGGGCCAGTGGATGGCCAGCTTGGGTGTGCCCGCCATCTACCGCAGCCAGGCCTCTTTGCAGCCGGGTGTGAAGGTGCGCATGGGCACCAAGGCCCTGCCGCACGCAGGCATTGGCGTGCCCAGCTATGCCTGGAGCACCTCGCCCCTGCGCCGTTACACCGACCTGGTGAACCAGTGGCAGATCATCGCTTGTGCGCGCCACGGCCAGACCGCTGCGTTGGCCGCGCCCTTCAAGCCCAAAGACTCGGATTTGTTCGCCATCATCTCGGGCTTTGATGCGGCCTACAGCACCTACAACGGCTACCAGGGCGCGATGGAGCGCTTCTGGACGCTACGTTATGTGCAGCAGCGCGGCCTGCTGGAACTCACCGCCACCGTGTTCAAAGACAACCTGGCGCGTGCCGATGACATTCCCTTGGTGTTGCCGGTTTTGGGCGCGCAAGGTCTGCCGCGTGGCGCAAAGCTGCGCGTGAAATTGGGTGAGATTGACCTCATCACCCTGGATGTGAATGGCACGTTGCTCGAGCGCTTAGACACCCCCGAGGTGGTCAGCGATGAGGACGAAGACGACGAGCCCAGCGCCGGCCCGATTGCGATTGCGGTGGACATGAGCGACAGCGCAGATAACGCAGAGGGCAGCGACAAAACCGCCCCACCCGCCTAGACAAGCCCCGCCTCGTGAATATCAGCACGCTAGTACCACCCAAGCTCAGCCCCTTGGCCTGGGCATTGGCCGCGTCATTGGTCTTTCATGGGGGCTTGTTGACGGTGCGCTTTGTGGAGGCGCAAATTTCCAAACGGGCTTTTGAAAACAGCGCGCTCGATGTGGTGCTGGTCAACGCCAGCACCGAGGTGCCCGACAAAGCCGCGGCCTTGGCCCAGGCCAATTTAGCCGGTGGCGGCGATGCTGCGCAGGGCCGCGCCAGCAACCCCTTGCCTGCCACGCAAGACAGCGCAGGCAATGCGGCCCTGGACCAGGCGCTGCGCGAACGGTCTGCCCTGCTGCGCCGCCAAACCTTGATGCTCTCCAAGGTGCGTCAGCAAATCGCGGCCCTGCCGGTGCTCGACCCACTGGCCAACAACGCGACCGATGAAGACATTGCCCGCGAAGAAAAACGCCGGCAGCTCTTGAAAACCCTGGCCGAGATTGAGCGGCGCATCAACACCGAAAGCACCCGGCCCAAGAAGCGTTACATCAGCCCGGCCACGCGCGAGGTGGTGTACGCTGCCTACTATGACCAATTGCGCCGCGCCATTGAGGACAAGGGCACTGCCAACTTTCCCACGCTCTCGGGGCAAAAGTTGTATGGTGAACTCACCATGGTGATCACCCTGGACCACCGCGGCCGCATTGTGACCACCGACATCGCCGACAGCTCTGACAACCCGGCGTTGGACCGCCGCGCGCTGGCCATCGTGCACAGCGCAGCGCCCTTTGGTGCGTTCAGTGGCCCCATGCGCCGCCAGGCCGACCAGTTGGTGGTGGTCTCGCGCTTTCGCTTCACGCGTGACGACACGCTGCAAACCCAGCCATGAAAATTTTGGACCGTTGGTTCCTGCACCCGCTGTGGCTCACGGTGACCTGGGTGGTCTTGGCCTTCTTGGCGCTGCAGTTGTTTTTTGCAGCGCGCATTGCGCTGATGATCGTGGTCAACCCCGAGTCCACCGCGTTTGAACGCACCCAGGCCTGGCAAATTCAACAGGCCAAAGGCCGCTTGCCCTGGCGACAAACCTGGGTGGACTACGACCAAATTTCCAAGCACCTCAAGCGTGCGGTCATCGTGTCGGAAGACGACGGCTTTGTGAACCACGACGGCGTGGACTGGGACGCACTTGAAAAAGCCTGGCAAAAAAACGCACGAGCCGAAGCCCAAGCGCAACGCCAAGGCAAAGCGGTCGCCAAGCCACCGAAGGTGGTGGGCGGCTCCACCATCTCGCAGCAACTGGCGAAGAATTTGTTTTTATCGGGCGAGCGCACGCTGTGGCGCAAGTCGCAAGAGTTCATCATCACCTTTTGGCTGGAGGTGCTGCTGAGCAAGCAACGCATTTTGGAGATTTACCTCAACCATGTGGAATGGGGTGAAGGCGTGTTTGGCGCCGAAGCTGCGGCGCAACATTACTTTCGAAAAAGTGCCGCGCAACTCAGTCCCGAAGAGGCTGCGCGCCTGGCGGTGATGTTGCCGCGCCCCAAGTATTTTGAGAAGCTGCCCAACTCGGCGTATTTGGCCGAGCGTTCGGCGGTGATTGCACAGCGCTTGATGCGCGCGGAGCTGCCCTGATGCGTATCCTTGGTATCGACCCTGGTCTTCGCACCACCGGTTTTGGGGTGATTGATGTGGAGGGCCCCAAGCTGCGTTATGTGGCCAGCGGCACCATCAGCACCATGCATTTGGCGCGTGGCGAATTACCCGCGCGCCTCAAGGTCTTGTGCGATGGCGTGCGCGAAGTGATTGCGCGCTACCAACCGCAACATGCCTCGGTCGAGATCGTGTTTGTGAACGTCAACCCGCAGTCCACCCTGTTGTTGGGCCAAGCGCGCGGAGCTTGTGTGGGCACCTTGGTGAGCGCCGATTTAGCAGTGGCCGAGTACACCGCGCTACAAATGAAAAAAGCCGTGGTGGGTCAGGGGCGTGCTCAGAAAAACCAAATCCAAGAGATGGTCAAACGCCTGCTGAATTTACCTGGCCTGCCCGGGCCAGACGCGGCCGATGCGCTGGGCATGGCCATCACCCACGCCCATGCGGGCCACGCGATTGCGCGCTTGGCGCAAAGCACCGAGTTGGTTCGTAAAGCGAGTGGTTTGTACCGGGCGGGCAGAACGCGTTAAGTTCACCAAGCCGGCGCTAATTTGGCGAAGCCTTTGGGCGCGAGTTTCTCGTTCTCAAAGGTCACTTCTTCCCAGCATTGGGGCTGCTCGATCAAGGCGCGCAAGAGCTTGTTGTTCAGACCGTGGCCTGAGCGAAACGCGCTGTAGCTGGCCAAAAGGGGCTTGCCCAAAATGTAGAGGTCGCCCATGGCGTCCAAAATTTTGTGTTTGACGAACTCATCGTCATAACGCAGGCCACCGGCGTTGAGCACCTTGTAGTCGTCCATCACGATGGCATTGTCCAAACCTCCGCCCAGGGCCAGGCCGTTGGCGCGCATCATCTCCACGTCTTTGGTGAAGCCAAAGGTGCGCGCACGGGCAATGTCGCGCGCGTAGGTGTTCTCGCTCATGTCAAACACCACGCGCTGACCGGTGGCGTCCACCGCGGGGTGGTGAAAGTCAATTTCAAAGCTCAGCTTGTAGCCATGGAAAGGCTCCAGGCGCGCCCATTTTTCATTGGCGCCCTCGCCTTCGCGCACTTCCACAGGCTGGGTGATGCGCACAAATTTGCGCGCTGCGTTTTGGGTGACGATGCCAGCGCTTTGCAAGAGGAAAACAAACGACGCGGCCGAGCCATCGAGAATCGGCACCTCTTCGGCGGTGATGTCCACATACAGGTTGTCGATGCCCAGACCTGCGCAGGCCGACATCAGGTGCTCGACCGTGTGTACCTTCGCACCACTGCGTGAGAGGGTAGAGGCCAGGCGCGTGTCGGTGACCGACTCGGCGTTGACCGGGATGTCCACCGGCTGGGGCAAATCGACCCGGCGAAACACAATGCCGGTGTCAGGCTGCGCGGGGCGCAAGGTGATCTCCACCCGCTGCCCGCTGTGCAGCCCCACGCCCACAGCGCGGGTGATGGATTGAAGGGTGCGTTGTTGCAGCATGCTTGGATTGTAAGTTTGCTGGTTTACCTTTGTGGGTTCAAGGTCAGTGCGCTTGACCTGCCGCAGTCAAGGCTGGCGGGGCTTGCGCCAATGCGCCACGCTCAGCAAGGCCCAGCGCGCGAGGTACAGCACCACCAAAGAGCCGACCAAATCACCCAAGGCCATCACCAGGGTGCTGCGCACAAAGTCTTCGGTCAGGCCCTGGCTCAAGTACCAGAGCTGGTGCAGCAAAGGGCTCACCACCGCAAACACCGCGGCCATTTTCAGCAGGCCCAGACCATTGAGCCCCTTGAGGTCCGCGCCCAGGCCCAGAAAATCCACACAGAACTTGCGGGCCAACAAGGGGGCGCCACCCGAGATCAAGCCGGTGACGATGGAAGACTGCCAATTGCCCTCAAAGAAAAAGAGCAGGCTGGTGATGATGGAAGCCAGCGCGATGCCCAAAGCACCACTGACCCCAAACACCAAAATGAAAGCCAGGCGCAAACCGCTGGGCAGAAAGATCCAACTCACGCCGGCAGAAAACGTCAAGGCACTGAACAGCAGGGTGTTGACCTCAAACAGCACACCGTAGGCCAGTGCCGTGCCCAGCACCACCGCCACATATGACGGCAAGGTCATGCGCGTGAAGCGTCCAGACACTCGTCGATTTTGGCGAAGAACTTGCGGGTTTGCGGGGTTTGGATGATGTACTTCACGCGGTTGTCTTGCTCATCAACCTGCAAAGCAATGAAGCCTTTGGCGCGCAAAGACTTCAAACGACGGTGCACCGTGGCCGGCGAGGCATCAGGGAACAGGGCCATGGCATCGAGCACCGGCATCTTCTTGCCCGCATCCCACTGCGCGGCCAAACCATTGAGGATGCGCTCTTCCAAAGCATCCATGGCCGGAAAAGCCGGCAAGTCCTTGACGGCTTGCATGAGGTTGAGGAACTTCAGATAAGACATGGCTTGTTCACTTTGATCAGATGATAGAGATGATAAACCTCAATGGCCCCAAAACCAAACAATTCCGTTGCCACTCTGCTATGAAAAACAGAGCAACCAACAGGCCTCATAGAGTGATTAAAACTCCACAGTTGATTGACGAGGGTTCAAGCGTCGCGAGCCGGCCGCGATGAGGTCGAGGCGCACAGCCGTACTGCTGTACGGCGAGCACCACAGACCTCAGCCCGGTTGGCGCAGCAGCTTGAAACCCGTCAATCGGCTTGTTTGCGCAAAAAAGCTGGGATCTCAAAGTCATCCATCCCACCCGACGACAAGGCATCCACCTTCGCGGCCGCTTGGGTGCGGTCGGTGGGTTTGCGCCAGACGCTGGGGATACGGCTTGCACCGTAGTCGGGTTGGGTCAGACCTGTGGGGCTCAGGCTGGTGGGCGAAACACCCAGCACCGAGTTGCTGTTGACCTGGAAGGGCACGTTGTCGGTGCCGGTGCGCTGCTGCGTGGTGTAAACCTGCAGCGGGGGCGCGGTGCGGCGGCCATTCTGGTGGCTCAAGCCGGTGGCCACCACGGTCACGCGGATCTGGTCGGCCAGGCTGTCGTCGTGCGCGGTGCCGTAAATCACATGGGCATCGGGCGATGCAAACGCGCGGATGGTGTTCATGGCCAGCTTGGATTCGCTCAGCTTCAAAGAACCTTTGGCCGCGCTGATCAAGACCAGCACGCCCTTGGCGCCCGAGAGGTCGATGCCATCGAGCAGCGGGCAAGCCACGGCTTGCTCAGCGGCGATGCGTGCACGGTCTGGGCCGCTGGCGGCAGCGGTGCCCATCATGGCTTTGCCGGGTTCGCCCATGACGGTGCGCACGTCTTCAAAGTCCACGTTCACATGGCCGGGCACATTGATGATTTCGGCAATACCGCCCACCGCGTTTTTCAACACGTCGTTGGCTTGTGCGAAGGCTTCGTCTTGGGTGATGTCATCGCCCAGCACTTCGAGCAGCTTCTCGTTCAAGATGACGATGAGCGAGTCCACATTGGCTTCCAACTCGGACAAGCCCGCATCGGCGTTGCTCATGCGGCGGCCGCCTTCCCAGTCGAAAGGTTTGGTGACCACACCCACGGTCAAGATGCCCATCTCTTTGGCCACACGCGCGATCACGGGGGCTGCACCGGTGCCCGTACCACCGCCCATGCCGGCGGTGATGAAGAGCATGTGCGCGCCTTCGATGGCTTGGCGGATGTCGTCCACCGCCAGTTCAGCGGCGTCGCGGCCTTTGTCGGGCTTGCTGCCAGCACCCAAGCCGGTGTTGCCCAGCTGAATCACTTTATGCGAGGCGCAACGGGCCAAGGCCTGCGCGTCGGTGTTGGCGCTGATGAACTCCACGCCTTGCACGGCGCTGGCGATCATGTGCTCCACAGCGTTGCCGCCGCCACCGCCCACACCGATCACTTTGATCTGGGTGCCTTGGTTGAAACCTTCGTCTTCAATCATTTCGATGCTCATTTTTTTCTCCTGCAGTTGCCGATTGTTTTAAAAGATAATTTTTTTTGTGTTCATGAAGGCGGGTCACAGCACCGCCATCGAGAGTGGGGGCTGCCGCGGGCTAACCAAAGTGGGTGTTTCATGGTCAGAAGTTCCCGATGAACCAGTCTTTGACGCGACCCATGGCGGTCTTCATCGAGCCGCTCTTTTGCGCCACCTTGAAGCCACGCAAACGCGCCAGACGGGCTTCTTCCAAGAGGCCCATCACCGTGGCGGCGCGGGGCTGCGCCACCATGTCGGCCAGGGCGCTGTCGTACTTCGGGACGCCGCGCCGCACCGGTTTCAAAAAGATGTCCTCGCCCAGCTCCACCATGCCGGGCATGACCGCGCTGCCGCCGGTGATCACGATGCCGCTGGAGAGCATTTCTTCAAAGCCCGACTCGCGCAGAACCTGGTGCACCAGCGAGTAAATCTCTTCAATGCGTGGCTCAATCACGCCGGCCAAGGCTTGGCGGCTGAGCATGCGCGGGCCGCGGTCGCCCAGACCGGGCACTTCCACCTGCACCTCGGGGTCGGCCAGCATTTGTTTGGCAAAACCGTTTTCCACCTTGATGTCTTCGGCGTCTTTGGTGGGGGTGCGCAAAGCCATGGCGATGTCGCTGGTGATCAAGTCGCCCGCGATCGGGATCACCGCGGTGTGACGAATCGCACCACCAGTGAAGATGGCCACATCCGTCGTGCCCGCACCAATGTCCACCAGGGCCACGCCCAGTTCTTTCTCGTCATCGGTCAAGACCGACAAGCTCGAAGCCAAGGGGTTGAGCATGAGCTGCTCAACTTCCAGGCCGCAGCGGCGCACGCACTTGATGATGTTTTCCGCCGCGCTGTGCGCGCCGGTGACGATGTGCACCTTGGCTTCCAAGCGGATGCCGCTCATGCCGATGGGCTCGCGCACATCTTGGCCGTCGATGATGAACTCTTGCGGCTCAACCAACAACAAACGCTGGTCGGTCGAGATGTTGATGGCCTTGGCGGTTTCCACCACGCGGCCCACGTCTGCCGCGGTGACTTCGCGGTCTTTGACGGCCACCATGCCGCTGGAGTTGATGCCGCGAATATGGCTGCCGGTGATGCCGGTGTAAACGCGGCTGATTTTGCAGTCGGCCATCAGCTCGGCTTCTTTCAAAGCCTGCTGAATGCTTTGCACGGTGGCGTCGATGTTGACCACCACACCGCGCTTGAGGCCGTTGCTCGGGGCCACACCCAGGCCAGCGAGTTTGAGTTCGCCCCCGGGCTGCACCTCGGCCACCACCACCATGATTTTGGCCGTCCCGATGTCCAGGCCAACCACCAAGTCTTTGTACTCTTTTGCCATAGTGCGTCTTTCCTTATTTCTTTTTCACATCAGCGCTGGTCGTCACACCGCGCAAACGAAGGGCGTAGCCATCCTCGTAGCGCAGATCGGCGGATTCCAAAGCGTTGAGGCGCCGTCCGTAGCGCGAGGTCACTTGCGTCACGGTTCTTAAAAAACGTTGGGTGCGAGCGGTCACTTCTTCTTCGTTACCGCGGCCCAGCTCCACCACCGCGCCGGTGTCCAAAGACACGCGCCAGCTGCCGCGGTTGCTCATTTCCAAATCGGTCAGGGGCAGGTCCACCGCGTCAAACACCGGCAACAAGGCGCGGTACATGGCCAGCACCGAGCCCGCTTGGTTGAGCGGGCCGTTCAGGCGTGGGAGTTCTTGCTCCAGATCGTCCACATTGGCCTCGAACACCTCGCCTTGGGTGTTGATGAGGGTGGAGGCACCGTCATCGCCCCAGAAGGCTACGGGCTTGTGTTCTTCCAAAATCACTTGCAGGCGGTTGGGGAACTCGCGGCGCACCACCGCTTTGCGCACCCAGGGCGCAGACTCGAACACCTCGCGGGCTTGCGCCAAATCCACCGTCAGGAAGGTGCCGTTCAAACGCGAGGCCACGTTGGCACGCAAGGTCACCGCGTTGTTGTGGCTCACATCGCCGGTGACGGTGATGCCGCGGATGTCAAACACCTCATGGCGCACCACCCAGCTCACCAAAGCGCCCGCGCCCAGCAGCACGAAGCACAGCACCAACAACTGGGTGCTGAGGTTCATGAGCCGGATGTCGACGCTTTGGGGCATGTCCATGGTCAGGCCTTGGTCTGGTCCAGGGTGGCGCTTTGCAGCAAGCGCACACACAGTTCGTCGTAAGCGATGCCACTGGCCTTGGCCGACATGGGCACCAGCGAGTGCCCGGTCATGCCAGGCGCGGTGTTGATTTCCAACAAGTAGGGTTGACGGGTGCGCGCATCGATCATCACATCGGCACGCGCCCAACCGCGGCAACCCAAGGTCTTGTAGGCCTTGAGCACCAGGGCTTGGATGGCGGCCTCTTCACCGGCGGGCAAACCGCAGGGCACCAGGTACTGGGTGTCGTCGTTGAAGTATTTGTTTTGGTAGTCGTAGTTGCCACCGGGCGCCACGATGCGAATCACCGGCAGGGCTTGGGCGCTGGCGCCACTGCCCAGCACCGGCACGGTGACTTCATCACCGGCAATGAACTGCTCGCACAAAACCTGTGGGTCGTGCTGCGCGGCGGCTGTGTAAGCGGCTTCGCATTGCGCGATGTCCATCACCTTGGTCAGGCCGATGGTGGAGCCTTCGCGCGCGGGCTTAACAATCATCGGTGCGCCCAGGGCCTTGAACGCGGCTTGCGTGGCCTGCACGCTGTCCACCTGTTGCCAAGCGGGGGTGGACAAACCTTCAGCGCGCCAAATGCGCTTGGTCATGGTTTTGTCGATGGCGATGCTCGAGGCCATCACGCCTGAGCCGGTGTAGGGAATGCCCAGCAATTCGAGCGCGCCTTGCACCGTGCCGTCTTCACCAAAGCGGCCATGCAAGGCAATGAAGCAACGATCGAACCCTTCGCGTTTGAGGTCGCTCAAATCGCGTTCTTTCGGGTCAAACGCGTGGGCGTTCACACCGCGTTCTTGCAATGCTTTCAACACACCACTGCCCGACATGATCGAGATGTCGCGCTCAGCCGACGAGCCGCCCATGAGCACCGCCACTTTGCCTAAATTGATCGAGCCCGTGCTCATGCTTTTCCCTCTGCTTTGTTTTCTGCTTTAGTTTTGGTAGCACCAGGCACAGCACCCATGCTGCCTGCACCCATACACATCACCACATCCCCAGCACGTGCGTTGTCCACAATGGCTTGCGGCATGGCGGCAATGTCATCCACAAATACCGGTTCAACCTTGCCCGCCACCCGCAGTGCGCGCATGAGGGCGCGGCCATCGGCCGCCACAATCGGCGCTTCGCCAGCGGCATAAACCTCGCTGAGCAAGACCGCATCAGCCTGGCCCATGACACGCACGAAGTCTTCAAAACAATCGCGGGTGCGGGTGTAACGGTGCGGCTGAAAGGCCAGCACCAAACGCTGCCCCGGGAAGGCGCCACGCGCAGCGGCCAAGGTGGCCGCCATTTCCACCGGGTGGTGGCCGTAGTCGTCAATCAAGGTGAAGGTGCCGCTGCCGTTTTTCACCGGCAGCTCGCCGTAACGCTGGAAGCGGCGGCCCACCCCTTTGAACTCGGCCAGGGCTTTGAGCAAGGCGGCGTCGTCAACTTCCAACTCGGCAGCCACCGCGATGGCCGAGAGCGCGTTGAGCACGTTGTGCATGCCAGGCAGGTTGAGCACCACTTCCAGGTCGGGCATGACCACGCCGTTACGGCGCTGCACGGTGAAATGCATTTGCGCACCCACTGCACGCACGTTCACCGCACGCACTTGCGCTTCGTCGTTCAAGCCGTAGCTGGTGATGGGGCACGACAAATCTTGCGCCACTTCGCGCACCGCGGCGTCGTCGGTGCACAAAATCGCGGTGCCGTAAAACGGCATGCGGTGCAGGAAATCGACAAACGCTTTTTTGAGCTTGTTGAAATCGTGCCCGTAGGTTTCCATGTGGTCGGCGTCGATGTTGGTCACCACCGCCATCACCGGCAAGAGGTTGAGGAAAGACGCGTCCGACTCGTCGGCCTCCACCACGATGTAGTCGCCACTGCCCAGACGCGCATTGGCGCCTGCGCTGTTGAGGCGGCCACCAATCACAAAGGTTGGGTCCAGCCCAGCCTCGCCCAACACGCTGGCCACCAAGCTGGTGGTGGTGGTTTTGCCGTGGGTGCCGGCAATTGCGATGCCACGCTTGAGGCGCATGAGCTCGGCGAGCATGAGCGCACGCGGCACGATGGGGATGTGCTTGGCACGCGCCGCCACCACCTCGGGGTTGTCGCTCTTCACCGCTGTGGAGGTGACCACCGCATCGGCACCAGCGATGTTGTCGGGCGTGTGGCCAATGTGCGTGCGGATGCCCAAAGAGGCCAAACGCTGCAAGGTGGCGCTGTCCGACAGGTCAGAGCCGGAGATGACATAACCCAGGTTGTGCAGCACCTCGGCAATGCCCGACATGCCCGAACCACCCAGGCCCACAAAATGGATGTGACGGATGGCGTGCTTCATGCGGCCAACGCCTCGCAGCTGGCCACCACCTCGCGCGTGGCGTGGGTTTTAGCCAGGCTTTGTGCCTTTTGCGCCCAATTCAAAAGGGTGGCGCGCTCTAAATTCTGCAGCATGTCTGCTAATTTTTCTGAAGTCAAATCGGCTTGTTGGATCAGCACGCCTGCACCTTGCGACACCAGAAATTGCGCATTGCTGGTTTGGTGGTCGTCCACCGCAAAGGGGAAAGGCACGAACAGGGCCGGCGCACCCACCGCTGCCAGTTCGGTCACGGTACTGGCACCGGCGCGCGCAATCACCAGATCGGCTTGTGCAAAGGCTTCAGCGGTGTTGGTGATGAAAGGCGTGAGTTCGGCTTGCACACCTGCAGCTTGGTAGTTGGCGCGCAGGGCGTCGATTTGTTTGGCACCACTTTGGTGGGTGACGATGGGGCGCTGGTCTGCGCTGATCAGACCTAAGGCAGCGGGCACCACCTCGTTCAACACTTTCGCGCCTAAGCTGCCGCCCACCACCAACACACGCAGAGGACCTGTGCGGCCTGCAAAGCGCGTGGCCGGGTCGGCCTGATGCAAGAACTCAGCGCGAAGCGGGTTACCCACCCAATGCGCTTTGGGCAGCACATGCGGAAACGCGGTGAACACGCGGTCAGCCACTTGCGCCAAAATTTTGTTGACCATGCCGGCCACAGAATTTTGCTCATGCAAGATCAGCGGCTTGCCCAGCAACACCGCCATCATGCCGGCCGGGAAGGTGATGTAGCCGCCCAAGCCCACCACCACATCGGGCTTGACGCGGCGAATGACCGAGATGCTTTGCGCAAAAGCTTTGAGCAAACGCAGGGGCAAGAAGGCCAAGGTGCTCACGCCCTTGCCACGCACGCCTGAGAAATCAATCGTCTCGAACGCGAAACCTTGCGGGGGCACGAGTTGGCTTTCCATGCTGGGCGACTCGGCGCTGCCGCGCCCACCCAACCAATGCACGCGCCAGCCTTTGTCGCGCAAGGCGGTTGCCACGGCCAAGCCCGGGAAGATGTGCCCACCCGTGCCGCCCGCCATGACCAGTGCGCAGGGTTGGGTCATACACGTCCTCCGTGCATCAGCCACGTTACTGGCGCAACGTGACGCGCTGCGCGCGTTTGCCCATTTTGCAGAAACAAGCAGCTCATACACGGCCTCCGTGCATCAGCCACGTTGCTGACGCAACGTGGCGCGCTGCGCGCGTTTGCCCATTTTGCAGAAACAGGCAACTCATACACGGCCTCCGTGCATGAGTTGCCTGTTTTCATAATCAACCCTCAAGACCACGGCGATGGCCACCAGGTTCATCAGGATGGCCGAACCGCCGTAACTCATGAGTGGTAGCGTGAGGCCCTTGGTGGGCAAGGCGCCGAGGTTCACGCCCATGTTGATGAAGGCTTGGAAGCCCACCCAAATGCCCACACCTTGTGCCACCAGGCCTGCAAAGATGCGGTCCATGGCGATGGCTTGGCGGCCGATGTGCATGATGCGGCGGGTCAGCCATAGAAAGAGGCCAATCACGGTGATCACGCCCACCAGGCCGAATTCTTCGCCGATGACGGCGAGCAAAAAGTCGGTGTGCGCTTCGGGCAACCAGTGCAGCTTTTCAATGCTGCCACCCAGGCCCACACCAAAAATTTCGCCACGGCCAATCGCAATCAGCGAGTGCGAGAGTTGGTAGCCCTTGCCCAGCGCGTGCTTCTCGTCCCAAGGGTCGAGGTAGGCAAAAATGCGTTCGCGGCGCCATTCGCTGGTCATGATGATCATGCCGAAGGCCAGCACCAGAATCGCGGCGATCAGGAAGAACATGCGGGCGTTCACGCCACCCAGAAACAAGATGCCCATGGCGATCACCGCGATCACCAAGAAGGCACCCATGTCAGGCTCGGCCAGCAAGAGCGAACCCACCAGAGCCACAGCCACGCCCATGGGCAGCACGGCGCGGAAGAAGCGCTCTTTGACTTCCATCTTGCGCACCATGTAGTCCGAGGCGTAAATGAGGACTGCGAACTTGGCAAGTTCTGAGGGCTGGAAGTTCATGATGCCCAGCGAGATCCAGCGGCGCGCACCGTTCACACCTTTGCCAATCACCGGGATCAGCACCACCACCAGCAACAAGATGGAGGCCACGAACAACCAGGGCGCCATTTTTTCCCAGGTCTTGATGGGCACCTGAAACGCCAACAAAGCACCAATGAAAGCCACCACCAGCGAGAGCATGTGGCGGGTCAGGAAGTGGGTGTGGGCGTAGCGCGCGAACTTGGGGTTGTCGGGCATCGCGATCGATGCGGAATACACCATCACCATGCCCCAGGCCAGGAGTGCGACCACCACCCAGATGAGGGTCTGGTCAAAGCCCAGCACGCGGTTGGGACGCACGGTGGTGCTGCCGTAATCGTTACCCAGGCGCACCGGCAGCACGTCTTGCGCGGCCTCGGTGGCACGGCCAAACCAGCCTTTGATGTTGGGCAGGCTCAGCGCGCTCATGCAAGCACCCCCATGTCCACCCCAGCGTCTTGGGCCAAGGCTTGCACCGCTTGCACAAACACTTGCGCGCGGTGCGCGTAGTTGTCAAACATGTCCAGGCTGGCGCAGGCGGGTGACAGCAGCACCGCATCACCGGCTTGCGCGGCTTGCGTGGCCAGCTTGACCGCATGCGGCAAATCAGCCGCGTCATGCAGGGCCACGCTGGTGTGGCTCAAAGCTTCGCGGATGAGTGCGGCGTCACGGCCGATCAACACCACCGCACGCACACAAGCTTGCACCGGTGCGGCCAGTGGCGAGAAGTCTTGGCCTTTGCCGTCACCCCCCAAAATCACCACCAGCTTGCGGTCTTCGCCCAGGCCTTGCAAGGCAGCCACGGTGGCGCCCACATTGGTGCCTTTGCTGTCGTCGATGTACTCGACCTCGTTCACAATGGCTACGCTTTCTGCACGGTGCGGCTCACCGCGGTACTCACGCAGGCCATACAACATGGGTGCGAGAGTGCAGCCCGCGGCTTGCGCTAATGCCAAGGCTGCGAGCGCGTTGGTGGCGTTATGGCGACCGCGGATGCGCAAAGCGTCTGCAGGCATCAAACGCTGGATGAAAATTTCTTCGACCTCATCGCGACGGCGCTTTTGGGTTTCATCGGCCTCTTGGGCACGCACCAACCAGCGCATGCCATTGACCACCTCGATGCCGTAGTCACCCGGGCGCTGGGGCATGTCGCCGCCAAACTGGGTGTTGGCACGCTGCACAAACTTGCCGCCCTTCATGCGCACTGGTGCAGGCAGCATGGCCATGACCGCCATGTCTTCGCGGTTGAGCACCATGAGCGCGCGTTCACCAAAAATGCGCGCCTTGGCTGCGGCGTAAGCGCTCATGCTGCCGTGCCAGTCCAGGTGGTCTTGGGTGAGGTTGAGCACCACCGCGGCGGTAGGCTCGAAACCACGCACCTCGTCCAATTGAAAACTGGAGAGCTCCAGCACCCAGACCTGGGGCAAGGTTTGCGCATCCAGATGTTCGGCCAGGGTGTCGAGCAGTGTGGGGCCGATGTTGCCGGCTACCGCCACGGTTTTGCCCGCACGCGCCACCAGCTGACCGGTCAGCGAGGTGACGGTGGTTTTGCCGTTGGTGCCGGTGATCGCCAAGACCTTGGGCAGGTAGCGACCATCGTCTTCAGGCTCGGGCGGTGGCAGGTTATCCAGCACGGGCAGCGGTTCGTCGTCTGCGTCGTCGGTTGATGTAGCAACTTCACCAACTTCATCTTGGGCTGGCGACGAGGTGTCAGCCTGTGCATCAACCGTGGTGTCTGCGGTGATCTGTGTTGCCACATCAGCAGGCGATTGCGCAGGCAACTCAGTTGTAGCATCTGCTACTGAATCAATAGCACCTTCAGTAGTTGATTCGGCTCCAAGCTGTTCGTTCGCCTCAACCCCCGTCTCTACATCCGAATCTACATCTCCCTCAACAGACGCACCCTCTTCCACCAAGGGGTTGGCCAGGTCATGCAAGGCTGCCGCAAACAAGTCCAACTCGCCGCCCGTCCACAAGCCGATCGCGCGTGCAGCGTTCCACACCGGGGCAACAGACTCAGGGCTCAAGCCTGGGCTCTTGAAGACCGCGCGCACGTCAGCGTTTAACAAACCTTCGGTGAATTCACCGCCAACAAAATTCACCTGCGGCAAATGCTCCGCCAACCACGCACGTTGAGGCGGGTTCTCACGTGTGTCAGCCACGGTGACTTGCGCGCCGCAGCGCATGCACCAGCGGGCCATGGCCAGGCCTGAGGCACCCAGCCCCAGCACCAGCACATGAAGTCCGTTCAGGTTGCGCACGTCTTACCTCAGCTTCAAGGTGGACAAACCCACCAAACACAAGAGCATGGTGATGATCCAAAAACGAACCACCACCTGGGTTTCTTTCCAACCGCTTTTCTCAAAGTGGTGGTGCAGCGGCGCCATCTTCAAGATGCGACGGCCTTCGCCGTACTTGCGCTTGGTGTACTTGAAGTAGCTCACCTGCAGCATCACCGAGAGGGCCTCCACCACAAAAATGCCGCCCATGATGGCCAGCACAATTTCTTGACGCACGATCACGGCGATGGTGCCCAAGGCACCCCCCAAAGCCAGCGCGCCCACATCGCCCATGAAGACCTGCGCGGGGTGGGTGTTGAACCACAAAAACGCCAAGCCCGCGCCTGCCATGGCCGAGCAGAAAATCAACAACTCACCCGAGCCGGGGATGTAGGGGAAGAACAGGTATTTGGAATAGACCGCACTGCCGGTGACATACGCGAACACACCCAGGGCCGAGCCCACCATCACCACCGGCATGATGGCCAGGCCGTCCAGACCATCCGTCAAGTTGACCGCGTTGCTCGAACCCACGATGACCAGGTAAGTCATGATCACAAAACCGAACACACCCAGCGGGTAGCTGACCTCTTTGAAGAAGGGCAAGAGCAAACCGGCTTTGGGCGGCAGGTTCACATCAAAGCCCGACTTCACCCAGGTGTAGAAGAGTTCGAGCACGCGCAGGTTGCTGCTCTCAGAAATGCTGAACACCAAATAGAGGGCGGCCAACAAACCGATGGCCGATTGCCACATGTATTTCTCGCGCGAGCGCATGCCCTCGGGGTCTTTGTGCACCACCTTGCGCCAGTCGTCGGCCCAACCAATCGCACCAAAGCCCAAGGTGACCAGCAGCACGATCCACACAAAGCGGTTGCTCCAGTCAAACCACAACAGCGTGGAGATGGCGATCGACAACAGAATCAACACACCCCCCATGGTGGGCGTGCCGCTTTTGCTCAAGTGGCTTTGCATGCCGTAGCCGCGGATGGGCTGACCGATCTTCAAAGACGTCAAACGGCGGATCACCCAGGGGCCAGCCACCAGGCCCATGAGCAGCGCGGTCAAGGCGGCCATGACGGCGCGGAAGGTGAGGTACTGGAAGACCCGGAAGAACCCGAAATCGGGCGACATACTTTGCAACCATTGGGCCAGGCTAAGCAGCATGGACCGACTCCTCGTGGGCCATGATGGCTTGCACCACCTGTTCCATCTTCATGAACCGTGAACCCTTGACCAGCACACTGCGGTGCGCGGGCAAGGCCGTGCGAACAGCGGCCTGCAAAGCGGCCATGTCGCTGAAATGTTGTGCGCCGGCGTGTGCGGCCAAGGTGCCCAAGGTGTAGACGCTGCTCAGGCCCTGCTGGCGCGCATAAGCACCGACCTCGGCATGGAACGCAGGGCCTTGATTGCCCACCTCGCCCATGTCGCCCAGCACCAGCAATTGCGGGCCAGGCAAAGCGGCCAGCACATCAATGGCGGCACGCACCGAGTCGGGGTTGGCGTTGTAGCTGTCGTCCACCACCGTGATCTCTTGGCCCGCCACATGCACACGCAAAGCGCGTGAACGGCCTTTGACAGGTTCGAAAGCAGCCAAGCCCTGGGCAATGGCAGCGAGCGGCACACCCGCGGCCAAAGCGCACGCGCTAGCAGCTAAGGCGTTTTTGACGTTGTGCAAGCCGGCGATGTGCAACTGCGTGTTGAGCACGCCAGCAGGCGATTGGGCACTCACCTGCCAAGCACCGCTTTGCCACACCGCTCTGATGCTGTGCACATCGGCTTGCTTATCTTCTAGCGCGAAGGTGATCGTCTTGCGCTGGCCTGCCAACGCTTGCCACAAGGGGGTGTAAGCATCATCGGCCGGGAACACCGCGGTGCCAGTGGCAGGCAGCGCGCTGATGACCGCGCCGTTCTCTTGAGCCACCGCATCGATGGTGTGCATGAACTCGAGGTGCTCGCGCTGCGCGTTGTTCACCAGCGCCACCGTGGGTTGAGCGATAGCGGCAAGTTGCGCAATTTCACCAGGGTGGTTCATGCCCAACTCCACCACGGCGAGTTGGTGCGCAGCACGCAAGCCACTCACGGTGAGGGGCACGCCAATGTCGTTGTTCAAATTGCCTTGGGTGGCCAAGGTGGCTTGCGGGGCATGCGCGCGCAAGATGCTGGCGATCATTTGCGTGACGGTGGTTTTGCCGTTGCTGCCCGTCACGGCGATGAGCGGCAAAGTAAAGCGTGCACGCCAGGCGGTGGCCAAGGCGCCCAATGCGGCCTTGCTGTCTGGCACCACCACGCCGCTCAAACCGGCGGCTTGCAAACGTGTTGCAGCATCACCCTGACACAGCGCAGCCACAGCGCCTGCGGCCTGGGCCTGCGGCAGAAAATCATTCGCATCGAAGCGATCGCCCTTGAGGGCCACGAACAAATCGCCAGCCTGCAAGCTGCGGGTATCGGAATGCACACGGTTCACCCACAAGGCGCCATCGCCCACCAGGGTGCCACCGGTCATGGCTGCCACGTCGCGGAGTTGCAGCATGCTCATACGCTCACCCCGCGGGCTTGCAAGGCACGCAGGGCGTGCTCGCGGTCGGAGAAAGGCAGTTTTTGACCCGCTACTTCTTGCGTGGCTTCATGGCCTTTGCCCGCGATCAGCACCACATCACGCACATCGGCGAGTTGCAGGGCGTGGCCAATGGCATGCGCGCGGTCGGCTTGCACCTGCACCGCTTGTTGGCCGGCCACACCACGCAAGATTTGGCTGATGATGGCCTGCAGGTTTTCGCTGCGCGGGTTGTCGCTGGTGAGCACCACGCGGTCGGCCCACTGATCGGCCACGGCCCCCATCAAGGGGCGCTTGGCGGGGTCGCGGTCACCACCGCAACCAAACACACACCACAGTTGGCCACCGCGCTGCTGCGCAACTTTGCGCAGGGTGTGCAGGGCTTTTTCTAAAGCATCGGGCGTGTGGGCATAGTCCACCACCGCCAGGGGCGCGTTGTCGCCACCCAGGCAATCCATACGGCCAGGCACGGGCTCCAGGTGGGTGCAGGCTTGCACCGCATCGGCCAGAGGCACGCCCAGGCTGCGCAAACCGGCGATCACGCACAGCAAATTGGCCACGTTGTAGTCACCCAGCAAACGGGTGCGCAGCAGGTGCGAGGCATCGCCCTCACACACCTCAAACACCAAGCCTTGTTGCCAGGCGATGTTGCGGGCTTGCAAGCGCGCGCTGCGTTGGCAAGAGATGGTCCAAAGGTCCAGGCCTTGCAGTTGATCGGCGAGCATGGCGCCTTGCTCGTCGTCGATGTTGAGCACCGCAGCCTGCAGGCCTGGCCAGGTGAACAACTCAGCCTTGGCGGCCCAGTACGCAACCATGCTGCCGTGGTAATCCAAGTGGTCTTGCGTGAAATTGGTGAAGAGCGCGGTGTGGATGTGCGTGCCGTCCAAACGGCGCTCCACGATGCCGATGCTCGACGCCTCCAAAGCACAGAAAGGCACGCCGGCATCGGCCAGGGCGCGCAGCGTTTGTTGCAAGACCACCGGGTCAGGTGTCGTTAAACCGGTGGGCACGAGTTGCTGCAAACGGCCCACACCCAAAGTGCCCATCACACCGCAAGCCAAAGGCTCGGGCAAGACGGCCAGGGCTTGGGCCAGCCACCAGCTCACCGAGGTTTTGCCGTTGGTGCCGGTGACTGCCAGCACTTTGACTTGTTGAGAAGGTTGCTCGTAATAAGCCGCAGCAATCAAGCCTGTTTGAGCCTTCAAGCCATTCAGGGTTTTCACCGCATCGCTATCAAATCGATAGCTATCGACGCCTGCATGCTCCACCAGGCAAGCTGCAGCACCCTGCTTCAAAGCCGCGCCCACATACGCCCGGCCATCGGTGGCCGCACCGGGCCAGGCAATGAAACCGTCACCGGCTTGCACCTGGCGACTGTCGGTACGCAAAGCGCCGCGCACGTTCGCACGCAGCCAGCTGGCCGCCTCTTGAGCGCTGTGGAGTTGCGCCATCAGAAGCTCTCCTCCACGCCCTTGGCCACGATCTGGGGTTTGAACTCCAGGTCGGGTTGCACGCCCATGGTGCGCAGGGTTTGCTGCACCACATCGCTGAACACAGGGGCAGCCACCGCACCACCGTAGTACACGCCAGCACTGGGCTCGTCGATCATCACTGCGACGATGATGCGCGGGCTGCCAATGGGCGCCATGCCGGTGAACCAGGCGCGGTATTTGTTGCTGGCGTAGCTCTTGCCGATTTGTTTGTGCGCAGTGCCCGACTTGCCACCCACCGAGTAACCGATGGTCTGCGCCTTGGGTCCGGTGCCGCCAGGGCCTGCGGCCATTTGCAGCATCTTGCGCACCGAGGCTGCGGTGTCGGGCGAGAACACTGGCACGCCCACCGCGGGCTGGTTGGTTTTGATGATGGTGGTGGGGATGATTTGCCCATCGTGTGCGAACACGGTGTACGAGCGCGCCATCTGGAACAGCGAGGCTGAGAGGCCGTAGCCATACGACATGGTGGCCTGCTCAACCGGGCGCCAAGTTTTGTAGGGGCGCAGACGGCCCGAGACCACACCCGGGAAATCAATTTGCGGCTTTTGCCCGAAGCCCGCGGCCGAGAAGGTCTCCCACATCTCGCGCGGCTGCATTTGCATGGCCATCTTGACCGTGCCCACGTTGCTGGACTTTTGAATCACCTCTTCCACCGTCAACACGCCGTGGGGGTGCGCATCAGAAATCGTGGAGCCCGTAATTTGGATGCGACCAGGTGCAGTTTGGATGGGCGTGGCGGGTTTCACGCGGCCACTCTCCAGCGCCAAGCCAATGGTGAAAGGCTTCATGGTCGAGCCGGGCTCGAACACGTCGGTCAATGCGATGTTGCGCAGCTGACCGCCGGTGAGGTTCTGGCGTTTGTCGGGCACGTAGCTGGGGTAGTTGGCCAAGGCCAGCACCTCGCCTGTGACCGCATCGAGCACCACCACACTGCCGGCCTTGGCCTTGTTGGCCAGCACCGCGTCGCGCAGTTTTTGGTACGCGAAGAACTGCACCTTGGAGTCCACGCTGAGCTGGATGTCTTTGCCATCCACCGGTGGCACCACCTCGCCCACGCCTTCCACCACACGGCCCAGGCGGTCTTTGATCACGCGGCGCGAACCGGCGCGGCCGGCAAGTGATTTGTCAAAGAACAGCTCAATGCCTTCTTGGCCGTTGTTCTCCACATTCGCAAAACCCACCACGTGCGCAGCGGCTTCGCCCTCGGGGTATTTGCGCTTGTACTCTTTGCGGTCGTAAATGCCTTTGATGTTGAGCGCCATGATCTCTTTGACCACCGGCTCTTCCACCTGGCGCTTGATCCACACAAAGGTTTTGTCGTCGTCGTCGAGCTTTTTGTTCAGTTCAGCCAAGGGCATCTCGAGCAGCTTGGCCACCTTCACCAACTTGGCTTGGGTTTCTTTGTCGCTGCTGTCCACATCTTCAGGAATGGCCCAGATGCTGGGCGCCAACACATTCGAAGCCAAGACCAAACCATTGCGATCCAAAATGCGGCCGCGGTTGGCAGGAATTTCCAGCGTGCGGGCAAAGCGCACCGCGCCTTGGCGCTGGAAGAAATCATTGCCCACCACCTGCACATAAGCGGCACGTGCAGCCAGCCCCGCAAAGCCCAGGGCGATGGCGCCCACGATGAACTTGCTGCGCCACACCGGCGTGGGCGTGGCCAGCAAAGGGCTGGAGGTGTACTGGATGCTGCGGCTCATTTCGCTGCTCCAGCGTCTGCGCCTGTGGCCTGGGCACTGCCTGGCGCGCTCACGTACTGTGTGATGGCCGGTGTGGCCACGCGCATTTGCAGTTGCTCACGTGCAATTTTGTCCACGCGCAGCGGTGTGGCTTGCGCGCGTTTTTCCAAGTTCAAACGCTCACGCTCGGCCTCGAGCTTGCGCGACTCGGCCAGGGCTTTGTCCATCGCGGTGAACAAACGACGCGACTCGTACTGCACATTGACCAGGTACATCGCACTAGCCAAGACAGCGAGCATCAGCACCACATTCAAGCGGGTCATGCCACCCCCTCGGCGGTGCGCAGGGCCACACGCATGATGGCGCTGCGGGCTCGCGGGTTGGCGGCCACCTCTGCCTCGGTGGGCTTGATGCGACCCAGGGCCACAAGCTTCATGGCCTGCGGCGCGGCAAAGGGTGCGCGGCGGTCATAGACCTCTTTGGCGTGCTTGGCGATGAACTGCTTGACGATGCGGTCTTCGAGCGAATGAAAGCTGATGACCACCAAACGCCCACCGGCTTTGAGCAGCGAGAGGCTGGCCTCTAGCGCTTGTTGAAGCTCTTCAAGCTCGGCGTTGATGAAAATCCGAAGAGCCTGAAATGTGCGCGTTGCAGGGTTCTGGCCCGGCTCGCGGGTTTTGACCGTGTCAGCCACGAGCTGGGCCAATTCAGTGGTGGTTGAAAGAGTGCCCCCTGCTTGTCGGCGAGCCACAATCGCCTTTGCAATCTGGCCAGCAAACCGTTCTTCTCCATAGTCACGTATCACCTCCGCTATTTGTTGTGTCTCGGCTGTGGCTAACCATTCGGCCACACTTTGGCCGCGGGTCGTGTCCATGCGCATGTCCAAGGGGCCATCGAACCGAAAACTGAAACCGCGCTCGGGCGTGTCGATCTGCGGCGAGCTCACACCCAGGTCCATCAGCACGCCGTCCACGCTGTGCGCGGGCAACTCGCCCATGTGCGCAAAGCCTTCATGGCGGATGGAGAATCGTGCGTCGCCGATGGTCTGCGCTTCGGCAATGGCCTGCGGGTCTTTGTCAAAGGCGACCAAGCGGCCTTGCGAGCCGAGTTGCGAGAGGATGCGGCGTGAATGCCCACCGCGGCCGAAGGTGCCGTCCACATAGGTGCCCGACTCGGGGGTGTCCTCAGCACGCTGCGATTGGAACAAAGCGTCGACGGCTTCGCTCAAAAGGACAGTGGTGTGGGTTCCTGCATGTTGTTGCACCACAGGCCTCAGAACGAAAAGTCCTTGAAGACATCGGGCATGTCGCCCTGCATGGCCTGCGCTTCTTGAGCCTCGTAGGTGGCTTTGTCCCACAGCTCGAAGTGGGTGCCCATGCCCAGCAGCAAGGTGTCGCGGCCAATGCCGGCGGCTTCACGCAGTTCGGGCGAGATCAGCACACGGCCGGTGCCGTCCATGTCCACATCCATGGCGTTGCCCAGGAACACACGCTTCCACCATTGGGCCGACATGGGCAAGGCGTTGATGCGCTCGCGGAATTTCTCCCACTCAGGGCGGGGAAACACCATCAAGCAGCCATGCGGGTGCTTGGTGACGGTGAGCTGACCCTGCGCGGTGGCAGACAGCACATCGCGGTGACGCGTCGGGACCGACAAGCGACCCTTGGCATCTAAACTCAGCGATGAAGCACCTTGAAACACGAACGCGCCTTTTTAACGGGACAGAACACCATGCAAATCCGTGGTTGCACTTTTCACCACTTTTTTGCACTTTTTTGCACTGTACCAGCAAAACCAAGGTCTGCAAGCGGGTTGTCACAAAAAATTTCAATGAAATCAAGGACTTAGAGAGCTTTTGTACAATTTTTGACGATCAAAATTCGTTCAAAATGAAGCACTTACAGCACCTTGTGAAGGTGATGCTTGAAGGGTTTAGGGCTACAAAAAATTTTTGATCCAAAACAGCCACGCGCAAAAAAAAGCGCCCGATTCAGGGGCGCTGTCGCGGGGGCGGGGTTCAGCCGGGGCTGAATCAATCCCCAAACATCTTCTGTTTGAGCTCACGGCGCTGCTGCGCTTCGAGCGACAAGGTAGCCGTAGGACGGGCCAGCAAGCGGCCCACACCGATGGGCTCACCGGTCTCGTCGCAGTAGCCGTAGTCACCGCCGTCAATGCGGCTGATGGACTGCTCGATTTTCTTGAGCAATTTACGCTCGCGGTCGCGGGTGCGCAGCTCCAGGGCGTGCTCTTCTTCAATCGTGGCGCGGTCGGCCGGGTCAGGCACCACCACGGTGTCTTCGCGCAGGTGCTCGGTGGTTTCACCGGCGTTGGCCAAGATGTCGTTCTTGAGCTGCACCAGGCGGTGACGGAACGCAGCGAGTTGCTTGTCGTTCATGTACTCGTCGTCGGGCATGGCCATCAGCTCCGCATCGCTGAGTTTGTCAGCGGGCGTGGTTTTCCAGTTGTTGGCCAATTTGGGGTCTTTTTTGATGCTGGATGGCAAGGGCGGGGCAATCATGGGGTTCGATTCAATCTGGGCGTAACTGGCCTTAGCGGCGGTGGAGGCCACCGACTGCGCCATGGACGGTACGGTCAGGGACGCCAGCCGTGACGACGGGCGACCCGCACGCGGGATGCCCCCCGAGGAGGCGGTACCGATGGGCATGAGCACAGGCGAGCCAGTGGCCACTTTAGCGGGGGCGGCTGCAGGCGTTGCAGCTTTTTCAGCCGGTTTTGCCGCGCTTTTCGCAGCTTCTTTCCCAGCGGCTTTGGCTGGTGCGGCAGCTGAGGCCAGTTTCAAGGCGGGTTGAGCCGCGGTTTTGGCCACTGGTTTGGCAGGGGCGGCCGCTGGCTTCTTGGCAAGAGCTTTCACAGTTTCTTTCACAACAGCTTTGGGGGCTGATTTGGACGGCGCTTTGGCCGCCACTTTGACAGGGGCCTTGGCAGCTGGTTTGACAACGGGCTTGGCCGCGGCTTTCACAACTGCTTTGACGGGGGCTTTCACCGGCGATTTCACCGGGGCTTTGGATTTAGGCGCCACTTTGGCTTTGACCGGTGCAGGCTTGGCTTTCACCGCCGACTTCACCACCGTTTTCACCCCTGGCTTGGCTGCTGTGGTGCCCTTGGCTTTGACAGCCGTTTTCACGGGCGCTTTAACTGCGGCCTTTGCGGGGGCCTTAGCGGGTGGCTTCGTGGGTGATTTCACAGAAGCCTTAGCCGCTGGTTTCGCAGCGACTTTGGGCTTAGCCACGGGCTTGGCCGCAGGTTTGGCAAGAGGTTTTTTGGCGGTCGCCTTCGCTTGGCCCGTCACCAACTTGACGGGTTTGGCAGAAGACTTCTTCGCAAGTGCTGCTTTGGTTTTGGCTTGGGTCGACACGATCACCTCTCCTCGTTCTCAATCCCGTGGCGGCAGACAGGCTGCAGCAGCGGTCATGGCGTTGTTATAAGGCTAAATCCGGCCTCGTCGTGGGTGGGGTGCTTGCGCGCTTGTGCACACGACTTGGCGGGCGAGTGTACAGGCTTTATGGGACAAGTCCTAAACGAGGCTTTGTTCGAGGCCCTGCAAGAAGATGTCGCGGGGCAAATCCAGGCCAATGAACACCATCTTGCTGATGCGCGTTTCGTCCTTGCCCCACTCGGGGCCGAGGTCGCTGCCCATGAGCTGGTGCACGCCCTGGAAAATCACTTTGCGCTCGGTGCCCTTCATATTCAGCACACCTTTGTAGCGCAGCATGCGCGGGCCGTAGATGTTCACGATCGCGCCCAAGAAGTCTTCGAGCTTGGCCGGGTCAAACGCGCGCTCGGAACGGAACACAAAGCTCTTCACATCGTCATCGTGGTGATGGTGGTGGCCATGGCCGTGCTCGTGGTCATGCTGGTGGGAGGGGTGGCTGCAGTGCTCACCATGTTCATGATCGTGGTGCTCATGACCGTGGTCATGCCCTTCGCTCAGGAAGTCAGGGTCGATGTCGAGCTTGGCGTTGAGGTTAAAGCCGCGCAGGTCAAACACGTCTTTGATCGCCACCTCACCAAAATGCACCGCTTTTTGCGGCGCGCGCGGGTTCATGTGCTTCAAGCGGTGCATCAGCGCGTCGGTCTCTTCGGCGCTCACCAAATCGGTTTTGCTGATGAAAATCTGGTCGGCAAAGCCCACCTGGCGGCGCGCCTCCTGGCGGTCGTTGAGCTGCTGGGCGGCGTGTTTGGCATCCACCAGGGTCAGGATGGAGTCGAGCAAAAAGCTCTCGGCAATCTCGTCGTCCATGAAAAAGGTTTGCGCCACCGGGCCGGGGTCGGCCAGGCCGGTGGTTTCAATCACCACCCGCTCAAAGTCCAGCAAGCCTTTGCGCTTTTTGGCCGCCAGCAGCTGCAAGGTAGAGCGCAGGTCTTCGCGGATGGTGCAGCAAATGCAACCATTGCTCATCTGGATGATCTGCTCGTTGGTGTCGCTCACCAAGATGTCGTTGTCGATGTTTTCTTCACCGAACTCGTTCTCAATGACCGCAATCTTCTGGCCGTGCGCCTCTTGCAGCACGCGCTTGAGCAGGGTGGTTTTGCCCGACCCCAGGAAACCGGTGAGGATGGTGGCAGGAATCAAAGACATGGGCAAAGCTTTCTCAGGTTGATCTCAGGGGGCGCAATTTGCCTCAGATGAGGCTAGGCGCGACGATTTTCAAGGGGTTTTTCACAGCCCAGTTCTCTGCACCACCAGACCCTTGAGGTACTCGCCCTCGGGGAAGTTCAGGGTCATCGGGTGATCGGCCGCGCCGCCCAGGCGCTGGGTGATGTAGCCGTTCACGTTAGCATCAGTTCCTGCAGATGCGACGATTTTATGGAACAAATCGGCGCTGATGCCGCCAGAACACGAATAAGTGAAGAGCACACCACCGGGTGCAAGCAGCTTCAACCCCAGGCGGTTGATGTCTTTGTAGGCCCGAGCCGCTCGCTCGGCGTGCGCGGCAGTGGGAGCGAATTTGGGCGGGTCGAGCACGATGGCATCAAACACCTCACCCTGCTCACCGAGTTTTCGCAGCGTGGCGTTGACATCTGCATCCAAAAACACGCATTTGTCGTCATCAAAGCCGTTCAAGACCACATTGGCACGGGCTTGGGCCAAAGCCGGGCCCGACGAATCGACCGACACCACATGGTCCGCGCCCCCAGCCAAAGCCGCCACGGTGAAGCCCCCGGTGTAGCAATAACAGTTCAGCACCCGCTTGGCCTTCAGGCGACGCACGGCATGTGCAAAGTTCAGACGGCTGTCGCGCTGGTCCAGATAAAACCCGGTTTTGTGGCCCAAGGCAATGCTCAGCCCCAGCTTCCAGCGGTGCTGGGCATCGAACTCTTCAATGACCAAGTCGGTGGATCCCTCGCCGCGCAACCAACCCGTAGCCTCACTCAAGCCTTCCAGGGCGCGGGCGTTGGTGTCGGAGCGTTCATACAACTTGCTCAAACCGGTGGCTTTGAGCAGGGCATCAGCCAACACATTCTTGAAACGCTCCACCCCGGCCGATAAAAACTGCGCCACCAAGGTGTCGCCATAGCGATCCACGATCAAACCGGGCAAACCGTCGGACTCGCCATGGATCAGCCTGGCGCTGTCGCTTTGAATGTCAAAACCAGCCCTGGCCCTGACTGCGGCTTGCACCAATGCATCTAAAAAAGGAGCGTCGATGCGCTGGGCTTCGTCAAAGCTCCAGACCCGCGCGCGGATTTTCGAGGAAGGGCTGAACGCGGCCCAAGCCAGAAAACGGCCATCGGCCGCGGTGATGCGCACCGTCTCACCCGCATCGGCGCTGCCTTTGGCCACGGCCGATTCGAACACCCAGGGGTGGTGGCGTTGCAAAGAGCGTTCTTTGCCTTCTTTGAGACGGATGGATTTCATATTCAGCGAAAAAGTGCCGATCTAGTCAGCAAACAGCGAGGCAAACACGGTTTTCATCTCACGTACGGCACCAGCCCCTCGTCACCACAATGCTCCATCTGCCCGACATAAGGACCGCGCCATGAACCCCGGGATCCACGCAGGCTCCCCGTCTGCCAACACCCACGCCATCACGCATCTGCGTGAGTTTTTGGCGTTCAAGTTGGGGCAGGAGGAGTACGGCATCAACATTCTACGGGTGCAGGAAATTCGCTCTTACGAAGAGCCCACCCAAATTGCCAATTCCCCGCCTTACATCAAGGGGGTGGTGAACCTGCGCGGCGTGATTGTGCCCATCGTCGACATGCGCATGAAGTTCAACCTCGCGCAGGTCAGCTACGACGAGTTCACCGTGGTGATTGTGCTCAACATCGACGACCACGTGATTGGTATGGTGGTCGATGCAGTGTCGGATGTGATCAACCTCAGCCCCCAAGACATGCGGCCTGTGCCCGCCCTGAACATCGCCATCAACACCGAGCATCTGCTGGCCATCGGCTCGGTGGCTGAGCGCATGTTGATTTTGCTGGACATCGAAAAACTCATGCGCAGCAGCGACATGGGCTTGATCAACCCAGTCACCCAGCATTAACCCCAAGAGTGCAACCATGAACTTTTTTTCTAACTTCGGTCTGACCAAGCGTCTCTACACCGTCTCGGCCATCCTGGTCGCGCTGCTGATCGGCGTGGCGGTGGAGGCTTTCTTCTCGGCATCCAACAACGGCAGCTCGCAAGAGGGTGGCGGCCGCACCGGGCAACTCATGCGCATTGCCGCTCTTGAGCTCAATGTCACCCGCGTTTCGCTGCAGCTGCGCCACGGCATGCTGGTGAAAAACCAGGCTGATTTGGGCGCCACCCTGGCTGATGTGAGCGAGAAGCGCAAGCTCATCGAGCAAACCCTGGCCGAGTATGAGAAACACCTGGTGGACGGCACCGGGCAAGAGGCCATGAACAAAATGACGCCGCTGTTCAAGACCTTCTGGGAAGTGGGCGAGACCAACCTCAAACTCATCCAGGACGGCCGCAAGGAAGACGCTTTTGACTTCCTGGTGGCTCGCACCATTCCCGCACGCAACGCCCTGCTCAATGCCCTGGCCGCCGAGACCAAACGCCAAGGCGACCGCCTGGCGCTGGACCAGCGCACCATGCAAGACAACGCGCGCAGCACCAGCAACCAGCTCATCGTGTTGGTGACTTTGGTGGCGCTGAGTTTGCTGGGCTTTTCTTGGTACATGGGCCAGCAGCTGCGCCGCCGTGTGAGCCAATCGCAAGACGCCATCAACCGCGTGCGAGACGGTGACTTGACCACCCGCAACAACGACCAAGAGAACGACGAGTTCACACCGCTCTTAGCCTCGCTCGAAGAGATGCAAGCCGCGCTGTCCAACATCGTGACCACCGTGCGCCAAAGCTCGGACTCGGTGGCCACCGCCAGCTCACAAATTGCGCAGGGCAATGCCGACATGAGTGCGCGCACCGAAAGCCAAGCCAGCGCTTTGGAAGAGACTGCCGCGTCGATGGAAGAGCTGAGCTCTACCGTGCGTCAAAACGCTGACAACGCGCGTCAGGCCAACCAACTCGCGCAAAGCGCCTCCACCGTGGCGGTGCAAGGTGGCGAGGTGGTCTCGCAAGTGGTCGACACCATGAAAGGCATCAATGACGCGAGCCGCAAGATTGCCGACATCATCAGCGTGATTGATGGCATTGCGTTCCAAACCAACATCTTGGCGCTCAACGCCGCGGTGGAAGCGGCGCGCGCCGGTGAACAGGGCCGCGGTTTTGCGGTGGTGGCCTCCGAAGTGCGCAACCTGGCCGGGCGAAGCGCCGAAGCGGCCAAAGAAATCAAGTCGCTCATCACCGCCAGCGTGGAGCGGGTGGAGCTGGGCAGCACCTTGGTGGGCCAAGCCGGCACCACCATGGATGAAATCGTCAACTCGATCCGCCGTGTGGCCGACATCATGGGTGAGATCAGCGCGGCCAGTGCCGAGCAAAGCGCCGGCGTGAGCCAGGTGGGCGAAGCGGTCACGCAAATGGACCAGGCCACCCAACAAAACGCTGCCTTGGTGGAAGAAATGTCAGCCGCAGCAGCCAGCCTGCGCTCGCAAGCCCAGGAGTTGGTGCAGGCGGTGGCGGTGTTCAAGGTGGGCGGCAACTTCAACCCAGCCCCCAAGGTGAGCAGCATGAACTTTGCCAGCGCGGCCGTGTCTCAACCCACCTTCAGCAAGCCGATGGTCAAGTCTTACAAGTCGATGGACAAGCCCGCCCTCAAACCCGCGCCCAAGGCCAGCAAGGCAGCGGACGACGGCGATTGGGAGTCGTTTTAAAGTTTTCTCCTCCCTGCAACGAGGGTTGTGGGTTCAAGGCTCTTCGCTCCGGTGAAGAGCCTTTTTTCATGCCTGAGTTTGAAGGCTTGGCTTTTCAGGTTTTGGGTTTGTGAGCGCGCGGATGCGCCGCGTCATACACCTTGGCCAGGTGCTGAAAATCCAAGCGGGTGTAAACCTGGGTGGTGCTGATGTTGGCGTGACCCAGGAGCTCTTGCACCGCTCGCAGGTCACCGCTGGACTGCAGCACATGGCTGGCAAACGAGTGGCGCAGCATGTGTGGGTGCACCGGTGCGCTCAAGCCCGCTTGTTGGCTGCGGGTGCGCAAACGCCCCCAGATGGCGCGCGCCGTCAAACGCGTGCCACGCTCGTTCACAAACAAAGCCGTCTCCGCTGTTTTGAGCATGGTAGGGCGCAGGGCCAGCCACTCGCGCAAGGCAGCCAAAGCGGCTTGCCCTACCGGCACCGTGCGGCGTTTGCTGCCTTTGCCCAGCACATGGGCCTCGGCGGCTTGCAGATCCACCCAGCCTGCAGCTTCTGAACTGGCTTGCACATCCAAGCCCACCAACTCACCCACCCGCAGGCCACTGCTGTAGAGCAACTCCACCAAGGCGCGGTCGCGCGCTTCCAAGCTGGGCGATGCGCCTTCTTGCTTGTAGTCGGCCAACTGCACCGCTTCGTCCACGCTCAGCGCTTTGGGCAAAGGCTTGGCGGCTTTGGGCGCGCGCACGCCTTGCACGGGGTTGCTGGCCACCAAACTTTCTTTGCCCAGCCAGTTGTAAAAACCGCGCCAGCCCGAGAGGATGAGCGCCATGCCGCGTGGGCTGCGCCCGCCGCTGTGCATCTGCGCCACCCAGCGGCGGATGTGGTGCGGCCCCACCGCCAGCAGGGTGGTGCCAGCGTCTTGGGCGTGCTGCTGTAGTTTTTTCAGATCTTCGGTGTAGAGCGCGTGGGTGCGCGCGGCAAGTCGCTTGTCGAAGCGCACATGGTCCAGGTAGCGCTGAACCAGGGTGGCGTCGTCAGGCGACATAGGCTCAACGCAAGCGCGCCAGCACTGCGCCCGCCATGTCGGCGAGCCTGAGCAAAAAGTCGGTGCCCATGGTGCCGGTGTAGCGCTGCGAATCGGGCGAGGCCAACACCAACATGCCAAAGGTGGTGCCACCTGCGCGCAAGGGCATCAAGGCCACCGAGGCAGCTTGCCCGGGCTCAGACAACCACTGCAACACAGCTGCGCCATTGTTCACGCCGCAGTACAGGTCGGTCACGCTCACCGCGTAGTCTTTGGCCTCGTCGCTCACGCCCTTTACCTCGGGCAGTTCGCTGCAAGTGGCGGGCACATCCCACAGCTTGAGGGCCACTTGGGGCACCGAGAACTGTTGCGCGATCGAGGTGGCCACATGCGCGGGCAAAGCGGCCAAGTCACTCAAGCCCAGCAACTCACGCGCCCAGCGCAGCAAGCGGTCAGACAACACCAGGTTGTCGTTGCCGTGGCGAATCATCTCCATGATGCGCATCTCCAACATGCGGATCTTGTCGCGCAGCATCTCGGCCTGTCGCTCTTGCAAGCTCACGGTGCGACGGCTGATCGGGCTGGTGAGTTGCACCGTGGCCAGCAGGTCGGCATGGCGCTCGAAAAATTCGGGCGTGTTGCTCAGGTAGTGGGCGATGTCGTCTTCGGTGATCGGAGGGATGGAGGCGGTCATGTGTTGATGTCTGTGGTGAATTTTTTAAAAATGGGGCCTGGCTTGCTTAGGGATTACTCAGGTTATCAGGCACATCCACCGTGCCATGGAACACCGTGGTGGCAGGCCCGGTCATGTGCACGCTCAAGCGCAGGTTGTTGTGGGTTACGCCGTCCCAAGCGATGGTGAGCACACCCCCACGGGTTTGCACATCCACTTGCGCGTCCAGCAGGCCCAAGCGTATGCCAGCCACCACCGCGGCGCATGCGCCCGTGCCGCAGGCCAGGGTCTCACCCGCGCCGCGCTCGTACACACGCAGCTTCACATGGCGGCGGTCGATGATCTGCATGAAGCCCGCGTTCACACGCTTGGGGAAGGTGGGGTGGTGTTCGATCCACGGGCCTTGCACGGCCACCGGGGCGTGGTCGACATCGTCCACCAGCTGAACCGCATGGGGGTTGCCCATGGACACAGCAGCTACCAAAACAGGAGCAACACCTTCAACACCGGCAAGGCTAGAGGGCGGATTCAAAGCCCATTGCTCCCAGGCACCCACGCTCACTTGCTGGGCGACTTGCGGGTCAAAAGGAATGCGGGCTAAGTCAAACACCGGCGCGCCCATGTCCACCGTCACTCGGCCATCGGCGGTGAGCAGCGGCTCGATGATGCCGCTCATGGTCTGCACGCGGATACGGTCTTGGGTGGTCAGCCCCTGGTCGCGCACAAAACGCGCGAAGCAACGCGCACCATTGCCGCACTGCTCCACCTGCGCGCCATCAGCGTTGTGAATGATGTACTCGAAGTCCACCCCCGGTGTCGGCCCGGGCCGCACGGTGAGGATCTGGTCCGCACCCACACCGAAATGCCGGTCGGCCAACCAACGGTATTGCGCGGTGCTCAAGCCCAGCTGCTGGCGTGTTTCGTCCAGCACCACAAAGTCGTTGCCCGCACCTTGCATTTTCGTAAAGCTCACTTGCATGGCGCGATTATCCGGCCATTTCATGCGTGAAACTACGTGCGCCCTCACCCAGCCGCCACCTTATGCTTGAGCGCGATGTTGCACTGGCAACACCCCCTCAACCCTCAAGGCAAACCGCGATGCGCATTCCCGACTGGACCCCCGAACTCAAAGCCCAACCCCAAGACCTGGTGGACGCCATCCTGGCGCGCCGCGGCGGGCAATTCATCAACCTGGACAAAGCCCTGTTGTGGAGCGAGCCGGTGGCACGCGGCTGGAACGTGTATTTGAAGGCGGTGCGAACCGAGTTGCCCACCAGCCGCGAACTGCGCGAGCTGGGCATTTGCACCGTGGCGCTCTTGACCGGCGCGCACTACGAATACCACCACCACGCCCCTGACTACCTCACCGCTGGCGGCACCCAAGCCAAGCTGGACGCCTTGGGCGCTTTTGTCAAAGCCAACCCGCGCGGCGTGCCCACCGATGCGGCCTTGACCGAGCTGGATGCCTTGGTGATTCGCTACGCCGCGCAAATGACGCTGGATGTGAAAGTCAGCGACGAGGTGTTTGAAGCCCTGCGTACCCACTTTGACACCACGGGCCTGGTGGAGCTCACCAGCGCAATTGCCACCTACAACATGGTGGCGCGCTTTTTGGTGGCGCTGGGCGTATCGCCCGAAGCTTAAAGCTTGACACAGCGGGTGGCCCCTAGCGGGCCACCTGCATCAGTCAGACCTGCATCAATCAGGTTTGATGTTGTTGTCTTTGACCACCTTGGCCCAGGTGTCGATTTGCTTGTCGATGAACACCCGTGCGGCCTCGGGCGTACCGCCCACCACGTCAATGCCTTGAAGGTCGAGCTTCTTGGCCACCTCGGGGTTTTTCAGGGCCTTGCTCACCTCTTCGTTCATGCGCTTGATGATCTCGGGTGGGGTTTTGGCAGGCGCCAAAATCGCCCACCAAGCCGGCGCTTCAAAACCGGGGTAACCGCTCTCGGCCACAGTGGGCACATCGGGCAGATCAGCCGCGCGTTTGGAGGTGGTCACCACCAGCGGGCGCATGCGCTTGGAGTCGATGTGCGGCTTGGTCACAAACACCGAGCCAATCGACAAGGGCACATGGCCGGCGACCGCGTCGTTCATCAGCGGGCCACCGCCCTTGTAGGGAATGTGCTGCCAGTCCAGACCACCACCGCGGCCCAGCAGCACCATGGCCACGTGGCCCAAGCTGCCTGAACCGATCGAGCCGTAACTCACGTTTTTCTTGGCCTTGGCCGCGGCCACCACATCGGCAAAGGTTTTGTATTCCGACCCGACATGCGTGGCCAGCACCATGGGCGAGGTGCCCACCAGGCTGATGGGCGTGAGGTCTTTGCGGGTGTCGAACGGCAAGCCAGGTATGAGCGAGGGGTTCACGCCGTGCGTGTCAAACACCACCGCGAAGGTGTAGCCGTCCGGCGCGGCGGCGGCCACTTGCGCGGTGCCGATCGAGCCTGAGGCACCGCCCTTGTTTTCCACCACGATGCTTTGGCCGAGTTGCTGCTGCAGCGGGCCTTGCAAAATGCGCGCGACCTGGTCGACCGAGCCACCGGGCGGGAACACCGCCACAAATTTGATGGGCTGCTTGGTGGGCCAGGCCTGGGCCATGACGCTCCAAGGGGTGGCCAGGGCCAGGCAAGCGGTGGTCAGCATCAGGCTGCGGCGAAGGATGGACATGCGAACTCCTAGGGGTGAAAACCCTGTCTGGCAGCGCGGTGTGGGCGCGCTAAATCAGGGCAGAATGAAGTCATGGTACGACCGAATCAACAACTTCATCCATCGCGAGACTACGTAGAAGCCAAGCCCGCAGCCACCGTGCTGCTGCTGCGCGACGGGCCCCAGGGCCTCGAAGTCCTGATGACCCGCCGCTCCTTGAAGGCCAGCTTTGCGCCCGGTGCTTATGTGTTTCCCGGCGGCGGGGTGGACGCGCTCGATGCGCAGTCGCACGCCCAAGCCCGCCGCCGCCCTGGCCAAAGCGACGCGCACCTGACCGAGTCGATCGCGGCCATTCGCGAAAGTTTTGAAGAGCTGGGTATTTTGCTGGCCCGCCGTGCGGACGGCACCGCTGTGGACGCCAGTGACATCGCGCAGCTCGACCGCAAAGCGCCGTTCATGGCGCAGTGCCAGGCCCGCGGTTTGACGCTGTGCGCCGACGAGGTGTTTGTGCTGGCCCACTGGACCACCGACCGCGATTTGCCGCGCCGCTTCGAGGTGCCGTTTTTGGTGGCGCGCATGCCCGCTGACCAAACCCCGGTGGCCGATGAGAGCGAGCAGTTCGACCCGGTGTGG
This sequence comes from Comamonadaceae bacterium, assembly GCA_947454955.1. GTDB lineage: Bacteria > Pseudomonadota > Gammaproteobacteria > Burkholderiales > Burkholderiaceae_C > Hylemonella. The sequence continues at coordinate 88,949 of CANGLW010000003.1, forward strand.
GTGCGCCCGGCCGATGCGCTGGCCCGCCACAAGGCTGGCGACTTTTTCATCATCTTCCCCACCATCCGCACGCTGGAGCGCCTGCAGGCCTGGGCCACGGTGCAAGGGGTGTTGGACGCTTGCGCCGCCACCGAAGAGCCGCTGTGGACGAGTTGTCCGCGCGGTGGCTATTTGGCTGGGCGCGAGGTGCGTTACATGGAAACCGACGCGCCGTTTGGCGAACTGGCCTTGGTCTGCCCCGATGGGCAAATGCTGCACCACCTCGACTGGGAGCACGAAGCCCCTCGCCCCCTGTTGCGCAATGTGGCGCGCCTGACTTGCGGCAACCCCAGCTTCATGACCGGGCCGGGCACGAACAGCTACATCGTGGGTGACGCGCAAACCGGTTTCGTGGTGATCGACCCCGGCCCAGAAGACGCGGCCCACCAAGACCGCTTGTGGCGCGCCTGTGGCGGCGACATCCGCGCCATCATCTGCACCCACTCGCACTCGGACCATTCGCCCGGTGCCAAGCCTTTGCAGGCACTGTGCCAGGCACGTGGTGCCCCGCTCGGCGTGCCCGCCATTTATGGTTTGAAGTCGCTGCCCACTGCGCGCCCCAACAGCCATTTCACGCCCGACAAAACGCTCTCAAATTCAGAGCGCTTTACCCTGTCATATGAAGGCCCGCAAGGCAAAATCACCCACACCCTGATGGCGGTGCACACCCCAGGCCATGCGGCTAACCATCTGTGCCTGGCTTTGCTCGAAGACGGTTTGTTGTTCTCGGGCGACCACATTCTCAACGGCAGCACCACCGTGATTGACCCGCCCGATGGCCACATGACGCAGTACCTCGAGTCGCTCGACGCGCTGAGTGCGGTGTGTGCCGAGCACCAGATTGCGTTCATTTTGCCGGCGCACGGCTATGTGCTGGGCAATGCGCCGGCGCAAATTGCGCACCTCAAAGCCCACCGCTTGAAGCGCGAGGCCAAGATCATGGGCGTGATGCAGGCGCACCCCGAAGGCACCATCGATGACTGGTTGGCCCTGGCCTACGACGATGTGCCCGAGCGCGTCTGGCCGGTGGCCAAACGCTCCTTGCTGGCGCACCTGGAGCGCCTGCAAAGCTTGTAAGTGTGAAGCCCGCCGATAAGCCGGATTCTGTGCAACGGGGTTGCCCCCGAAGTGACCGCCATTAATCTGGGCCGGGGGTCGCCCACCCGGCTCGGTGCTACCTACCCGCCAGCTCAGCGGAACCACCTCAATGCTGGCCTATTTGGTATTGCTGCGCGTAGAGATTGCCCGTTTCACCCGGACTTAACCGGCTCGTCTCTGTTGCTCTGATCCTCACCTCACGGTGGAGAGGTGTTACCTCCTACGCTGTCCTGTGCAGTCCGGACGTTCCTCCAGTGCCAGGTTTCCCATGCGGCACCAGCGACAGTCTGGCGTGCTTCACAACTACATTATCCACCCCCGAATTGATGCTCGGCAGGCCAAGCACTGTGGGGGACCTGAGAGAATCCAACTTTTAGGAGACTGACATGAAAGCCCAGAACATTCTGCAAACCATCGGCCACACCCCGCATGTGCGCATCAACCGCCTGTTTGGCCCTCAAGCCAATGTCTGGATCAAATCCGAGCGCGGTAACCCCGGCGGTTCGATCAAAGACCGCATCGCGCTGGCCATGGTCGAGGCCGCAGAAGCCAGTGGCGAGCTCAAACCCGGCGCCACGATCGTGGAGCCCACCTCGGGCAACACCGGCGTGGGCCTGGCCTTGGTGGCCGCGGTGAAAGGCTACAAACTCATTTTGGTGATGCCCGACAGCATGTCGATCGAGCGGCGTCGCCTGATGCTGGCTTATGGCGCGAGCTTTGACCTCACCCCGCGTGAAAAAGGCATGAAGGGCGCGATTGCCCGCGCGCAAGAGATCGTGGCGGCCACGCCCGGTGCGTGGATGCCCCAGCAGTTTGAGAACCCGGCCAACATCGAGGTGCATGTGCGTACCACCGCGCAAGAGATTCTGGCGGACTTCCCGCAGGGCATCGACGCGCTGATCACCGGCGTGGGCACGGGTGGTCACTTGACCGGCACCGCACGTGTGCTCAAAGAAAAGTTCCCCAAGCTCCAGGTGTACGCGGTCGAACCCACGGCCTCGCCTGTGATCTCGGGCGGCGCGCCCTCGCCCCACCCTATTCAGGGCATTGGTGCAGGCTTCATCCCCAAGAACCTCGACACCTCGGTACTCGATGGCGTGATTCAGGTCGAGGCCGAGCCAGCCCGCGAGATGGCACGACGCTGCGCGCGCGAAGAAGGCATGTTGGTGGGCATCTCCTCAGGAGCCACGCTGCAAGCCATCGCACAAAAATTGCCTGACCTGCCCGCGGGCGCTGTGGTGCTGGGCTTCAACTACGACACCGGCGAGCGCTACCTCTCGGTCGAAGGCTTCTTGCCCACCTGAAGTCTCGCAGCTGTTTGAAGAAGGTTCTTTGAAGGCCCCGCGTAAAATCGGGGCTCGTTTTGTCATTCCTTCCATTGCTTTTGCCTGATCACCACGGGCCTGCAAACCATGATCCGACTCACCGAGCTCAAGCTCCCGCTCGAGGCCCTGCCGGTTGAACACCGCCGTGCCGCCGACGCCCCCACCGAAACCGAAGCCGACCGCGCGCCCACGCCCCAACCCATCGAGGCCTTGAGGGCTTTGGCCGCACAGGCCTTGCAGTTGCAGCCTGCAGACATTGCCGAGCTGCAAGTTTTCAAACGCAGCTTTGATGCGCGCAAAGCGCAGCTGCAATCGGTGTTCATTGTGGACGTGTCGCTGGCAAGTGGCTTGAACGAAGCGCAGGTCTTGTCGCGCATCCAGTCACCGCACATCTCCCCCACCCCCGACATGGCCTGGCACGCGCCGGCACACGCGCCTGCTGGGTTTGGTGCGGCCGAGGGTGATCGGCCTGTGGTGGTGGGCTTTGGGCCATGCGGCATGTTTGCAGCGCTGACGTTGGCGCAAATGGGCTTCAAGCCCATCGTGATCGAGCGCGGTACCACCGTGCGCCAACGCACCAAAGACACCTGGGGCCTGTGGCGCAAACACACCCTCAAGCCCGAGTCCAACGTGCAGTTTGGCGAAGGCGGTGCAGGCACGTTTTCAGACGGTAAGCTTTACAGCCAAATCAAAGACCCGCGCTTTTTAGGCCGCAAAGTCATGCACGAGTTTGTGCAAGCCGGTGCGCCTGCAGAAATTTTGTACGAGGCGCACCCGCACATCGGCACATTCAAGTTGGTGAAGGTGGTGGAAAACATCCGCGAGCAGATCATTGCGCTGGGCGGCGAGATTCGTTTCCAAGAGCGTGTTGTGGGCTTGGCATTTCAAAATAATTCGCTATCAAATTCAGAGCAAAACCTCAAAGCTTTGCAGGTTCTCAAGGCCGATGGTGAGCCCTACACCCTGCCTGCCAAGCATGTGGTGCTGGCCCTGGGCCACAGCTCGCGCGACACCTTTGCCATGCTGTGGGACGCGGGTGTGGCCATGCAAAGCAAACCGTTTTCGATTGGCGTGCGCATCGAACACCCGCAGGGTCTGATCGACCGTGCGCGTTGGGGCCGGCATGCCGGTCACCCGCTCTTGGGGGCGGCCGATTACAAGCTGGTGCACCACGCGCAAAACGGCCGCGCGGTCTACAGCTTTTGCATGTGCCCCGGTGGCACGGTGGTGGCTGCCACCAGCGAGCCGGGCCGTGTGGTGACCAATGGCATGAGCCAGTACTCACGCAACGAACGCAATGCCAATGCGGGCATCGTGGTAGGCATCGACCCACCGGACTTTTTACAGCTTGCTTCACATTTGATAGCGCTTGATGTTGATGCGAAGGCACAGCTGCCTGAAGCCGCGCTCAACCCGCATGACCCGATTGATCGCGCAGGCTGGATCGCTGCCTTTGGCGACACCGATGGCGCACGCTACGCCGACGAGGCCGCGGCCATGGCGCGCATGCACCCGCCACAGTTCCACCCGCTCGCAGGCGTGGTGCTGCAGCGCCGCCTGGAGTCGCGCGCTTATGTGCTGGGCGGGGGCACGTACGAAGCACCGGGGCAGTTGGTGGGCGACTTCATCCGCCAACAACCCTCGGCGCAATTTGGCGAGGTGCAGCCCTCTTACAAACCCGGGGTGAAACTCGGCTCGCTGGCAGCGGCCTTGCCCATTTACGCGGTGCAAGCCATGCGCGAGGCCTTGCCTGTGTTCGGCAAAAAAATCAAAGGTTTTGATTTGGATGACGCGGTACTCACCGGGGTGGAGACCCGCACCTCCTCGCCCCTGCGCATCACCCGGCGCGAGAACTACCAAAGCAGCAATGTGAATGGCCTGTACCCCGCGGGTGAAGGCGCGGGCTTTGCAGGCGGCATTTTGTCGGCAGGGGTGGATGGCATCAAGGTGGCTGAGGCTTTGGCGCTGGCCATCACCGCCTGAGACCATCGCTGGCTGAGCCCGTCCCTCTGAACGACATCCATTCAGGCGACAAAAAACCAACCCGAGGGTTGGTTTTTTTGTGAGGCTGTATTCAGCTGTTTTGCAGCGCGGCAATGCGCTCTTCCAGCGGTGGGTGGGTGCTGAAGAGTTGGCCGATGCCACCGGCAATGCCGAAGGCTGCCACACTCTTGGGCAACTCACCCGCTTGCAGGCCACCCAAACGCGAGAGCGCGTTGATCATGGGTTGCTTGCGGCCCATCAGCTGCGCGGCACCTGCATCTGCACGGAACTCACGCTGGCGTGAGAACCAGGCCACGATGATCGAGGCCACAAAGCCCAGCAGGATGTCGAGCACGATGCTGGTGATGTAGTAACCCATGCCTGGGCCTGAACTTTCTTCGTCGTTGCGGCGCAAAAAGCTGTCCACCGCGTAACCCACCACGCGGCTCAAGAACACCACAAAGGTGTTGAGCACGCCTTGAATGAGCGTCATGGTGACCATGTCGCCATTGGCGATGTGGGCCACTTCGTGACCAATCACGGCCTCGACCTCTTCACGGGTCATGCCTTGCAGCAAGCCGGTGCTGACCGCCACCAGTGCGGAGTTTTTGAAAGCGCCGGTGGCAAAGGCGTTGGGCTCGCCCTCGAAAATACCCACTTCAGGCATGCCAATGCCGGCCTTGTCGGCAAAGCCGCGCACGGTATCGACAATCCAACGCTCATCGGCCGAGCCGCTGCCATCAATCACCGTCACCCCCGAGCTCCACTTGGCCACGGGTTTGCTGATGAGCAGCGAGATGAACGCACCACCAAAGCCCATGATCAGCGCAAAGCCCAGCAAAGCGCCCAGGTTCAAACCGTTGGACGTGAGGAAGCGGTTCACGCCCAGCAAGCTGGCCACGACGCCCAGCACCACCACCACCGCCAAGTTGGTCAAGACAAACAAAATGATTCGTTTCATGGTTTCCTAGAAGCAGGCCCGACGGGACCTGATGTCGCGCATATTAGGGGCAGACCCTCAAAAATCAAGGCTTAGGCCCTTCAACCACAGGTGTTTTAAGGTCAATACCGGGTTCAGCCCGCTGGGGATTTCGGTGGGCGAAACACGGTTGCATCATCGTAAAAAGACGCGTTGTCGTTTTCCGCCCACCAGCCCGGCACGCCCAGCACCGGCAAGGGCGCGTAAGGCTTGGTCTGCAGATGATCTGCACGCAGGGTTTGCGCCAGAAGACCATCCCAAGCCGCCACAGGCATGGGCTGGCCATGCACAGGGTTGTGAGCGCTGGTGAGCGCATCAGCCGGCAAGACCAGCACATGCGCAGTGATGGCTTTGCGCGGGTGCACCAGTTTTTCCAGCAAGGCGTGGCCAAACAGCAGCAACTGAGACTGCGCCCACAAATCGCGGTGGGTTACCCACAAAGCCTGCCAGTCTTTGGCCAGCAAGGCTTGCCACAAGGGCTTGGGTGCGGCCAAGAGCGCGGCGTTTTCATCGAACAAGGTCAGCGCATCGCGCACCGGACCGCGGTGGGTTTGCACACCCACGCGCTCAATTTGCGCGGCTTGCATGGCATTGAGGTGCGCCTTGAGATGCGGGAAATGCAGCCAGGCCAGACCGTTGAAAAAGTCATGCAAGCCGTCGCGTGTGGGCACACGCCGCTCATCAAAAATGAATTGCTCGTAGGCCATGCCTACAGGCAATTCCGCTTGCGGCACAAACAGGGGCGCCGAAGGACTTGCTATGGATTCAGGAGCTGTTTTTCCAGGCAGCAAGGCCTCTGCAGGCACTTTCTCTGTTCTAACCAACTCAGCACCCGCATTCAACGCCTGCGCCACCGTGGCGCCTTGCACCACCTGCTGCGCCAAGACTTGCCCCAGCGCGCGGTAAGGCGCGAGCCAGGGGGCAGCCCAGTCGATGTGCTCTAAACCATGCGCCACGGCAGGGCTTCACCGGCGCGCAGGGGTTTGAGTTCGGCGTTGCCAAAGGCAAAAGATGCAGGTGGCGTCCAGGCCTCGCGCTTGAGGGTGATGGTGCCGCTGTTGCGTGGCAGGCCATAAAAGTCAGCGCCGTTGAAGCTGGCAAAGGCTTCGAGCTGATGCAAAGCGCCTGCGTTGTCAAAGGCTTCGGCGTACATCTCGATGGCCGCGTGCGCGGTGTAGCAACCGGCGCAGGCACTGGCGTGTTCTTTGAGGTGCGCGGGGTGCGGCGCGCTGTCGGTGCCCAGGAAAAACTTAGCGCTGCCGCTGGTGGCTGCTTCCACCAAGGCCAGGCGGTGCACCTCCCGCTTGAGCACCGGCAGGCAGTAGTAGTGCGGGCGCACGCCGCCCACAAAAATCGCGTTGCGGTTGTAGAGCAAGTGGTGCGCGGTGATGGTGGCGCCCACAAGCCGATCAGCATCACGCACATAGTGCGCAGCCTCGCGGGTGGTGATGTGCTCAAACACAATTTTGAGTTCTGGGAAATCACGGCGCAGCGGGATGAGTTGCTGCTCGATGAACACCGCTTCGCGGTCAAACAGGTCGATGTCTGAACTCGTCACCTCGCCGTGCACCAGCAACAGCACGCCTTCGCGCTGCATGGCTTCCAGGGTTTTGTAGATTTTGCGCAGGTCGGTCACGCCCGCATCGCTGTTGGTGGTGGCACCGGCCGGGTACAGCTTGCAAGCCACCACACCTGCGGCCTTGGCGCGCTTGATTTCTGCAGGCGGCAGCTTGTCGGTGAGGTAGAGCGTCATGAGCGGCTCAAAGCTGATGCCTGGGGGGACCGCAGCCTGAATGCGCGCCTTGTAGGCCAGGGCCTGCTCCGCGGTGGTCACCGGCGGCTTGAGGTTGGGCATGATGATGGCACGGCCGAACTGCGCTGCGGTGTGCGGCACCACGGTGTGCAGGGGCTCGCCGTCGCGCACATGCAAATGCCAGTCGTCGGGGCGGGTCAGGGTGAGGGTGTTGAGCGGCTTGGGGGTGTTCATGCCCCGATTTTCTCATTGAAGGCGCAGGCCTGGGGCCAGGCCCTCACAACAGGGCGATGGTTGGCAAAACTTCGGGGGGTGTTGCATCGTTTGGAACCTCGCCCGCAGGTGCATCCAGCGGATCTTGCACCACCGAGCAATTGCGCCCACTGGCCTTGGCGCGGTACATGGCCTCATCGGCACAGGCAATCACCGCATCCATGTCGGCCCCCTCACAGGCTGGCACGATGCCCGCCGAGAAGGTGACCGGGGTGCTCAAAGGCACCGGGGCAAACGAGGCTGCAGCCAGAGCCTGACGCAAACGCTCCACGGCCAATTGCGCTTCTTGCAAATGGGTGTGGGGCATGAGCAGCAAAAACTCTTCACCGCCCCAACGTGAAATTTCATCCGTGGTGCGCAGGGTCTGGCGCATGGTGCGGGCAAAAATTTTGAGCACCACATCGCCAGCGGCGTGGCCGTGAGCATCGTTGACCCGCTTGAAATGGTCCAGGTCCAGCATGGCCATGCACATCGGAGCGCGGGTGCGGCGTTGGCGCTGTTGCTCTCGCGCCATCAGGTCCACCATGTGGCGTCGGTTTGACAGACCGGTGAGTTCATCGTGCGTGGCGAGTTGCGTGATTTTGTGCACCGACACGCTCAAGGCATGTTCCTGCTGCTCAAAGTCACCTTGCCATTTGGCCTGCCTGCGCGCCAGCAAGTGCACCATGACCAACCCCAGTGTCAAGCTCAACCAGGTCGCCAAGGGCGAGGCCCACGCCCAGGGATCTGCCAGCGCCAGACCCTCCCACAGCATGAGGCCGCTGAGCACCGCCCACGAAGCCCCAGTGAGCCGGCGCGCCGCGGGATGGGCCTGGCCCAACAAGGCCAACATCCACACCAGCACCATGAGCAAGAGCACCACACCGCGCGCAGCACGCCCCTCGCTCAAGGGGTAAAGCACCAGGGCCAACACTGCGGCCAAGATCAACAGGGCCAACCAAGCCGACGGCCTCATGGGGTGCTGCACAGGCACCGCTGATGCGGGGGCCTGCAGCACCATGCTCACCCTTCGCTGCTTTGTTGGAGTGACCACATGTGCGCGTACACGCCAGACTGGGCCAACAAGTCGTTGTGGGTGCCGCGCTCCACAATGCGCCCACCCTGCATCACCAAAATTTCATGGGCGTCCACCACGGTGGACAAACGGTGCGCAATGACCAGCGTGGTTTTGTTTTGCGACACACTTTGCAACTCGGCTTGAATCGCGCGCTCGTTGGCCGAATCCAGGGCCGAGGTGGCTTCGTCAAAAATCAGCACCGGCGGGTTTTTCAGCAAGGTGCGCGCAATCGCCACCCGTTGTTTTTCACCGCCGCTGAGTTTCAAGCCGCGCTCGCCCACCATGGTGTCGTAACCCTTGGGGGTGCTGACGATGAAGTCGTGGATGTGCGCGGCTTTGGCCGCAGCCTCCACCTCTTGCTGGCTCGATCCGGGGCGGCCATACGCGATGTTGTAGGCCACGGTGTCGTTGAAGAGCACCGTGTCTTGCGGCACGATGCCAATCGCTTGGCGCACCGAAGCTTGCGTGACCTCGCGGATGTTTTGTCCACCGATGGTGATGCGCCCGCCCTCATTCGGGTTGCTCACGTCATAAAAACGGAACAGCAAACGCGCCAGCGTGGACTTGCCCGCGCCAGACGCACCCACCACCGCCACGGTTTTACCGGCAGGAATCACAAAACTCACGCCTTCCAAAATCGGGCGCTTGGGGTCGTAAGCAAAGCTCACGTTCTCAAAACGCACCTGTGCGCCTTCATGGGCGTCATCGATGACCAGCGGTTGCGCACCGGGCGCATCCGCCACTTCCCGCTCTTTCTCGAGCAGTGCAAACATCTTGTCAAGGTCAGTGAGACTTTGTTTGATCTCGCGGTAGATCACCCCCAAAAAACCCAAAGGAATGTAGAGCTGGATCATGAAAGCGTTGATCATCACCAGGTCACCCAAGGTCATGCGCCCATCAATCACGCCCTGGGTGGCGCGCCACAGCATGGCCACCAAAGCCACCGCGATGATGAGTTGCTGCCCCGCGTTGAGCATGCTCAGCGTGGTTTGGCTCTTGATGGCGGCCAAGCGGTATTTCTCCAGGTTCTCGTCGTAACGACGCGCCTCAAACGTTTCGTTGCCGAAGTACTTCACGGTTTCGTAGTTCAGCAGCGAGTCGATCGCACGGCTGTGCGCGGCCGAGTCGAGCTCGTTCATGGTGCGACGAAAACGCGTGCGCCACTCAGTCACCGTCACGGTGAAGGTCACGTACAGCACCAGCGCGGTGATGGTGATCCAGGCAAACCACACATCGAACTTCACCGCCAGCAAGGTGAGCACCAGGGCCACCTCAATCAAGGTGGGGATGATGCTGTAGAGCGAGTAGGAGATGAGCGAGTTGACCGCGCGCGTGCCACGCTCGATGTCGCGCGTCATGCCGCCCGTTTGCCGCTCCAGATGGAAGCGCAGGCTCAGGTTGTGCAGGTGACGAAACACCTGCAGCGAGATGGTGCGTGAAGCCCCCTCAGTGGCTTTGGCAAACACCAGTTCACGCAACTCGGTGCACAACGTGGCACTCAAGCGCAATGCGCCGTAAGCCAACAACAAAGCCACGGGCACCGAGGCGGCCAAGACCGTGGCTTGTGTGCCGGTCAACGTTCCCGCAGCAGCCGCATTGGGCGCCACGCCCAGGCCGGCGGCCATGGTGTCGATCAGCTCTTTGAGCAGCACCGGCACCCCCACATTGGCCAGCTTGGCGCCCACCATCATGCTCAGAGCAATCAGCACGCGCCATTTGTAGGCCCACAGGTAGGGGAACAGCCGCTGGAGCGTGGCCCAGTCCGAGCGTTGAGGGGTTGGCCCACTCGCAGGTGCGGTGGGCATGTTGGCTAAATGGCGCATGGTGCAGAATCGTCCTTTTGAAGGATTGTGCTTGATGTCTACCTACACGCCGCCCGTGCCGCCCTCGAACGAAGAGTTGGTGCTCAAGGTCATCCCCATGCCGGCGGACTGTAACGCCAATGGCGATATTTTTGGCGGGTGGGTGATGGCCCAGGTGGACTTGGCCGGCTCGGTGATTCCAGCGCGCTACGCGGGTGGGCGCATGGCCACGGTGGCGGTGAATGAATTCATCTTCAAGCAGCCGGTGCGGGTGGGCGACATCTTGTCGTTTTACGCACGCATCTCACGCATCGGGCGCACCTCGATCACCGTGCAGGTGGAGGTGTATGCCGAGCACTACCGCTCGCAAGGCCGTTATGTGAAAGTGACCGAGGCCACGGTGACTTATGTGGCGATTGATGAGCACGGCAAGCCGCGACCACTACCGAAAGACACCAAAGATCAAGACACGATGTAAGAGCCGCTGCCGCACGACAGCAATTTGCCGTCGGTGCCCGCGAACTCCATGCGGGTCGAACCCACGCGCGAACCCAGGCGCAAGACTTCAGCGCGCAGTACAAATTGCTCGCCGATGCCCGGGCGCAAATAGTCCACCCGCAAATCGATGGTGCCGAGTTTGGCGAAGCGCTGCATGCGCTGTAGCGGCGGCTCGTCCATGTGGCGCGCACCCATGGCGGCCATGCACGCCAGGCCACCCATGGTGTCCAAACAAGCGCTGATGACGCCACCGTGGATGCGGTTATAAGAGAAATGCCCTACCAGCTCATGCCGCATGTCGATGGTGGCGGTGACCACCGTGGGCGTGATGCTGGTGACCTTCAGACCCAGCACCTCGTTGAAGACAATTTTTTTCTCAAAAATGTCTTTCACCCCGGCGATGAACTCGTCCTCAAACACCACGTTGTGTGGTGGCATATCTTTTTTCATACAGCGATTTTAAGGTCTGAGCCTCAGCCAAGCTTGCAAAGCAGCTATTATTTTTATAGCTTAGAAAAATCAGGCTTGCGCTTTTCCATGAAGGCGGTGAACGCCTCGCGGGCTGCGGGTTCGCGCAACATGCGCCCAAAACTCTTGCCTTCTTCGGCCATGCGTTGGGTGACCGCCTCGGCTTGGCCACCCTTCATCAAGCGCTTGGTTTCCACCAGCGCGCTCAAAGGTTTGGCCGCGAGTTTGTGGGCCTGCGCTTGCGCAAACGCATTGGTTTCTGTGGGTGGCAAGATCTTGTTGACCAAGCCCACTTCCATCGCAGCTTCAGCAAAAAACGCCTCGCCCAACAACAGCGCTTCGGCCGCGCGGTGGTAACCAAACATTTGCGGCACCAACAGGCTCGAAGCCGCTTCGGGGCACAAACCCAGGTTCACAAAAGGCATGGAAAACGCCGCGTTGTCACCGGCGTACACCAGGTCGCAATGGAAGAGCAGCGTGGTGCCAATGCCCACTGCAGGGCCGTTGACCGCGGCAATCACCGGCTTGGGGCAAGCGGCGATGTTGCGCAGGAAACGAAACACTGGTGCGTCTTCACCTGATGGGGGCTTTTCTAAAAAGTCGCCAATGTCGTTGCCCGCGCTGAAGATGGTTTCATCGCCCTGCAGTACCACCACGCGGATGACGGCATCGGCGGTGGCAGCCTGCATGGCATCGGCCATGGCGGCGTACATGTCGGAGGTGATGGAGTTCTTGCGCGCGAGACGGTTGAAGCTGATGGTGCACACGCCGGCTTCGGTGTGAACGAGGATGTCTGACATGGTCACTCCTTGTAATAAACGATTTGGTGAGAGGTGGTGAGGATCTGCCCGGCTTCATTCCACAACTGGGCGGTCTGGTCAAAAAAGCCGTTGTGAAATTCTTGTGCTTTGGCTTGGCCCAGCACATAGCCTTCACCTGTGGCCGCCATGGTGGCGGCATCGGCATGGAAATACACCGTCATGGACACCGTGCCCGCAGGCACGCGCAGCGCGCGACGCAACCAGATACGCGGGTAAAACACATCCGACAAAGCCGTCAGCGTCAGGTGGTCCACCGCGCGCGGCTGGGCATCGCGCATCCAGAGCTGCATCAGGCTTGAACTCAAGCGGCCATCCCACACACTGGGCTTGCCCCCGGTGATGAGGCGGGTCTCGTAACGCTTGATCCATTCCACTTGGTCAAACAAAGGCTGAGGTTCGCAATCGGCAGGGCGTGGCACCTCAGGCACGGGCACATCGGATTGCGACCAGGTCTCGCGCCGCACCGCAGTGAGCACGGTGGCGGTGGTGTTGATGCGCCACTGACCATCGGCCTCGCATTGCCAAATGGCGGCTGTCCAGTGCTGGGTCGAACGGTTGGTGCGCGCCACATCCAGGCGCACCTCAAACGCGCCCTCACCCAACGCACCTGCGTAGTTGACGGTGAGCGAGACCGGCTCACCCAAACAGTCGGGGTGGCTGAGCACCGCTTTGAGCAAAGTGGCCGCGGTGGCGCCACCAAACGGCCCCACCATGCTCCAGTACGCCGCGCTGCTGTGCCCGCGGTACACGCCAGGGGACAGCGCTTCAAGGCTCAGGGCTTGGTCAAAGGGGTGCATGGTCGCTGATGAAGGTCAGAAGGTCAAACCCAGATCGTAAGCGACCCAGCCCCCAGCCCCAAGCTGGGTGCGTCACCCAGGTGATGGGCGCAGGGCTGCGTCACACGCGCTCAAAAATGCCCGCAGCGCCCTGCCCCATGCCCACGCACATGGTGACCATGCCGTACTTCAGGTTCTTGCGGCGCAAGGCGTGCACCACCGTGGCGGAGCGGATGGCGCCGGTGGCCCCTAATGGGTGTCCCAGAGCAATCGCGCCGCCCATGGGGTTGACCTTGGCCGGGTCGAGCCCCAAGGTGTTCATGACCGCCAGTGACTGCGCAGCAAAAGCTTCATTGAGCTCATACCAGTCGATGTCGTCTTGCTTCAAGCCCGCGTACTTGAGCGCAGCAGGGATGGCTTCGATCGGGCCAATGCCCATGATGTGCGGTGGCACACCGCGGCTGGCGTAGCTCACAAAGCGCGCCAAAGGTGTGAGGCCAAAGCGCTTGACCGCAGCCTCGCTGGCCAGCATCAGCGCGCCTGCGCCATCCGAGGTTTGCGAGCTGTTGCCCGCCGTCACCGAGCCACGTGCAGCAAACACGGTCTTGAGTTTGGCCAGACCTTCCAAAGATGTGTCAGGCCGCGCACCTTCGTCCAGGCTGAGGGTGCGTGTGCTGGTTTTCACCTCACCACTGGCCAGGTCAGGCGTGCGGTCGGTGATCTCAAAAGGCGTGATCTCGCTGGTGAACTCACCCGCAGCCATCGCGGCCAAGGCACGTTGGTGCGACTGCACCGCAAACGCGTCTTGCGCATCGCGGCTGACTTTCCATTGCGTGGCAACCTTCTCAGCGGTCAGGCCCATGCCGTAGGCAATGCCGATGTTCTCGTCATTCAAATACATGGCTGGCGAGAGCGAAGGTGTGTTGCCCATCATGGGCACCATGCTCATGCTCTCCACACCGCTGGCGATCATCACATCGGCCTCACCCACACGAATGCGGTCGGCCGCCATTTGCACCGCGCTCAAGCCCGAGGCACAAAAGCGGTTGACGGTGATGCCGCCCACGCTGTTGGGCAAACCAGCCAGCACCGCGCCAATGCGCGCGATGTTCAGGCCCTGCGCACCTTCGGGAATGGCGCAACCGCAAATCACGTCTTCAATGGCAGCGGGGTCGAGGCTGGGCACTTGGCTCAGGACTGATTGCAGCACCTTGACCAGCAACTCATCAGGCCGGGTGTGGCGAAACGCGCCGCGGTGCGAACGGCCGATGGGCGAGCGCGTGGCGGCGACGATGTAAGCGTCTTGAACTTGTTTCATGGCGGTCCTCAATTACGAAGGGGTTTGCCACTGTTCATCATGGCCATGATGCGGGCTTGTGTTTTGGGGTGGGTCAGCAGGCTGCAAAAAGCCTGGCGCTCCAGCGTCATGAGGTAAGCCTCGTTGACCAGCGTGCCGTCGTTGATGTCGCCCCCGGTGACCACCTTGGCGATCAAGCTGGCAATGTGGAAATCATGCGCGCTGATGAAGCCACCATCGCGCATGTTCACCAACTGCCCGGTGATGGTGGCCAAGCCACTGCGACCGGCCACTGCGAACTGGCGCGGGTGCGGCGGGCGATAACCCGAAGCGCTCATGCTGCGTACTTCGTTGATGGCCACAAACAACAGCTCGTCTTTGTGCGGCACCACCACATCGCTCTCCAGCAGATAGCCCAGCTTGCGCGACTCCAGCGCGCTGGTGCCCACCTTGGCCATGGCCGCGGCCGTGAAGCCCTCGGTCACGAAAGGCAGCAAATCTTTGCCAGTAGAAGCCGCGGCGTTTTCAGCAGCGCGTCGGGCAATGTAGGTCAAGCCACCGGCACCGGGCACCAGGCCCACGCCCACTTCCACCAGGCCGATGTACGACTCCATCGCCGCCACACGTTTGGCGCAGTACACCGCCATCTCACAACCGCCCCCCAAAGCCAAGCCTTGAACGGCAGCCACGGTGGGCACACTGGCGTAACGCAGGCGCAGCATCAAGTTTTGCAACTCGGCTTCCACGCCTTCGATCATGCCCACGCCACCCACCATGAAGGCGGGCAACATGGATTGCAAATCAGCACCCACCGAGAACATCTCATCGGGCGACCAGATCACCAAGCCTTGGTAGTTCTTCTCGGCCAAGTCCACCGCGCGCATCAGGCCTTCGGTCACATCGGGGCTGATGGCGTGCATCTTGGTTTTGATGCTGGCAATCAAGACCTCGTTGTCCAGCGTCCAGATGCGCAGCGCGCTGTCCTCGAACAAGGTGGTGCCACTTAGCATGGCTTGAGGGGCTTGCGCGCCCAACACGTCTTGCGGGAAGTGCTGGCGCGCGTACACCGGCAATGCGCGCTTGGCTTCAAACTGTTGGGTGCTCGGGTTCCACGAACCCTGCGGGGTGTGCACACCACCGGCATCGGCCACGGGGCCTTTGAAGACCCAGTCAGGCAGCGGTGCAGAACACAAGGTTTTGCCCGCGGCAATGTCCTCTTGGATCATCTGCGCAACCTCGATCCAACCGGCGTCTTGCCAGAGCTCAAACGGGCCTTGCTTCATGCCAAAACCAAAGCGCATGGCGAAGTCCACATCGCGCGCGGTGTGGGCAATACTGGCCAGATGAATGGCCGCGTAGTGAAAGCTGTTGCGCAAAATCGCCCACAAGAATTGGCCTTGCGCGCCTTCGCTGTGACGCAACAATTTCAAACGCTGAGCAGCTGGCTTTTTGAGCATGCGGCCATAGACCTCATCGGCCTTGGCACCGGCGGGCACGTAGTCGCCTTCCTTCAGGTCAAAGCGCTGGATGTCGCGCCCCACCTTCTTGAAAAAACCTGCCTTGGTTTTTTGACCCAAATGACCTTTTGCCAAAAGTGTCTTGAGCACCTCAGGCGTGGCAAAGCTGCCGTAGAAAGGGTCGGTCTCCAGGCTCAGGTTGTCTTGCAACGTTTTGATGACGTGGGCCATGGTGTCCAAGCCCACCACATCCGCAGTGCGGAAGGTGCCTGAACTCGCGCGGCCGAGTTTTTTACCGGTGAGGTCGTCCACCACATCGGGCGTCAAGCCGAAGTTCTCCACCTCTTTCATGGTGGCCAACATGCCGGCAATGCCGATGCGGTTGGCGATGAAGTTGGGCGTGTCTTTGGCGCGCACCACGTTCTTGCCCAGCCCGCTGGTGACAAAGGTTTCCAGGTCATCCAGGATGTGCGGCTGGGTCGCCGGTGTGGCGATCAGCTCCACCAGCGTCATGTAACGCGGCGGGTTGAAAAAGTGGATGCCGCAAAAGCGCGGGCGCAGTGCTTCAGGCAAGGCTTCACTGAGTTGCGTGATGGACAGGCCCGAGGTGTTGGAGGCCACGATGGTGTGCTTGGCGATGTGCGGCGCGATCTTTTGATAGAGATCGCGCTTCCAGTCCATGCGCTCGGCAATCGCCTCGATGATCAGGTCACAACCCTTGAGCAAGTTCAGGTGTTGCTCGTAGTTGGCCGCTTGAATCAGTTCAGCATCAGCCGCCACACCCAAGGGCGAGGGCTTGAGTTTTTTCAAACCCTCGATGGCCTTGGTCACGATGCCGTTGGGGCTGTCTTTGCCGGGCAGATCAAACAAGACCACCGGCACCTTGACGTTGACCAGGTGCGCCGCAATTTGCGCACCCATCACGCCCGCGCCGAGCACGGCGACTTTTTTCACCAGAAAACGGGACATGGCAGTTCCTTCAGGCCAGGGCCAAATCGGTGTCCATCAAAGGCGCAGCGCCTGCACGCGCGGTGCGTATGAGGGTGGCGGTCTCGGGCATGAGCTTGGCGAAGTAAAAACGCGCGGTCTGCAACTTAGCCGGGTAGAAGGGATCAGCGTTGCCCGCAGCGATTTCACGCAACGCCACTTGCGCCATGCGCGCAAAGAAATACCCAAACACCAGGTGCCCTGCCACACGCAGGTAGTCCACCGCGGCAGCGCCCACTTCGTCGGCGTTTTGGAAACCTTTGAAACCAATCTCGGTGGTGAACTTGGTGATTTGCTCACCCAGCACCGCCAGGGGGGTGATGAACTCGGCCATCTTCTCGTTCACGCCCTCTTCTTCCACCAGCGCGGCCACCAGCTTGCCAAACTTCTTGAGTGTGGCGCCGTTGTTGCCCAGCACTTTGCGGCCCAACAGGTCCAGCGACTGCACGGTGTTGGTGCCTTCGTAAATCATGTTGATGCGGGCATCGCGCACATACTGCTCCATGCCCCACTCTTTGATGTAGCCGTGGCCACCAAAGACCTGCTGGCACATCACCGTGGCTTGGAAGCCGTTGTCAGTCAAAAACGCTTTGATGATGGGCGTGAGCAAGGCCAGCATGTCGGCACTGTCTTTGCGCACTTTCTCCTCGGGGTGGTTGAGCTCTTTGTCGAGCAGCAAGGCACAGTAGGTCGCGAGTGCGCGTCCGCCTTCGGCATAGGCTTTGGCCGTGAGCAGCATCTTGCGCACATCGGGGTGCACGATGATCGGGTCAGCCGGTTTGTCTTTGGCTTTCACGCCCGAGAGTGAACGCATTTGAATGCGGTCTTTGGCATAGGCCAAAGCGTTTTGGTAGGCGACTTCGGTCAAGCCCAGTGACTGGTTGCCCACGCCCAAACGCGCGGCGTTCATCATCACAAACATGGCTTGCAAGCCCTTGTTGGGCTCGCCCACCAGGGTCCCCACCGCGTCGTCCAAAACCATCTGGCAAGTAGCGTTGCCGTGGATGCCCATCTTGTGCTCCAAGCCGCCGCAGTAAATACCGTTGCGCGACCCTACGGAGCCGTCCGCATTCACATTGAACTTGGGCACCACAAAGAGGCTGATGCCTTTGGAACCCACCGGTGCATCAGGCAGACGCGCCAGCACCAGGTGCACGATGTTGGGGGCCAGGTTGTGTTCACCCGCGCTGATGAAAATCTTCGCGCCATTGATCTTGTACGTGCCATCGGCCTGGGGCTCGGCCTTGGTGCGCAGCATGCCCAAATCTGTGCCGCAATGCGGCTCGGTCAGGCACATGGTGCCGGTCCATTCACCGCTGACCAGCTTGGGGAGGTACAAGGCTTTTTGCGCCTCGGTGCCGTGCGCGTGCAAGCACTCGTAAGCGCCGTGGCTCAAGCCGGGGTACATGGTCCAGGCTTGGTTGGCCGAGTTGAGCATCTCGTAAAAGTTTTGGTTCACCACAAACGGCAAACCTTGCCCCCCGTAGGCCGGGTCACAGCTCAAAGCGGGCCAACCACCGGCCACATACTGGGCATAGGCCTCTTTGAAACCGGCAGGTGGCGTGACTTCATGGGTGGTTTTGTCGAGTACACAACCTTGCGCGTCCCCACTGATGTTGAGGGGGAACGCCACCTCGGCTGCGAACTTACCGCCCTCTTCGAGCACAGCGTTGATGGTGTCAACGTCAATGTCTGCGTGCTTGTCGCAGACCTTGAGTTCGTCGACCACGTGGAAAACTTCATGCATCAAAAATTGCATGTCGCGCAGGGGTGGGGTGTAGCTGGGCATGGGGGTCTCCTAGAGATTAATCAAGTGAAGGTATTACGCTCACGCAAAGACAAGCGTATGAATTAGCGGGTATTTAGATGTCAAGCCTTTGAATCACTGGCGTAGCGCAAGATGATGTGTTCAAAGCCACGGTGGGCCCGCTCGATCGAGCCCGGGGTTTTGAGGAAGCGCGCTTCGTAATGCAAGGCCAAAATCAGGCCGTGGATCTCAAACACAATTTGCGCGGCATCGGTGTCGGCGCGCAGCTGGCCATCGTGGGTGGCTTGCACCACCGCGCGCTCCACCGCACCCAACCAGGTTTTGACCGAGCTGGCCAGCGCGTCGCGCACGATGCCGGGGCGGTCATCAAACTCCACCGCGCCGCTGATGAAAATACAGCCCGACTGAATTTCTTGCGCCACGCGCTT
This sequence comes from Comamonadaceae bacterium, assembly GCA_947454955.1. Taxonomy (GTDB): domain Bacteria; phylum Pseudomonadota; class Gammaproteobacteria; order Burkholderiales; family Burkholderiaceae_C; genus Hylemonella. The sequence goes on from CANGLW010000003.1 coordinate 107,758, forward strand.
CATCCAGTTGCCAAACAGGGCGCGCAAGCGCGGCAGGCCGCGCGGCTCGTCGAGCGCGGGGTAAAACACCTCTTGCTCAAAGCGGGTGAAGTACTCGCGCACCACGGAAATCTGCAGCTCTTCACGCGAACCAAAGTGGGCGAATACGCCCGACTTGCTCATCTGCGTGACCTCGGCCAGCACACCGATGCTCAGGCCCTCCAGCCCGATCTGCGAGGCCAAACCCAGGGCCGCATCGATGATGACCAACTTGGTCTGCTGCCCCTTGTGCAGGGGCGCAGGCTTGGCAGCCAATTTAGGCGCCGGCTCTTTGGCGAGCTTGGTCAGGGGGGTAAGTTCTGTCATGGCAAAATAAAACGAACGGTCGTGCTATTTTGCAACAAAAAAACTGGGCGCGCTAGGGGTCATGCCCTATTTATCGTCACCCCAGGCGCCTAACTTGAGGCTGGCGTACTTACTTGCGGAAGTAAAACTCGCCCACCACCTGGTCGTAGATGGCGGGGACTTGGTCATGACCGACCGACTTGGCCAGGTTCACTACTTCGCCACGCACATTGCGAACCACCCGGTCCACACTGATACCAGGCTTTTGCATCTCACGCACGAAGATGCGGGTGAAGAGCCCATTCTTTTCTTTGTCGTTGGGACCTAGTTTGTCCAGGGCCTGCTGACCGGTGCCCGCAGAGAACACGACCATTTGACCCGTGGCCGCTGTGGTGGGAGCCAAGCCTCGGGCCATGCCACCGATCGCACGCCCATTGCTTTTGAAAGGGTTGTCCCGGCAGGCATCCACCACGGCCAAGGTGAATTTGGCGCGCCGCTCGGACATGTCATCCAAGACTCGCTGCAAAGAGATGCCTTCATCGCGCATCTGTTCTTCGCCCTCGCCTGCCACATCGATGGGCACCAAGTAATTGGAATTGCCCAACTGCACGCCATGGCCTGCGTAGAAGAAAGCCACCTCATCACCCGCATCCACCTGACTCTTGAAAGCCCGGAGTGCAGCTTTCATTTCTTTCTCTGACAAATCGGTTTTGAGCGTGACGTTGTAGCCCACGGTCTTGAGGTTATCGGCCATGACACGTGCGTCTTCTTTGGCGTTGACCAGCTTGGACACAAACTTGTAGCCATCATTGCCAATCACCAAGGCTTTGCGGTTGGCAAAGACAGGCAAGGGTTCCAAAACGGCTGGTTGAGGCGCAGCGGCTGCAAGCGCAGGCTGAGAGTTTCTAGCGGCAGCGTCCGCGCGAAGCCGCGCCAGTTCAGCGGAGAGCTGCAACAACAACTCACGGTCCGTCAGGCTTGCAGTTTGAGGGGACGGCTCTTGTGGTGGGCGCTTGGCTTCTTGCGGTTTTTTCTCTGGCTCTTTCAGCGAAGCGGTCTGCACCTCTGCTGGCGCACGCGCATCTGCGCCCAAAGCCATGATGAGGTTTTTGGGCAATATCGATCGACCGTTATCGACAACCACCACGCAACCACACTCCCGAGGGCAACTCTTGATGGCATTTCCCGCCAGAACTTGATTTCCAAAACCTTGGTTTGACGCTCCATTGGTAATAGCAACTGATACGTCTGGGCATGATTCAGATGCAGCCACCACATAAGCGCGAGCAAATGATGCGACTTCTACGATTGGTTTACCCCAAGCTTTTGGAGTCTTCTTGGAGATGGGCAAATCTGTCAGGCAGCCTTTCTCCCCATCCGGATAAGTCAAGCTCAAACTGGTCGGGCAGGTGTTGGCCTGCGCTTGGATGGGCATCCAAAAGCACAAGGCGCAGAAGAGAAGTACAAGTTTTTTCAAAGAAGACAATCGAGCTTGGTCAGGCCATGAACATTGAAGTCTAGGCCTAACCTTGGGTCGTCACAAGCAGATTTGGCTTTTTTGCTACAAGCAAGCCAACACGCTCACTTTTTGTAAGCGATGACCTCTTGGCGCTGCTCACCTAGACCTGAAATGCCTAGTGTCATCACATCGCCTTTTTGCAAGAAGCGTTGCGGCTTCATGCCCATGCCCACGCCCGGTGGGGTGCCGGTGGTGATGACGTCGCCGGGCATGAGGGTCATGAACTGGCTCACATAGCTCACGATCTTGGCCACGTTGAAGATCATGGTTTTGGTGTTGCCCGTCTGCACGCGCTGGCCATTGAGGTCGAGCCACATGTCGAGCTTGAGCGGCTGGGGCAGCTCATCGCGGGTGACCAACCAGGGGCCGATGGGGCCGAAGGTGTCGCAGCCCTTGCCCTTGTCCCACTGCGAGCCGCGCTCGAGCTGGAAGTTGCGCTCGCTCACGTCGTTGATCAGGCAGTAACCGGCGACAAAATTCAAAGCGTCTTTTTGGGTGACGTACTGGGCCTTGGTGCCAATCACGATGCCCAACTCCACCTCCCAGTCGCCTTTGGTCGCGCCCTTGGGCAGCATGACCGGGTCGTTCGGACCCTGGATGCAGCTGGTGGTTTTCATGAAAATCACCGGCTCGGTGGGGATGGGCATGCCGGCTTCTTTGGCGTGGTCGGTGTAGTTCAGGCCGATGGCCACAAACTTGCCGATGTTGGCCACGGGGCAGCCCATGCGGGGTTTGCCTTTGACCAAGGGCAGCTTGTCGATTTTGAGTTTGGCTAATTTAGCCAGCACTTTGTCATTGAGCTGGTCGGGGCCAATGTCGCCCACCACGCCCGACAGATCGCGCAGCTGACCCGCGGCATCCACCAAACCTGGTTTTTCTTTGCCACTCTGACCGTAACGTACCAATTTCATGTTGTCTCCTGGAAAGTGAATGGCGTCATGCGCCGGGAAATGTCGCTATTATATTGATAGCATCAAGGCCAATGATTCTTTGAGCTGTTGGCTGGCAGGCCGCTTGAAACCCGAGCGCACATATCGCTGCAAACGCCCCATCAACAAGGCCGTGACGGCTGAAGCACAGGTGTTGGCCGCCACCGTGGGCGTGGGCGAGTTGATGTCGCGCAGACATTGTTTGAAACTGCTCTCGAGCTTGTCGAAATACAGGTTCATGCGTTCTTGCAAACGGGCGTGCTCCAGCACCAGGGCGTCGCCCACCATCACGCGGCACATGCCTGGGTTCTTCTCGGCAAACTCCACCGTCAGCGTCGCGATCAGCTGCACCTGTTGCACGCCATTCAAGCCTTGTGCTGCAGCGCGGTCTTGCACCTGGTTGACCAAGGTGAAGGTGCTGGTTTCGATGTAGTCAATCAGCGCCTCGAACATCTGCGCTTTGCTGGCGAAGTGGCGGTACAGCGCTGCTTCACTCACCCCCAAATGCGCGGCCAATGCTGCGGTGGTGATGCGGTCAGCACCAGGCTGCTCGAGCATGGCAGCCAGCCCCTGCAAAATTTGCAGACGGCGCTCCCCGGGCTTGAGCCGCTTGCGTGGCTCGTTCTCGGCAGAAGGCTGGTCAGCGGACTCCATAGCTCAATGTGAACGGATCATGGTGCCGTAGGCTTGCTCGGTCAGAATTTCAAGCAGCATCACATGCGGCACACGACCATCGATGATGTGCACCGCGTTCACGCCGCTCTTGGCGGCATCCAAAGCGCCGCTGATCTTGGGCAGCATGCCGCCTGAGATGGTGCCGTCTTCAAACAGCTCGTCAATGCGGCGTGCGGTGAGGTCGGTGAGCAAATTGCCAGCCTTGTCCAACACCCCGGTGGTGTTGGTCAGCAGCACCAATTTTTCGGCTTTGAGCACGCTGGCCAGTTTGCCGGCCACCACATCAGCGTTGATGTTGTAAGACTCATTGTTCTCGCCAAAGCCAATCGGGCTGATAACGGGAATGAAAGCGTCGGCCTGCAGGGCTTTGACCACCGAGGGGTCGATGGATTCGATGTCTCCCACCTGGCCCACGTCGTATTCGATGTTGGGGTCTTTGGCATCCACCATCTTGAGCTTTTTGGCGCGAATCAAACCGCCATCGCGGCCGGTCAAACCCACAGCCTTGCCACCGGCCTGGTTGATCAGGCCCACGATGTCTTGCTGCACCTCACCGGCCAACACCCACTCCACCACTTCCATGGTTTCCGCATCGGTCACGCGCATGCCTTGGATGAACTCACCTTTTTTACCCAAGCGGCTCAAAGCGTTTTCAATTTGCGGGCCACCGCCGTGCACCACCACCGGGTTGATGCCCACCAATTTCAGGAGCACCACATCGGCTGCGAATGCAGCTTGCAGGGCCGGGTCGGTCATGGCGTTGCCACCGTACTTGATGACCATGGTCTTGCCATGGAACTTGCGGATGTAGGGCAGCGCCTGGGCCAAGATGTCGGCCTTGGCCTGCGGGGTGATGGCAACGGGATCGGTCATGTCTGTCGGGCGAAAAAATTCAATGCCAACATTGTGCCGCATGACCCTGACAATGCCGCCATGACCGGATCCTCAGTGCTTGGCCAGAAAGCCCAGCAGCGCCGCATGGAACTTCTCAGGCACTTCCAGGTGCGGCACATGGCCCACACCTTCGAGCTCCACCAACTCACTGCCCGCAATGCGCTCTTTGGCCGCACGCCCCAACACCGGGAAATTGCCCAGTGGCTTGACCACCTCGGGCGGCGCAAACCGGCGGCCAAACACGGTGCGGTCCAACTGGCCAATCACCAAGAGCGTGGGCGGCTTGAGCTTGGACAAGTCGCCGTGAATCGGTGCGTCGTAAATCATCTGGTAGGTCAGCGCCGACACATGGGCGTAGCGCGGGTATTCGCTGCTGAGTTGCACACGCGCAAATTGCTCCACCATGCGCTCAAAGCCCGGCTGCCAATTGGGGAAGTAGCTCTTGAGGAAGTTGCGGTAAGTCACCGAGGTTTGAGCCATCTCCAACTTGACCAGGTTCTCGGTTTTTTGCGGGGGGATGCTCAGCACATAGTCTTCCAGGCCCAGCGGGTTTTCCAGCACCAAAGCGGTCACGCGCTGTGGGTGGCGCAGCGCGAAATGCACCCCCACCATGCCGCCCATGCTGTTGGCCACCACAGCGGCACGCTCCACCTTGAGGTGATCCATCAGGCGTGCGGTGGTGTCGTTCAACCAGGCGAAGGTGTAGCGCATCTCGGGTTTAGACGAACGGCCAAAACCAATTTGGTCAGGCGCCAGCACACGGTAGCCTTGTGCGGCCAAGGCGGTGATGGTGCCGCCCCAGTAGTCTGAACCGAAATTTTTACCGTGCATCAGCACCACGGTTTTACCGTTGGGGTTCACGCCCTGTGGCGGCTTCACATCCATGTAAGCCATTCGCAGCAACTTGCCTTCGTGCTCAAACTCAAAGCGCTGCACCGGGTAGGGGTAGGCCCAGCCTTCCATGGCCACGCCCAAAGGCTCGGCATCGGCATAAATCGGAAGGGGGGCTTGCGCCAGCGAGGGCTGGGCCAACATCAAGCCTGTGGCTGCGCACAAAGCGGTCAAGGCGTGGCGAATTGGGTGCATGGGTGTCTCCGGTGTTTGCCGCATGCTAAAGCCACTGGGGCGCATGGCAGCGTTGAAACTACTTAGGGGTGTTCAGCCAAAGTTGTGCGCTTGCGCCAACCGGCCCAAACGACCGGTGATTTCAAAAAACTCACGCACCGTGTCGTCGATGATTTGTGCCGCCGTCTTGACCTCGTCAATCAAGCCCGCACTTTGCCCGGCCAGTGCAGGCGCGGCTTCCATGTCACCGTCAAAGTACACCTTCAAGATGCCGGAGAGCGCATCGGGCGCCATCACCCCGGCCTCAAAAATCGCCTGGGTGCGCTCTGATTTGAGCGAGCGTATGCAAGGGGTGGATTTTTTGTTGAGCATCCAGGTGCCGGTTTCGCTGGCGTTGACGATGGCGTTTTTGAAATTGGCATGCACCGGGCTTTCTGCACAGCTCAAAAAGCGCGTGCCCATCTGCACCGCTTCAGCCCCCAACGCAAAAGCTGCCGCCATGCCGCGCCCATCGCAAATGCCGCCTGCAGCCACCAGGGGCACATCCACCTTGGCGCGAATGGCTTGCAGCAAGACCAGGGTGGAGACCTCCTCAGGGTTTTTGAAGCCACCGCCCTCGGCGCCCTCCACCACCAAGCCGTCTATGCCAGCGTCCACACATTTCAAAGCAGCTTCGACGGTGGGCACCGCGTGATAGACCACGATGCCTGCGCTCTTGAGCGGCGCGATGAACTTGGCCGGGCTGCCGGCAGACGTCGTGACGAACTTCACGCCCGATTCGCAAACGAAGCGCAGCATGGCGTCGTCTTTCAAAAAGCGAATCGGCAGGTTCACCCCAAAGGGCAAGCCCAGCGCGCTCATTTTTTTGATTTCAGCCTGGCAATTGGCGGTTTCGCCCGATGAGGTTTCGATGATGCCCAAGCCACCCGCTCGCGAGACCGCCGAGGCCAAAGGGGTGCGGGCGATCCAGCCCATGGGGGCCTGGATGATGGGGAATTTGGCGCCCGTGTGGGCCAGTACGCGGTTCATAAGTCTCCTTTTGTGGCTTTTGCCTTATTTAATTTATCGCAGGGCTTGCCGATCTTGATGGTCAAGGCGTCATGCCACCGGCCCATTGTCTCAGCCCATCGGCTGTACGGGTCAACCGACCTAATGAGCTGGATGAAAGGGGTTAGCGATGAACATCACGAGTTTCAAATCTTATTCGCCCAGTGACATGGCCAATTTGGCCGCCAGCGATCTGGCCAATGTGACGGCCGATGTGGCCAAAGGTTTGTCAAGCAACCAAATTCAAGCCCTGCAAAGCGATCAGGTGGCCGCCCTGTCTGGCGTGATTTTCAGTTTGAGCTCGCAGCAGATTGCAGCCTTCACGCCTTACCAGATCGAGTCAGGCTTGAGCACGGCCTCCATCGCGCAAGCCAGTGGCAAACAACTGCAGTCTTTGAGCAATTCGCAAGTGCAGGCCATGAGCGTGGACCAGATCAACGCCATCACCGACAGCAGCTTCAAAGATTTGACGGTCTCACAGGTCAAGGCCTTAACGGCCGATCAGCTCTTGGGCATGGATGCAGCGCAAATGAGCCAGATGAGCGTTCAGCAAGTCACCTCGCTCTCAGGCGAGCAGCTCGATGCGATTGGCAACTTGGGCAACAACATCAAGAACCTCTCGATCGCACAGTTCACGGCCTTGACCGATGCGCAAGTGGCCAGCATCGACCCGAGCCAAATCTCTCAAATCACCCTGGCGCAATTGGGCACCTTGGGCGACCGGGTGAACCTGCTCAACGAAGACCAGGTGGCCCAGCTCAGCGCCTCGCAAACGCGCAGCCTGAGCGCATCACAACTGACGGCTTTGGACACCGCAGGCACCTTGGCTGCCCTGTCGAACACCGCGGTGGCGGCCTTGCAAAAAACACAGCTGGCTGGCTTTGCCGGTGTGAGCCACATGACCGAAGCGCAACTGGGCGCCTTGTCTGGCAGCCAGGTGGGCTGGCTCTCGGCCACACAACTCAATGCCCTTAGCACCGACCAGGTGAGCGCTCTGAGCGCAGCGGGCGTTGGCAAGATCGCCAAAGACCAAGTGGCCAGTTTGTCCACCGCGTTTGTGGGCGCCTTGAGCACCACCCAAGTGGCCAAGTTCACCGCACCGCAGGTGAGCCAGCTCACCGCCGGACAACTGCAGGTGCTGGGCAATGAGCAGATCAGCAGCCTCTCCAGCAGCGCGGTGGGTGCATTGACAGCCACACAAATAGACAGCCTGAGCGACACACAAATTCAAAGCCTGAGCGCCGGTCAAGCGGAGAAGCTTTCACGCGCAGCCATCGAATCGCTCAACGCCACGCAAGTGGGCAGCCTGACCTACGAATCGCTGGCCAAAGTGGCCAGCAAGCTCAAGGTCAACGCGGGTGGCAGCGTGAACCAGATCGCGGCACTCACCAACGATCAGGTGCAAAGCCTGAGCTATGGCAAGGTGGTCAACGGCGTGGCTGGGCCGAATGTGATTGGCAGTTTCACGGGCGCGCAAATCGCAGCCTTGGGCAGCAAGATTCAATCGTTCTCAACCGACCAGATGGGCGCCCTGACGCTCAATCAGGTCAAGGCCTTGACCACCGGCAACGGCGGCCAAATCGCCAGCTTAGACATCGACCAGATCGCAGCCATCAAGCCCGCTGCAGCGCGTGGTTTTACCGCCAGCCAAATTGCTCAGATGACCGCGCCTCAAGTGCGTGGTCTTTTGAGTGCTTCGACGGTGAACGGCAGCTCGCAATTGAGCAACACCCAACTTGCGGCCATCGACAAAGCGTTGATTGGCGTGCTGGACATGGGCACCTTGAGCACCACCCAACTCAAAGCCTTGACGGGTGACCAAGTGGGCAAGCTCAGCAATGCGCAGCTTGGGCAACTCAGCACCGGCAACGCCGGCCAAATGCGTGCGCTCACCAGCACGCAACTGCAAAGCCTGAGCGCTGACCAGATCCGCGCTTTGGGTGATGCGCAAGTGGCTGACCTGAGCGACACCCAAGTACGCGCCTTCACCACCACCCAAGTGCAAGCGCTTGAAGCCGCTGATGTGACGGCCCAGGGTGGCAACCTCACCGCCACCCAAACCCAAAGCCTGAGCGCCACACAAATCCAAGGCATCGGCACGGGCAACGGGCAATTGGGCGTGTTCACCAACGCGCAACTGCGCAACCTCACCAACACCCAAGTGCAAGCCCTGACCTACCAGCAAGTGGCGGGCTTGAGCAGTTCACAAATCCAGCAGTTCAGCGCGCAGCAGTTGGGCAACTTGAGCGCTGGCCAGGTGGCTGCGCTTGAAACCAGCGATGTCAGCAGCCTGCAGGTCAGCCAGGTGCGCGGCTTGCTCAGCACGCAGATGCAGGTCATGTCGTCTGCCCAAGTGCAGGCGCTGAGCACCGAGCAATTGCAGTCCTTGGACAACAGCCAACTTGCCGCCATCTTGCCCAAGCTCTCGGCCACGCAGAACAACAACCAATTCGGCGCCTTGAGCAAATCACAGTTTGCCAACTTGACCGCCACGCAACTGAGCACTCTGAACAACGCGCAAATTGGCAAGCTCTCCACCGAGCAGATCCAATCGCTCAGCGGCGCACAACTCGGCGCCATCAGCATTCTGAGTGCCGACCAAACCAAGCTGCTCAGCGCTGCGCAACTGGCCGACAGCGACGCCAACCTGGGCTCGTTGACCTATGCCCAGGTCAACGCCTTGACCGACTTGCAAATCCAATCACTGAGCAGCAGCAAGCTGGGCGACATCGCCGTCAAAATGAGTGGCGCACAAATCGCTAACCTCAGCCCCGACCAGGTCTCGGGTTTGTCGATGTCCCAGCTCAACAACGGCCAGGTCGCGGCCTTGGGCGATGCCCAGTTGGCCATCCTCAGCAGCACACAGTTGACCGATTTGGGTGAGCGCGTGTCACGCATTTCCGCAGCCCATTTGGCCACCTTGGCGCCGCAACAAGTTGCAGCCCTCGACACCACGCAAATCACCGCGTTCACGGTGGACCAGGTCTCGGCGTTGACCGAACCGCAGTTGCGCAGCTTGAGCAACTCGCAAGTTCAAGCGCTGGTGTTCACCAACGGCAGCAACGACAACCAAATGACCGCACTTCGCCCCGATCAGGTGGGTCAACTCAGCGATGAGCAACTCGACACCGCTTCGACCAACACCATCAGCAGCTTCTCCAGCGCTCAGGTGGCCCAGCTCAGTGCCTCGCAACTCAATGGGCTGGATGCCTCGCAAATCAACGCCTTGACCAACGACCAGTTGGCCGAGATCTCAGCCAGCACGCTGGCCGGGCTGGACACCGCGGTCTTCAACACCTTCAGTGGCTCACAAGTGGCAGCTTTGTCTGAGAACCAAATTGCAGGGCTCTCAGACAGCTACATCGCAGGGCTCGACAGCAGCATCAAGTCGGCCTTCACCGCTGACCAGCAAGCGGTGATGACCCAGGCTCAGCGCGATGCTTTGATTTGATGGGTTTTGAAAAGACGGCGCGGTCTTAAACCCGCCGCGCCAACACCACCGCTGCGGCTGAGCCACTGCCCACCACAGCACACCAAGCGCGCAACCACCCAGGCACCTGGCCCGCCAGGGCCGCAGCCTCATCGCGGTGATGGCATTCATCGGCTTGGCAGCGCAGCATCAAGGGCAACAAACCCTCGGGACCACCGTGCGTTTGCAGGTGGTCGATTTGCTGTTGGTAATGTTGATCGACAAAGGTTTCCACCGCCGCAATGGTGGCGTAAACCGCGCGTCGGCCTAACAAGGCAGGCAACGCACCAGTGAGCCAACCCGCCAAACGCCAAGGCCCCAGCAATCGGCTGCGTTGCTGCGTTGGTAACCAAGCCTCAATCAGTTGCAGATGCTCAGCCTCGGTTTGGCCATGCGCTGTAGCAAAGCGCATCAACTCGGCATCGCCTCGCCATGCCGCCACGGTGGCAATGCCGCGGTAGATGAACACCGCGCCGGTTTCACCGGCGTGGTCAGACCGCAGCTCGCGCTTGAGGTAATTTGAAAACACCTGTTCTGTCACAACAACTCCTGGGCTTGCTTCAAGCCACGCGTGGCACGCGTCCACCATTGAGAAAAACTGCTGCAAGGCCGGTCCACTTTGGGGAACAGCGCGGGTGCAGCATCCAGTTCGACAAAAGTTTCAAGCCAAGGTGTGATGTGCGGGTCATCCACACTGCGGACCTGGGCTGCGCCAGCAAGCGCTTGGTGCAAACTCTGTTGATCGGCAAAGACGCAGTGACTGGCGACCTCACGCATGGACGCATCCACCCAACGCCACCGGCGCTCAGGCCACGGCCAACGGGCGTGGTGCTCATGCAGATAAACACCCAACACCAGGGCTGTGCTGGGGACATCCACCCCACGCAGCGCCCAAGGGTGCACCAGCCACACCTCACGCCCTTGCACCAACTGCGCTATGTCTTCCATAGCATCTAGGCCAATATCTGCAAGAGGTTCAGCGTGCAACGCTGGCTCTACAACGAGTTCGCCAATGACTTGATGTGGCGCAGCAAAAGCCTGCCGTGCGCCGCGCGCGATCTGGTCCAGATCATCGTAAGACCTGTCAAGCACCGAGCCTGGGCTGTGCCAAATCGGTGGTGCAAAGCGCGCCACATTGTCTGCGTTAAACAAATACGGCTTGCTGCTGCCAGTGCCCGCCACCCACTGCCAACTCAGGTGGTTGCTGCCCAAGTCACCATCGAACAAATGCGCCACCATCCAGTCAGCCCCTGCGCGCCAATGCACGCGCCGCAGATGCACCACATAACTGGCCAGCCACATGCGGGCATGGTTGTGCAAGGTGCCTGTGGCGTAGAGCGTGCGGACCGCCATGTCGATCACCGGCACACCAGTGCGACCCTCGCGAATGTCTGCAGGTAGTTCTGGGGCGTAAGCCTCATCTGGCAAGGGTCCAGCATGCAAAGACTGCGCAATACCCTGCCCGTGATGCGACCAAGCGTGGCGAAAAAACTCACGCCAACCGAATTCGTAAACCAGCTTGTGCTGAATGTCTAAGGACTCATCAGCCAGCAGATGCGTGAGCACCTCGCGCAATGTCAGCACCCCATGGGTGATGTAAGGCGACAAACGTGTGACGGCGCCCTCCAGGTGGTTGCGGGTGCGTGCATAAGCCTCGGGCTGCACCGCGTCCATGCGTGCACGTGCAGCGGCTTGACCGGGCCAGGCGTCAAGCCCACTGAAGTCGCTCAAGCTCATGGGCTGGGGTAAAGCTGAGCCCCGAGCAACTGCCCTTGCGCGTTGACACGCACCAACACCATGTCACCCGAGCCGATGTTTTGCCCCATGAATTCTTGGATGTTCACATGGTGCGTGACCAGAATCAGCGCACGCGCGCCTTTGGCAGGCAAGGCTTTGGCAATGAAGTCTTGCAGCTGTTGACGACTGGCAGAGGCCTTGTGGGGTTCATCAAAGAACGAAGCCAGGGCAGGCTCCACCGTGACCTTGCCGAACCGCAGCAACTCAGCCGTTTCTTGGCATCTGCACCAGATGCTGGTGTACACCGCAGCCTGGTCAACGCCTTGGGCTTTGAGCCACTGCCCTATACGTGTGGCTTGTTGTTGGCCCTCGTCATTGAGCACCCTTTGGGTCTCGCAGCGCGCCAGCGAGTACCCGGTAGGGTCACCCACGCCCGGGGCATAGGCGTGCCGCATCAAAAGCACGTGGTCTTTGGTTTTGAGCCGGTCGGAGAGTTCGCTGGCTTGTGCGTGCTGGACCAAGCTGAGCACCAAGAACAAGCAAGTCAAAAACTTTTTCATGGTCAGCCCTTGGCTTGTTTGAGCGCACGACGCTTGACCCAACGCTGCATGGCAGGACGCCAACGCAAGAACACATCGTATGCAGCGTTCATCACGGTCATGGCACCCGGCAAGCGACTGAGTGTGGCCAAGTGCCGCCAGCCGGGCAACTGCGCCCAGAGGTGCACAAAAGCAGGCGCACCATCGAGCAACTCGCCTTGGGCTGTGCGGACATGAAAGCGCTGCATCAACTGTTGCTGCGTGGTTCCAGGTGGCAGCGATTGATGGGGGTCAGACACATCCACCCAAGCCATAGCCTGCAGGGGTTGCAGCTTGCGGTAAAGCTCAATTTCTTTGGTGCACAACGGGCATGAGCCGTCATACATGACGCTGACGCAGGCAGGCTGTGTAGGGGAAGACATACGCACAATTTAGCAGTGATCTGCGAGCATCACAGCCTATGCACAAATAACCATTCAGCGGTGCAGGTAGCACCGTCCTGATCGAAGGGATCAGCCTTTTTCCAAAGCCCCAGCAAACAATGCCATTGGAGCCGTGTAGAGACCGCGGCCTAACAAGCCATGAACACCATCAGCCGCCAAAATGCCGATGTTCACCAAGGGGGTGATGCCGGATTGATGGACTTTCCTCACGTCCAGGCCACACCTCACCTGTGCGTTGTCATAGGCCGGGTGAACAGCCGACAAGATGTTAAAACTCGTCTGCTCGTAGTTCACCGGCAAGTAATTGACCAAGGAGGCCAACACATCCGGCGAGTTGCTCACCATTTGGCCACCAAAGCCCATGGCATCCACCACCGCACTGTCACCCACCACGCCAGAAGCCATGATGTTCGCATCTTGGTGAGGGAAACGCGCGCCCACCGGTGGTGTGGCAGTGGCTGTGATCCACTTGCCAGGCTCACGGCCTACCGAGAAGCCAACCGTCTCACCATTCGCCCCCATGCGGTTAACTAAGCTGCAATGCGCCACGTCGTCGCAGGCTGACAAATAAAGGCGGCAGGCAGCCATCCACAGGGTGAGGAAAAATCCAGGCGAAGCCGTCATCATGGCCGAGAACTTATCGATAGCAACCTGGTCAACTTGGGCCGCCAAAAGTCTGGGTAGCAAAGCCTGGTGCAAGGCTGCTGTCGCAGCCAAAGTGCGCGAATGCAACTCATCACCCTGGGCCAGGGCCAAGTTAGCAACGGCCACCAAGTCGATCGGCGTATCAAGCGCTTGCTGTAAGAGCGACTTCAACTCACCGTCGCGGTAGACCATGCTGGACAAACAACCCAAGTCGCGTGAGCCAAAGCGAAGGTCAGGTGCAGGGCCACTGGCCAACAAAGACCACACGGGAGGAAGCACACCCGCAGCATCCGCCACCTCCACCATCGTTGAGGAAGGTGTGATCACCGCAGCCAAGGGCGTCACACAGCCATGGTCTTGTGCGGGCAAGAGCTTGAGCTGGCCGCTTTGAATCAATGCCTCAGCTTGGGCTTCATCAGTGGCCCAGCCTTCGTACATGCAACTCAACACCATCGAAGATCGGATGGCCCCCGGCGGGTTACAAGGGTCGGCCAGCGGCGGGCCAGCATGCAAGATGGTGTGGTCATCGAGCGTCAAAGCCTCAGCTGCGCTAACAACGCGCGTCCACACGGGATGTGCCGCGAACATTCGCGCCAACGCATGTTGGTTAGCGGCTTGCACAAGCGACTCAAGGTGTTCCATGATCGTCCACTAAATGCCCATGTAGGCTTGTCGCACTTGCGGGTTCGATGCCAGCGCCTCGCAGGTTCCACTCAGGCTGACCTTGCCCGACTCGACCACAAAGGCATGGGCAGCGAGATCGAATGCCGTGAACACATCCTGCTCAATCAACAAAATCGACAAGCCCGTCTGGTTCACACTGCGCAAAGCAGAGCACAGGCTTTCCACCGCCAGCGGCGCCAAACCCAAAGACAATTCATCAATCATCAACAAGGATGGGCGCGACATGATGCCCCTACCAATCGCGCACATTTGTTGCTCGCCACCCGACATGGTGCTGGCGTCTTGGTTGCGACGGTCTTTGAGGATGGGAAAGAAATGGTAGATCTGTTCAAGATCATGCTCGATGTCCGCGCGCGGGGCGTTGCGGTGGTAGGCGCCGAGCAGCAGGTTGTCGCGCACCGACAAGCCTTTGAACAAACGACGTCCCTCGGGCACATGTGCAATGCCAGCCGACAAAACATCCGCTGGTGTGGCGCCGGTCAAATCGTGACCTTTGAACGTCACCGTACCGCTGCGTGCCTGTACCAAGCCCGAGAGGGTGCGCAACAGGGTGGACTTGCCAGCACCGTTCGAGCCCACGATGCACGTGATCTCGCCTTGCCGGACCTGTAAATCCACACCCCACAGCACCTGAACATCGCCATAACCAGCGGTCAGACCTTGAACTTCTAAGATCATGTCAGACATGGCTCACCTCGCCGGACTGGGCGGTTTCGTCGGCCATCTTGGCGGCAAATTTGCTGCCCAAATAAGCCTCGATCACTTTCGGGTCGTTGGCGACCGCTTGCGGTTCGCCTTGCGCAATCAACTCGCCGTGGTGCAAGACCAGCAAGCGGTCACACAAAGAAAACACCACCTTCATCAAATGCTCGATCAACATGATGGTGATGCCACGTGCTGCAATTTTTCTGATCAGCTCAATCGCATCCACGATCTCGGCACTGTTCAAACCGGCATTGACTTCATCGAGCAACAAGACCTTGGGTTGCATGGCCAAAGATTTGGCCAACTCCAAACGCTTACGCGAAGGCAGTGTCAGGGACATCGCGCTTCGCTGCGCCAAGTCAGCCAGGCCCACAAACTCCAGGCAATCCAGCGCCTGAGCCATGGCTTCATCACGCGTCTTGGCAGGTCCAGCGAACAATGCGCCCGCCAAAACATTTTCAAGCACCGTCATTTGCGGAAAGGGTTGCACGATTTGAAAGGTACGCGCCAAGCCACGTCGTGATGCCTGGTATGGCCTTTGATCGGTGATGTCTTCTCCGTTGAAGCGAACTGTGCCGCCACTCGGTCTGAGCACGCCAGTCATCAAATTCACCAGCGTGGTTTTGCCCGCGCCATTCGGGCCGATCAAGCCAACAATTTGACCCGCCTCGAGACTGAACGACACCTTGCTCACGGCGGCTACGCCACCGAAATTTTTACTGAGTTGATCGACCTGCAACAAAGGCGTACTCATGACTTGGCCTCCTGCGGGTTCGTTTTAAAAAGACGCTGCTTGAGTTGCGTGAACAGCTTGCTGCGCAGCAAACCACCGGGTAGGAAAAAGATGAGGAACACAATGATCAAACCCAAGATGGCTTGGTTGTAATCCAGAAACCTGGACAGCACACTTTGCTCGATCACAACAAACACCAACGCACCCAGCACGGGGCCAAACAACGTGCCCGCACCGCCCAGCATGGCCATCACCGGCACCTTCAAGGTCATGACGATGGAGAAAGCATCAGGCGGCGAGATGTAGGACACCCACGATGCCGAGATGGCACCAGACGTTCCACAAAAAATAGCCGACAAGGCAAAGGCTGCAATCTTGGAGGCGTTGACATTCACACCCACCATGTCGGCTGCATCTTCGTTTTGCTCAATACAACGCAAGCCAAAGCCTAAGCGGCTTCTGTCAACGATCACGGTGGCAATGACAGCCAACAGCATCAACACCAAAAACGCGTACAGAAACACCATGCCTGCGTAGTCAGGGCCACCTCGGAATATGGGCAAATTCAAACCCTCGCCGCCCCCCGTGAAGCTTGACCAAGACGCCGTGATCAGTCGCAAGATTTCAACGATGGAAATGGAACCAATGGCAAAGTAGTGGCCCTTCATGCGCAAAATCGCATACCCGAGGCACACGGCAAACAGCCCTGTGATGATCGTGGCAACGAACCAGGCCAACACCATAGGCATACCCGCGTTTTGCAGCAAGGCGCCTGCATAAGCGCCCAGACCGACAAAGGCGGATGTTGAAAACGATGGATAGCCGGTGTAGCCACCGATGAAATTCCAAGACAAGGCCAGCGCGGCATACATGCACACAAAGCTGGCTTGCTGGACGACGTAGTTGTTGGCCATGAACGGCGTGAGCGCGAGCAACACCGTGAGAGGCACAAACCACAGAAGACCGGAACGTAGAGAGTTCATTCGTAACCTGCCTTGCCCAATAGACCCGTGGGTCGGGTCATCAACAAAACGATCATCAACACCGAGCCTGTGAGCACCGCGTTCTGCGGCCCCCACCAATTGCCCGAGAGGCTCTCAATCAAACCGAGCGCCAATCCACCAATCAGGGCTCCAGGCACACTGCCCAAACCACCCAGCACACACACCGCAAAGGCTTTGCCCAACAGCAAGCCAGAGATGTTGGTGGTGACTGGGAACGTGACGGCCATCAGCACGCCACAAGCACCTGCCATCATGGCGCTGATGGCAAAGGTCACCGCATACACCCTGTTGATGGGAATGCCCATCAGGGCAGCCGCATCTCGGTCCATGCGCACCGCCACGATGGCTCGCCCCGTGCGTGATGTACGCATGACCCAGTACAAAATTCCTGTGAGGGCCAGCGCGAGCACCATCGCTAACAGACGGTCTCCGGGAAGCACCACATCCAAGAAAGAGACACTCCCGATGTCCATGGTGATGCGGCGTGGGGTTGCTTCAAACACCACGTTCATCACGTTGTACAAAATCATGTCCAACCCGAAAGTCAGGGTCAAGGTGGTGAGCACAGGCCTTGCGACCACTCGGTTGATCATCACAAACTGAAGCAGGTAACCGAGCAGAAACAACAAGGGCGGGACAATCAACAACATGAACAAGGGGTTGATCTTCAAGTGCAGCCACGCAAAATACGTGAGGTAGCCGCCTAGAATGATCATGGACCCATGCATCATGTTGATGATGTTGAGGACGCCCCAAACCAGTGAGAAGCCCACGGCGATGCACGCGTAAAGTGCACCAAGCATGAGCCCGTTGGTCAGGACCTGGATGTAAGCCTCCACCTTGGTGCCTCGCTTACTTGATGATCTGCAAAGTGCCTTGCTTGATCACATCTGGGAAGAGCGGCACCACCTTACCCTTTTGCACTTGAACGATGGGCAGATCGCGGCCTTGGTTCATGCCGTTAGGGCCAAATTTGATGGGGCCGTAAAAGGTCATGATGTCGGTGGCAGCCAGGGCGTCGCGCACTTTGGCTTTGTCCACAGAGCCCGCTTTTTCAATGGCTTTTTGCAGAGTGATCAAAGCAGCTGCGGCTGAAGCGTTCACGTAGTCAGGGTCACCCTTGCCTTGGGCCAGGAAGTCTTTGTAGAACTCTTGGGTAGAACCAAACACATCGTCGCTTTTGTACAGCGCGGAGTGGTGCCACCAGGATGCGCTGGTCACACCGTCTGCCACAGGGCCTAAGGCGGTGATGAACTCTTGGTAAGCAGGGCCAGTGATCATGGTGATGATGGGCGCGGTGATTTTCAAATCAGCCATTTGCTTACGTGCCAGCACCAAGTCTTGGGTGTAGCCGCTGATGTAAATCCAATCAGGTGCACTGGCCTTGATTTTGGACAGGGCCGTGGCGTGGTCCAACATGCCCACAGGGTAGGTCTCGTTGTAAACCACTTGCAAACCAGCACGCTCGGCCGAGGCCTTCATTTCATTGGCCATGGATTTGGGAAACACATCCTCGCGGCCCAGAATCGCGATTTTCTTGATGCTGGGTTGCACCTTGGTGAACATCTTGGCCATGTTCTCAGTGATGCCGCCATTCGGTGACAGCGTGCCAAATAGGTATTTGTAGCCTTGGTTGAACACCGATTCGCTAGATGCCACCGAGGCCATCACTGGCACGCCATAACGCTCAGCCACACCAGCCACCACCTTGGTGTGGCCAGACCCAAAGGGCGCCGTCAGGAAGTCGACCTTGTCTTGGGTGATGAGTTTCTCAGCGATTTGCTGGGCGCGCTTTTCGTCTGTCTGGTAGTCGACCTCAATGATCTCCACCTTCATTTTTTTGCCGCCCACGTTGATGCCGCCAGCGGCGTTCACGCGTTTGAGCCACATGCTGTAAGAGACTTGCTGCTTCTTACCTTCATCCGCCAAGCCACCTGTCAAGGCCAAAGGTGCACCGATGCGGATGACATCGTCTGCCGCCATGGTGGGCTTGATGGCCACCACGCTCAAGAAGCCAGCCAAACCCAGCAAGCCCATCAATTTAGATAAACGCATAGTCAACTCCTTAAGTTCAAACAAGTTAAAAGCAAAACAACGCAAAGCTCATGCCAACGACGATCAACCTCTGCCCAACAAGCGCATGAAGCGCTGCTTGAGCAGTTGCCAAAACAAACGCCCCAAATTCAGTGAGGGCGCAACCGATGCCTGCACAGGCTCGGGAGTGAGAGGGGATGCACCAGAGGATTCAGGCACCAACCTGGTTTTGAGGTTGGCTGCAAACTGAGCCGTGATATTGCTGGCAATTTCTTTGACGATACCGATGCGGCCGAACTGGGCCAAGGCCCCGGTCAACGCAAACTCCACACTCACATCAACGCGGGTGATGGGGCCAGCTGATTCGTGCAAAGAAAAACGGGCTTCACCTTTGACGCGAGAGTTGTTTTTGCGATCAGTTCCTTGCCCAGAAAAACGACCTGCGTACTTATCAGCGTCGTAAGCGATCTCACCTTGACCGGCAAAGGCTGCAGCAATCGGCCCCATCTTGATTTGAAAAGCCAACTCCAGCGGGGTTTGACCTTCAGGGCTGGTCAACTGCGCGCCAGGCAAACAGTCCACCAACATCTGCAAGTTTTGAAAGGCTTGCCACACCACGGCCTGGCTGAAAGGCAACTCGAAGGACTCATCAATTTGCATGAGATGCACCTCCATGTTCGGCACGACGCGCTGCCAACACCGACGTGATGGCTTGCACGATGCCGCTGTAGCCCGTGCAACGGCATAAATTGCCCGAGAGTTCTTTGCGAATCAACGCCTCATCGGCATCAGGCAGGCGCAGCACAATGTCGCGCGCGGTGATCAACATGCCTGGCGTGCAATAACCGCACTGCAAGGCGTGCTCGGCAGAAAATGCTTCGCGCAAAGCGAGCATCACCTCGTCTTGTGCAAAGCCTTCAATGGTTCGCACCTTCATGCCATCACACGCTGCAGCAAAGGTGATGCAGGACCTGGCGGGTGCACCATCGATCTCAATGGTGCAAGCGCCACACACCCCATGCTCACAACCCAAGTTGGTGCCGGTGAGCAATTGGTCTTCGCGCAAGTAATCGGCCAGGTGCGTACGCCCCTGAACCTCGGAAGCCACGTCGCAGCCGTTGATATGAAGTTGGATGGTTGTCTTGTTCATGCCGACCTGCCTCATGCCTGTTGATGGCGCATGGCAATCGCCCTGCAAACCGCGGTGTGGTGCATCTTGAATGCGTAAGGGTCTTGGGCCATGCCTGCGTCTTGCAGCACACGGGTGATGGCCGCTGAATCACCAGGTTTCATCAGCGCTTGTGCTTCATGGATGACCAAAGGCACACCGTCGGTGGCACCAATGAGCAAACGGTGAATGCCACGCTCAGGGTCTGACAGCACGCCACCAATGGCCTCGGCAAACTCGCCGGTCTTGCGGCAGAACTTGTAATAGCCCCAGCGCGCAGAAGCCGACAATGCGGGGATGCGAATGGCAGTCAGAATCTCGTGGTCCGCCAGGACCGTCGTGAAAGGCCCTTGCATGAAAACATGGGCAGGCACTTCGCGCTGGACCAGCGCACCATCACCGGCGGATTTCACGCTGGTGATTTGCATGACGGCCCCGAGCAGCATCATGGTGTTGACCCAATCAGCTGCGGGGTCTGCGTGGGCCAAGCTGCCCCCGATCGTGCCCCGGTTGCGGATGGCACGGTAGGCGATGCTAGACGCCACAAAGGGCATGAGGCCGCGGGTGACATCAGGCACCAGACCATCTTCGATGCGAGCGTGGGTGACGCCAGCACCCATGATGAGCGAATCGCCCTCCATTTTGGCCGTGAGCATCTCGGGCAAGCGCGCGACATTGACCAACACCTCAGGTTGCGCCAAACGCAGGTTGAGCATGGGCCCCAAGGACTGACCACCACCCAGTACCTTGACACTTTGGTCCGGGTTGGCCAGCAACTGCAAAGCGCCCGGCACATCAGCAGGCTGGTACAGGTCGAAAGCTGCGGACTTCATGCAACCTCCTTGGTGTGCACAGACTGCTTGGCAGCCAGGGCTTGCAACAAGCGCCTGGGCGTGATGGGCAGCTCCGTGACCTCGACCTTCAAGGTTTTCAAGGCATCGTTCACCGCATTGGCAATCGCCGCAGGCGGGGCAATCGCACCGCCCTCCCCCACACCTTTTTGACCGAAGGTGGTGTAGGGCGACGGGGTTTCCATGTGGATGATGCGTGGTGTAGGCACTTCGGTAGCCCCTGGCAAGGTGTAGTCCGCCAAGGTCGAAGCGAGTGGCTGGCCTTGCTCGTCGTAAGGCATCTCTTCGTACAGCGCAGTGCCGATGCCTTGGGCCAAGCCACCCAGAATCTGGCCATCGACAATCATGGGGTTGACCATCACGCCGGCGTCTTCCACCACCACATAGTCCAAAATTTGCACATGGCCAGTGCCCGTGTCCACCGACACTGCCACAGCGTGGCAGGCGTAGCTGAAGGTGCCGGTATCGACCTTGGCTTTGTAGCCCACGGTCACTTCAAGACCTGAAGGATCCACATCGGCGGGTAACAACTGCGGCTGGCGGTACCAAATGTGGGCCACCTCACCCAGGGTGAGTTTTTTCGTGCCGTCGGCGTTCGACACCGCGCCATCGCTGAACACCAAACTCTCGGCCGGCAACTCCAGCACTTTGGCGGCGATGTGTTTGACGCGCAAGAGCATCTGCTTGCAGGCTTCGGCCACCGCGCCGCCCGACATCACCATGCAACGCGAACCCCAGGTGCCGGTGGAGTAAGGCGTCATGCCGGTGTCGCCATGCAACACACGCACATGCGCCGGGCTGATACCCATCACCTGATTAGCCACTTGGGCCAAGGTGGTCTCTAGGCCCTGGCCATGCGAGTGCGCACCAATGCGCAACTCCAGCATGCCGTCAGGTGTCAGGCGCGCACCGCATTGTTCATGGCCTGGCACCATGGGGATGCCCCAGCCAAAATAAACCGAGGTGCCGTGAGCAGCTTGTTCGCAATAAACCGCCATGCCCACGCCGATGAACTGGCCATCGTCTGGGTTTTGCGCGCTGTTTTGTTGGGTCTGCCGGGCTCGCCATTTAGGGATATCGATGGCTGCCACCGCACGACGGATGGCCTCGGGGTAATCACCCGAATCGAAGTGTTTCTTGGTGATGTTGTTGTAGGGCATCTCATCGGCTTGGATGATGCTTCTGAGCCGCGCCTCATGCGGCTCAATACCCACTTCGCGCGCCATGCTGTCGATCATCACTTCCAGCGCAAAGCACACATCGGTTCTGGCCACCCCGCGGTACGGCAGGATAGGTGGCTTGTTGGTGGCCACCGACCAAGCCTTGCAACGGTAACCATCCATCTTGTAGGGGCCAGGCAAGATGGAAGCCACTTGCGCGGCCTCTAAGCAGGCTGAGAAGGGGTAGGACGAGTAGGCCCCTGAATCTACCGTGGCTTCACAGTCGATTGCCAATAAACGCCCGTTGGCATCGCCATACACCGTGATGTCATAAGCGTGTTCACGGCAGTTGGCATTGGCGCTCAATTGCTCGCGCCGGTCTTCGATCCACTTCACCGGCTTGCCCAAATGGCGGGCCAACCAGCCCAGGCAAATTTCTTCGGGCAACAAAATGCCTTTGTAGCCAAAGCCGCCACCCACATCCGGGGCAATCACGCGGATGCTGGCTTGATCGATGCCTAAGCACTCGGACAAACCAGCGCGGTTGATGTGCGGCATTTGTGCTGCGCTGTGCATCACCAACTGATGCAGCCGGCGGTTCCACTCGCACACCACGCCACGGCCTTCCATGGGTGCCATAGACTGACGGGCTGTGCGCAATTGCCGGTTCACTTTGACCGCGGCCGTGCGCTTGATCTCTGACAAATCGTCGTCGGCCAAGGTGGTGAGAAACAGGTTATCACCCCATGCCTCGTGCACCAATGCAGGCGGGGAGGTGCGCGCAGTGAGCATGTCCACCACCGCGGGCAACTCTTCAAAATCAACAAACACCTGCTGCGCAATGTCTTCTGCCTCAGCACGCGTAGGTGCCACGCACATGGCGATCATCTCGCCAACCTGGCGCACCTTGTCTTTGGCCAAGGGCCATTGCTCTGAAGGCTTGAAACCCGCGAGCCGGGTGACAGCACGGATCGGGTTCACGCCCGTCATGTCAGCCATGGTGAACACAGCGTGCTCATGCCCGGCCGGCTTTTCAATCGACACGATGCGACCGTGCGCGATGGGGGAGCGCACAAAGGCCACGGCCATCATGCCGGGCAACTTGATGTTGCCCACGTACTCGCCTTCACCCGCCAGGAAACGCTGATCTTCCTTGCGTCGCAAACGGGCGCCTACGCCCTGGTGCTTGGTGTCAGGCAGGGTCATGCAGCCACCTGCTCTTCCAACTTGGGCAAAACGGGCGCGTCAGCCTCGTAACGCTGCCCCAAACGGATGCAATACGCAGGACGCAGCAAACGGTCTGCCACGATTTGTGTGCCTTCGTTGTCATTCAGCACCCAGCGGCCACGATCGTCATGCAGCACACTGATGTCCGCATCCACTCCAGGCTTCAAAGACCCCATCTGATCGCTCATGCCCGCCATCGCAGCTGGGCCAGTCGTGACCATGGGCACGATGTCTTCCAATTTCAACCCCAAGGCAAGCATGGCCGTCATGGTGGACACCAGGGAGAACCGAACCTTACCGGCAAACATGTGCTCGTCGTCCGAATGGGCTTCGGGTGTACCAGCCGGCTTGGGGATGGGCGTGTTGTAGCCATGCATATCGGCCCCCAAGGTGTGGGGCATGATGCCGGCATCCAGAGCAATTCGGGCCATCTTGTAGCTGAAGTGGGAGCCGTGTCCCACATCCACCTTCAGGCCACGCGCCAAGGCCTCGCGCACGATGGGGTGCACCTTGCCTTCGCGGTTCACAAAACCACCAGGGTGGCGTGTGAAAGGGTGAGCCAAGATGTCACCAGGCTTGAGTAAGTTGACGACCTGTTCCAGGATGGTGTCTGCATCAACCCCATTGGCACCTTGCTCTGGCAGGGGCCAGAGTTGACCAAAATGGATGTAAAGCGGCAGGTCAGCTTGCTTGGCAATTTCGGCCGACAAGCGCATGACCTCAATACCCCAGCGCGCAAAGCCACCCAGTTCAGCGTGGGCTTTGAAGCCCTTGACGATGTCGCGGTTCTCCATGGCAGCGCGCACCGTGGCGTCGACATCCAAGCAATCAGGCTTGTAAAGCGAGGGGTAGTAGTGCCCCTCCAAACCGCCCACCAGGTAGGAAGACAAAAAGGCCAGCACTTTGCTTTTCTTCGCATTCACCACGAATTCGCGGAATGCCGGAAGGGTCATGCACGAAGGCCCGCCTTGGTCAATCAAACCTGTGACGCCCGAGTGCACCCCAGACAAGTCAGCGTCTACGCCAAACCGACCGGTGACATATTGGAAAACGTGAGCGTGGGTGTCGATCAAACCCGGCAGCACCAATTGGCCACGGGCATCGATGGTTTTAGCAGCCAAGCCGGGGTTGATGTCGGCCTGCACTGCAGCTATTTTTCCGTCTTTGACGGCCACATCCATCACACCGTTGAGTTGTTGCGACGGGTCAATCACGTGACCACCGCGTACAAGCAGGTCATACATCATGCTCAGCCTCCTGAAGAAAATTGCATCGCCTGCTCACGCGCCAGCGCAAGGCGATGCAAGGTGATGTGACGGATTTCAGCGCGACTTGAATCAATGTGTGATCGAAGCAGCAAGCTGGCTTGGGTCACTTTGCGCGCCAGAATGGCTCGCAAAATCTTGCCGTGGTGCACATAGGCCTCGTCGATGCGCGCATCCACCGTGAAGTCCAAGCGACGGATGATGCGGATGCGCTCTTGCAAGTCGGCATGAATACGCACCATCTCTCGGTTACCCGCAGCCTTGACCAGCACGCTGTGGAATTGCTCATCCATCTTGGCCAATTCCACCGGGTCGTAGAGGCGGTTCTTTTCAGGCACCAGCCAGACTTTGCGCAATTCGCTGAGGTCTGGGAAGGGGTCAGCCACACAGATGCGCTCAACCGCGATGGCCTCTAAGCTGGTACGCACATCGTAGAGTTCTTCAAAGTAGTTGAAGTCCAGAGGCTTGACCATCCAGCCACTGTGCCCGTCGACTTTGACCATGTAGCCGTCGCGCACCAACATGTGCAAAGCGATTCGCAGTGGTGTGCGAGAGGAGCCCACACGGGTGGAGAGCTCGCTCTCGGAGTAGCGCTCGCCCGGGGCCATGCTGAATTCAAAAATTTCAGCCTTCAACTTCTCGTAGACCTGGCTCACCATACCTAGCTTGTCAACGGAAATAGCGTTTGATGTGTTTCTGCTGCTTGTCATCTCAGTAGTTCAATGAATGGATCACTACAGCGTTTCAACCTGCACAAAAAATAACTTGCAATTCGCATGCCACTTTTTTGACTCACAGGTTCAAAACCCTGATGTGAGTCATACTAGTACAAATTGGGATCCCAATCAAGATTCCATATGGTCTTTGAAATGGTGTCGATGAACCGAAATGAGGCTTGGCTGCCACGCGTGCACATTTTTGAGCTAGGGATAAACCCTAGATCGCCGCAGCTTGGTGCACGACTAAGGCAAGCGTGGCAGGCACTGTCTGAGAACGACGAGGTGCATTCGGCTTACTTTGGTGAAGGCAAAGAAAAGCCAGAAACAAAAAACCCACCTTGCGGTGGGTTCATGTACAAGCGAGGTGCTTGATTTTGTTGGTTGCGAGAGAAGGATTTGAACCTCCGACCTTTGGGTTATGAGCCCAACGAGCTACCAGACTGCTCCATCTCGCGGTAGAGGTGTATTGTACCTTGGATAGCTGCTTAACTTACGCTGCTGCGTCAGTATTTGTTTGATCTTGCTCAGCGGGACGATCCACCAATTCGACCAAAGCCATGGGAGCGTTGTCGCCCACACGGAAACCCATTTTCAAGATACGTGTGTAACCACCAGGACGGGCCTTGAAACGGGGGCCGAGGTCGTTGAACAACTTGGTCACGCTGTCGCGGTCGCGCAGACGGTCAAAGGCCAAACGGTGGTTAGCCAAGGTGGCTTCTTTGGCCAAGGTGATCATGGGCTCAACCACGCGACGCAGCTCTTTGGCTTTGGGCACTGTGGTTTTGATGACTTCGTGTTCGATGAGCGAGTTCATCATGTTACGAAGCATGGCCAGACGGTGTTCGCTGGTGCGGTTAAGTTTGCGGAGTCCGTGTCCGTGACGCATGGTGCTTTCCTTTCGTTATATGCAGACAGCCGTATCAGGTACTGCCTGTTGCACTGGTTAAATTAACGCTTTTCCAAAGAAGCTGGAGGCCAGGCTTCCAACTTCATGCCCAGGGTCAAACCGCGAGAAGCCAGAACTTCTTTGATCTCGTTGAGTGACTTGCGACCCAGGTTAGGGGTCTTGAGCAATTCGTTTTCGGTGCGCTGAATCAGGTCACCGATGTAGTAAATGTTTTCGGCCTTCAGGCAGTTGGCAGAGCGAACGGTGAGTTCGAGCTCGTCCACAGGACGCAACAGAATCGGGTCGAACTGCGCGCTGCCACGTGGCGACGGCGAATCAAACGCGGCCAACTCGTTACCCTCGAGCTGAGCAAACACAGCGAGCTGCTCCACCAAAATCTTGGCAGAAGCGCGCACAGCATCTTCAGCGGTGATGGCACCGTTGGTCTCGATTTCAACCACGAGCTTGTCGAGGTCGGTACGCTGTTCCACACGGGCGCTTTCAACGGTGTAGCTCACGCGCTTGACAGGCGAGAACGACGCGTCGAGCACGATGCGGCCGATGGATTTGGTCTGGTCGTCGGCGTGACGACGCATGGTGCCAGGCACGTAGCCACGGCCCTTTTCCACCTTGATCTGCATGTCGAGCTTGCCACCTGCCGACAGCGTGGCGATCACGTGGTCGGGGTTGATGATCTCAACATCATGGGGGGTCTGGATGTCACCCGCTGTGACCACACCTTCGCCGTCTTTACGCAGGCTCAGGGTCACTTCATCACGGTTGTGGAGCTTGAACACCACACCTTTGAGGTTCAACAAAATGTTGACCACATCTTCTTGCACGCCGTCGATGGACGAGTACTCGTGCAGCACGTTGGCGATGGTGACTTCCGTGGCGGCAAAGCCAGGCATGGAAGACAACAACACGCGGCGCAGTGCGTTACCCAGGGTGTGACCATAGCCACGCTCAAAAGGCTCCAGTGCCACTTTGGCACGGTTGTGGCCGAGCTGCTCGACGTTGATGGTTTTGGGTTTCAGCAGATTTGTTTGCATTCAGACTTCCTATCAATACCCCCGGCTCGTTACACCGGCAAGGCTGGTGAAGCACCCAAATCGCGACGAGCGCGATTCAGGAACGGATTCAGTTGAATCAGATCAGCGAGAGTACAACTCGACGATCAACGATTCGTTGATGTCAGAGCCGAATTCATCACGATCGGGCACTTTCTTGAACGTACCTTCAGCTTTGTCAATGTTGACTTCCACCCAAGCAGGGATGCCCACTTGTTGAGCCAATTGCAGGGCTTCAACAATGCGGTTTTGCTTTTTGGATTTTTCACGGACAGCCACCACATCGCCAGTTTTGACGCTGTAGGAGGGGATGTTCACGGGGTTGCCGTTCACGGTGATGGCCTTGTGGGACACCAACTGACGAGCTTCAGCGCGCGTGGAGCCAAAGCCCATGCGGTACACCACGTTGTCCAGACGGGACTCGAGCAAGAACAACAGGTTCGCACCGGTGTTGCCTTTGCGGCGATCGGCTTCAGCGAAGTAGCGGCGGAACTGACGCTCCAACACACCATAGGTGCGCTTGACCTTCTGCTTTTCACGCAGTTGCACGCCGAAGTCAGAGGTACGGGCACCGGAAGTACGGCCGTGCTGACCAGGTTTGCTGTCGAATTTGGCCTTGTCGCTGATGGAGCGGCGAGCGCTCTTCAGGAACAGGTCGGTGCCTTCGCGGCGGGATAGTTTGGCCTTGGGGCCGAGATAGCGTGCCACTTGAACGTCCTTCTATGTCAACTGCTGCAGAACTCTGCAGGAGCTGCTACACATTCGGTAGCAGCGGTGGGCTTGTTAATAAAGGCCTGCAAGCAGGCCCGATGCTTAGATGCGGCGGCGCTTTTGAGGGCGGCAGCCGTTGTGCGGCACGGGGGTCACATCAGCGATGGTGTTGATGCGAATACCGAGTGCTGCCAAGGCACGAACCGACGACTCGCGACCAGGGCCAGGGCCTTTGATCTCGACGTCGAGGTTTTTGATGCCTTGCTCAATGGCGGCGCGACCAGCCACTTCAGAAGCCACCTGGGCTGCGAAGGGGGTGGACTTGCGTGAGCCCTTGAAACCTTGACCACCCGACGAAGCCCAAGACAATGCATTGCCCTGGCGGTCGGTGATGGTGATGATGGTGTTGTTGAAAGAAGCGTGAACGTGCGCGATACCGTCGGCAACGTTTTTACGAACTTTCTTGCGCACGCGTTGTGCTGCGCTATTGGATGGTTGCTTGGCCATGATGTTCTTTCAGTGCCTGTTATTTTTTCAGGGATTGAGCGGCTTTACGCGGACCTTTGCGGGTACGTGCATTGGTACGGGTACGCTGACCACGCATGGGCAGACCACGACGATGGCGGAAACCGCGGTAGCAACCGATGTCCATCAAACGCTTGATGTTCATGGTTGTTTCACGGCGGAGGTCACCCTCGATCGTGAACTGAGCGATCTGGTCGCGGATTTTTTCGAGATCACCGTCCGTCAGGTCTTTGACCTTCTTGGAGAAAGCGATGTCGCATGCCACGCAAATTTTGCGTGCACGGGTACGACCAATACCAAAGATTGCGGTCAAGCCGATTTCAGCGTGCTGATGCGGCGGGATGTTAATACCAGCGATACGTGCCATGTTGGTCCTCTATAACTCTTGCAATCAGCCTTGACGCTGTTTGTGACGCGGATCTGTGCAGATCACGCGAACAACGCCCTTGCGGCGGATGATTTTGCAGTTACGGCAAATTTTTTTGACCGAAGCCGAAACTCTCATTTCACTCTCCTAAAACTCTTAAACGTTGGCTTGTTTGCTTTTCAGCGCCCAAGCGGTTTGCCCACAAAACTGACCTTATTTGGCGCGGAACACAATCCGCGCTCGGGTCAAGTCATAAGGCGTCAACTCAACCGTTACCTTGTCTCCCGGCAGGATGCGGATGTAATGCATCCTCATCTTCCCGGAAATATGGCCAAGTACCACATGACCATTTTCTAACTTCACTCTGAACGTCGCGTTGGGCAAGTTCTCAACAATCTCGCCCGACATTTGTATAACGTCGTCTTTCGCCATCTCGGTTCACACACTGGTGGACTTGAAATTCGCTTTCTTCAACAAGGACTCATACTGTTGCGACATCAGGTAATTTTGTACCTGGGCCATGAAATCCATGGTGACAACCACGATGATCAACAACGATGTGCCGCCAAAGTAGAAAGGCACGTTGTATTTCAAGATCAAGAATTCCGGCAGCAAGCACACAAAGGTGATGTAAATAGCGCCGGCAAACGTCAAACGGAGCAATATTTTATCAATGTATTTCGCGGTCTGATCGCCAGGGCGAATACCGGGAATGAATGCACCGCTCTTTTTCAGGTTGTCCGCTGTTTCGCGGCTGTTGAACACCAGGGCCGTGTAGAAGAAACAGAAGAACACAATCGCTGATGCATACAGCATCACATAAATGGGCTGACCAGGCGTGAGGCTCGACGCAATGTCTTTGAGCCACAAGAAGCTGTCACTACTGCTGAACCAGCTCACCACGGTGGCAGGCAACAAAATAATGCTCGAAGCAAAGATGGGGGGAATGACACCCGCCATGTTGAGCTTCAAAGGCAGGTGCGACGACTGACCGCCATACACCTTGTTGCCCACCTGACGGCGAGCGTAATTCACCAAAATCTTGCGCTGGCCACGCTCCACAAACACCACGAAGTAAGTGACACCTGCCACCAACACCACGATGAAGAGCGCCGCGATGATGCTCATCGCACCGGTGCGCACCAACTCAAGCAAACCACCGATGGCGCTGGGCAAGCCCGCTGCAATACCACCGAAGATCAAAATAGAAATGCCGTTACCCAAACCACGCTCGGTGATTTGCTCACCCAACCACATCAGGAACATGGTGCCCGCGGTGAGGGTGCACACGGCCGTCATGCGAAAGCCAAAGCCAGGTGACACCACCAAGCCAGCCGAGCTTTCCAACGCCACAGCGATACCGAAAGACTGGAACAAGGCCAAGCCCAAGGTGCCGTAACGGGTGTACTGGGTGATCTTGCGACGACCCGCTTCACCTTCTTTTTTCAGCTGCTCAAATGTGGGCAACACATAGGTAAGCAACTGCATGATGATCGATGCGGAGATGTAGGGCATGATGCCCAGCGCAAAGACCGTGAAGCGTGAGAGCGCGCCACCCGAGAACATGTTGAACAAGCTCAGGATGCCGCCTTGCTGACCTTTGAACAGGGCAGACAATTGCTCTGGGTTGATACCGGGCACAGGGATGTGTGCGCCGATACGGTAAACAACCAGCGCGAGCAACAAGAAGACCAGACGGCGACTGAGATCGCCGTACTTGCCCGCTGCTGAATTTGCGTTAGTTGCCACCGTTCAGACCTTCAAATCAAGCAATGCTGCCGCCAGCTGCTTCGATCGCAGCTTTAGCACCGGCTGTTGCACCAATACCGTTGAGCTTGACCGCTTTGGTCAGAGCACCAGTTTTGACAACCTTGACCACTTTGGCGATTTCGCCCACCAGACCAGCTTGTTTCAAAGCCAGCAGGTCGACAGAATCCAGGCCCAACTGCTCGAGTTGCGACAGGGTGATCTCAGCGTTGAATTTCAAAGACTGTGACTTGAAGCCACGCTTGGGCAAGCGACGCTGCAGGGGCATCTGACCGCCCTCGAAGCCCACCTTGTGGTAGCCGCCAGCGCGAGACTTTTGACCTTTGTGACCACGGCCAGCGGTTTTACCCAGGCCAGAGCCGATACCACGACCGACGCGACGCTTGGCGTGCTTGGCGCCAGGTGCGTGTTGAATGCTATTGAGTTCCATCATCTGCCTCTTACAGCACTTTGACCAGATAGCTGATCTTGTTGATCATGCCGCGCACGGCGGGCGTGTCTTGCAATTCGCTCACGCTGTTGAGCTTGCGCAGACCCAGACCACGCACGGTGGCGCGGTGTGATTCTTTGCAGCCGATGGGGCTGCGAACCAATTGCAATTTGACTGTTTGTTGTGTCGTCATGATTTACCCCAATCAGGCGAAGATGTCTTCGACGCTCTTGCCGCGTTTAGCAGCCACTTCACCGGGTGTGGTGCAGTTGGACAAAGCGTCCAAGGTGGCGCGCACCATGTTGTAAGGGTTGCTCGAACCGTGGCTCTTGGCCACGATGTCGGTGATACCCATCACTTCGAAGACAGCGCGCATAGGACCGCCGGCGATGATGCCCGTACCCTTGGGGGCGGGAGCCATCATCACGGAAGCTGCACCGTGACGGCCGGTCACCACGTGGTGAATCGAACCGTTCTTCAAAGAAACTTTAGCCAGGTTGCGACGGGCCTCTTCCATGGCCTTTTGCACGGCAGCGGGCACTTCTTTCGACTTGCCTTTACCCATGCCAACGCGACCATCGCCATCACCCACCACAGTCAAGGCTGCGAAACCGAGAATACGGCCGCCCTTCACCACTTTGGTGACGCGGTTGACCGCGATCATCTTTTCGCGCAGACCGTCCTCAGGACCCTCGGCCTTACCTTGCATTTTTGCTTGAACTTTAGCCATCATTTATTCCGATCTGCTTAGAACTGCAAGCCAGCTTCACGCGCTGCATCTGCCAAAGCCTTAACGCGGCCGTGGTAGGCGAAACCTGAACGGTCGAACGCCACTTTGTCCACGCCAGCGGCTTTTGCTTTTTCAGCGATGCGCTTGCCAATCACGGTTGCGGCATTGGTGTTGCCACCCTTGCCAGAGCCACCCAGGGCTTGACGGACTTCTGCTTCGGCCGTGGAAGCACTGGCCAACACTTTGCTGCCTTCGCCAGAAATGACGGCAGCATAAATGTGCAGGTTGGTGCGGGTCACGGTCAAACGCGCCACACCTTGTGTGGCGATACGGATGCGGGTCTGACGTGCACGACGAAGACGCTGCTCTTTCTTGGTCAACATGTTGCAGCTCCTTATTTCTTCTTGGTCTCTTTGATCGTGACCGTCTCATCCGCATAACGGATGCCCTTGCCCTTGTAAGGCTCGGGAGGACGAACGGCACGGATCTCAGCGGCGATCTGACCCACGCGCTGACGGTCAGCGCCTTTGATCACGATCTCGGTCGGGGCCGGTGTGGCCACGGTGATACCAGCAGGCATCTCGAAGTTGACGGGGTGGGAGTAACCCACAGCCAGGTTCAACTTGTTGCCCTGAGCAGCGGCTTTGTAGCCCACGCCGATCAAGGTCAATTTTTTCTCAAAGCCTTTGCTCACACCCAGCACCATGTTGTTCACCAGCTGACGCATGGTGCCGCTCATGGCATTGGCTTCGCGAGACTCATTGGCCGGTGCGAACGAGAGCTTGCCGCCTTCGTTGGACACCTTGACCAAAGCAGATTGGGCCAGAGCCAAAGTACCACCGGTACCTTTGACGCTGATCTGGTCGTCTTTGATGGACACGTCGACACCCGCGGGGATGGCGACTGGCATTTTTCCTACACGTGACATATCAGTTTCTCCTCTATGCCGCGTTAAGCCACGTAGCAAAGCACTTCACCACCGACACCGGTAGCACGCGCTTTACGATCAGTCATCACGCCTTTCGGTGTGGTGACAATGGCAACACCAAGACCATTCTGGACTTGGGGAATGTCGTCACGGCCTTTGTACACACGCAGACCAGGGCGGCTGACGCGCTCGATGCGCTCAATCACGGGACGGCCAGCGTAATACTTCAGGGTAATTTCGAGGTCAGCTTTGCCACCTTCGGACTTCACGGAGAAGCCGTCGATGTAGCCTTCGTCTTTCAACACCTGTGCGATGGCCACTTTCACTTTGGAAGAGGGCACCGACACGGTGGATTTGGCGACCATCTGCGCATTGCGAATGCGCGT
Source organism: Comamonadaceae bacterium (assembly GCA_947454955.1). Classification (GTDB taxonomy): domain Bacteria; phylum Pseudomonadota; class Gammaproteobacteria; order Burkholderiales; family Burkholderiaceae_C; genus Hylemonella. Next base: position 140,394 of record CANGLW010000003.1, read on the forward strand.
CAACAGGTCGGCGATGGGATCACTCATGCTCATGTCAAATCTCCTACCGCTTACCAGCTGGCTTTGGTGATGCCAGGAATATCACCGGCGAACGCCAGTTCACGGATCTTGGCGCGAGCCAAGCCGAACTGACGGAAGGTGCCGCGGGGACGACCGGTGATCGCGCAACGGTTACGTTGGCGGGTCGGGTTGGCGTTACGGGGCAATTTCTGCAGACCCAAACGTGCAGCAGCACGCTCTTCGTCAGATTTTTTTGCGTCGTTAGCGATGGCCTTGAGTTCCGCGTGTTTCTTCGCGTACTTGGCAACCAGTTTGTCTCGCTTGAGCTCGCGCTCGATCAAAGCTACTTTAGCCACAGGTCACCTCAGTTCTTGAAGGGGAAACGGAAACCAGCCAAGAGGGCTTTGCACTCTTCGTCGGTTTTGGCCGTGGTGGTGATGCTGATGTTGAGGCCGCGCAGTGCGTCGACTTTGTCGTACTCAATCTCAGGGAAAATGATCTGCTCTTTGACACCGATGTTGTAGTTACCGCGGCCATCGAAGGCACGACCGGAAATACCACGGAAGTCACGCACGCGGGGCAGAGCCACGGTGACGAAGCGATCCAGGAATTCAAACATTTGCACGCCACGCAGGGTGACCATGCAGCCAATGGCTTGGCCTTCGCGGATTTTGAAACCAGCGATGGCTTTCTTGGACTTGGTGACCACAGGCTTTTGACCAGCAATCTTGGTCAGGTCGCCCACGGCGTTGTCCATGACCTTCTTGTCGGCAACCGCTTCACTCACACCCATGTTCAGGGTGATCTTGGTGATGCGGGGCACTTGCATGGGCGAGGTGTAACCGAACTTAGCGGTCAACTCGGGCGCGACTTTCTCGCGATAGTGTTGTTGCAGACGTGCCATGTTTATGCCACCTTGATTTCTTCGCCGCTGGACTTGTAAACGCGAACGCGTTTGCCGTCAGCCAGCAACTTGATACCGACGCGATCCGCCTTGCCCGTGGCGCCATTGAAGATGGCCACGTTGGACTGGTGAATCGGCATGCTCTTTTCAACGATGCCACCGGTGGTGCCCTTGAGAGGGTTGGGCTTGGTGTGCTTCTTCACCACATTCACGCCCTCAACCAGCACGTGGCTGTCGTCACTGCGCAGCACAACCTTGCCGCGTTTACCCTTGTCACGCCCGGTCAGGACAATGACGTCGTCGCCTTTGCGAATCTTGTTCATGTTGAGAGTCCTTACAGAACTTCAGGCGCCAAAGACACGATCTTCATGAACTTCTCGGTACGCAGTTCACGCGTCACGGGTCCAAAGATGCGGGTGCCGATAGGCTCGAGTTTGTTGTTGAGCAGCACGGCGGCATTGCCGTCGAACTTAACCAGAGAGCCATCACCGCGACGAATGCCTTTGGCAGTACGCACGACCACAGCGCTGTAGACCTCGCCTTTTTTGACGCGGCCACGCGGAGCGGCTTCTTTGATGCTCACTTTGATGATGTCGCCAACGCTTGCATAGCGGCGCTTGGACCCGCCGAGCACCTTAATGCACAGCACGGACTTAGCGCCGGTGTTGTCGGCAACTTCTAACCGAGATTCAGTTTGGATCATTTCAATATTCCCAACTTGCACCAGTGAAACCACTGGTCAGTCTTGGGCCTGTCGTCCACAGCGCAAACCACTCGCACTGCTTCCGTAAGGCAGAAACTTCACGTTTTCGAACGCGAAGCCAGCTATTATGCCAGAGTTTTCAGCGCCCGTCAAAACCCTTTGTGGCCATCAAGTTCACAAGGCCCCTAAAAGGGCCTAGTCAGGCTTGAACGGGACACTGTTTATTGTATTTTCCCCTCTGAAACCACGAATTTATGACGCGCAACATTGCATTCATCGGCGGCGGCAACATGGCCGGCGCAATCATCGGCGGTCTGATCAAACAGGGCACGCCCGCAGCCTCCATCCGGGCTTTGGAGCCCTTTGCGGCAACTGCCCAAGCCCTGCACACCCAAACCGGGGTGGCCGTGCACGCCCAAGCGGGCGATTTCCTCAAGACCGCCAGCCTGGTGGTCTGGGCTGTCAAACCCCAGGTATTCAAAGAAGCTGCCCAGCCTGTGGCGGCGCTGACCCAAGGCGCCTTGCACCTGAGCGTGGCCGCCGGCATTCCCAGTGCCAGCATTGCCCGCTGGTTGGCCACCGACCGTGTGGTGCGCAGCATGCCCAACACCCCTGCCCTGGTGGGCCTGGGTGTAACAGGCTTGTTTGCCCGCGCAGGCGTGAGCGCTCAAGACCGCGCCTGGGTGGACTCGGTCACCGCCACCATGGGCAAATCCATTTGGGTGAGTGACGAGGCGCAGTTAGATGCGGTCACCGCGGTCTCAGGCTCGGGGCCTGCTTATGTGTTTTATTTCATCGAGGCGCTGATGGCTGCCGGGCAAGAGATGGGTCTGGACGCCGAACAAGCACGCACACTGGCCATCGAGACCTTTTACGGCGCCAGCACCCTGGCACGCACCAGCACCGAGGCCCCTGGCATCCTGCGTGAGCGCGTGACCTCCAAGGGAGGCACCACTTACGCGGCTTTGACCAGCATGAACAGCCAGAACCTTCAGCAAGGCTTCATCCAAGCGGTGAAGGCAGCGCAAGTTCGCGCCAAAGAGCTGGGGCAAGAGTTTGGTGCTGACTGAAAAACGCGCTTGTTACGAGTTAAAGTCTAGTCAGCACGTTGCTGACGTGCACGACACCTAGGAACCGACATGAACAAAACCTTGACCACCCTCAGCGCCCTGGCTGGCGCCCTCGCCCTGACCTTCTCTGCCTCGCACGCTCTGGCGCAGGCTCAACCTGCTGCCGTGCCCGCACCGGCCGTGGCACCAGCTGCAGCACCAGCCCCCGCACCCGCGCCAGCCGCTGCCCCCGTCGTGAAAGCCGCCGAGCCCGAGAAAGCCAGCAAGGGCGACAAGAAAGCCAAGAAGGCCAAGAAAAACAAAAAGCACAAGAAAGCCAAAAAGGCCGATTGATCCGCCTTCAAGCCCATTGAAAAAGTCGCTGTGACCCAGCGGCTTTTTTTACAACTCAAGCTGGCAGTTGCGCCTCAAAAATAAGCCGCCACCACGCCAACAAACACCGTCATGCCCAGCCAGTGGTTGATGCGAAAGGCCTTGAAGCAACCCTCGCGCGTGCGGTCTTTGATCAAACGGTGGTGCCACACCACCTGACTCAAAGCCACCAGGACTGCTACCCAATAAATAGCAGGCAAGCCTTGCCGATAAAGGGCTAACGACCAAACAGCCAAATAAATCAGGTAACTGACCATGATGGCGCGCACGTCCCAAGCACCCAAGGTGATGGCCGAGGTTTTCATGCCAATGCGCAAGTCGTCATCGCGGTCCACCATGGCGTACTCAGTGTCGTAGGCCAGCACCCAAAACAAATTGCCCCCCAACAACACCCAAGCCAATGCCGGCACCTGGTTCTGAACCGCGGCAAATGCCATGGGAATGCCAAAGCTGAACGCCACCCCCAAGACTGCCTGGGGCATGGCAAAAAAACGCTTGGCAAAGGGATACGCCACAGCCACAGCCAAGGCGGCAAATGACCAGAGCACGGCAGCGGTGGTGGTGGTCAGCACCAACACAAACGCCAGCAGGGCCAGTACCGCGCCCAGCCCCAAAGCCTCGCGCACCGACACAGCACCTGTGGTCACCGGCCGCTGCGCGGTGCGTTTGACGTGCTTGTCAAAGTCGCGGTCGGCCACATCATTCAAGCAACAACCTGCACTGCGCATGAGCACCGTGCCCGCCACAAACACCACCAGCAAGTGCCAACCCGGAATGCCACCTGCTGCCACCCACAAGGCGCTCAAACTGGGCCAGAGCAGCAGCAACCATCCCGCTGGGCGGTCCCAGCGGATCAGGTCGAGGTAGAGCTTGAATTTGGACGGCGCCAGCGTGGTCATGCCGTGATTGTCTCAGCCCGCCAGGCTGGCGGGACTGTGTTCAAGACAGGCGGCGAACGCCAGGCAACTCGCAGGCGTAAATCGCATTGCGCAAAGTGGCAATGGCTTCATAACGCGTGAAGCTGCGGCGCCACACCAGCACCACACGGCGCGAAGGCGCCTCGCCCGAGAAGGGCAGGTACTTGATGAACGCGTCGTCATGCCGGCGCGGCTTGTTGGTGAAGGCCACCTTGGGCACGCTCAGGCGCGGCATCAAGGTCACGCCCATGCCAGCGGCCACCATGTGCTTGATGGTCTCGAGCGACGAACCCTCAAAGCTCTTGCGGATGCCTTCGGCATTGCTGGAAAAGCGGGCGAACTCGGGGCAGACCTGCAGCACATGGTCGCGGAAGCAATGCCCGGTGCCCAAGAGCAGCATGGTTTCTTGCTTGATGTCCTCGTTGCTGATGGACTCTTGCGAGGCCAGCGGGTGCGTGGCGGGCACGGCGGCGTAAAAAGGCTCGTCGTACAGCGGTGCCACGGCCAAGCCGGTGTCGGGGAAGGGCTCGGCCAGCACAGCGCAATCAATCTCGCCAGTGCGCAGCATCTCGAGCAATTTGACGGTGAAATTCTCTTGCAGCACCAGCGGCATTTGCGGGGTGTGCGTGATCATGTGGCGCACCAGGTCAGGCAACAGATACGGCCCGATGGTGTAGATCACCCCCATGCGCAGCGGCCCAGCCAGAGGGTCTTTGCCACGCTTGGCAATTTCTTTGATGTTGGCGGCTTGCTCCAGCACCGACTGGGCTTGGCGCACGATGTCTTCGCCCAGCGAGGTCACCGCCACTTCATTGGCGCTGCGCTCAAACAGCTTCACATCCAGCTCTTCTTCAAGCTTTTTGACCGCCACCGACAAGGTGGGTTGAGACACATAACAGGCCTCGGCCGCTTTGCCGAAATGCTTTTCGCGAGCGACGGCCACAATGTATTTAAGTTCGGTCAGGGTCATGATGCAATTATGTTTCGCAAACCAATAGCTTTATTGTAAGGATACACGGACTTGCACCAAGCGGCGAGGGTTTTTCGGGTCCATCGATGCCGCCTGCCCCGTGCCGTAAACCCCCGCTCTGGCTGCTTGTCCACTGGCCGCCAAAGTCACCCACTGCCCCAAGGGCGCCAAGACGGTGGTGCTGAGTTGTTGGCTGTTTTGATGGGGCAAGTCCAGCCCCTGGCGCTGATCCACCGTTTGGGCACTCACGGTCACATCCAACTGCACCTGCAGCCCGCCTTGCCACACCGGCTTGACCATCAAGGTTTGACCGGCTTGCACCCAGGTTAACGACTGCGACACCGCACCTCCGGTGCTGTTGGCTTGCACATTTGCAGAGGGCGCCGCAGCACTTCCACCAGCACTTCCACCAGAACTTGTACCAGCCCCTGTGACTGCGCCTGTAACAGCGCCTGAGCCATTTACATTGAGCTGCGAGCTTTGTGCCGACACCGATGAGGTCCACAACATCGGCATGGTTTGGCCAAGTTGCCATGTGCCTTGCGTGCCATTGACCAGCCGCAGACTTTGCTCTTGCAAGTTATGGGGGGCTTGCGTGCTCACGCTGTAGCCGCTGGGTTCATCCACCTGGCGCACACTCACCACCAAATTTTGTGCAGGCAGTGCAGGCTTGGTTTGCGCCATGGCCACGAGGCAAGGCCAAAGCAAGAACCCCAAGCATAAGTTACGGACGAGACAGCGCATGCTTGTGGAGGGTGCCACAATTGCACCCCTTTGTGGGCACTGTTGTCCACCCCCATTCCCCCGAAAAAGCCGAGGTTTACCCGTGAGTTTGCTGTTTTCCCCCTACACCCTGAGTTCCCCCCAAGGTGGCTTGCCCCTGCCCAACCGCATCGTGGTAGCACCCATGTGCCAGTACTCAGCAGCCAACGGCGAAGCCACCGACTGGCACCTCAGCCACTGGACCAGCTTGCTCAACAGCGGTGCAGGTTTGGTGACCTTGGAAGCCACCGCGATTTCGGCACAAGGGCGCATCACCCCCGCTTGCCTGGGCCTGTGGGACGACGCCACCGAAGCTGCACTCAAGGACAAACTGCAACGCGCCCGCGCCAATGCACCTGCGGTGCCGGTGTGCATTCAGCTCTCGCACGCTGGTCGCAAGGGCTCGAGCGCCGCGCCTTGGAACGGCGGCATGCTGGTGGCCGCTGAGCAAGGTGGTTGGGCCACCGTAGCGCCTTCGGCCATTCCGCAATTGGACGGTGAAGTACCTCCCAGCGCTTTGACGCTGGCTGAGATCGCGGCCATCCAACAAGGCTTTGTGGACGCGGCCATTCGCGCCAAGCGCATCGGCATTGAAGCCATTGAGCTGCACGCCGCCCACGGTTACTTGTTGCACCAATTCCTCTCGCCCATTTCCAACCAGCGCACCGACAACTTCGGCGGCAGCTTAGAAAACCGCATGCGCTTTGTGCTCGATGTGTTCAAAGCAGTGCGTGCGGTGTTTGATGGCCCGCTGGGTGTGCGCATTTCTGCGAGCGACTGGATTGAAGGCGGCTGGGATGTGGCACAAAGCACCGAGTTGTCTTTGAAACTCAAGGCCCTGGGTTGCGACTTCATGCACGTCTCCAGTGGCGGTATTTCGCCGCAACAAAAAATCACCATTGGCCCGAACTACCAGGTGCACTTTGCCAAGGCCATCCGCGCGGCCACCGGCATGACCACCACCGCGGTGGGCTTGATCACTGCACCACAACAGGCTGAAGACATTTTGCAAGCGGGTGATGCCGACCTGATCGCGATTGCGCGCGCCCTGCTGTACAAACCGCGTTGGGGTTGGGAAGCTGCAGCGGCGCTCGGTGGCATCGTGCAGGCCAGCCCGCAATACTGGCGCTGCCTGCCGCGCGAAGCGGCTGCGGTGTTTGGCCAAGTCAAGATTGGCATGCGCTGAGTTTAGGCTTTCAAAAACTCCGACTTGGCGCCCAACCATCGGTTGACTTGCATCTCGGCCAAATGCGGGTAACGCGCGAGCATGACCGGGGCCGCTTCGCGCGCCCAGGCCAGCAAGTGCGTGTCGGTGGCCAGGTCGGCAAAACGCAGCAAGGCGTCGCCCGACTGGCGCGCGCCTAAAAATTCCCCGGGGCCTCGGATGTCGAGGTCGCGCCGCGCAATCTCAAAGCCATCGTTGGTCTCGGCCATGGCTTTGAGGCGTTCGCGCGCAGTTTCGCCCAATCGCGGCGCATCACCGGTTGAGTACAACAACACACAAGCCGACGCTGCAGCACCGCGCCCCACGCGGCCGCGCAGCTGGTGCAATTGGCTCAGGCCAAAACGCTCGGCGTGTTCAATCACCATCAGCGAGGCATTGGGCACGTCCACGCCCACCTCAATCACGGTGGTGCTGACCAGCACGCTCATCTGCCCTTGCGAGAAGAGCGACATCACCGCTTTCTTCTCAGCCACGGGCATGCGTGAATGCAACAAACCCACCAGTGCGGGTTGGCCGTTGGCTTGTGTGACGTGCTGAAGCGCTTCACTCAGTTCTGCGTGTGTGGCGGTGGCGTTGGTCAGGTCCAGCGCCTCGCTTTCTTCAATCAAGGGGCACACCCAATACACCTGCCGGCCCTGTGCAATTTGAGCTTGAATACGCTCAATCACCTCATGCCGGCGACCCTCGTGCACCACCTTGGTCACGATGGGGCTGCGCCCAGGCGGCAGCTCGTCGATGGTGGACACATCCAGGTCAGCGTAATAGCTCATGGCCAAGGTGCGCGGGATGGGTGTGGCCGTCATCATCAGCAAATGCGGCTCCAGGCCCGCTGACTTATTGCGCAGGGCCAATCGCTGGGCCACACCAAAGCGATGCTGCTCGTCGATGATGGCCAAAGCCAAATTTTTGAATTGCACTTGGTCTTGGATGACCGCGTGCGTGCCCACCACCAAACCCGCCTGCCCCGACTCGATGAGCCCCAGCATCTCAGCGCGCTCTTTTTTCTTTTGGCTACCGGTGAGCCAAGCCACACGAATGCCCAGGGGTTCGAGCCAGCCCACCAATTTGCGGAAATGTTGGTCCGCCAAAATTTCTGTGGGCGCCATCAGCGCACATTGGTAGCCGGCGTCCATGCACGCACAGGCACTCAAGGCCGCCACCACGGTTTTGCCGGAACCGACATCGCCTTGCAGCAAACGGTGCATGGGCACAGGCTTGGCCAGGTCTTGCGCGATTTCATCGCACACCCGGGTTTGCGCATGGGTCAATTGAAACGGCAAGGCCTTGAGCAACTGCGCCTGTAGGCCCTGGCTTTGCAGTGGCAAGGTGGGCGCGCGCAATTGGTCACGCGCTTGGCGTGATTTGAGTTGCGAGAGTTGCTGGGCCAGCAACTCTTCAGCTTTGAGGCGCTGCCAGGCCGGGTGGCTGTGGTCTTCCAACTGCGCCAGCGACACATCAGGTGTGGGGTGGTGCAAAAAAGTGAGCGAAGCCTTCAAACCCCAAGCGGGCTTGAGGCCCATGGGCATGCCAATCTCGGGCGGCCAAAAGTCGCCCAGGTCAGCACGACTCAAGCCCGTGGTCACCGCTTTGCGCAGATAAGGCTGCGGCAATTGGGCCACCGTGGGGTACACCGGCGTTAAGGCGTTGGGCAACTCACCGCCTGCGGCTTTGCAGTGCGGGTGCATCATGGTCCAGCCCATGAAGCCGCCTTTGAGCTCACCACGCGCACGTAGGCGTGTGCCCACCGCCATCGCTTTTTGTTGTGAAGGGTAGAAACTGAAAAAGCGCAGCAAGCAGGTGTCGCTGCCATCGTCCACCGTCACTTGCAGTTGCCGGCGCCCGCCATAGGCAATCTCGCAGCGGGTCACCTCACCCTCAATTTGCACCGACTCGCCTTCGCGGGCTTGCGACAACAGCGTGATGCGTGTTTCGTCCTCGTAGCGCAGGGGCAGGTGCAGGGCCAGGTCGATGTCGCGCCGCAAGCCGAGCTTGAGCAACGCCTGCTGCGCCGGGCTCATAGGCTTGTTGGGCTTGCTGGTCTTGTTGACAGGCGCGTCAACTGTGGGGTTAAGCGAGGCTTTGGCTTTGGCCATGGCCTGATTGTGCAATCATTCGCGCCATGAAAAAACACGTGGCCCTGGCCTTGTTGGGCATCACCCTGGCCGGCGTGGTGGCCAGCCATGTGCGCTGGGTGCAAGCCGACAACGGACATTTGCTCGAACTCAGCGGCCAGCCGGTGGACGCCCTAGGCGCCTGGGCCGACTGGCGCAACAGCCTCACACGCAACTGCAGCGCAGTGCTTGCCCTGCATGAGGATGCGCCAGCTGTACAAAGCGTGAGCGCGGTGATTCGCAACATCAGCCCACCCGACTCCACCACCGCACGCATACAAGGTTTGTGGCGCAGTGGTGAATGGTGGCTGGCCGAAACCGAGTTTGACCAACTCTTACCCGCGGTGGTCTTGCTTCAACAAACCCCTGCGGGCCTGCAGCCGGTGCAAGGCGCCACCTGGAGCGGCACCACCCACCCCTGGCGCGCCGCCCCTTTGATACGTGGGTACATCAGCCAACAAGCCCCGCAAGCGCCAGCAGATTTGCTGGCTTGTTTTGAAGCGAGGTCGGTAGCGTTTCGTTAGTAGCGATCAGTGCTTAAGCTAGATACGCGAAGGACTAATGAGCCAATACCCCTCTTACTGAGCCACCATTTGAATCACGAGCTTCATGCCGCATGCATCGGCATACCGACGCAAAGTGTTGAGTGACGGGGAGTGATCTTTCTTGCCTAGACTGGCCTCGATGCGAGCGACAACAGGTTGCGACACACCCATACGCGTCGCCACCTCAGCCTGCGTTAAACCTGCGGCTGCTCTGGCCTTCAGAAGCGCAGCTAAAGCAGCGAATTCATCCTCCAACGCGTCGTAGGCCAGCGCAAACTTGGCATCCGCCTTACGCCGCTTGGCGGCAAACGCTTTAGGTGCAAATACAACCGGATTGAATTTATTGGCGTCAGTCATGGGTCACCTCTTTCAAACGTTGGCGGGCGATCTTCAGTTCTTGTATGGGCGTTGCTTGAGTTTTCTTGATGAAGCCATGCAAGATGACCACACGGCGCCCCACCAAACAACAAAAGAACGCCCGACCTATACCCTCAGGACCTTTGGCTCTCATCTCGAACAAACCTTCACCGAACGGCCGCGTGTATGGCATGCCCAAGTTAGGCCCCGACTGCTCTATTTGCTCCGAGATACGAACAAAGCTGGCCAAAATCCCTTTAGGCCAAGCCTCAATGGAAGCTTGAACCTTGGCGTTGAAGAAAACCAGCTGGTACTGCACACTCAAAATATAGCACAAATGCTATTATTTGATTTGACAAATTAGCGGGTGGATGTGGTCACCTTCACAGGCCGCTTTTGAGGCATACACGTTTTGATACCAAGCGTTTATGTTGCGTCGTCAGCAGTACAGAATCAAAGTGTAGTCACGCTTTAGTTTTTCGATTTAAGGCCTTTCTTGACCTCGACGCTAGCCGATAGCTGCTGCACCCTACCAAGCAGCTCAAAAATTGTCAGTCCAAACGCGTTAGCAATGACCTCCATCGCATTGAGCGTCGGGTTGGCCTGCCCGTTCTCAATCCGGCTCAAGTAGGTTTGATAAAAACCGCAGCGCTCACTGAACTCAACTTGCGTCCATCCCTGCTCTTGCCGCAAGGTGCGCACGCATAAACCAAATACTGAACTCAGGGACTGCTTCACCCTCGGGAATGTCCCAAGGTTGTTTTAATTCACATACACACTAATTCACATAAACTAGCTTCTGAGACTTGTCAGCTGGCCAATTTAGAAGCCATCACAACGCATCTCAAGCCTGGTATCTGTGACCAGCCAGGCACATACAACTGGTCGCTAAATCGCTTGGGAGTCATCATGAAACGATTTTTTTCTTGGGGTATCGGCCTTGCTACATGTCTGCTGTTGGCCGCTTGCGGTGGGGGCGGCGGTGGCAGTGCTGGCATAACCCCAAATCCACAAACATACACATCTTCCGCATCCGCTGGTGAGTTGATTTCTTACACGATAGACAGGAACTCCCTGACTTATTCCTACACCATCACCAAAAGCTCTTATGGGTGTGAACTACCCTCGGCACCTTGCCATAGCGGATCTGGCTCACTGATTAAGAACAGCGATGGCACTTATTCACCATCGACCTCGCCTTCATCAAAAATTCATGTTCTTGAAAACGGCTTGCTCTTTGGGACCGTAACCCTAAGCATTAATGGCGCCAATCGAACAGTTCCAATTCTTGGGGTGCAAAATCCCGCAACTGCTGTGGCAGATCTTGCAGGAACTTACAACTTCATATCATTACAGTGTGGAGGAAGAACCTACGGCATCTTTACTGGATGTTCTACCTACCAAGGAACTGTGAAAGTCAATTCGGATGGTTCATATTCCACTTGTGAGGGAGGTAACTTAAGCGCCAACACTCCTAACTGCATTACCACTACATCAGGTAGAGCAACATCACTAGGTTCGGGGGTCTTCTCACTTCAAGCAACATTACCTTCTGTTGGCTCTGCAACTAACTACATGGTGGCATTTCGTGCACCAAATGGTCAAAAAGTGGGGTTCCTTGACTTCAATGACTCCATACGGTATGGATACGGTCAAGCCATCATTTCAAACGTTGTCGACATAACACCGGCAGACGTAGCTGGTACTTATATTGCTTCTGACGACTATGGAGGTACAGGCACGGTAACCGTCAATGCCAACCTAACCACATCTTTCGGTGAAACTATTACCTACAACCAACCATGGGCTGGAATTTCAACTATCTCTAGCAACACTTATGGTGATGGTTACTCGATACTGGCCGGAAATGGTGTTTACGTTTACAGGAATCCAAACATTCCTAACCGATCAGCCTACTATCAGATTGGTCTCAGATTGAACTGATCGGCTGAGGTCCGGTCTGCGACAATACGCCCATCTCTACTTGGAACGGGTCTGTTCGGCCCTCAAGCTATGCGCGCTTTTTCGCTGTCTGATTTTGATTTCTCGCTGCCCCCTGAGCTGATTGCTCAGCATCCGGCAACCGAGCGCAGTGCTTCACGGCTTTTGGATGGCCGCAACGCCACCCCCCAAGATCGCATCTTCAAAGAGCTCCCCCAGCTGCTCCAGCCTGGTGACTTGCTGGTGTTCAACGACACCAAGGTGGTCAAGGCACGGCTGTTTGGTGAGAAGCCCACCGGCGGCAAGCTCGAGTTGTTGGTCGAGCGTGTGCTGGCCCTGCCCTCGGGTGAATTTGAAGTGGTGGCACACCTGAAAGTCAGCAAAAAGCCACCCGTTGGCATGGTGCTGCAGATGCACGGTGGCTTCACCGCCACTTATTTAGGGCGCTGGCCTGATGAGAACGGGCAGCTGTTTCGCTTCAATTTTGATAGCACGGATGGCGCGCACCCGCATGAGTTGATGGACCGCCATGGCCTCATGCCGCTGCCACCCTACATCGAGCGCAACCAGCAAGAGGATGCCGACACGCCTGAAGACGAGGCGCGTTACCAAACCGTGTTCGCTCGCGAGCCCGGGGCAGCGGCCGCGCCCACCGCGGCTTTGCATTTTGACGAAGGCGTGCTGGCCGGCCTAGAAGCCCGCGGCATTGCGCGTGCCAATGTCACCTTGCATGTGGGCGCAGGCACTTTTCAGCCAGTGAAGACCGAGAACCTGGCCGAGCACCGCATGCACAGCGAGTGGTACCACATCCCCGTGGCCACACAACAAGCCATTGCTGAATGCAAAGCGCGCGGCGGGCGTGTGGTGGCGGTGGGCACCACCTCGGTACGCAGCTTGGAGTCTTGGGCGCAAGGAGGTTGCACCGCGCAGTCTGCCGAAGGCGACACGCAAATTTTCATCACCCCGGGATTTCAATTCAAGGTGGTGGACGTGCTCATCACCAACTTCCATTTGCCCAAAAGCACGCTCATGATGCTGGTGAGCGCCTTTGCCGGTTACGAGCACATCATGGCGCTGTACCGTCACGCCATCGCCCAGCGCTATCGTTTTTTCAGCTATGGCGATGCCATGCTGCTTGAACGTCAACCTAACAACTAAGTAACCATGCTGACCTTCGACGTTCTTAAAACCGACCCCGCCAGTGCCGATGGCAGCTACCTGGGTTCACACGCTCGGCGCGGGCGCCTCACGCTCAACCACGGTGTGGTGCAAACCCCCATCTTCATGCCGGTGGGCACGTATGGCACCGTCAAGGGCGTCATGCCCAGCTCACTGGAAGACATGGGCGCGCAGATCATTCTGGGCAACACCTTCCATTTGTGGATGCGCCCGGGCCTGGACGTGATGAAGCAGTTTGGTGGCCTGCATCAGTTCGAGCAGTGGCACAAACCCATCCTCACCGACTCGGGTGGGTTTCAGGTGTGGTCACTGGGGGGCATGCGCAAAATCAGCGAAGAAGGTGTGAAGTTTTCATCGCCCGTGAATGGCGACAAACTCTTTCTCACGCCTGAAGGCTCGATGCAAATTCAAACCGTGCTCAACTCCGACATCGTGATGCAGTTTGATGAATGCACACCCTACGAATCTCTCGACCCCAAGCTCAAAGGCCAGTTGACCACCGAGCGCGAAGCGCGTGCGTCGATGGAGCTGAGCATGCGCTGGGCCAAGCGTTGCCAAGACGAATTTGCGCGCCTTGAGAATCCCAACGCCCTGTTTGGCATTGTGCAAGGCGGCATGTATGAGAACCTGCGCGACGAATCTTTGGCTGGCTTGGAAGCCATGAACTTCCCCGGCATTGCGGTGGGTGGCGTGAGCGTGGGTGAGCCCAAAGAGGACATGCTGCGCTTGATTCGCCACATCGGCCCCAAACTGCCCGCACACAAGCCGCATTACCTGATGGGGGTGGGCACGCCGGAAGATTTGATTGAAGGTGTGCAAAACGGCATCGACATGTTTGACTGCGTCATGCCCACCCGCAATGCGCGCAACGGCCATTTATTCACCCGCTTTGGTGACGTGAAAATTCGCAATGCGCGCCACAAAATAGACGAGCGCCCCGCCGATGAAACTTGCACCTGCTATGCCTGCGCAGGGCGCAGTGGTGTGAGTTGGGTCAACGGCGGTCGTGAAGGTTTTTCACGCGCCTACCTGCACCACCTGGACCGCTGCGGCGAAATGCTCGGCCCCATGCTCACCACGGTGCACAACCTGCATTACTACATCAACCTCATGCAAGAGGTGCGCGACGCGCTTGATGCGGGCCGCTTGGGCGCCTATGTGAAGCAGTTCCACGCTGACCGCGCGCGAGGCGTGTGAATTTACAAGGCTTAGGGCTTCTCATCTGGTTTGATCCGTGGCTATCCAATAACCACTCGAGATTGAAGGGCTTAAGTTCGGCTTGAATCCAGCCGAAAAAAGCTTGCGTAGTTGCCATGTGCGCGCAGAAAAACTCTGCGTTGCAACTCACGTTTCACTTCAACTCGGAGCTTTTCAATGCAACGTTTCTCTAGCAAGCTGGCGCTTGGCGCCATCGCTGCGGCCACCCTATTGGCTACCGGCGCCGCTCAGGCCGACACCGGCAAACTCTCACTCACCGGTGGCATCACCAGCATCGATGGTGCAGCGGGTGGCGGCATCACACCTTGGGCCACGATTGGCACGATGGGCAATGAGCTTGGTGTTTCTGCTGCTTACAGCACACTCACCACGCAAGACTATGGATTGAGAACTTACGGATTAGCGGTTGGCATCAACAACCGCGCTGAACTTAGCATTGGCCGCCAAGAACTTGACATTGGAAAGCTGGCTTTCCTGGGCGGTAACAGCATCGGTATGAACGTTGTAGGAGCCAAGATACGTGTGGCTGGCGAAGCAATTTTGGACAGCGACAATCTGATACCTCAAGTGTCTGTTGGTGTCATGGTCAAACAGACCATGCCGACAAACGGCCCAACACAAACGTTAGATACAGTTGATTTGAATGCGAAAAATGTTTTGAATCTTCTGGGCGCCAAAACTGAGGGCACCGAGTATTACGTCAGCGCCACAAAACTTTTACTCAACAAAGGTCTGCTGCTGAACGGCACCTTGCGTTACACCAACGCCAATCAAAACGGACTGCTGGGTTTTGGTGCTGGCAATGGCTCAAACAATGAGGCCCGGCTTTATCCAGAGTTTTCAGCTGCCTATCTGTTGAGTCCTAAGCTGGCTATTGGTGCTGAATACCGTTTCAAACCGAATAACCTCCAAAACAGTGGCCGGGCATTGGCTGCTGCACTCCCTGGAAACCGAGCCGCAGGCGCTTTGGGCGGTGACTTCCTTAGAGAAGACGACTGGAAAGACATCTTCATTGCCTACACACCCAGCAAAAATGTCACTCTGACGCTTGCCTATGTTGACCTCGGTAATGTGGTCAGCAGCTTGACTTCAAGCAAAACTCAACAGGGCACCTTCCTCTCCGCCCAAGTCGCGTTCTGATCAACCTAACCCATCACGAGCATCACCATGCGTAAATTCCTTTTAGCCTTGGCCTCTTTGTCGTTTGCTTTGCTGTCGTTCACCGCCAGCGCCCAGCAAGCCCCTTCCCTCTACAACCAGCTTGGCGAAAAAGCTGGCATCACCAAGGTGGTCGACACCTTTGTGGGCAATGTGGCCAAAGACGGTCGCATCAACGGCATGTTTGCCAGCACCAACATCCCGCGCCTCAAAATGCTGTTGGTCGAGCAAGTGTGCGAAGCTTCGGGCGGTCCTTGCAAATACACCGGCCGCGACATGAAGTCTTCACACGCTGGCATGGGTGTGAACCGCACCCACTTCAACGCCTTGGTGGAAGACCTGCAAGCCGCCATGAGCACTGAGGGCGTGCCCTTCGGTGTGCAAAACGAACTGCTGGCTGTGTTGGCACCGATGTACCGAGACATCATTGCTGTGAAATAAAAAAGATGCAACCCACTGGTGGAGATGCTTGTGGGGACGCCACCCTGGTCGACTTGCTCGACCAGGTGAGCACCGGTAGCCATCAAGCTCTCAAGCGTCTGTACGAGCTGACCTCAGGTCGGCTCTACGGCCTTGCTTTGCGCGTAGTGCGCGAGCCGCAATGGGCTGAAGATGCCTTGCAAGACACCTTCCTCAACATCTGGCGATCTGCGAAAGATTACCGTGCTAGTTTGAGCCCGCCCATGGCCTGGTTGGGCCTGATGGTGCGCAGCCGGGCTTTGGATGTTTTAAGACGTCAAAACGCCGAAGGCTTGAAGCTCACCCAAGCGTTGGATGAGGATTTGCAAGATACGCTTGAGAGCGACATGCCCGACCCCATGCAACTCAACCTAGCCAGCCAACAAGCACAAGCCTTGCATGTGTGTTTGACGCGACTAGAGAACAAACAACGCGAGGTGGTCAGCCTGGCTTATTTGCGCGATTTGAGTCACGCTGAACTCGCTGTGCAATTGAA
This sequence comes from Comamonadaceae bacterium, assembly GCA_947454955.1. Lineage (GTDB taxonomy): Bacteria > Pseudomonadota > Gammaproteobacteria > Burkholderiales > Burkholderiaceae_C > Hylemonella. Next base: position 156,781 of record CANGLW010000003.1, read on the forward strand.
GCTTCCGCTGGGCACCGTGAAAACCTGGATACGCCGTGGCCTGGATCAACTACGGGTTTGCATGTCGCAGTACGCTTGATGGCCCATGAACATCGCCCGACACCCTGAACTTGTGGAACGCCTGGCCGCTGCTTATGCCTTGGGCACACTACGTGGCCCAGCACGCCGCCGCTTTGAAGCCTTGGCACGGCAACACCCTGCCGTGCGCGCAGCGGTGTTGAAGTGGGAAAGCCATTGGAGCGGACTGACAGAGATTCAAGTGGAAGAGACACCATCTCCGGCCGTATGGTCACGCATCCATAACTTGGTACAGGCTGAGACAGTGCAAACACGCGCCTCTGTATCCGTGGCTCCACAGCCTAGGGCTGCTTGGTGGCATTCATGGCGACTTTGGCAAGGTACAGCCTTTGCAAGCGTCGTCATCGCCGCTTTCGTTTGGGTGAGCCTGGGCCAACAACAGCAATCAGCCTCTGAATTAGCGAAGCTCAAGCAGGAACTGCAACAACGTGATCCGGTCGTGGCCGTGTTGTCTGACGGCTCGGCCAATGCACAGCTACTGATCTCTTTCAATTCGCACGACAATGCTTTGCAGGTTGAACGAATCGGCGACTTTCGTGCACCCGATGACCGCGACCTACAACTTTGGGGTTTGCCTCTTGGCCAGGCGCCAGTGTCACTCGGTGTTTTGGCGCGCCAAGGCATGATACGGGTGCCATTGCAAAGTCTTCGCCTGGCAGCCATGCCCACATTGGCGGTGAGTCTGGAGCCCTTGGGTGGCGTTCCAGGCCAAGGCGGCCCCACAGGTCCGGTAATATTCAAAGGATCTGTGATTCGCAAAGACACCTGATGCCATCCCCATCGCCCAGCCACTACCTTTGGCGGCAAAACGCCCAGGGCTGGACCTTGGTGTTGCAAGGTGACTGGCGCGGTTGGTCACCTGATGTGGACAACACCAGCTCAAACCAAGATGGTCTTGCTCACACATCTCTGGTTGTGAATGCCCAAGGCTTGAGCCATTGGGATGAAGGTTTGGCTCCTGCCCTGTGGGCCTTGATTGCGCCACTGAGCAAACGTCAAGTGACGCTCGACACCAGCAGTCTGCCTGCGGCCGTGAGGGCCTCAATCGATCTGGCTTGGCAAGCCACGCAGGCGCAAGACAAACGCGCACCCAGCGTAAGTTCGCCGGACACCCTTGAACAACTCTCGCTCTGGGTGGGTCAGGCCCTGAGTTGGGCGCAAGCCAAACTCACCGTGACGTTCATCGGTGAGGTGTGCATCACCCTGTGGTTATGGTTGCGTGGCCGCGCGATTTACCGCCGCTCTGACCTGCTGCACCAAATGGACCACATGGGTCCGCGCAGCCTGCCCATTGTTTGCCTCACCACGTTTTTGGTGGGTCTCATGTTGGCTTACATGGGTGGCGCGCAGCTTGACCGCATCGGCGCGGAAAACTACATCGCCGATTTGGTGACCGTGGGTGTGGTGCGTGAACTTGCCGCGCTCATGACCGGCGTGATCCTCACCGGCCGGGTGGGTGCAGCCATTGCCGCTGAGTTGGGCACGATGGTGGTGAACGAAGAAATTGACGCCTTCAAAACCATGGGCCTTGAGCCAGTGGCATTTTTGGTGTTGCCACGTTTGCTGGGCATGCTGCTGGTGGCGCCCATGGTCGTGGCCCTGGCCATGGTGGTGGGTGTGCTGGCGGGCTTGCCCGTGGCCAGCGGTTTGTATGGTGTGCCGCCTTATGAATACCTCAACCAGTGCCTCAAGGCCTTGACCTGGACGCACCTGTGGATTGGTTTGTTCAAAGGCACGATGTACTGTGGCTTGCTGGTGCTGGCCGGTTGCCGCGAGGGGCTTTATGCCGGGCATAACGCGCAGGCTGTGGGTTTGGCTACCACGCGCGCAGTGGTCAAGGCTTTGGTGTGGATTGTGGTGGGTGCCAGCGCGTCCACCGCCGTGTTGCAGAGCTTGGGGTTCTGATGAGCTTGCTGCGCGTCCAACAACTCACCATGGCCTGGGGCGAGCGCATCATCCAGCGCGATTTGAATTTTGAAGTTCAGCCCGGCGAGGTGTTCGTCATCATGGGCGCCAGCGGCAGCGGTAAAAGTTCTTTGATGCGCCACCTGGTAGGTCTGCAAGAACCGCATGCCGGGCAGGTGTGGCTGCAAGACACCAACCTGTACGCATGCAGCGATGAACACCTAAGCGCACTGCGGCGCAAGTTCGGTGTGATGTTTCAAAGCGGGGCCTTGTGGAGCTCCATGACGGTGGGCGAGAACCTGATGTTGCCCCTCAAACTGTTCACATCCTTGCCCCAGCATGCGATGATGCAACGCGCCCGCTTCAAACTTGCCCTGGTGGGTTTGGACGATTGCTTTGACGCCTTGCCCGCCGAGCTCAGTGGGGGCATGAAAAAACGCGTGGCCATTGCCCGATCTTTGATGCTCGACCCTGACTTGCTCTACCTGGACGAACCCGCCTCAGGCCTCGACCCGATCAACGCCCGCCGTTTGGATGAGCTGTTGCTGAGCATCCGCCAGCATCTGGGCACGACGATTGTGCTCATCACCCATTCGGTGGAAAGTATTTTTGCGGTGGCTGACCGCGCCCTGTTTTTAGATGACCAAAGCCAAACCATGACTGCCTTGGACTCTCCCCAACAACTGCAACACACGGGGCCTGCGCGTGTGCAAGCCTTTTTACAAAGGGCCGCCACATGAACAAGTCACCCGCTTTTCGTGTGGGCCTGTTTGTGGTGGTGGGCCTGGCTGTGTTGGTGGTGAGCATCACCTATGTGCTGGGCGGCCAACTGCTCACCCGCCACTTGGATGTCGAGATGCGTTTTCAAGGCTCGGTCTATGGCCTGCAAACGGGCTCGCCGGTGGTGTTTCGTGGCGTGCGCATAGGGCGCGTGTCCGGCATTGGTTTGGCGTACGACGATCAGCAAGGGCAGATTCTGATTCCGGTCGCGGCCATGATTGACCAAGCCGCGCTGCAAAAAATGGTGCCTGCTGCTAAGGGCGCAAGCTCAGCAGACCACAAGTCTGTCGATGCTGCCCAAGCCGCCTTGCAAACGCTGGTGCAACAGGGTTTGAGCGCCAGGCTGGCCACACAAAGTTTGCTCACCGGTCAGTTGTATGTGGACCTGGACTTGCGTTCAGCCATGGTGGGGCATCAAGACGCTCAGGGCACCGGCAAAGACGCCAGCGCACCCACACGCATCCCCACCATGCCCACCACCATCCAAGCGTTCATGGCCCAACTCGAAGAGCTTGACCTCAAAGGCGCCTTCCAAAACCTGGCGGGCCTGGCCGCCAGCACACGCCAGTTGGTGGCCGACCCAAAGCTTCAACAAACCGTGGGGAATGTGGCGGCACTCAGCCAAGATTTGCGTGAACTCACCCGCAGCTTGCAGCAACAAGTGCAACCCCTGGCCAGCGCCACCCAAGACACTTTGGCTCAAACCCGCCAAACCGCGCAAGACATGGGTAAAGCCATGGGCAGCGTGGCACAAAGTGCTGACCGCATGCAGGCCACCGTGGCCCCTGATGCACCCCTGGTGCGCTCTTTCCAAAGAGCGGCTGATGAATTGGCCAACACGGCTGCGCAGTTGCGCAACACCACCGGCGAAGACGCAGCGCTGGTGCGCAACCTCGAGCGCGCTGCACAAGATGTCGCACGCACCGCCCGCCAGCTGGGTGATTTGGCCCGCCTGCTGGAACGCCAACCCGACGCGCTCTTACGCGGCCGCACTCAGGAGACCGCACCATGACAACACGCCTCACCTTCGCCTTAGGTCTGGCGCTGACCTTGATGGCTTGCAGCCCTGTGCTGGTCGCGCCCGAGAAAAAATGGGTGCTGTCCACCGACAGCCCAGTGGCGCTATCAACACAAAGCAGCTCGCAGGTGTGGCAACTCATGCCCGTGCGTTTGCCCGGCTACATGAACCAAGACAACCTGCTGCTGCCTAAACCGCAAGCTCACGCCGCACGCTGGGCGGAGTTACCTTCAGAGAGCGCGCAACGCATCTTGGCAGCTGATTTGGCCGTCATCGTGGGCGTCTCGCAGATCTGGAACGGCACGGTGCCTTCGGGCGTGTATGCGCAGCCTTTGCGCGTAGAGGTTCAAAGTTTTGATGTGAGCGCAGATGGGCGCCAGATCAAACTGCAAGCGCGTTGGAGCGCAGGCACCCAAGTGCATCAGACCATCATCCACACGCCCGTGGCTGAACCGTTGGGCATCTCTGAACTTGTGCAAGCCCACCGCTTGGCACTGGCACGCCTGGCCCAAGCTGTAGCGGTCACCCTTTGATCTTATGAACTTACGAAAACTCAGCCTGCTGGGCTTGGTGGTGTTGATGGTGGCGCTGTTCATCGCGCTGGACTTGGGGCGTTTTTTAAGTCTGTCTTACCTCAAAGAAAGCCAATCGTCGTTCACCGCTTTGTTCCAAGAAAAGCCGCTCACCGTGGGGGTGAGCTACTTCGTCATTTACCTGCTGGTGGCGGCCATGTCTTTACCAGGCGCAGCCATTTTGACGCTGGCGGGCGGTGCGATATTCGGCTTTGGGTGGGGCTTGCTGCTGGTGTCGTTTGCATCGTGTTTGGGCGCTACCGTGTCCTTTTTGGCAGCACGGTTTGTGTTGCGTGAAACGCTGGAGCAACGCTTTGCACAACGCTTGGCCGACATCAACCGCGGCATCGCCAAAGACGGCGCGTTTTACCTGTTCACCTTGCGCCTCATCCCGGTGGTGCCGTTTTTTGTGATCAACCTGGTGATGGGTTTGACGCACATGAAAACCTTCACCTTTTATTGGGTCAGCCAGGTGGGCATGCTCGCAGGCACGGCGGTGTATGTGAATGCCGGCACGCAACTGGCACAACTCAATTCCTTACGCGGCATTCTTTCGCCAGGTTTGCTCTTGAGTTTTGCGCTGCTGGGCTTGTTTCCACTGGTCGCGAAAAAAGTGGTGGATGCGCTGCAGCGTCGCAAGGTTTATCAGCGCTGGGCGTCTGTGCGTCCCACCAAGTTCGACCGCAATCTGGTGGTGATTGGTGCAGGTGCGGGAGGCTTGGTCAGCGCCTACATTGCTGCGGCAGTGAAAGCCAAAGTCACTCTGGTGGAAGCGCACAAAATGGGGGGTGACTGCCTGAACTACGGCTGCGTGCCCAGCAAAGCCCTCATCAAAAGCGCCAAGCTGGCCCACCAGATGCGCCACGCCAGCCGCTATGGCCTGAACGACGCCACACCCAAGTTCAGCTTCAAGGTGGTCATGGCGCGCATCCATGCGGTCATTCGCGCCATTGAGCCGCATGACAGCATTGAGCGCTACACCGGCCTGGGGGTGGAGGTGCTGCAGGGCTACGCCAAAATCATCAACCCCTGGACGGTGGAGGTTGCACTGAACGACGGCGGCACACAACAACTCACCACCCGCAACATCATCATCGCCGCGGGTGCCAGGCCCCTGGTGCCGCCGTTTTTGGCTGGCTTGAAAGATGGCACCGACTATGTGACCAGCGACACGTTGTGGGACACCTTTACCCAACTCACCGACATCCCCAAACGCCTGGTGGTCTTGGGTGGTGGCCCCATAGGCTGCGAACTCGCACAAAGCTTTGCCCGCTTGGGCGCACAAGTCACACAAGTGGAAATGGCCGAGCGCCTCATGCTGCGCGAAGACCCTGAGGTGAGCGAGTTGGTGCGACAAGCTTTGAGCAGCGATGGCGTCAAAGTGCTGACCGGTTACCGCGCCGTCAGCTATGAAAGACATAGCAACCCAACAAGTAAAGACAATGCGCAAGACCTGTTTTCTTTTGACAACAAAGAGGTCGGCCATCACGCAGGTGGTGTGCTGGTGGTCACGAACACCGAAGGCGAACTGCGCATTCCCTTCGACCAACTGCTGTGCGCGGTGGGTCGCTCCGCCCGCTTGAGTGGCTACGGCCTGGAAGAGCTGGGTATTCCCACCCACCGCACTGTGGACACCAACGAGTACCTGCAAACCATCTACCCCAATATTTACGCAGCAGGCGATGTGGCAGGCCCTTTTCAGTTCACCCACACCGCCGCGCACCAGGCCTGGTACGCCAGTGTGAATGCCTTGTTTGGTGAGGTGAAAAAGTTCAAGGCCGATTACTCGGTAATTCCCTGGGCCACCTTCACCGACCCCGAGGTGGCGCGGGTGGGCTTGAACGAACAAGAGGCCAAAGCCCAAGGCATGGCCTACGAGGTCACGCGTTACGACATCGATGACCTGGACCGCGCGATCGCTGACAGCGAAGCCCATGGTTTTGTGAAAGTGCTCACCGTCCCTGGCAAAGACCGCATCTTGGGCGTGACCATCGCAGGCACCCATGCGGGCGACTTGCTGGCCGAATTTGTTCTGGCCATGCGCCACGGTTTGGGGCTCAACAAAATTCTGGGCACCATTCACACCTACCCCACCCTGGCCGAATCCAACAAGTACGCAGCCGGCCAATGGAAGCGCGCGCACCAGCCCGAGCGGCTGCTGGTGTGGGTGGCGCGTTACCACCGCTGGCGCAGGGGTTAAGTCGTTCAGTTCACACTGAGAACACCAGATTCACCGCCCTTATCGGGGCATCAACGCCTTGCCTTGCAGACACACTCGATGAGCCCTCATGGCCAAGCACATCCATGTCTGAACCTCGACGTTTTTTCCTACAAGCCCTGATCGGCTGGGGCCTCGCGCCGCTGAGCTTCGCGCAGGCCACACCGTTTGACCACAGCTATGCCAGCTGGGATGCGCTGCTCAAAAAGCATGTGCGCTGGCTGGCTGACAACAAGCAGTCGCGGGTGGACTACGCCACCTTGCTGACCGAGCGCAGCAGCCTGCAAAAAATTCTGGGGGAATGGTCAGCGGTTAGCCAGACTCAGTTCAATGGCTGGGGCCGCGAACAGCGCATGGCCTTTCTCATCAATGCCTACAACGGCTTCACGCTTGAACTCATCCTGAGCAAATACCCCAAGCTCGCCTCCATCAAAGACCTGGGCAGCTTGTTCCAATCGCCCTGGAAAAACAAATTTTTTCAGTTGCTGGGCGAATCGCGCGAGCTTGATTGGATTGAGCACGAACAACTGCGTCCGATTTACCGTGACCCGCGTGTGCATGCCGCTGTGAATTGCGCCAGCATCGGCTGCCCTGCCCTGCGCCCTGAAGCTTTCACCGCCAACAAACTCGATGCCCAGCTCGATGACGGCATGCTGCGTTTCATGGCCGACCGCACCCGCAACCGCTACAACGCGGCCAGCGGCAAAGTGGAGGTGAGCAGTATTTTCAAGTGGTTCCGCGAGGACTTTGAGCGCGGCGACCGCGGCTTCAAGAAGCTCGACGATGTGTGGGCTTTTTATGCCGACCAACTCAGCGACGATCCCGCCGGCCGTGACAAATTGCGCGCCAAGGGCCTGTCTGTGACCTTCCTGGACTACGACTGGTCCTTGAACAAACCATGAGCAGCCTCGTCCTTTTCAACTACGACTGGGACCGCGTGGGCTTTGCCCGCCATGCGGATAGCTACCCCCAGGACACGGCAGGCTTTGACCTGTTCAGCTTTCCCAGCAACGCGCAGTTGGTCAATTTCGACCTGAACCGCTTTGTCGACAAACTGGCCCGCCTCGCCCCCAGCAAAGGCTGGACGGCTGTGACTTCACAGCATGAACAATTCGGCGCCTTGGCTGCAGCGCTGTTGGCTGAGCGCATGGCTTGGCCAGGTACGCCTGTCAAAGCCGTGCTGGCCTGCCAACACAAACTGTATGCACGCGAGGTACTCGCGCGCATCTGTCCTGAAGCCAATTGCGACTTCGAGCGTTTGCAAGCCAGCTACGGACAAGCTGCGCCTGAGGGCGTGGCTTACCCGGCGTTTGTCAAACCCATCAAAGCGGCCTTCTCGGTGTTGGCACGTACCGTGCACAACCGCGACGAACTGCAAGCCCACACCCGCTTTGGTGCTTGGGAACTTTGGGTCATACGCCATTTGGTCGAACCGTTTGAGCGCATCGCCCGCGAACGTTTACCGCAAGCCGGCACCGCCCACAGCCTGTTGCTGGAAACACCGATGAGCGGTCATCAATACAACTTGGATGGCTATGTGTTCTATGGCGACGTGCGCGCCATCGGTGTGGTGGACGCTGTGCATTACCCGGGCACCAACGCGTTCATGCGCTTTGAGTTGCCCAGCAAATTGCCGGCCCACATTCAAGACCGTGCATTGGAAGTGGCGCGGCGTTTTCTCAAAGCCGTGGGTTTCTCACACGGCTTGTTCAACATGGAGTTTTTCTACGATGCCCAAAGCGATGCGCTCAAGGTCATCGAGTTCAACCCCCGCATGGCCTCGCAGTTCTCCGACCTTTACCAACAAGTTCGGGGCGTCGATCTGCACCAATTCGCCTTAGAGTTGGCCCACGGCCGAGACCCCGCTTTGCTGCCCGTGGCAGTACCTGTTGCAGGTGCAGCCGCCAGTTTTGTGTACCGCAGCTTTTCAAGCCAAGACCCGGTGAGCATGCCCGGTCACAAGCAAGAGCAAGCACTCCTGGCTGCCTTTCCGCAAGCCCTGCTGTTCGCGTTCAAGAAATCACGCTCAGAGCGAGCGCGTGACCAAAAGTGGCTGGGCAGTTACCGCTACGGCATCTTGCATTTGTCGGCGCCTGATGAGCGGCAACTCCGCGTGGATTGCTTGCGCGCCAGCGAACTTCTGGGCTGGCCAGCGCCTTATACAGAATGGCATCACGCGGCAACCGCGCCTTCTGGCCTGAGCCACGGTGCCTTAACATCAGCGACCTAACTCACCGGACTGACCATGTTGAAATCCATCAGCGCTGTGCTGACCCTGTCCTTCGCCCTGGCCGGTTGCGGCGCCATGATGGCGCAAAACCCCTCGAGCAAACTCAAGCCTGTCAACGCTGTGTCGGATGACGTCCACAGCAACCTGATGCTCAAGGGCGCTGACGTGACGGCTTACTTCACCCAGGGCCGCTATGTGCAGGGCAGCCCCGAGTTCACCAGCCGTTATGAGGGCGTGGACTTTCGTTTTGCCAACGCACAAAGCAAACAACTGTTTGACCAATCGCCCGACAAATACCTTCCGCAGTACGGCGGCTATTGCGCCAACGGCATCATGTTCGGCATTCCTTGGGGCGGTGATGCCGACCGCTGGCGCATGGTTGATGGCAAGCTTTACATGTTTGGTGGCCAACTTTCACAAGACGCGTTTGAGCTGAGCCTGTCACAGAACATCGCACTGGCTGACCGCTATTGGGTGGAGGAAATTCAGGGCAGCAACAGCTTTGTTCAACGCGCCAAGCGCCTGGTCTTCAAAGTTCCCCACTACCAAACTGGTGAGCAACAAGCTCAGGCAGTGGCCCAATCTAAATCCATTAAGCCCAACACGTCCACCAATTCCAAGTAGTTCATCGATCACAAAAAAAGCCCGCTGGTATCACGCAGCGGGCTTTTTTGTTGGCGCAATTTAGCGCCAGTTTCAGAGCGCTATTTCAGCGCGCTGATGTCGTCAGGCTTTGATTTCTTTGGCCGTGATGCTGTACTTGAACTGATCGGGCTCTAGCGAATCAAAACGGCCTTCGGCGTTCTCGCCATTGGGGTACATGAAGAACCCAATACGAGGGCCTTGCGAGCCTGGCAGCGCCACATCGTGCGCGGTGTTGAAGGCTAACCAGTTGCCTTCCCAACCACCGAACAGCGCTTTGTTCACGGGGGCCACCACCGGGTGCTTGGTGGTCTTGAGCCACTCGGCAGTTTCCAGGCGCATGACCTTGCCCACATCGGCCGGATCCATGGCCACCCAGCCGTAGTCTTTGAGGAACACCTCAGCGCGGCAGTGCTGCGCACGCGCCAGGTTGGCAGGGTTGCCCGAGAGTTCTTTGTAGCCAAAGGCTGAAGGCACCAAGCGAATGCCATACACATCACGCGCAGGCACACCCGCAGCGCGGTTTAAGCCGACAAACAGCGCGTTGATGTCGCCGCACTTACCGCCCATGTTGCCGGTCTCCAGCATGGCCTTGATGTCGCCCGTGCCGCAGCCCTTCACTTTGGGCTCGCGGTAGGTATTGGCAATCACCCAGTCGTAAATTGCACGGGCCTTGTCCACATCGGTGCGCGCGCCTTTGGTGATCTCTTTGGCGGTTTGCAGCACGATGCCATCGGTGGGCATGAGTTCGGTGGCTTGCACCCAGGTTTTGAGCGACAGCGGGTCTTCTTTGACCACGGTTTTTTGCGCAAA